>CAZKBQ010000015.1:0-84386 GCA_964550855.1 uncultured Anaerolineae bacterium
GAATCGGTGATCGGCTTGCGCCGGATTCAGTGATCGGCATGGCCCGGATTACGCAGCAGCTGAGCGAGCCGCCGTTCTGGGGCTCATCGGCCAGCAACCCGATCGCCGATCCCAACGTGCGGCTGGAGGCGTTGATCGCGGCGGCCGGGCGCGGTGCACAGGTGCGGCTGCTGCTCGATCGTTACTTCGACGACAGCACGTCGCTCACCAGCAACAGTGCCACGCTCAGCTACATCCAGTCGCTGCGCGCCGTCAGCCCGACGTTGATGAGCAACCTGCAAGTGCGCCTGGGCGATCCGGCGCTGTTCGGCTTGCACAACAAGATGTTCCTGTTCAACGTGGGCGGACGCCAGATCGTGCACGCGGGCAGCCTCAACGGCACGGAGACCAGCAACAAGGTCAATCGCGAGGTGGCCCTGCAGGTGGAATCGGGCGCGGCTTACGACTATTTACGGACGATGTTCGAGTACGACTGGGCGTTTCAACCGCGCGTGCGCTTCCCGCTGGTCGCCCGCAACTATGTTGCGCCACCCAATTACCTGTTGATCAGCAAGGTGTTTTACCTGGGATCGACCAGCACGTTGACCGGCAGCGAGTGGGTGCAGGTTTACAATCCCACCGCCGTCACCGTGACGCTGACGGGCTACAAGCTGGGCGATCAGGCCGCGCCGGGCGCCACCGGCCTCACCGTCGATGGCATGTGGCAGTTCCCGCCGGGCAGTGTCATCGGGCCGGGGCAGGTGCTGAACGTGGCGACGACGGCGCGCGGCTTCTACGACAAGTACGGCTTTGCGCCGGCCTTTGCATTCTTCACCAGCGATGTGCCCGTGCCGCTGATGTCGCCGTATCTGCAGTACACGCCCAACATCAGCTTCTCGCTGGCAAACGCCGGCGACGAGGTGTTATTGCGCGGCCCGATCGATCAGCTGATCGACGGGGTGGCGTGGGGCACGGGCGCGCTGCCGGGCAACGAATCCTGCGCGGCGATCGATCCCAGCCTGTACCCGCAAAACCCCTCGATCAAGCGCGAGCCGCTCTGGCAGGATACCAATCGCTGTCCGCTCGATTTCGTGATCGATCCGACGGCGCGGCCCTGAACGCTCACTGCCGCAGCAGCCATCTCACCCGCTCGGCCATGAGCGCGTAGTTGACGATCACCGCGATCGCCAGCAGTGCCGCCGGCGTCGGCTGACCGGCGCTGTTCAGCGCGACGACGGCGGCACCGAAGAAGGCCGCTTCCAGCAACAGCCGCACCGGGCCGCGAATCGCAATCGGGGCCCGGCCCGGATCGTTCGGCACGCGGAATGTGCCCCAGATCACGGCGGCCAGCAGCGGCGCGCCCACGCCCAGCACGATCTTCATCAGCCCTGCGCCGGTGTTGAAGCCCCAGTAGATCAACGCGGCCAATCCGCACAACTCCAGCAGGAAGTGAACGCCGAGGTTGATCATCTTGATCGTTTTCATGAGACTTGCTCCCTTTGCAGCGCGCGCACAAACATCTGCAGCAGCCGCTCGAAACTCTCGTCCAGATCGAGCGGTAGGCCGAAGCCGCCGGCGATCTCCAGCGTGGCGAAGCCGTGCACCAGGCTGCGCAGGCCGCGCGCCGCGTGCAGCGCCTCTTCGCCGGTCAGCCCGAACGAGGCAATGACGGCCAACGCGACGCGAAGACTTGGCTCCTCGGCGGCGCTCAATTCCGCATCGACCGGCTGCTGTGCGCCCGACGACCGCAGGCTGGCCAGATACACCCCCGGCGATTCTTTAATGTAGGCGCGATAGGCCCGCGCCACGGCGATTAAAGCCGCCGGGCCAGACTGGCCGATCGCGGCCCGGGTGAAACGCTCACCCAGTGCGCGCGCATTCATGATCGCCAGTTCGCGCTGCAAGCCGGCCAGCCCGTCGATGTGGTTGTACAGCGACGGCGGCTTGACGCCGAGTTCCTGCGCCAACCGATTGAGCGTCAGCGCCCCGACGCCTTCCGTGTTCAAAATCGTCGCCGCCGCTTCGACCACGGCGGCCTTGTCCAAACCGGCGCGCGGCATGGCTTATTTCTCCAGTGATTTCAGGAACGACAGGATCAGCGGCGCGGTCACATCCGGCATCTCGGCGTGCGGATAGTGCCCTGCGCCGTCAATCACGGTGTAGGTGGTGCGCAGCGCCTGCGCCACCCACTGCGCCTCGGCCTCCGGCTGCTTGAAGTCCGGGTCTTTGCTGCCCATCAGCACCAGTGTCGGGGCAGCCACATGCGCGGTGCGTTCCTCGGACGCGCGCTTGGACGCATCCAGCATCTTTTGCAGCGACTCCATGCGCCCCGGCTGCTTCAGGTTGTCACGCAGCGCGGCCACGTATTCGGCGAAGTCGGCGGGCCGGCGCGTAGGATACAGCGTGCGGTAATAGCGCGCCCACATCGACGGCCCCCACGGCCGTGCAAACATCACGCGAAACAGCAGTTGGAGCAGGGGGGCGCCATCGCCGCGCACAAACGGCCCAATCAGCACGAGGCCGCGCACCAGCTCCGGCGCTTCGGCGGCCGCCCACACCGCCGCGCCCGCCGCCATCGAAGTGCCGACGATGGCCGCCGGCCCGGCATTCAAGTGGCGAATCAACGCGATCATGTCTGCGCCAATGCCCGCCACCGAGTAATCGTTCCAGCCCGTCGCCGTCTCGCCATGCCCCCGCACGTCCATGCTCACGGCGCGATAGCCCGCCTCCGCCAACTGCCGCGCCAAAAAGCGGTACTCCTGGCGCAGATCGCCCATCGAGGGGACGCAGATCACCAGCGGGCCGCTGCCCACTTCGTCGTAGGCGATTTGCCTGTTTTCATGCTCGAAAGTCTTGATTACCATGTTTCCTCCCGTTTTGCTAATTATATTAGCATTATAACTAATTATATTAGTTTGTCAAGCCCCAATTTTCCAAAAAACCGATCGATCTTCTTTGCCCATTGTCCCGCGTCGCAACTTCGGCTATACTTGCCACTCATGGCAGCCAGGGGACCCGCCCTCATCGTCAAGACCATCGAGCGCTTTCGCTCCAAGCACCTCCGCAACACGCGGCCGGTGACAATCTATCTGCCGCCGTGCTACGCCGCCGATCGCGACTGCGCTTACAAAGTGCTGTACGTGAACGACGGGCAAGACATGCCCGCCATGAAGTTGCCGCAGACGCTGAGTGAGCTGATCGGGCGCGGCGAGATCGAGCCGCTGATCGTCGTTGCCATCCACGCCACGCGCGATCGTTTGCAGGAGTACGGCACCGCCGACATCCCAAATGCGCGCGGGCTGGGCAAAAAAGCGCGCAAGTACGCATGGTTTGTGTTGGACGAGGTGATGCCCTACATCAACCATCGCTATCGCACGCTGCCCGGCCCGTTGAACACCGCCGTCATGGGCATGTCGCTGGGCGGGTTGATGGCCTTCGACATGGCGTGGAATCACCCGCACGTGTTCGGCGCAGTGGGCGTGATGTCCGGCTCGTTCTGGTGGCGCACCGAAGACGCCGATGCGCACCGCAAACAGGAGTCGCGCATCATGCACCGCCGCGTGCGCGACACCGAAGTGCCCGGCAACCTGCGCGTCTGGCTGGAAGCAGGCACCCGCGACGAAACGGAAGATCGCGACGGCGACGGCATCATCGACGCCATTCAGGATACGTGGGAGTTGATGGACGAGCTGGCGGCCAAGGGCTTCCGGCGCGGCATCGACATGACCTATGTGCAGATGGAAGGCGGCCGGCACAATCAGGCCACGTGGGGCGTAGCGCTGCCGCATTTTTTGCACTGGCTGTATCCCACGGCCGATTATCTGCGCACGCATCCCCTCACCGGGGTGGAGCGACAATCGGTGCAGATGAAGCGGCATCATCACGGGAAGAAGAAGTGATGAGTGATGAGTGATGAGCAACGAGTAATGAGTAAAGCGTGATTCGGTCGATTCGTGGATCAGAACGGGGGGAAAGCCATGGGAGAGCTGCCGCACAAGACCGTGTTGTGCATCAGTAGTTACGAGAAGGGCCAGGCGTTTTTGCGCGAGGTGAAGCGCCAGGGCAGCACGGTGTATCTGCTCACCGTGGAGCGGCTGCGCGACGCCGACTGGCCGCGCGACGACATCGACGAGATGTTCTACATGCCCTCGCTCTTCAACGAGCAGGACATGATCAACGCGGTGAGCTATCTGGCCCGCACCCGCCCGATCGATCGCATTGTGCCGCTGGATGACTACGATGTGGAGATGGCGGCGGCTCTGCGCGAACATCTGCGCATCCCCGGCATGGGCGACACCACCGCCCGCTACTTCCGCGACAAGCTGGCCATGCGCGTGCGCGCCCGCGACCGCAACATCCTCGTACCCGACTTCGTCCACATCCTCAACTACGACCGCATCCGCGAGTTCATGGCGCGCGTGCCCGGCCCGTGGCTGCTCAAGCCGCGTAGTGAAGCGTCGTCGCTGGGCATCAAGAAGATCCACTCGCCCGAGGAGCTGTGGCCCACCCTGGACACGCTGGGCGACCGGCAATCGTACTATGTGCTGGAACGCTTCGTGCCGGGCGAGGTCTTCCACGTTGATTCCATCGTCTCGGAAAAGAACGTGGTCTTTGCCGAAGTCCATCAGTACGGCCGCCCGCCCTTCAGCGTCATGCACGAAGGCGGCGTCTTCGTCACTCGCACCGTGCAGCGCGGCTCGGCCGACGAGCAAAAGCTGCGCGCCGCCAACGAGAAGCTCGTCAAAGGGCTGGGACTGGTGCGCGGCGTCACTCACGCCGAATTTTTGAAGGGCGAGGCTGACGGCAAGTTCTACTTCATCGAATGCGCGGCACGGGTGGGCGGCGCCAACATCGCCGAGCTGGTGCAGGCCTCCACCGGCCTCAACCTGTGGGAGCAGTGGGCGCGCATCGAGATCGCCGGCGAGGACGCCGCTTACGAATTGCCGCCGCACCGCGCCGACTACGCCGGGCTGATCATCTCGCTGGCGAGGCAAGAATGGCCGGACACCTCGGCCTACACTGATCCGGAGATCGTGTGGCGGATGAAGCGCAAAGGCCACGCCGGGCTGATCGTCGCTTCGCCCGACCGCGAGCGCGTGCAGGCGCTGCTCGATTCGTACACACAGTGCTTCTACGACGATTTCTTCGCCAAACTGCCCCCGCCCGATCGGCCTACAAACTGATCGAAAGGCATTGGCAGCATGGACTGGCGGCGCAGATTGCCATTCAGGCAGCAGAGGCCGATCGGGTTTTGGAGCACCGATCGGTTTCTTTTTGTCCAGTTTCCGATTCGATATGGCTGAATAACCGGCTCAAAAGTTATACAAATGCTTGACAAATAAATTGCAGCGTGATATAGTTATTTCAGATTGAACAGGAAAACAACCATGACCGAACTGGAAGACTTGCTCGAAGTTTCTAATGAGCCCACCTATAACGCCAAGGCGGTGACGATGCAGACGGGTGTGACGCCGGCCACGCTGCGGGCGTGGGAGCGGCGCTACGGCATTCTGCTGCCCGATCGTACATCGGGCGGCCACCGGCTGTATTCGGCGCGGGACATCGCCGCCATCAAATGGCTCAAGGCGCACATCGAGCAGGGCATGACCATCAGCCGGGCCTCGGCGCTGCTGCAGAAGCAGTTGTATCAGGCACCCGGCACGCCCACTGTGACGCGGCCGGTCGAGGCGCCGCAGGCCGGGCGGTCTCTGGAGGCCATTAAAATCGATCTCTATGAAGCGTTGGTGGACTTTGATGAGCTGACCGCTGATGAGATTTTGAGCCAGGCCTACAGCCTACATCCGATCGAGCTGGTCTGTACTGAGGTGATCGAGGCGGTGCTGGTCAAGCTGGGCAATGCCTGGGCCAATGGCGCGATCTCCATTTCCACTGAGCACTTCGCGTCCAACTATCTGCGCCGCAAGCTGATCGCGCTGATCACCGACGGACGCGCCACGCGCGCAGGGACGATTGCCATTGGCTGCGCGCCCACCGATCTGCACGAGATGGGCATTCTGCTGCTGTCGATCTTCTTGCGGCGGCGCGGCTGGCACGTGGTGTATCTGGGGCAGGCCGTGCCGCTGGAAGACCTGACGACTTCACTGCCGCAGATTCGGCCCGATGTGCTGGTGCTGGCTTCCACGGTGAAGGAGTCGGCGGTGATGTTAAAGGACGTGCAGGCGGTGCTGCAGGCGCTGCCGCACGATCAGCGGCCCGTGTTCGCGTTTGGCGGGCCGGCCTTCAACGAGCATCCCGGGCTGCGCGACGAGGTGCCGGGCGTGTTTTTGGGCGAGACGGTTCAAGACGGTGTGACGGCGATTGAGCGGCTGATGAACGAGCGGAAGAAGTAGCAGTGGCGAGTGTCGGCTATCGGACTGAAATCAGGGGGAATTATGATACTGGTTACGGGCGCATCTGGTTATCTGGGTAGTCACATCGTGCGGCGGCTGGTGGAGGGCGGACGGCCGGTGCGGGCCCTGGTGCGGGATCGCCGCTGGGCCGAGGCGGAGGGCCGCCTGGCCGGGCTGAACGTGGAGTGGGCTGAGGGCGACGTGACCCGGCCGGAGACGCTGGCCGCCGCCATGCAGGGCGTTGAGGCTGTCATCCACACCGTCGCCATTGCCATCGAGAAGGGCGGACGCACTTACGAGGACATCAACTATCGCGGCACGGTCAACGTGGTGGACGCGGCCAAAGCAGCCGGCGTCAAACGGTTCATCAACATCTGCCAGCTGGGCGCGGATTCAAAACTGCCCTATCGGTTTCTGGCGTCCAAAGGCAAGGCGCAGGAATACGTGGCCGCGTCGGGTTTGGCCTGGACGGCGTTCCGGCCGTCGGTGATCTTTGGGCCGGAGGACGAATTTGCCAACACGTTTGCCAAGCTGGTTCCCATCTCGCCGCTGATCTATCCCATCATCGGCGATGGCCGGGCGGCCTTTCAGCCGGTGTGGGTGGAAGACGTGGTGACCGCCGTGGTCAAGTCATTGAATGATAAAACGACGCTGGGTCAGGAACTGGAGTTGGGCGGGCCGGAAGTCCTCACGCTTGAAGAGATTGAACGGCGCACCCTGACCGCAATTGGGGCGCGTCGCAAGCTGATCCGTTTTCCGCTGCCGCTGCTGCGCGTGGTCGTGAAAGTGATGGAGGCCGTCTTCCCCGCGCCGCCGGTGACGACCAGCCTGCTCGATCTGCTGGCGGTGGACAACACGGCGCGCGACAATGCCCTGGCGCGCTTCGTCGCGCAGCCTCAGCCGTTTACGGCGGAGTACGCGGCCTCGTACATGCGCCGCTTCAAACTGGGCAAAACGCTGCGGCAGTTCCTGGGCCGGCCGGCGTAAAAACCGGGCGACTGGTCATGGTTGTCGTTTTACGAGAGGCGGGCGAGCAACCCGCCCGGGAAGAAGAGGGTAAGAATGGATCATGTGATGGGGTGGATTGAGGGTGTGCTCAGGAAGATTGGTGACTTACTGGGTGGTCGTCTGCAGCCGGCGCCGGTGCCGGTGCCGGTGCGTGTTAAGGGGAAGTGACTAGACATGCCGATCTTTGAGCATTCGTTTCTGGTGCGGGCGCCGCTGGGCGAAGTGGCCGCTTTTCACGACGAGGCCGCTTCGCTGGCGGCGATCACGCCGCCGCCGGTCAGGGTCAAGGTGATCCGCTTCGATGCGCCGGTGCGTGCGGGCAGCCGGGTGATCTTCAAGTTGCTGCTCGGCCCGGTGGCCGTGGCGACGTGGGACGGCGAGATCGTGGAACATCAGCCGGGCGTGTTCTTCCGCGATGTGCTGCATCGCGGCCCGTTTGGCCGGTGGAGCCACACGCACACCTTTGCGGCGAAAGCCGGCGGGACGCAGGTGGCCGATCGGGTGGAGTATGAGCCGCCATTTGGCCTTGCCGGAAAAATGCTCGATCCGCTGTTTATCAGGCCGGCGTTGAGATTCATGTTTTGGTATCGCGCCCGCCGCACCCGGGCTTTACTGGAAAAGGCTGTGACCCTGTCGCCGCAGTCGTCGTAGCGAGGCAGGGCGCGGACGTGGAGAAACCGGATGCTCCCCCCATCCGGCGACTCTGGCCCGCGATCGAATATCGGCTAGAAGGTCAGTCAAGGACAGGGTAGTACCACAGGACGATCGCGCGGCCTGAGGTGGGCCTCGATGCGCTCAATCGAGGCCCACTTTTTGTTGGCAGGTGACTTATGAGATTGATCGTTATTGGCGCCGGGGTGGGTGGGTTGACGGCGGCCGCGCTGCTGGCGAAGCGCGGCTTCGAGGTGACGGTGTTGGAGGCCCATGTCGATCCGGGCGGCTGCGCGGCCACATTCTTCCACAAGGGTTATCGCTTTGAGGCAGGTGCGACGCTGGTGGGCGGCTTTCAGCCGGGCGGCCCGCACGCCATCGTCGGCGAAAAACTGGGCGTGGCGTGGCCGGTCCGATCGGTTGATCCGGCGATGACGGTTCACCTTGCCGATCGGCGCATCGTGCGTTACGGCGAGGGTGAAGCGTGGCGCGACGAACGTCGCCGCGCCTTTGGCGATGCTGCCGAACGCTTCTGGCAGCAGCAGGAGCGCGCCGCCGACGCCGTGTGGGAATTCGCTGCGCGCGCACCGGCCTGGCCGATCGATTCGCTGCACAGTGCGTTGTCGCTGACTACAAAAGTGCGGCCCAACCTGCTCCCGATTGCGCCGCTGGCCCTCATGAGCGTCCGCCGCTGGGCTAATCTGGCGGGCGCGAGTGGCCGCCTGTTCGACACGTTCCTTGACGCGCAGCTGCTCATTGCGGCGCAAGCGCTTGCCTCAGAGGCCAACGCGCTGTACGGCGCTGTTGCGCTCGATCTGTACCGGCGCGGGGTCGCGCACGTCGAAGGCGGCGTGGGCAATATCGCCGAGACGCTGGCCCAAGCGGTGGCGGCCAATGGTGGGCGGGTGTTGTATCGGCACACCGTCACCCGCGTTCGCCGGTGCGAGGCGCGCTCCTACGTGATCGAAACGAATCGCGGCGCGTTTGAGGCCGAGGTCGTCATCGCCAATCTCACGCCGTGGGCGCTGGCGAAGCTGCTGGGCGATGACGCGCCGGCGTCGTTGACGGAGCGCGTCGCCAACCTCAAACCGATCTGGGGGGCGTTCACGACTTATCTGGGCGTGGACGCCGCCGCGATTGACGATCCGGTTGAGCATCATCAGATCGTCGTTGATCCCTCACAGCCGTTGGGCGAAGGCAACTCGGCCTTCGTATCAATCTCGCCAGCGTGGGATGTGACTCGCGCGCCGGCCGGTCAACGGGCCATCACTATTTCCACTCATACGCGCGCGGCCGATTGGTACGCGCTCGCCAACGATGAGGCGGCGTTTGAAGATCGCAAGCAGGCCTACACGGAAAAGTTGATCGACGCGGCGACCAGCGCGCTGCCAAAGTTGAAGTCGCATCTGCGGTTGGTCATGCCCGGCACGCCGCTGACTTTTGAGCGGTTTACGCGACGGGTCAACGGGATGGTGGGCGGTTTTCCGCAGCGCAGCCTGTTTACGGCGTGGCCGCCGCGCATCGAGGCCAACTTGTGGCTGGTGGGCGACAGCGTCTTTCCGGGGCAGAGTACGGCGGCGGTGTCGCTGGGCGGGCTGCGCGTGGCGAACGAGGTCGAGCGGAGCTGCGGATCCGTGAATCACCGGGGCGGCGCATCGGCCGCACGGTGGCAAGTGGGCAAGACGGACGATGGGCAGGGTAGGGCAATCGGGCGGTTAGCTGGCCGCCTGTCTCCCCATGATCAATCTTGAAACTAAAATAAAACTATACAAATACTTGACAAAAGCGTTTCAATGTGCTATAGTTACTTTCGTTGATGGCGAGAAGTGAAATTTGGGCCATCAGGGGAATGAAAAATGAAGAAGTCACCTTTACTGCCGATTTTCTTGATTGTGTTTGTGGACTTGCTGGGGTTTGGTTTGATTTTGCCGCTGCTGCCGTTTTATGCAGAGTCGTTTGGCGCGTCTGAGCTGGCGGTGGGGCTGCTCATCGCCTCGTATTCATTTATGCAATTCATCGGCGCGCCGATTCTGGGCCGCCTGTCGGACAAGTGGGGGCGGCGCCCCGTGCTGCTGATCAGTCAGTTCGGCACGTTCACCGGCTTTATCCTGCTGGGCGTGGCTAACTCGCTGCCGCTGCTCTTTGCGGCCCGTATCATTGATGGCCTTTCCGGCGCAAATCTCTCCACCGCGCAAGCGTACATTTCCGATGTCACCGAAGAAAAAGATCGCGCCCGGAGCTTCGGCCTTATCGGCGCGGCCTTTGGTCTGGGCTTTATTCTTGGGCCGGCGGCCGGCGGTTGGCTGAGCACGTACGGTTATCAAGTGCCGGCGTTTGTGGCTGCCGGCTTGTCGGTGGTGACGATGGTCATGACGTATTTTGTGCTGCACGAACCGGTGCGCAAAGGTGGCGCAGCCGGCGCGCGGCGGGCCTTCTCGCTGATGGCCTTGAAGCGGGCGATCGCCCATCCGGCGATTGGCTCGTTGCTGACGATTACCTTCACGTTCGGTGTGGCGTTCACGATGTTCCAGACATCCTTCGCGCTCTTTGCCGCGTCTCGGCTGGGCTTCAACGAACAAGCGACCGGCCTGGTGCTGGCCTACGTCGGTGTGTTGAGTGTGGTGATGCAGGTTGCCGTGGTGGGTCGCCTGGTGAAGCGGCTGGGCGAGCGGCAGTTGCTGGTCATGAGTGTGGCGGCGTTGGCCGTGGGCCTGGGCTTGATGTCCATCGTTCAGACGCCGCTGGCGTTGATCGCCGTGATGCCGATCCTGTCGTTTGGCGGCGGCGCGACCACGCCGGTGCTGACGAGCCTGATTACCAAGTCAGTCGATCGCGCCGAAGTGGGCGGGATGCTGGGCATCAGCGCTTCGGTTGATAGCGCCAGCCGCGTCATCGCGCCGATTGTGGGCAACGGGCTGCTGGCCTTCAACAATGCGCTCCCGGCCCTGTCCGGCGCACTGCTGCTGCTGATTCCGTTGTTCATCGCGTTCAAGCTGCGCAATCAAGGTGCGCTGACGACCGGCCAGCCGGCGTATGCTGAAGTCACCGTGAAAAGTAATCAATGACGCAGAACCAGCGTCGTGGCATAAGCGAGGTAATGATGACGAGATCCGCCAGGCTTAAATTAGACGAGGTCGCCCCCGATATTCAAGTCGTCAACGCCGACGGCGAAACGATTCACCTGTCGTCGATCTGGGCGGACAAGCCGGTGGTGCTGACGTTTCTGCGGCACTTTGGCTGACCGTTCTGCCAGGAAATGCTGGACCAGTTGGCCCAGAACACGGAATGGTTTATCGAACACGGCGTGAAGGTGGCGGCGGTCACGATGGGCAAGCCGTATGAAGCGAAGATGTTTTGCGCGCAGCGCAATCCCGACATCGTCTGCCTGTCCAATCCCGATCAGTCGGCGTATAAGACGTATCACATCGGGCGGATGGGCGTAAAGGAATTGCTTGATCCGGGTCTGGCGCTGGCCGGGGCGCGCATTGCGCTGGAAGGCAAGTATAAGGCCGGCGTTCGCCCCGACATGGACATGCAGCAGTTGGGCGCGACGTTCATCATCGACGCGCGCGGGGTGCTGCGCTTCGTGCACTACAACCGCAATCAGTATGATCATCCCGATATGGCGAAGTTGAAGGCGGTGGTGGAGGGGTTGGTGGTGGTGAGAAGTGATGAGTAATGAGTAACGAGTAATGAGTGGGGAGTGAGGAGTAACGAGTGACGAGTAACGAGTAACGAGTGAGGAGTGAGGAGTGAAGGGTGGATTGTGTGAGGATTCGTGGATCGTAGTGAGGGAAGAATGACGCGGACGATTGTGTGGTTCAGGCGAGATTTGAGATTGGCAGATAATCCGGCGCTGGCGGTGGGCCTTGAGCGCGGCGAAGTGGTGCCCGTTTTTGTGATCGATCCGAAGTTGATTCAGTCGGAACGCGTCGGCGAGAAGCGCATCGCGTGGCTGGTGGCCAACCTGAAAGCGCTGGATGAATCGCTGCGCGAGCGCCGCTCACGGCTGATCGTGCGGCGCGGCGAGCCGGCGCAAGTGCTGCAACAACTGGCGCAGGAGACGCAGGCCGCGCAGGTGCTGTTCAACCTGGATATTACGCCCTCTGCGCGGCGGCGCGATCAGCGTGTGGCGCTGGCGCTGGAACGGCACGGCCTGCCGGTCGAAACGTTTGACGATGTGACGGTCCATCATCCCGAAGAGGTCGTCACGCTGACCGGGCGGCCCTATCAAGTGTTTACGGCCTTCAAGAAAGCCTGGCTGATGCTGCCCAAGCCGGCGGCGGAAGCAGTCGCCACCATCCCCGATCGGCTGCCGCTCTCGATCCCGGCGATCGACTCGCTGCCGATCGATTTTGGCGACGCCGCGATCGAGCTGCCGCCGGCCGGCGAGCGCGTTGCGATCGATCGGTTGAATGCCTTCCTGGAGGAAACAGTCTTTGGTTACAGCGTCGGGCGCAACCGGCTCGATCGGGCGGGCACTTCGTTTCTGTCGCCGTACCTGCGCTTCGGCGCGTTAAGCATCCGGCAGGCGTACTGGGGCGCGCGGGCCGCCATCGATCTGGCCCAAGATAAAACGGCCAAAGCTGGCGCCGAGAGCTGGCTGAACGAACTGATCTGGCGCGAGTTCTATGCCGCGCTGCTGTATCACTTTCCGCACACCATCGATCAGCCGCTGCGCGCGCAGTACCGCGATTTTCACTGGCGGGATGACGCTGAGGCGCTGGCGGCGTGGCGCGCGGGTCGCACCGGTTACCCGGTCGTGGATGCGGCGATGCGCTGCCTCAACGCGACGGGCTGGCTGCACAATCGGGCGCGGATGATCGTGGCTTCGTTCTTGACCAAGGACCTGCTGATCGACTGGCGCCAGGGCGAACGCTATTTCATGCAGCAGTTGATCGACGGCGATTCGGCCTCGAACGCGGGCGGCTGGCAGTGGGCGGCAGGCGTGGGCGCGGACGCGCAGCCCTTCTTCCGCGTATTCAATCCGACGCTGCAAGGCCAACGCTTCGATCCAGACGGCACGTTTGTGCGGCAGTGGCTGCCTGAATTGGCGCGTGTGCCCGATCGGCTGGTGCACGAACCGTGGAAGATGTCGCCGGCCGAGCAGCGTGAAGCCGGCTGCGTGATCGGGCGCGATTATCCCGCCCCCATTATCGATCATCGCTTTGCGCGTGAGCGGGCGCTGCGGCACTATCGGGAGCGGCAGCCGAATTTGGCGATGCGGGAAACATTGGGGACGCTAAAGCGTAAAACGTAAAGCGTAAAACGTAAGGCGTAAAGTTTTGCGGTTTGCGCAGTATGGAGACAACATGGCTGTTTATCTTTCACTCAAGGAAATCTGGCGGTTGCGCGGGCGCTTTCTGCTGATTAGTCTGGTGATCGCGCTGATCACTTTGCTGGTGCTGTTTGTGGCGGGCCTGGCCGAAGGGCTGGGCGCGGGCAACATCGAGTATCTGTCCAAGCTCAACGCCGATCTGATCGTGTTTCAGGAGAATTCGCAGCAGCAGGTCAGCGCCAGCCGGCTCGATCGATCGAAGCTCAACGATGTGGCGCGATTGAGCGGAGTCGCTGCCGTCGGGCCGATCGGCGTGAGCAGCGCGCAGATCGTGCTGCCCGATGGCGCCCGGCCGCTGGACGTATCGTTGCTGGGCGTGGAGCCGGGCCGGCCGGGCGACGTGCCCGTGACCCAGGGCCGCAGCTTCGAGAGCCGCCGCGCGAATGAAGTGGTGATCGATCTCAACACGGCGGCGCGCACCAAATTGAGCGTCGGCGACCCGATCACGCTGAAGACCGTGCAGGGCACCGATGAGAAGTTCTTCACCCTGACGGTGGCCGGCATCACCGATGGACGGCAGTATTTCCTGCGGCCGTCGGTGTTTGCCCCAGACATCACATGGAATCGCATTCGCCCGCAAGGCGGCGAGCCGGGCAGCGATCTGGCGTACAACGTCTTCGCCGTCAAGCTGATCGATCCGGCGCGCACCCAGGAGATGCTGAAGCTTATTCCGCAGCAGGTGGAGCGCGTGGAAACCGCCGACATCGTGACCGCGTACCGCAAGACACCCGGCTACGCCGAGCAACAAGCCACGCTGGATACGCAGCGCATTTTCACGCTCATCATCGGCGTGCTGGTCATCGGCGGTTTCTTCCAGATTCAGACGCTGCAAAAAGTGCCGCAGATCGGCATGCTCAAGGCCATCGGCGCGCCGAGCCGCACCGTGGCGCTGGCCTCGATCTTTCAGGTAACGGTGGTGACCGTCATCGGCGTCTTCATCGGCGCGGCCTTCACGCTGCTGCTGGCGGCGAATTTCCCGGTGACAGTGCCGATCGTGTTCAAGGCGAATTCAACGGCCCTCGCGATCGGCTCGCTGCTGCTCATCGGCCCGATCGGCGGTCTGGTGTCGGTGCGCTATTCGCTGCGGATTGAGCCGTTGCGGGCGTTGGGATTAAGCAGTTAGGGAAACAGGCGGCAAGTAAACTAAGGAAAGCAGGGTGAAACCATGACGATTGCGCTAGAGGCCAGGCAGGTGGTGAAGACGTACAAGGTGGACAGCGGTTTGATCTATGCGGTGAACGATGTGTCGCTGCAGGTGAAGGCGGGCGAATTTGTGGCGCTGGTCGGCCCCAGCGGCTCCGGCAAGACAACGCTGCTGGCGATGCTGGCCGCGCTGCTGCAAGCCAGCAGCGGCGAGATTCTGATCGACGGGCAGAACTTGAGCCAGCTGAGCGAAGCCGAGCGCGCCAAATTCCGCCGCGAGAAAATCGGTTTTACGTTTCAGGCCAACAACCTGGTGCCGTATTTGACGGCGCAGGAAAACGTGGAGCTGATGCTGCGCTTCAACAACAAACTCAATCGCGCCGGGCGCGATCGGGCGCGGGAACTGCTGGCGCGGCTGGGTCTGGGCGAACGACTGGGCAATCTACCGTCACAGCTGTCGGGCGGGCAACAGCAGCGCGTGGCGATTGCGCGGGCGCTGATCCACAATCCCAGCGTGGTGCTGGCCGACGAGCCGACGGCCAGCCTCGACACCGAACGCGCTTTTCAAGTGGTGGAGACGTTTGCCAACCTGATTCACGAGCAGGATCGCGCGGGCATCATGGTCACGCACGATCTGCGCCTGACGCAGTACGTCGATCGCGTGATTCAAATGCAGGACGGCCGGGTGGTGGGCGTGACGAGCGAGCGCGCCGAGATGGAAGCCGTCGCGTCGGGCGCCGAACAGTTGTATTCACGGGGGCTGGCGTTAGCCAGTGCAAGCTAACATGCTGCAAACATTCGCTGCTGCTTTTGGCGTCGTCGTCGTGTTCATGACGCTGTTGTGGCTCTACAGCGTGCGCCTTCGCAATGCCAGCATCGTCGATACTTTCTGGGGCGCCGGCTTCGTGCTGCAGGCCTGGGTGTACTTTGCCCTGACGCCGGATGGATTTACGGCCCGTAAACTGTTGATTGGCGCGATCGTCACCCTGTGGGGGCTGCGCCTGTCGCTCCACATCCATCGCCGCAATCACGGCAAGCCCGAAGATTTTCGCTATCAGGAATTTCGGCGGCGCTACGGCCCGGGCTACTGGTGGATCAGTTTCTTCCAGGTGTTTCTGCTGCAAGGCGTCTTGATGTTTATCATCGGCGCGCCGCTGCTGTTGGCGCAATACAGTCCAACGCCGGACACCCTCACGCTCCTTGACGTGCTCGGCTTGATCGTCTGGCTGGTCGGGTTCTACTTTGAAGCGGTCGGCGATGCGCAGCTGGCGCGTTTCAAGGCTGATCCGAATAACAAGGGTAAGCTGCTCAACACCGGTTTGTGGGCTTACACGCGCCACCCCAACTACTTCGGCGACGCCGCCCAGTGGTGGGGCTTCTACTTAATCGCGTTAAGCGCGGGCGGCTGGTGGACGATCTTCAGTCCCATCCTCATGACACTGCTGTTGATCAAAGTGTCTGGCGTCGGCCTGCTGGAAAAGACGCTGGCGAAGACCAAGCCCGGCTATCAAGAGTACATGCGCACGACCAGCGCTTTTATCCCGTGGCCGCCGCGTCGCACGACAAGTTAACGTCCGGTCTGGAATAGAAATTCGTTAGTTCAAGGGAGAAGGAGAATGATTCTGGTATCAGAGGAGCAAATCAAGGAATATACCCGGCAAGGCTGGTGGGGAACAGACACGTTGATCGATCTGTTCCTGAAAAACGCCCGGGCCACACCTGAGGCGATCGCACTGGTCGATCCGCCAAATCGCCCGGAGATCACGCTCGGCCAGCCGCAGCGCTTGACTTATGCCGAAGTCGAGCAGGCGATGGAGCGCCTGGCGGCCGGGCTGCTCGACGCCGGCATCGGCCGCGACGACATCGTGATGGTGCAGCTGCCCAATATCGTCGAGTTGGTGTTGGCTTATCTCGCCTGCGCCCGCATCGGCGCGGTCATCAGCCCGCTGCCGGTCCAATATCGCATGCTGGAACTGCGGCAGACTATGCGCACCACCCGGCCACAGGCGTTCATCACGACGACAAACTTCGGCGGCTTCAATCACCTCGACATGATTTACGCCTTGCGCGCGGAATTCCCCAGTCTGAAGGTGCTGTTGGCCTTGGGAGACAACTTGCCGCCGGACGTCATATCGCTTCAGGCCATCCTGGCTGACCCGCAGCCGACTTCGAAAGTGCAGACTTACCTCGCCGATCACCCGGTGTCCGCGAATGACGTGTTGACGATCTGCTGGACGTCCGGCACTGAGGCTGAGCCGAAAGGCGTGCCGCGCAGTCACAACCACTGGATCAACATCGCTTACATCTCGGTTGATGTGTGCGAGATTGGCGCGGGCTGCAACTTGCTTAATCCGTTTCCATTGACGGCCATGGCCGCGATTGCCGGCATGCTGTTTCCCTGGGCAATCACCGGCGGCAAGCTGGTGATGCATCACCCGTTGAACCTGCAGGTCTTCCTCGACCAGATTGTGAACGAAGACATCCAGTACACGGTGGCGCCGCCGGTGCTGCTGAATATGCTGCTGCTCAATCCGACCCTCCTGGCCCGCGTCGATTTGAGCCGGATCAAAACCATCGGCTCCGGTTCCGCGCCGCTGTCCCCTTGGATGGTGACTCAATACGCCGAGAAATACGGCATCCAGATCGTCAACTTGTTTGGATCGAACGAAGGCATGTCGCTGGCAAGCGGCCCCGGTGAAATTCCCGATCCGGCCGAGCGCGCCCGGTACTTTCCGCGCTGGGGGGTGCCCGGTTTCGACTGGAAATGCCGCGTGGCACCTTCAATCCAGACTAAGTTGATCGATCCCATCTCCAGGCAGGTTATTACCGAGCCGCAGCGGGCGGGTGAATTGGCCATCAAAAGCCCGATGGTCTTTGCCGGCTACTATCAACGCCCCGACCTGACCGAGCGCTGTTTTGATGCCGAGGGCTATTTCTATACCGGCGATCTGTTCGAAATTGCCGGCGAAGGTGAGCGGTTGAACCGATATCGATTCGTCGGGCGGCTGAAAGATTTGATCATCCGGGGCGGAATGAAGATCGCGCCCGAAGAGATTGAAGCGCTGGTTATTGAGCATCCTAAAGTGGCCGAAGTCGCGGTGGTGGGTTATCCCGACCGGCGGCTTGACGACGAACGCATTTGCGTGGTGGTCGCGCCCCAGAAAGAGCAGACAGTCACGCTGGCTGAGCTTCAAGATTTTCTCAAGGCTAGGGGCATCGCTGCTTACAAACTACCCAAGAAACTGTGGCTGATGGAGAGGCTGCCGCGCAATCCCATGGGCAAAATTCTGAAGCGCGATCTGAAAGCGCAGTTAGCGAATGAGGTAGAATCATAGTTGAGGGAACTGCCAGAGTGTTGTGCGGGCGAGCGCCCCCGGCCTGTGAAATGGAATTAGGCACGAACCCGTGTGGAGTGTGACGCAAAGTGACGATCAGAATTGTTACCGACAGCACCTGTGATCTGCCGCAATCGGTCATCGACGAGCTCGGCATTACGGTGATTCCGTTGTTCATCAACTTTGGCGGTCAGGGTTATCGCGACGGGGTGGATATGTCCCGCGCGGAATTCTATGCGCGTCTGCCGACGAGCGATCCGCTGCCGACGACGGCCGCGCCCGGTCATGAAGTCTTCAAGCAGACGTACGATCGCCTGGCAGCCGAAGGCGCCACCGAGGTGTTGTCGATCCACATTTCGGAGAGCCTGAGCGCGACCGTCAACGTGGCAAAGGTGGCGGCGCAAGAAACGACGAGCGTGCGCGTCACGGCCTTTGATTCGCGGCAGTTGAGTCTGGGCACGGGTTTCATCGTGGAAGAAGCGGCCAACATCGCGCGGGTGGGCGGTTCGATGACGGAGATCATTGCGCGCCTGAAGACGTTGATCCCGCGTGTGCATGTCTTCGCCGCGTTGGACACGCTGGAGTTCCTCAAGCGCAGCGGTCGCGTCAGCAGCATTGTGGCGGGCGTGGGCGGACTGTTGCAAATGAAGCCCATCCTCAAGATGTACGATGGTCAGCCCGATTCCGATCGGGTGCGGACGCGCAGCCGCGCGATTGGCCAGCTGGTTCACCTGCTCACCCAGTGCTCGCCGTTGGAACGCGTGGCGCTGGTGCACACGCACGCGCCCGCCCGCGCCGAAGAAATTCGCCAGCTCGTGGAGCCGCTGCTGCCCGCCAGAGACATCTGGTCGCTGGACATCACGCCCGTCATCGGCACACACATCGGGCCGGGAGCAGTGGGGTTTGCGTGTGTGACGGCTAAATCGCCTGCCCCTTGAACTGGCTCACATACAAATGGTGATAGAACCCGCGCTTGTCCAGCAGTGATTGCGGCGGGACTTTTGCGCTGTGATTACAGTCATCAATTATCAAGGACGCTGATGCACACTGAAGGCAGCTGACTGGATTAGCGACCCTCAGTGGTCATCAACGTCCTTGTCTTCCGGGCACGTGCTCTGTAGTAAATTACGTCTGACGTGTTGCGCATGAGGGGGCCGCATGTCCCGCCGGAAAAAACTTCTGCTCGGCCTGCCAGGCAGCCTGCTGTTTATCATCTTCGTGCCGCCGTACTTGCTGCCGTTGAACGGGCCGCCCCCGGTCGATCCGGCGACGTTGATCGATCCGAATGGTGCGTTCGTGCAGGCGGGCGATACGCGGATGTACTATCAGAAGGCGGGCACGGGCGACGTGCCGATCGTGCTGGTGCACGGCTTCGGCGCGTCGTCGTTTTCGTGGCGGAACAACCTCAACCCGATCGCGGATGCCGGCTTCACGGTTTATGCGCCCGACATGCGCGGCTTCGGATTGAGCGACAAGGGTTGGGACAAGACAATGTCGCAGGACGCACAGGCCGATCGCTTGAAGGCGTTCCTGGACGCCGTGAGGATCGAGCGGGCGGTGTTGGCCGGGAACTCGATGGGCGGCGGCATCGTCACCAACTTCGCGCTGCGCTATCCCGATCGCGTGCGCGGCCTCGTGCTGGTCGATCCGGCGATCTATGGCGGCATGAACAGCGGTGTGATTTCGGCGCTGGTCGGACTGCCGGGGGTTCAACGTTGGGGCCAGCATCTGATCCGCTTCATTTTGGCGGATAGTGAGCGCAATGCGGCGACGATTAAAAGCGCGTGGTTTGATCCAGGCGGTGTGACGCCCGACGTTTTGAGCGGTTATCGCCGCGCGCTGCAAACACCCGACTGGGACTTGGGCCTGCTGGCGCTGCTGCGCGACGGCATGAGCAACAACCTTGGCCCGCGCCTGAAAGACCTCAACGTTCCGACGCTAATCGTATGGGGCGAGTACGACACGTGGATTTCACCGACGAATGCGCCGAAGTTGAAGCAGGATATTGTCGGATCGAAGTTGGCGATCATCCAGGATGCCGGCCACGTGCCACACGAAGAGAAACCGCAAGAGTTTAACGCGCTGATGATCGATTTTGCGAAAGGGCTGAACTGACAGATACTCAGAAGTTCACGAAATGGCTTGAGCATGGCCAACCTGGTTCCGGCCAAGGAGACCAGCCGCCATGCCCAAGACCACGATCCAAGTTAATCGAGTTATTCGCTCGCCGCAAGTGTTGGCCGCCTTCATTTTCTGCCTGCGGGAGAGTTTCTAACCAACCCCAGCGACCCTCCAGCAAGCCACGCTTTCCCAAGATTACCAAAACCTCTTCCCGGGTCTTGGCGAGTAGAATCTCGCGCCGTAGTCATACAGGCTGCCGAGGCCGACGTTCTCCTGCCGCTGGCCGCATGACGCACCCTCCCGATGTTAGCGGTGGAAGTCATCCTCACTCTATCACGAGGGTATGACACTGGCTATGATACAAACGCCGCTTTTTGGGCGAATTTTCCGGGAAACCTTAAAATTTCCCGCACTTTGGCTCGGGTTCCCCTTTGATTAGATCCGCTGCGCCCGCTGGACGCCCCGCCGGCGGTTGAAAACGGTAATCTGCCCCGGCCCGACCCAGTCTGTTACATCGCCGCCTGTTCCCAGGATGACATAAACACCCGACACGATCCCATATTGATCCCATACTGATCCTATAATCATCCTATACTGATCCTATAGTGCTGCCATACTCAACCGACAGGCGTCCCTCCGCCCTTCGCACTGTCCATAGACAACCCCCGCGCCATAGCGTATAATTCCCTCACCAGTCATCAGACAGCTTCGCCCGTTGGACGACCACCGCCGCACACAATCATCACCCGGAGGTGACGGCATGGCACTCAGACCCAACAAACCCATCGAAGCGCTGACACCCCGAGAAATGGACGTGCTCACCCTCATGGCTCAGGGCCTGCCCAATCGCAAAATTGCGGAGCAACTGGCCGTCAACGAGCGCACCGTCAAATTCCACGTCAGTACCATTCTGTCCAAGCTCGGCGCCGCCAACCGCACCGAAGCCGTTACCCTGGCCGCCGTCCGCGGCCTCATCACGCTCTAACTGCCGCATGACCAGACCCCGCGTCTTTGTCACCCGCACCCTTCCAGATGCCGGCCTGAAACAGCTGCAGGCGCTGGCCGATACGTGCGACATCGACCTCTGGACCGATCCTTTACCGCCGCCCCACGAACTTCTTGCGCAAAAAGTCGCCGGCCTAAGCGGCCTGCTCTGCCTGCTAACCGACCGCATCGACGCCGCCCTCATGGATGCCGCCGGCTCGTCACTCAAAGTCATCAGCCAGCTGGCCGTCGGCTTCGACAACATCGACATCCCGGCCGCCACCGCCCGCCGCATCCCGGTCGGCCACACCCCCGGCGTCCTCACCGACGCCACCGCCGACTTCACCTGGGCCTTGCTGATGGCCGCCGCGCGCCGCGTCGTCGAAGGCGACCGGTTCACTCGAGCCGGTCGGTGGCAGACCTGGGACCCGATTGGTTTTCTTGGCCCCGATCTTGCCGGTGCCACCCTGGGCATCATCGGCTTTGGCCGCATCGGGCAGGCCGTCGCCCGACGTGCGCAAGGCTTCGACCTGCGCATCCTCTATCATGATCCGCAGCGTCACCTTGAGGCCGAGCAAACCGGTCGGGTGCAATATGCCGATCTGGCCGTGCTCTTGCGCGACAGTGATTTCGTCACTTTGCACACCACCCTGTCCGCCGCCACCTATCATTATTTCGACGACGACAAATTCAGGCAGATGAAGCCCGGCGCCATCCTCATTAACACCTCGCGCGGCCCCATCGTCGATCCGGCCGCGCTGTATCGCGCCCTGTCCACCCGCGCCATCGCCGCCGCCGCCATCGACGTTACCGAGCCTGAACCGATCGATCTGAACGACCCACTGCTGACGCTCGACAATCTCATCGTCACCCCCCACATCGCCAGCGCCAGCTTCAACAGTCGCAATCGCATGGCCGCCATGGCCGTCGCCAACCTCGCCGCCGGTCTCAACGGCCAACGCCTGCCCCACTGCGTCAACCCTGAAGTCTATGACTGAATGGGCAGGCCGCCGCGTCCTCGTCACCGGCGCCACCGGCTTCATCGGCAGCCACCTCGCGCAGCGCCTTGTCGATGAAGGCGCGCGAGTGCGTGTGCTCGTGCGTCGGCCTGCCGGCCTGATCCACTCACTGCGCGATCGGGTCGAAATCGTCAGCGGCGACCTGCTTCAACCCGATCGTTTTGTCGCGGCCACTGCGGCCTGTGAGGTAGTCTTTCACGTCGCCGGCTGGCTGGGGCGTCCGCCTGCTCGACCGGTTGCCCATGCCATCAACGTCACCGCCACGCAGCAGTTGGCGCAGGCCGCGCGGGCCGCCGGCGTGCGCCGCTTCGTTTATACCAGCAGCATCGCCGTCTATGGTCCGCTGGCCGGCGGCGTCATTACCGAAGATCAACCACACTGGCCCGTGTACACCTATGCCGAGACCAAATCCCTGGGCGAACAAGCCGCCTTGAGATGTGCCACGGCGGATTTTGAGGTCACTATTTTGCGCCCGGCCATGGTCTTTGGCCCGCGCGGCAGCGCCTGGACCGTCCTGCCCGTCCGGCTGGCGCAGCGACATTTACCCGTGCTTATCGGCGGCGGACACGGCTTCAGTCATCCCGTGTATGTGGACAATCTCATCGATGCCTATCTGCTGGCCGCCGTGTGCCCCGCTGCCGCCGGGCGGGCCTTCACCCTCAGCGACGGCGACATTGAATGGCGTGACTTCTTCGGGCGCTACGCCGCCATGGCGGGCCGCCGGGCCTATTCGGTGCCCGTGGCACTGCTGCGATTGGCCGCGCCCCCCATCGAACTGCTGACCCGACTGCTTGGTCGCCCAGCCGTCGTCTCACACCACTCCATCGGCTTCCTCACCGGCCGCGCCCGCCTCAGCACCGATCTGGCGCGGCAACTGCTGGGCTGGTCGCCTCGCGTCCCCTTTGATGAGGCCCTGCGCCGGACCGAACACTGGCTGCGTCAAACCGGCGTGATTCGAGCCGCGTAAAACGCCCTTCGCCCTGCTGCTGCGCGCCACTTTGCAAAATCCGCGTGATCATTGATAATTGCACCTCGAACCATGCTCGTCACTTGCCGCTCACAGACCATTGGTTCATTGAAAGCGCTAGCGTGAACGTTGAAACCGGCCACTTCCTTCGGATTCAGATTCCGGCGCGGACGCATACGCTGTGGCTTGGCCCGGCGTGGGCCGTCGTGTGCGGCCTCATCGCCTCCGGCGGCTTCGTCTGGTCAGGCCGCGATCTGCTCATCGCCGCCCTCGCCATCGTGCTGGCCGATGGCGCGTGGGCGACGTCATGGTGGGGACTGGTTCAAACCGACTGGCCTTACCTGATCGAGCGCTGGCGTGCCATCCGCGTCGAGACCGATCTCTCTCGCGTGCCTTTTGCTCAGGCTGGCTCGCCGTCGCAGCGCGCCCAGGAACGTTGGGCGCGGCTGCGCGTCTGGTGGCAATCGGCGGTGTTGCCCGTCGCCGGCACGCCGGTCCTCAGCGCCCTGTTCGCCGCTGTCCTCGGCTTTCTGCTCAGCGCCGTCATCGGCTGGCAGGCGCTCGCTTTGAGCGTGGCCGCGCTGGCGCTGGTGCAGATTGGCCTCGTGCTCACTTACCGGCGCGCGTGGCCGGCTGTTTGGGCGCAAGGTCTGCTGGACGTGGGGCTGAGTTGGTTGCTGGGACACGTCGCCTTTGGCGGCAGCCTCTCGCCGCTCTCGCTCGTCGCCGCGCTGCTACTATCGGCGTCGTACGGCGGCCTGCTGGCTGCGGCCGGAGAGGGCGCGCGCGCGCAGGCCCGCTGGCTGCTCCTGCCGCAGCTGATTCTGATCGTCATCTTCATCGTGCGTCAACAGCCGCTGGCCGCCTTTGCCGTCATCAGCCTGCTCGTCGCGCAGGCGCTGCTGGCCACCGTGCTGCGCGGCCTCACCTATGCGCGAGCCGCACACCTGTGGCTGATGCTGGTCATGCTCGTCACCGCCCTGGCCGTGCGCTGAGTGGCGTGCGCCGCATTACGCAATACGCATTACTCCTTACACTCATGTCTTTTCTCGTCCCGATCGCTCTTTTCATCCTCATCGGCCTCATCCTCTACTGGCAGCTCATCATCGCCGAAGGCGCCTACCTGGGCCGGCGCGTTGTGGCCCTGCTGTACGATCTCGTCGCCACGCGCTACAACACCATCAAGCAATACGACGACGCTGACGATGCCCGCTTCCTGGGCCGGCCGCTGGCCTTGTCCTTGCAAGGGCTGGCACAGCCGCTGGTGCTCGACGTGGCCACCGGCACTTCACGGCTGCCGTTGACCCTGTTCAACCAGGCGTTGTTCACCGGCCGCGTCATTGCGCTGGATAATGCCCGCCGCATGCTGCGCGAAGCCGCGCGCTACGTCGCCGCGCATCGCCGTCGCGTGACGTGGGTATGGCATCACGCCGTGCCGCTGCCCTTCGACGACAACGTCTTCGACGCCGTGTGCTGCCTGGAAGCGCTGGAATTCATGCCCGACACGCGCCGCGCTCTGGCCGAATGTGTGCGCGTGCTTAAGCCCGGCGGCCTGCTGCTGGTGACTAACCGCATCAACACCGGCGCGCGCTTCATGCCGGGCAAGACCTACGGCCACGATAAATTTGAGGCGCTGTTGACCGCGCTTGGCCAGACCGACGTCACGACGCAAACGTGGCAATTCGACTACGATCTGGTCTGGTCGCTCAAGCCCGGCGACGACGATGCGCCTGCGCCGGTTGCCAACCCGATCGATCTCCTGCGCTGCCCCAAAGATCGCGGCGTCCTGCAGGCTCAGGCCGCACAGTTGGTGTGTGGAACGTGCGGCCGCCGCTACCCCATCGGCTCGGATGGTGTCGTCGAACTCCTGTAGCCGATCGCTCTCATCGGCCAGCCAACTTCCCGGCCACTTGTCACAGACGCTTCCCCCGACTATACTTGACGCATGCCCCGGCGACTGCGGTTGATGCACCTCCTCTTGATCCTCGCCCTGCTATTGAGCACGGCGGGTAGCGCCGTCGCGCAGGACAGCGGCGAAGAAGCCTTCATCGCCGGGCTGCTGCCGCGCCTCTCGCCCGAAGCCAAAGTGGGCCAGCTGTTCATCGCCAGCTTCCGCGGCATCGACGTGTCCGGCAGCAGCGATGTGGCCGACTTGATCCTGAACTTCCGCATCGGCGGCGTGGTGCTGTCCATCGCCGCCGGCAACATCGACAACACCCAGACCGGCCTCGGCACGCCGCTGCAAGTAGCCACCCTTACCGGTGCGCTGCAAAATCTCAGTCGGCAGACGCCGCGCGCTGCCAATCCTTCGCCCGCCATTCCCCTGCTGGTGGCGCTCAACCAGGACGGCGACGGCCCGCCCAACAGCCAGATCACCGCCGGCCTCACACCCGCGCCCAGCTACATGGCGCTGGGCGCCACGTGGGACAGAACTGCCGCCCAGGATGCGGGCCGGCTCGTCGGGCAGGAACTTTCGGCGTTGGGCGTCAACTTCCTGCTGGGGCCGTCGCTCGATGTGCGGGTGCAGCCGTCCACCACGCGCTTCGACCCGGGCGTCAACGTCTTTGGCGGCGACCCCTACTGGGTGGGCACGCTGGGCCGCGCCTACGTGCGGGGCCTGCGGGCCGGCTCAACCGATCGGCTGGCCGTTGCCCTCAAATCCTTCCCGGGGCAGGGCAGTCTCGACGATGACTCGTTCACCATCGACCGCTCATTGGACGATCTGCAGAAGATCGATCTGCCGCCGTTCTGGCGCGTGCTCCCCGGCAGCGATGCCACGCCCGCCGGCCGCACCCGCCCCCTGGCCGATGCGCTGCTCACGACCAACGTGCGCTTTCGCGGCTTCGCCGGCAACATCCGCGAGCGCACCCGCCCCATCAGTATCGATACTGATGCGCTGCAGACCCTGCTGGAACTGCCCCAGCTCAAAGCCTGGCGGGATGCCGGCGGTCTGGTGGTGGGCGATGTGTTCGGCGATACCGTCGTGCGCGACTATTACGCGGCTTCGGCCAGCGGCACGTTCTCCGTGACCCAGGCTGCGCTGGAGGCGTTTCAGGCCGGCAACGATCTGCTGATCTTGCGCAACCTGTCGGCCGACCCCGCCGAGAATGCGGCGCTGGTGCGCGACGTCATCCGCTCCTTCCGCCAGCGCTACTCCACCGATCCGGCCTTTCAGGCGCGCGTGGATAGCGCCGTCCAACGCATTCTGCGCTTAAAGTACCGCCTCTATCCCAACTTTGATTTTGGCCAGGTGGTCACACCCTTCATCGCCGATTCAGCCTCGATCGGCACCGGCATCACCACCACGCTGTCCATCGCCAACGCCGCGGCCACCTTGCTCTACCCGCCCCTCGATCGGTTTGTGCCGGCCCGCCCGTCTGCCGAAGATACGCTCCTGATTGCCACTGATGATCGCGTGGTGCAGGACTGTCCCGGCTGTCCGCCGCGCGCCACTCTGTCGTCGGCGGAGATCGGGCGCGCCATCGGTCAGGCCTATGGCGTGCCCACCGAGAATATCACCACGACGCGCTTTTCCGAATTGCGTGCCTTTGTGTTGCAGCAGCCCGGCGCGCCCGACCTGTCGTCGTCTTTTGAGGCGGCCACCTGGGTGGTGCTGGCGATGCAAGCCATTGATCCGCGCGTGCCCGCTTCTGACGCAGCGCAACTGCTGCTGGGGCAGCGTGCCGATCTGCTGGCCGGCAAGCGGGTGGTCGGCTTGATCTTCGGGCCACCGCAAGGCTACTCGGCGCTGGAGATGAGCCGCTTCTCTGCTCTGGTGGCCCTGTATGACAAGACGCCGTCGGCTGTCGAGGCGGCGGTGCGCTGGCTGGGCGCCGACACCGCGCCGCCGGGCAAATCGCCGATCAGCCTGCCCGAACTCAACTACGACCTGACGCGCCAGACCGAGCCTGATCCCGCACAGTCCATTCCGTTGTTTGTCGGCAGTGAGGCCGTTGAAGGGCAGCCCACGCCTGCGCCGCCGCAGCTGCGCGTGGGCGATACCGTGCAGCTGCGCACGGGCGTCATCGTCGATCGTAATGGCCATGCCGTGCCCGATGGCACCCCCGTGCGCTTTCAGATTCAATACGAGGGCGACAGCGCGCCCACGCTCAACATGAGCACGACGCAGAATGGCGTGGCGCGTACGGAGTTTACGCTGGATCAGGTGGGCACGCTGCTCATTCGCGCGGCCAGTGAGCCGGCGCTGAATTCCATCACAATTCAAATTAAGATCGACGAGGCGGGCGGCGCCATCGTGGCGACGGTTGCGCCCACGCCCACGCCGACGCCGCCGCCGCCGCCCACGTCTACGCCGCGGCCCAGCCCCACGCCGACCATCACCCCCACGCCCACGCCCACGTTCTGGGAATCATTTGTGAGCGAGAAGCCGCAGCGCGCCAACTGGGGCGAATGGCTGCTGGCGCTGGTCGGCGTGGTGTTGATTAGCGGCGGCGGCTTCTGGCGAGCGCGCTCGCTCGGCGGCGGTGATGTGGTGCGCGCGCTGCGCGCGGCGTTGTGGTGTGCGGCCGGCGGTCTGCTGGGCTACGTGTGGTTCAGCCTGAATTTGCCGGGCAGTGACCTGCTCCGATCGGCTTTCGGCGCGAGTGCGGCTTTGCTCGCGGCCGTCATCGGCGGCGCGCTGCCCTTGGTCATCCTGGGCCGGCGTGCTTAGCGAATCAGGACTGTGGGCGTGACGGTGGGCGGCGGCTTAACCGGCTCGGTGGGCGCGGCGGCAATGGTGACGAAGATGGTGATGAGGAACAGGCCGATGACGGCGGCGATGAGGCCGCGATTGGCCCGCACGGCGCGCGGCCAGTCATCGTCGGGCCGCCCAAAGCCAATCGGGCGCAGCCCGGCCGGCGGCGCAGTTGCCGCGGCGTCAAAGAGCAGGGCGCGAAATTCATCCACGGTGGCCGGCCGCTGATCGGGATGCATCGCAATGGCCGCCAGGATGGCGCGCTCGGTCGATGGCGAGATAGCCGGGTTCAATTCGCGCGGCGTCTTCAGTTGGCTTGGATTGAGGAAGCGCTGCTTGGCGTCGAGCGGCGGCTGATTGGCCAGCAGATGATAGAGCGTGGCGCCCAGCGAATAGATGTCGCTGCGCACTTCGGTGTGGCCGCTGTCGCCGCCATATTGCTCCAGCGGCGTGTAAGCGGCGGTGCCGCGGCCCTGCACCACCGTCAATGTGCGGTTTTCGTCGTCGTCGGCCATGATCTTGACCAGGCCGAAATCGACCAGTTTGATGCGGCCATCGGGCGTCAGCTTGATGTTGGCCGGCTTGATATCGCGGTGGACGATGACGGGGTCTTGCGCGTGGAGGTAAGCCAGCGCGTCGCACAATTGCAGCGCCCACTTCAACACTTCGGCTTCGTCCAGAAAGCGGCCAGCGCGGCGCGCCTCGTTCATGATGTCCTTGAGATCGCGGCCGGGCACGTAGTCCATGACCAGGTAATCGAGGTTGTCGGCGGAGAAGTAATCGGAGACTTTGGGCAGCGTGGGATGATCGAGCCGGGCCAGGACGCTGGCTTCGCGATAAAATTGCTCCTGAGCCTGGCGGCGGGCTTCGTCGGACATGGCCGGATCGATCTTGACTTCCTTCAGCGCGCAGCGGCGCCCGGCCAGGACCAGGTCCTCGGCCTCGTACACTGCGCCCATGCCGCCTTGCCCGATGGCGCTGATGATGCGATAGCGTGACTGTAGAACGGTGCCGGTGGTCAGCATCGTGCTCCTCTTCTCCTGCGCGAAAGCTTAACCGATGGTGATGGGCTTGTCAAGCGAGTGCGCCGCTGACCGAGGGCGGCCGGGTTTATACGCATCTCTGCGTATGCCGGATGCCGCCGTGAAATTGAACCGGGAGGCCCCATGCAAGATAGTTCAGTTCCCATCCTGGTGGTGCAGGAAGGCCAGCTGGCCGGCAAGCGCTGGTCGCTGGGCAAGCCGGTGTTGACGGTGGGTCGCGGCGAAGAGTGCGACGTGGTGCTGCCCGATCGCCAGGTCAGCCGCAACCATCTGCGCATTGTGCGCGATGAGATGGGCTATGCGGTGGAGGACCTGGGCAGCAAGAACGGCACCTACGTCAATGGCGCGCCCGTGCGCGGCAGCGTGCATTTGCAGGATGGCGACGAAATCCAGGTCGCGTTGAGCGTGCGGCTGCTCTTCGTCGGCGCGGAGGCCACGCTGCCTCTGACGCAAGAGATGGTCAAGGTGGCGCGCCCCGGCTTGCGGCTGAACAAGAGCCAGCGCCAGGTGTGGGTCAACGGCGTGGCGCTCGATCCGCCGTTGTCACTGTCGCAGTATCGCCTGCTGGAAATCCTGTGGGAACGCAAAGGCAAAGTGGTCACGCGCGAAGAGGTCATCGCCGCCGTCTGGCCGGAGTCCGATGAGGCCGGTATCACCGAGCAGGCCATCGACGCGCTGGTGCGCCGGCTGCGCGATCGGCTGGGTGAAATCGATCCGGAGCACGAGTATCTGGTGACGGTGCGCGGCCACGGCTTCCGGCTCGACGACCGACCGTGAGACTCAGACCGTCGGATACGGGCTGGGAATGTCCGCCTGCAGCACCGTGCCGCCCTGCGGCGGTGAATCAATGCGCATGGTGCCGCCCAGCAGCGCCACGCGCTCGCTGATGCCCAACAGCCCAAAATGCCGCGTGGCCGTCAACTCGGCCAGATCGATCGGCTTGGGCAGGCCCTGACCATCGTCGCTCAGGCGCATCCTCAGGCTGGCCGTGGGGGTGCGTTCCACGTGTAAGCTGACCCGGCGCGCGGCCGCGTGTTTGCGGATGTTGTTCAGCCCCTCCTGCACGATGCGGAACATCGACAGTTCCAGCGCCTCGGGCAGCCGCCCCAGCTGCGGATCGATCTGCAAGTCCAGCTCGATGTTGTTACGTTCCGCCCATTCTTCCGCCAGCGATCGTATCGCCGATTTCAGGCCGTGACTGTCCAGGGTGGGCGGGCGCAGATCGCTGCACAACTGCCGCAGATCGGCCACCACGTTGCGCACACTCTGGCGCACCTCGGCCAGCGCCTCTTGCAGCGCTTCGTCGTCCAGCTCACTTTCGATGTCTTCCAGCCGGTAGTTGAAGCTCAACAAATCCTGAATGACCTGATCGTGCAGTTCACGCGCCAGCAGTTTGCGTTCTTCCTCACGCTCCGTCATCAGGCGCAGCTGCGCGGCCTGCAGCGCCAGGTTCAGATGATCCAGCGCTTCCACCTGGGCCCGCAGGCGATCGAGCAGCTGGCGGTTGAGCGAGTCTTGCTGCGCCAGACTTTCGCGCAGGGTGGCTTGCACGTGGCGCAATTCCTCGCTTTGTTGTTGCACCGCGTGATAGCTTTCCAGCGCCCAGATGATGGGCGTCACCTGTTCCTGGCGGGTGCTGCCCACGATGAGCTCCACAATCTCGCGCGGCGTCACGTCGGCGGTGCGGCGTTCGGCAATGATGCGACCTTCATACAACACGATGATGCGCTGGGTCACGGCGAACAGATGGGTGAGATTGTCGCTGGCGACGATCACGCTCACGCCCGATTGGGCCAGCTGACGAATGCGGTCCAGCATGCGGGCCTGGCGCTCGAAGCTCAGCACCGCCAGGGCGTCGTCCAGCAGCAGCAGGCGCGCGGGCACGCTCAATTCGCGGGCCAGCGCCACCAGCTGACGCTGCTCGTCGGCCAGGTTGGTGACTTTGATGTTGATGAGGCCGGCCGCGTCGAACTCGTTCAACAGCGAGATCGCCCGCCGGGCCATGCCGATCCGATCGGGCAGGCCGAAGCGCCGCAGCTCGCGCCCCAACGAGATATTCGCGATCACATCCAGATTTTCAGCCAGCAGCGGCGTCTGATGCACCATGCCGATGCCGCGCGCGCGCGCTTGCGCCGGACTGGTGAAGGCGGCGGGTCTGCCGTCGAACATCAGGCGGCCGCTCGTGGGCGGCTGCAGTCCGCCGACGATCTGCAGCAGGGTAGATTTGCCCGCGCCGCGCCGGCCCACCAGCCCCACCACTTCGCCCGGTTCCACGCTCAGCGACACTTCGTGCAGCGCCACCAGCGTGCCGAAGCGCCGCGACACCCGCTCCAGTTGCAGCAGTGTCATCTGTATTTCCCCTTAGACCGATCAACGGCCGGCCGCCTCGCGCCGGCGGCGGGCCACCGCGTCGAGGGTGACCGCGGCCAGCAGCACAATGGCGATGATCATGAATTTCAGCGATGACTCGAATGTCAGCAGATCCATGCCGTTGGAGATCGATTGAATGACCAGCGCGCCCGTCAGCGCACTCCAGGCCGTGCCGCGTCCGCCGAACAGGCTGGTGCCGCCGATGACGGTGGCGGCAATGGCGTTGAGCAGGACATCGGTGCCGCCCGAGGACTGATTGACGGCCAGCAGGCGCGCCGCCGCCAGGATGCCCGCCAGCGCCGCGATGCCGGAGGCCAGCACGAAGCCTGAAATGCGGACGCGCTCCACCGGGATGCCGGCGCGGCGGGCCGCTTCGGGGCTGCCGCCCACCGCGTACAGATGCCGCCCGTACACGGTGTGCTTGGTGATCCAATCGAACAGGACGACCACGCCCATGAAGATGACCACCGCCAGCGGCAGACCGCGATCGGCGCTGAAGACGGTCATGGCCGCGCCGACGACCAGCGTCACCCCCAGCCAGCGGCCGGCCACGTATGCCGCCGAGGGTGCATGCAGCCCCGCCGCCAGCCGTCGGCGGCGATCGAGATACAGCGTCAGCCCATAGCCCGCCACCAGCGCGGCCGCGCTGCCCCAGCTGATAAGGGGATCTCTAAAGAACGTGCCTGCCAGACTGGTGATGAACGGGTCGCGCAGGTTGAGGGTGCCGGTGGAGCCCAACACCCAGAGCAGCGCGCCCTGCCAGCCGATCATGCCGGCCAGGGTGACGATAAACGACGGAATGCGCAGATGCGTAATCCACGCGCCCTGAAACAGCCCGATCAGCATGCCGGTGCCGATGCCCGCCAGCACGGCCAGCGGGCCGGGCACGCCCAGCTTCACATTGAGCACCGCCATCACCGCCGCGCACAGGCCGCTGACAATGCCGGCCGAGAGATCGATCTCGCCCAGCAGCAGCACCAGAAATACGCCGGTGGCCAGCGTGCCCAGCGCGGCCATTTGCAGCATGAGGTTGGTGAGGTTGAGCGGCGACAGGAACTTGTCGTTGGCCGCCCAGAAGATCAGCCAGATTATGCCGAGGCCCAGCACGATGGGCAGTGAGCCAAGATCGGCGGTGCTCAGGCGCTGGCGCCAGCTGCGCGGCTGACGGGCCGGATCGCCATCGGTGGCAGGCGCGAGCGAGTTTGGCGGTCGGATCGTCATGGCACTTACTTCAAGCCGGCCGCACGGCAGGCGGCCTCGTACTCGGCGGTGCAGATCTGCGCCACCGTCCAGAATTCGTCGTCCACCACCGTCTGCTTCACGTTGTGGCGCGTCACGGCAATGGGCGTCAGCAAAACCGACGGCACATTGATGGCGCCATTGTTCACGGTTTGTGCGAAACGGCCGCCGCCGGGACGCTCGCCACGGCACAGGGCCTGCGCCAGTTCGGCGGCCACCCGCGCTTCGGGGCGGATGGCCTTATACACCGTCATGTACTGCTCGCCGATCAGGATACGTTGAATAGCGGCCAGCTCTGCATCCTGACCGGTGACCGGCGGCAGCGGATTAAGGCCGGCAGCTTTCATCGCGGCGATGGCGCCGCCGCCCGTGCCATCGTTGGCGGCATAGACACCGTCCACGCGGTTGTTGAGCGCCGTCAACGCCTGCTCCATGAGTTGCTGCGCTTTGTCCGGGCTCCAGTCAGGCGTGTCGTACTCTTTGGCGATGTTGACACGCCCGTCCAGCACGCGGTGTGCGCCGCGCTTGAACTCCGTGGCGTTGTTGTCGGTAGGCGAGCCGTTGATCATGACAATTGTGGGCAGTTCGCCGTTGGCCGGCGGCTTGAGCGCAGCCAGCAGGGCCGTCGCCTGCAGCTCGCCCACCAGTTCATTGTCAAACGAGATGTAGTAGCTCACTCCGCCCGAGCCGTTGATCAGGCGATCGTACGAAATGACCGGCACGTTTTGCGAGCGGGCCAGATCTGCGATTTTGGCGGCAGCGTTGCTGTCCACGGGATCGAGCACCATGACGCGCGCGCCGTTGGTCAAGGCCGCTTCGGCCTGTTGCTGCTGGGCCGCGGCATCCTGGTGGGCGTTGCTGTAGATCAAATAATTGTCCACGTCAAAGCCCAACTCGATCAGGCGCTGGCGAAAGTTGGGCAGGTCCTGCGTCTCGTAACGGGCGGTCTTGGTCTCTGGCAGCAGAAAGGCGATCTTGCACGTAGTCGGGTCAGCCGGTGATGGGGCAGCCGGGGTGGCGGCAGCGGGCGTGCAGGCTGCCAGCAGGCACAGGACAAGCGCCAGGGTAAACGGCATCGGGGTTCTTTGATACATGGTCAATTCAGGCCGGCCGCGGCCGCCGTCATTTTACCCGATCTGCCGAAAACCGGGCCTGACGCGGCACGGTGTGGCTGCGCCGTTCATCTTTCCTTCGATTTGAGGCATAATACAGCCCATGAACTCCACGCGTGTCATCCTGGCTGACGATCACGCCATCGTGCGCGCCGGCTTGCGCAACGCTTTGCTGGGCTTAGGGGAACTGGTGATTGCGGGCGAGGTGGGCACCGGCCCCGAACTGTTTGAGGCGTTGGCCCGCCAGCCGGCCGATCTGCTCATCGTCGATGTGGCCATGCCCGACTTTGAGCCAATTGCGGCGGTGCATCAGATCAAGGCGCGCTATCCAGAATTGAAGGTGCTGGTGGTCAGCGCCCACGCAGACGAGTCGTATGTGGTGGGGCTGCTGGGCGCCGGCGTGGACGGTTATCACCTGAAGGATCAACCGCTGGCCGATTTGCAATTGGCCGTGCGGCGCGTGCTGGCCGGTGAGCGCTGGATCTCCGGGCCGCTGGTGGAGCGCTTGCTGCGCCGCCGCCCGGCCGACACGCCGCCGGCGGTTGCCCCGCCGCTCACCCGTCGTCAACGCGAGCTGCTGCGTCTGCTGGCACAGGGGCACGACAATCGCACCCTCGCGCAGGAGACCGGCCTCAGCGTCAAGACGGTGGAAAATCATCTGACGCGGCTGTATCGATCGCTGGGTGTGAACAGCCGCTCGGAAGTGCTGAGTTATCTGATGCGTCATCCCGACGTGCTGGCGATCACCGGGAGCGTCGATGAGGACAATCGCGCCGGCGCGGAGGCGGGCCGCAGCCTGGCGGTGCTGCTGGTGGACGACAATCCGCGCTACCGCCAGCAGCTCAGTCGCCTGATCGGCAAATCTTACCGGGCGGCGCGCGTCTTTGAAGCCGATGAGGTGGCCGAGGCCGTACATCTGGCAGAAACCCTCAGGCCGCAACTGGCGTTGATCGACGTGGTGCTGACCGACGAGGACGGCATCTACTGCGCGCGCCGCGTCAAGGCGGTGTCGCCGGCCACGCGCGTGGTCTTGATCAGCGCGTATCCCGATCGGGAGTTTCACCGCCTGGGCTTGAGCGCGGGCGCGGTGGCCTTTCTCGACAAGAAAGACCTGGATGCAGCGGCCGTGCGACAAGTGATCGAAGACGCGCTGGGCTAAGAGAAACGGGACGAGTTCATCACTCGTCCCGTCGAAGATTGGATCGATCTAAAATGCTCACGCCAGTCCCACGGCGCAGTCATTCCCGCGAAAGCGGGAATCCAGCACGACGGTCAAACTGGCTGCCCGATAGACACACGGGAATACTGCACCGCACGTGTTCGGGCATGACGATGCAGCGTCAGGCGTAAACCATTCAGGAATTCGCTCTAAAATACTCACGCCAGTCCCGCGGCGCAGTCATTCCCGCGAAAGCGGGAATCCAGAACTGCGGATCGGATCCCCGCGTTCGCAGGCGCAGTCTGTCTCGCCGGCGCTGCCGCAGAATCTACTGAATTATACTTAGCCGGCCAGCTTCAACCCGGCGATTTCCCGGGCCTGCTCAATCACCTGCCTCAACCGCTCGGCGGCCTCGGCCCGACCGTCCTGCTGCAGTTCATCGGCCAGTCCCGTCATCCAGTCTATAAACTCCGGCGACAGCACTTGCCGGTTGCGCTCCAGCAAGTCTTTGGTCTGCTGGGGATAATCGATCTGCAGCAGCGTGTTGATGAAGCGCACTTCAGGCGGCTGCGTGGCCTGCACCACGCGCATCACGGCGTCGCCAATTTGCTGCAGCTTGGCCGCGGCCTGCGGCTGATTCTGCTGTTGCGCCGCCTGAATGTTCTGCGTGAGGATCTCAAAGAACATATCGTCCAGATCGGGCAGGCGGGCTTGAATCTTTTGCTCCAGTTGATCGTTGGGCGTGGACAGCAGATCGCGCAGCAGCGCCACCTTGGCGTCCAGCTGGGCCTGCGCCTGCGCGTCGATCTTGTCGCGCGCGGCCAGGATCTCCTTGCGCAGCGCCGTCAACCGATCGGCCTGGGCTGCGTCGCCGTTGGCTTTGGCCGCGTCGATCTGGCCGGTGAGCAGCTGGAAAAACGGATAATCCAGCAACGGGCGGCCCAATGTCAGCAGCCCTTCGCGCACTTCGGTTTCGTCGCTGGCCTGCAGCTGCGCCAGCAGCGATTCGCGCGTGGGGTTCCGCGTGAAGGCGTCAATGACGGCCTGTTGTCGGGCCAGCTGCTGGCCGGTGGTGGTCAATTCCAGCGCGCGATTGCGGATGTGGGTCAGCCGGTCGAATTCAGCCCGCTGCCGATCGGCCGAGGCGGCCAGCATGGCCGAGGTGAGCAGCTGGAACATGGTCAGATCGAAGTCGGTGTCGTGCGCGCGGATCAGCATGTCCAGCTGCGCATCGTCGCTGGCTTCGGCCAGCTGCTGCAGCAGATCGACGCGGGCCTGCTCGGCGGCCAGCATCTCCGGTGTAATGCCGTCAGCCTGCAGGATCGTCTCGGTCAAGGTCTTCACATTGAAGAACTGCTGCGGCTGCAGCAGGTAAGCCTTGCGCTTTTCGGGCGGCAGGCTGTTGAGCACCTGCTGGGTGAGCTTGCCGATCATGCGCTGTTGATCGGCTTCCTTGACATTGAGATTCATCGGGATGAACAGCAGCGCCAGCTCTTTGTCGGCATCGTGATACAAGAACGGCGTAATCAATGCGCCGGAGTTCTGGCAGGCCGGGCAGGTGAAGGCGTTGAGCCGCCCCGCCAGCAGCTGGCGCTTGAGTTCAGGCTGCTCGCCCACGTCCACGATCTGATAGACCTGAATGGTAATTGGCTGGCGGCAGTACGGGCAGGCGATGGTTGTGTTAACGGGTGGAAAAGGCATATAACCTCATTTCATGAAGGGTTGAGTTTGGCTAGTCTCTGGGCAGTGAAAACGAAAACGCCGAGCCTTGCCCGGGTGTGCTCTGTACCCAGATGCGGCCGCGATGCGCCTCGACGACGGCCTTGGCCAGATACAGGCCCAGACCGCTGCCCTGCGTGCGGCGCGACAGCGCATCGTCCACGCGGTAGAAGCGGTGGAAGATGCGGGCTTGTTCTTCCAGCGGAATGCCGATGCCCTGATCAGCGACGGTGACGATCACCTCGCGCGCGGTGGCGCGGCCGCTGATGAGAATGGGCGTGCCGGCCGGCGAATACTTCATGGCGTTGCTGACCAGATTGCTGAGCACCTGCTCGATGCGCAGCGCGTCGGCGGGCACGGCGGGAAAGTCGGGCGGAAAATCCAGCGTAATGGGGTGCTGTTGTGCTTCCACGCTGAATTTCTCAACCAGATGCGCGGCCAGTTGATCAAGCGCGACGTCGGCGATGTTCAGCTTAAGCCCGCCCGCCTGCAGGCGCGAGGCGTCCAGCAAATTATCGATCAGCTGCGTCAACCGATCGGCTTCTTCTTCGATCACGGCGGCGCTGTCGCGCACGGTGGCGGCATCCCAGCGCGCGTCTTCGCGCCGCAGCGTGCCGGCATAGCCTTTGATCAAGGCGACCGGCGTCTTGAGCTCGTGCGAAATGACGGAAATGAACGTGTTCTTCAAGTCATCGGCTTCGCGCAGGCGGGTCATGTCGCGCACGTTGGCGATGATGTTGACAAGGCGATCGTCGCGGTCGAACAGCGCGGCGTAAGTGATGCCCACCGGCACGTGCGAGCCGTCGGCTTTGCGCAGATCGCCTTCCACGTACAGGGCGCGGCTGTCGCGCAGCGGCCAGCCGTTGGCGACGGCTTCGTGCAGGGTGGCGCCGGCCTGTTTGGCGTCGATGACGATCAGGTCGTCGTGCGCTTCGCCCAGCGCATCCTCGGCGGTAAAGCCCGTCATGCGGCTGAGGGCGCGGTTGAAGACGGTGATGCGCAGCGCGCTGTCCAGGATGAGCACGCCGTCGGCGGTGGCGTCGATGATGGCATCGAGGCGCTGCTTTTCGCGCGAGACCTGCCGGTAAAGCTGCGCGTTGTGAACGGCAATGGCGGCCTGATCGGCGAAGGATTGCAGCACCTGCCGGTCGTTGGCGCTGAACGCGCCGCTGTAGGCGCGGAAGACGTAGATCAGGCCCACCAGCTGACCGGCAACTGTCATGGGAATGGCGATGGTTTGACGCAGGCCGAATTCGCCGGAGCGCGCGATGGCAGCCACTTTGCGCTCGAGCTGGGGCACGATCCAGTTGCCAGCCCGATCACGCTCGGGCGCATCGGCCCACAAAGAGGCGAAGCGCGGCCAGTATTGCGTGGGCAGGCCGTAGCTGGCGGCAGGCGCGAAGGCGCCGTCTTCCTGCCGCAGCACGATCAAACCAAGGTTGCCGGCCAGCAGTTCGGCGGCGGCCTCGAGGATGCGGCGCAGCACCGCGCCCAGATCAAGCTGCGCGGTGAGCGTGCGGCTGATTTCCAGCAGATATTCGCGCTGACGGACTCGATAATCGGTGAGCATGTGTGGGCCGTGCTTGGCGCGGAGATTATATCACAGTCGCCGGGCGGCTCGATCGGCTGGCCAGCTCAATCGGCTGTGCGCGGTTTTGCGCGCATTTCGCTTGACAAGGCATATAGGATGTGATAACCTTCCTGCGCTTTGGTTAGAAGCGGGTCAAATTGATCATTAGATCGGCGGCCCGCAGGAGGTCTCATGGATGAAATTCAACTGAGCGGTTATTATTACCCCAACAAAATGGCGCGGATTTTTCTGACGGCCATGGAAGAGATCATGGGCAAGAACGGTCTGAATGCCGTTTTGAACATGGCGAAGCTGTCCAAACTCATCGATAACTATCCGCCGGATTCGCTGGAAAAGGGTTTTGATTTTGCGGAGATGACGGCGTTGAACCAGGCGCTGGAAGAGATGTATGGCCCGCGCGGTGGACGCGGCCTGGCGCTGCGTGGCGGGCGGGCGTCGTTTGCGCGCGGCCTGCAGGGTTTTGGCGCGCTGGCCGGGGTGGGCGACCTGGCGTTTAAGGTGCTGCCGTTGGGCACCAAACTGAAGATGGGCCTGCCGGCGCTGGCCGGCATCTTTACCCAGGTGAGCGATCAGATCAGCCGCGTGGAAGAGCGCGACGATCATTTTCTGTATTTCATCGACCGCTGCCCGGTGTGCTGGGGCCGCCATACGGATAAACCCGTATGCCATGGCGCGGTGGGCCTGCTGCAGGAGGCGCTGCGCTGGGTGAGCGGCGGCAAAGAGTTTCGCGTTGACGAGATCGAGTGTTTTGCGACGGGCGGCAAGGCGTGCGTGTTTGCCGTTTATAAGGAGCCTGTTGGCTGACCTGCCGGCGGGCCGCCGTCTGCCTCTTTGAACGATATTCTCCTATTGGCTGGTGTGCGGGGCTGACCCATGGCCGACCGTCCTCAGTTGCTGGTGGTCGAAGATGATCGTGACACGGCTGAAATGCTCGGGACCTACTTTGAGGCCCAGGGTTATGCTGTGTCAACCGTGGCCTGGGGCCAGGACGCGGTGCGGATGGTGCTGACGGAGTTCGTGCCGGATGTGATTCTGCTGGACATCCGCCTGCCGGACATGGACGGCTACGAAGTGTGCAAGCAGCTGCGCGCGCACCGGCGCAGCGAGAACATCCCCGTGATTTTCCTCACCGAGCGGCGCGAGCGCAGCGATCGGTTGTCCGGGCTGGAACTGGGCGCGGTCGATTACATCACCAAACCGTTCGACATTCAGGATCTGCGGCTGCGCGTGCGCAACGTGCTGCGACGCTCCAAGTATCTGACGCTGGTGCATCCGGTGACGGGCCTGCCCAATGACGAGCTGGTGGATGAGCGGCTGCGCATCCTGCTGTTGCAGCACGATTGGGTGATGCTGACCGTGGAAGTGAGTGGGCTGGATGCGTTTGCCGACCGGTACGGCTTTGTGGCGCGCGACGACGCGCTGCGCGCGCTGGCGCTGATGATGAACAATCTGGCCACGGATGGTCAGCCGGAGATGGAAGCGTCGTTTGTGGGGCAGCTGACCGACACCAGCTTTGTGATCATCAGCGATACGCACCGGGCAACCGAGCTGCGCGAGCGAGTGGCGGCGCGTCTGCGACAATCGGTGAACTTTTTCTATCCGGCGCGCGAACGGGCGACGACCGAGCCGCGCCCGGAGTTGAAGTTTGCCTTGGGGGCGATTAACGAGCAGGGCGGCCCCTACGCCGATCACAACGCGCTGCGCGATGCGGGGTTGAAATCGCTGCGGCCCCTGTAGGCGACGACGCGCCGATCGAGAGGCTCTTCACTGATGAAGAGCCTTTTTGTTTTGTGCCGGGCGGCTGGATAGCGATGGTATAATCCGTCGCCGGAGCAAGCGATGAAGACCCTGGTAGTGGTGCCCACTTACAATGAAGCCGATAACATCGCCGCGTTTTCGGCGGCGCTGTTGGCGTTGGACGTGCCCGATCTGGCCATACTGATTGTGGACGATGCTTCGCCGGATGGCACGGGTGAAATTGCCGACCGGCTGGCGGCCGAGTCCAATCGGGTGCAGGTGCTGCACCGCGTCGGCCCGCGCGGTTTGGGGCGTGCCTACATCGACGGGTTTCGCTGGGCGCTGGCCCACGGCTTCGAGCGTATCATCCAGATGGACGCGGATTTTTCGCATTCGCCCCAGTATATTCCGACCATGCTGGCGAAGGCGAACGAGTATGATGTGATCGTCGGTTCGCGCTATGTGCCGGGCGGCGGGCACGATAAGGCGTGGGAGGCCGGTCGGGTCTTGTTGAGCGCGTGGGCCAACTTCTACGCGCGCACCATCCTGCGCATGCCCGTCCACGATGCGACCGCCGGTTTCAAATGCTGGACGGCGGCCGCGCTGGAGCGCATTCGGTTGGATCAAGTGAAGTCCAACGGTTACGTGTTTCAGGTGGAGATGGCTTATCTGTGCCAGCGTTTGAAGCTGCGCGTGCTGGAGATTCCGATTTATTTTGAGGATCGCCGCATCGGCCAGAGCAAGATGAGCATCCCGGTGAAGCTGGAGGCCGCCTGGCGCGTGTGGCAGGTGGGCTGGCGGCATCGGAATGTGCGATGAACAATGCTGGCACTCAGTGAACAGATTCCGGGCCCTTGCCGTCGGCTTTCAACGGCCGACCTCCGCGTCCTGACCCCCAATTCCCATGCTACGCCATCGTCGCGCTGATCTGCTGATTCTGGCCGTGTTGTTGCTGCTGCCACTGGCGCTGTTCTGGCCGGTGACGCTGGGCGGCCGGACGCTGCTGCCCGTGGATAATCTGTACCAGTGGCAGCCGTGGCGGGCGGCCGCCGATCAGTTTAACGCGCAGATCCCACAGAACCAGCTGGTCAGCGATCTGATCCTTGAAAATTATGCGTGGAAGCACTTCATCGTTGAGTCGATCGCCAATCGCCAGATTCCGCTCTGGAATCCGTACCTGTTTGCGGGCGCGCCGTTTCTGGCCAACGGCCAGCACTCGGCTTATTATCCGTTCAGTCTTCTCTTCTACGTATTACCCCTGACGGCCGCCTATGGCTGGTTCACGGTGTCACAGTTGTTTCTGGCCGGCGCGTTCATGTACGTCTTCACGCGCGTGCTGGGGATGGGGCGGCTGGCGAGCCTGACGGCGGCCATCGTTTATCAGCTCAGCGGCTTCTACATCCTCAGCGTGGTGTTCACCATGATCATCGCGGCGGCGGCCTGGCTGCCACTGCTGCTGGCCGCCATCGAATTGATCATCCGGCAGCAGCCGATCTTCGGGCGGCCGGCCACCGTGCCGTGGGTGATGCTGGGCGCAGCGGCGCTGGCCTGCCAGATCATGGCGGGCCACATCGAGATCACGTATTACACGCTGCTGATCATGGCGCTGTACGCGCTGTGGCGGTTGGTGGCTCTGGCGAGACAACACACGCGGCAGGCGGCAGAAGGCAAGAGGCAGGAGGCGCGAGCCACAGGGCGAACCGCTTTCAGATTGCGCCCCGCCTCTTACTCACTACGTTTTACGTTTCGCGTTTTGCGCCGGCCAGTCTTTGCACTGATCGCGCTCGTCCTCCTCGGCGTCGGCATGGCGGCGATTCAACTGCTGCCCTACATCGAGATTCTGCCGCAGAACTTCCGCGCTGGCTCGGCCACCTTCGATCAGGTGCTGGGCTGGGCGCTGCCGCCGCGCCACGTGCTGGAAATGCTGATGCCCAACTTCTTTGGCAATCCGGCCCAGCACACCGTCTTCGACATCATGACCGGGCAGAACGTGCTGCTCAACAGCCCCTTCAACGCGCAGAACCCGCAGGGCGCATACAGCACCATGTGGGGCATCAAGAACTACGTGGAGGGCGGCGCGTATCTGGGCATTCTGCCGCTGCTGCTGGCGCTCTATGGTCTGGTGCGCGGCGGCTATCCGCAGGCCCGATCGCAGCGCTGGTTCTTCGCGTTTCTGGCCGTCATCTCGCTGGCCTTCATGTTTGGCACGCCGCTCTACGCGATTTTGTACTACGGCCTGCCCGGCATCGATCAATTGCATTCACCGTTCCGCTGGATCTGGCCGTTCACGATCTCTGTGGCCGTGCTGGCCGGCCTCGGCGTGGACGCGCTGATGATCCACGATCTGCGCGACAAATACGTGCGCGCGCGCAAGGGCCTGATCAATCTCTTCTGCCTGAACGGGCCGGTGTCCTTCAGGACGATACTCGCCGGCTTCGCTTTCTGGTCGGGCATCGCGCTGTTGCTCGGCCTGTTGGCCTCCCGATTGATCTTCCCGGCCCAGTCGATCGCCCTCGCAGACCGGCTGATGAATTCGCTGGCGCTGGCCAACACCGCGTTTGACAATCCACAGTTGTTTTACTCTCACCTGTGGCGCAACCTGTTGTTATTTGCGTCGTTCCTGACCATGAGCGGCGTGGTGCTGCGCGTGTCCCTGTGTCCGATCTTCGTGACGCTGCCTCAAGACCGGCGGGTGGCCATCTGGAAGCCGCTGGTGCTGATCGTCATCACGCTCGATCTATTCGCCGGCGCCATCGGCTTCAACCCCACCGTCGATCCGAAACTGCTGGACTACACGCCGCCGGTGATCGACTGGCTCAAGCGCGACCAGTCGCCGTGGCGCTTCACCACCTTTGATCCGAAAGGGCGCAAGACCTTCAACGCCAACGCCGCCTGGCCGTACCGCCTGCAGGATGTGCGCGGCTACGATTCGATCATCCTGAAGCAGTACGCCGATTACATGAGCGTGATCGAGGCGCAGAACGAGACGCAGTTCAACCGCATCGCGCCGATCACACAGTACAGCGGCCTCGACTCGCCCATGCTCGATCTGCTGAACGTGAAGTACGTGCTGACCGATCCCGATGTGACGATCGACAGCCCCAAGTACCAGCTGGTCTACGACGCCGAAGTGAAGGTGTACGCCAACCTCGGCGTGCTGCCGCGGGCGTTCACGCTGCCGATCGGGTGCGAGGTGACCACGGCTGATCCACTCATGGCATTGCGGCAGCACGATCCACGCACGACGGTGATCCTGGATGCTCCCGCTGGACGAGCGCCCGGCGGTGCGGCGGATTCTCAGCCAGTGCCGGCAGAAGGTTGCGCGCTGACTCCGGCGGAGGTGAGCGATTATCAGATCGACGATGTCGTGATCGCGGCACAGGTCGATCGGCCGAGTTGGCTGGTGTTAAGCGACACCTACTTCACCGGCTGGCAGGCCTTTGTCGTCCACGCAGATCAATCGGAAACGGAAATCCCGATACATCGCGCTTACGGTAATTTCCGCGCGGTGGAAGTCCCCGTGGGCCGGTCGATCATCCACTTCAAGTACAGTCCGTGGTCGTTCAAGCTGGGGCTGTTCGTGTCGTTCATGGCGTGGATGGTGTTGATCTTCTTCGCCACCATCTGGTTGTGGCGGCTGGCCTATCGAGAGGAGAAGCACGCCGTCACCACGACGCAGCGCGTAGCCAAGAACTCGCTGGCGCCGATGGCGTTGAACCTGTTCAATCGCGTCATCGACTTTGCCTTTGCGGCGCTGATGCTGCGCATCTTGCAGCCGGAGAACGCGGGCAACTATTACTTTGCCGTCGTCATCGTGGGCTGGCTGGAGATCTTCACCAACTTCGGATTGAACACGTATCTGACCCGCGAGGTAAGCCGCGATCGCTCGGCCGCCAATCGGCAGCTGGCTAACACCTCGATTTTGCGCCTGATGCTGGGCGGGCTTGCGCTGCCGGTGATGATCGTGGTGCTGCTGATCGGCAACGGCGTGTTCCAGTTGACGACCGAGACGGTGATCGCCATCGCGCTGCTGGCGCTGGCGCAGATTCCGGGCAGTCTGAACACCGGCCTCACGGCGATGTTCTACGCTTACGAGCGGGCCGAGTATCCGGCGGCGCTGAGCGTGGTGACGGGACTGCTGAAGGTGCTGTTTGGCGTGCCCGCGCTGCTGGCGGGTTGGGGCATCATCGGGCTGGGCGCGGTCAGCCTGCTGGTCAATACCCTGACCTTCGGGGTGCTGTACGCGCTGATGGTACGCCTGATCGTCAGGCCGCGTTACGAAAGCGATCCGGCCCTGCGGCGCGGCATGCTGCGCGAATCGTTTCCGCTGATGCTCAATCACCTGCTGGCGACGCTGTTTTTTAAGGTGGACGTGCCGATGTTGCAGGCCATGCAGGGGCCGGCGGTGGTGGGCTGGTACAGCACCGCCTATAAGTGGCTGGACGCGCTGAACATTATCCCGGCGTATTCCACCATGGCGCTGTTTCCGGTGATGGCGCGGCAGGCGACGGAAGACAAAGAAGCGTTGATGCGCTCGACGCGCTTCGCGATCAAGTTCCTTGTGCTGCTGGCCTTGCCCATCGCGGTGCTGACGACGTTCATTGCGCCGACGCTGGTGCTGGTACTGGGCGGGCCGGAATATCTGCCCAGCGCCGCCATCGCCCTGCAAATCATGATCTGGTCGATCCCGTTTGGCTGGATCAACAGCATTGTCAATTACATCCTCATCGCGCTGGGGCAGCAGAGCAAGCTGACGCGCGCCTTCGTCGTGGGGTTGTCGTTCAACATCGTCGCAAATTTGATTTTGATCCCGCATTTCTCGTATGTAGCCGCGGCGGCTGTGACGATCATGTCGGAATTGGTCGAGGGTCTCGTGTTCATGATCTACCTCGAACGGTCGCTGGGATCGATCCGGTGGATGCGTTTGTTGTGGCGGCCGTTCGCGGCGGCGGGGGCGATGCTGCTGGTGATGGCGCTCACGTGGTTAGTACAGCCCCTGATTGGGCTGGTGGCCGGCCCGATCGTCTATCTCGGCTCGCTGGCCGCCCTGCGCGTCATCGGCCCCGACGAGCGGCGTGTGTTCAATCGGCTGCGGGGCTCGCGCAGCGCGGAAGAGAACGAGCGCGCCGGCGAAGCGGCGGCGAGCACGATCTAGATCGGTTGTCGCGTTGATTTGCCCCATCGCTCCTGCTCGCGGAGCGTGGCAGGCCAGCGGTTGAGAACGGCGGAGTGTCACACCGCACGGCACACCGACCCGCCTGAATCAAGGATATTTTCATGCCAGACACACCTTTACGCGTGGTGCTGATCACCGGCGGCAACAGCGGCATCGGCTTTGCCACCGCCCGCAAAATGGCGGCCAAAGGCTTCCATGTGCTCATGGCGGCGCGCAATCAACAGACCGCGGCGCAAGCCATCGCGCGGATCAAAGCCGAACAACCTGAGGCCCGCCTCGAATCGATCCCGTTGGATCTGGCGTCATTCGCGTCGATCCGGCAGTGCGCGGCGACGTTCAAAGCGAAAGGCTATCCGCTGCACGTCTTGATCAACAATGCGGGCGGATCGTTCAGGGGTCAGCAGGCCAGTTTCACCGCCGATGGTTTTGAGATGACGTTTGGCACGAATCACCTGGGGCACTTCCTGCTCACCAACTTGCTGCTCGACGTGCTGCTGCAATCGGCGCCGGCGCGCGTGATCACCGTCTCGTCGCAGCGGCACATTCCCGGTTATGCAGGCGGCAAAGGCGCGCAATTTGATTGGGACAACTTGAAAGCCGAGAAATTCTACGACGCTTCGTTATTCTATTGCAATTCCAAGCTGGCGAACATGTGGTTCGCCTACGAGCTGCAGCGGCGATTGGCTGGTGCGCACGTCACGTCGAACGCGGTGTGTCCGGGCTTCGTGCCGGAAGCGATCGGCAACCGGCGGAGTTCGTGGCTCGATCGGATGTTGTACCGCCGCATTTTGCCGCGCATGCCCTTTGCGCGATCGCTCGATCAGGCGTCGTCGTCGTATGTGCTGGCAGCGACCGATCCACGCTGGGAGTGTGTGGGCGGCAGGTTCATCGTCGATGGCACAGAGCGCCGCTCGAGCGACGCCTCGTACGATGAGGCGCAGGCGCGCAAGCTGTGGGAGTTGAGTGAAGTATGGTGCGGGTTGGGTGAAGGAAAAGCCGCCGCTCAAGCGGCGGCGCGCACGATCTAGAGCGAGCGCGGCATGCGTCACGCGCCGCCGGTGCAGGCCGGGAAGGCATAGGGGCGATGGGCGGACAACGTGCGAATCTTTCAAAGGGCGCCAGCCCGGGAAGTGGACAATGCTTAAAGACCAATTTCTTCAGGCACGGCAGAGCAACCACAAGATCAGGCTGACGTTTTATGCCGATGTTGAACACAAGGTGCACGATCGGATTTGCGCGCCGCTGGACTATGGCCCCGGCAAGGCCGATCGCTCGGATCACTTCCATGTCTGGGTCTATGAGAGCACTTCGCGCGAGCATCTGTTGAGCCTGAAGCCCGAACAGGTTCGGCGCATCGACATCCTCAGCGAAGAGTTTGATCCGGCTGATTTTGTATGGTTCATCAACCGGGACTGGGGACAAAAACTGTAGGCTGGCTGATCTCGCGTTACGCGCACCAGCCCCTGCGTTTCATGGTAGAATCCCTCTCGACCTTACCTCGGAGATGATCCTCATGATCATTCGTCTGGAAAACATCGCGCAGTACGTCGGGCAGACCGTCACCATCCAGGGCTGGTTATACGACAAGACCGACAAGGGCAAGCTGCAATTTTTGCAGGTGCGCGACGGCAGCGGCATCGCGCAGGCCGTGGTCTTCAAGAAGGACGTTTCGCCGGAAATCTTTGAAGCGGCCAAACGTCTGACACAGGAATCCAGCCTCATCGTCACCGGCTCGATCCGTGCCGACGAGCGCGCGCCCGGCATCCCCGGCGGCTTCGAGATCGGCGTCAGCGATCTGCAGGTGGTGCAGATCGCGCAGGAATATCCCATCACGCCCAAAGAGCACGGCGTGGAATTCCTCATGGACAACCGCCATTTGTGGCTGCGCTCCTCGCGGCAGTGGGCCATCCAGCGCGTGCGCTCTACCGCCATGCGCGCCATGCGCGAGTGGCTGGACGAGCACGGCTGCATGGAAGTGTCCACGCCCATCCTCACGCCCGCCGCCGCCGAAGGCACCACCACGCTCTTCCCGGTGACGTACTTCGAGCAGCAGGCTTACCTGGCGCAGACCGGCCAGCTCTATAACGAAGCCAACATCTTCGCATTTAAGGGCGTCTACTGTTTTGGCCCCACCTTCCGCGCCGAAAAGAGCAAGACGCGCCGTCACCTCACCGAGTTCTGGATGATCGAACCGGAGATCGCGTATTGCGATCTGGATCAACTGCTCGAAATCGAAGAGCAATTTGTCAGCCACATCGTGCAGACCTGTCTCAAGACCCGATCGGTGGAGCTGCGCTATCTGGGCCGCGATCTGAGCAAGCTGGAGAACATCGTGCCGCCGTTCCCGCGCATCCGCTACGACGAAGCCATTGAGCGGCTGCATCAACTCGCGGCGGACACCGACGACCCCGAGCAGAAGGAACTCTTGAAGATTGAGTGGGGCGACGACTTCGGCTCGCCGCACGAGACCGCGCTGACGCAGCTGTTCGACAAGCCGGTGTTCGTCGTCGGTTATCCCACCGCCGTGAAGGCCTTCTACATGGAGCCGTGGCCAGGCCGGCCGGAAGTGTGCAAGAGCGCCGACCTGCTCGCGCCGGAGGGCTATGGTGAGATCATCGGTGGCTCCGAGCGCATGTCCGATCCCGACTTGCTGGTCCAGCGCATCAAAGAACACGGCCTGCCGATGGAACCGTATCAGTGGTATATCGATCTGCGCAAGTACGGCAGCGTGCCGCACAGCGGCTTCGGTCTGGGCGTCGAAAGAACGGTCGGTTGGATCTGCGGGCTGGAGCACATCCGCGAAGTCAGCCCGTTCCCGCGCCTGATCAATCGACTGTACCCCTAAGCGGCCTCGAGTAAACTCAACGCCCCGCCCGCCGGCGGGGCGTTGTCATTTCTGGATCAGTCTCGTTCGTTACTTGCACAGGCCGCCCAGCCATAGCTGGCACTCACTGTCAAACATGGATCGTCCTACGCGCCGCTGTGCCTCGGCCAGCATCTCTGTCACATCACCAAAGACTGGCCACAGGCGCGTGGTACCGTCGCGGCTGGCCGTAACCACGCGCGTGCCGTCGGCGTTGAAACTGGCCGACCAGGCCCGATCGGTGTGACCGGCCAGCGCGCCGATCAGGCGGCCTGTCGCGGTGTCCCACAACTGCACGGATCCATCACTGCCGCCCAGCAACAGCGTGCGCGCATCGCGGCTATAGGCCAGCGTGGACAGGTTCGACGACAGCGCCGATTTCAGCACAGCCAGCAGATTCCCATCCGGCCGATACAACCGAACGCTGTTCTCGTTGTCGATCGTCAAGATCACTTGCCCGTTTGCGCTGACGGCCACGGGCGCTGAATAACCGCTCAACGTCGCTCTCAGCGCCCCATCGATCTGCCACACGCGCGTCGTGCCGTCGCCATAAAAGGTGATAATCCGCTGCCCGTCAGGCGTGAACATCGCGGCCGAGGCGGTCGTGGTATCCCCGCCCAACGATCGGATCAACGTGCCATCGGTACGCCACAAACGCGTTGTGCCGTCGTCGCTGGCGGTGAGCAGCTGCGAACTGTCCGGGCTGAACTTCACCGAATTGATCACGTCTGAATGACCGCTCAACGTGGCGGCCAGCTGCCCGTCCGATCGCCATATGTTGACGTTTAGACGTGAGAAATCGCGCGCCGCCAGCCATTGACCATCCGGGCTAAAGCAATCAAGCCAGGCTTCACCGGGCGGCGCATCGAGTTGAGCGAGCTGCGTGCCATCGTCACGCCACAGCCCCGCCAGCCCGCTATCGGTTGGGACGACCAGTCGTGTCCCATCGGGACTCAAGCACGCCGTCCAGGTGAAATCGGTGCGGCCGGGAAACTCGTGAATGAACGTTCCATCGCTTCGCCACAAGCGGGCCGTGCCATCTTCACTGGTGGTCAGGATTCGCGTGCCATCCCGACTGAACGTCGCCCAGCGGATGACTGAAGTGTGGCCGGACAAGATCGTCTTCAATTGGCCGTCGGGTGTCCACAATCGTGCCGTGCCGTCGTCGCTGGCCGTCAAGATCGAAGAACCATCGGGGCTGTAAGCCACCACATTCACCCAATCAGTATGGCCTTCCAGCGTGTGGCTAAACATCCGATCGATCCGCCACAATCTCGCAGTAACGTCCTCGCCGCCGGTGACGATCCACCGACCGTCCGGGCTGAAGGCGGCGCGGCTGACATCGCGGCTGTGACCGCGCAGCACCGCCACCAGCGTGCCGTCCGATCGCCACAACCGCGCCGTATCGTCGGCGCTGGCCGTGACGATGAGCGCCCCGTCGGGGCTGAAGGCCGCCGCATTGACAAAGCTGGTGTGGCCGGCCAGCGTCGCCACCGGCGTGCCGTCGGCCTGCCACAACCGCGCCGTGCCGTCTTTGCTGGCCGTCAAGATCAACCTGCCGTCCGGGCTGAATTCGGCCACGTTCACGATGTCGGCGTGGCCGATCAGCGTCGCCAGCAATTCGCCCTGCAAATTCCAGATCCGCGCCGTCTTGTCCCAACCGGCCGTCAACACGCGCTGTCCGTCCGGGCTGAACACGGCGGAATACACCTCGGCGGTGTGGCCGGTCAGCTCAACGACCGGCGCGCCATCGGTGCGCCACAGGCGGGCGGTCTTGTCGCTGCTGGCTGTGACGAGGAGTGACCCATCGGGGCTGAAGCGGGCCGAGTTGATCGCGCCGGTGTGGCCGGTCAATGTCACGACGGGCGTCCCGTCGATTCGCCACACGCGCGCGCGGCCGTCGAAGCTGGCCGCAACGACGAGCTGACCGTTCGGGCTGAAACCGACGTCAGTTATGCTGTTATCGAACTGGCCCAGCGTGGCGACCAATTGCCCATCACGACGATAGAGCTGCACCTGATCGAGGTTGTTCACGGCTATCAACCGCCCGTCCGGGCTGAAATTGACCGCGTCCACCTGACCGGATAACTGAATCAAGAGCTCGGGGCCGGTGCCGGCTGCCGGCCACAGCCGCAGTTGACCATCGGCATCGCCCGTCAGGATCAGCTCGCCGTCCGGGCTGAACAGCGCGGCAGTCAGTCGATTGCCATGCCCGCGCAGCACTCGATCGAAATTGGCGGTCGATAACGCTTCATACAGCGCCGTGCTCGCTTCAGGCAACACGTCCGGCCCGATCGCATCCGCGATCTTAACGGCTTCCATCGCCAGCAGCAGTCCCTGATCGCCGTCGCGCGCGACCAGACTGGTGGAATTGGCGGCCAGTGCGCGGGCCAGCGAAATGCGGCTCTGCCGCTGCGCCTCGTCGCGCTGCAGGTTGGCGCTGATCTCAGCAGTTGCCCGTATTTGCGCCTGGGCCACGGCCTGCGTGCTGGCGGCCTGCGCCGTGTTGGCGATGGCGGCGTTTTGCACGGCCAGCGTCGCGTTAGCGTTGGCGGTTTGATTGGACTGCACGCCGAACACGCCCGCTGCCACGCCCAGCAGCACCGCAATGCCCAGCGCGCCGATCAAGTACGTCGCCCGTTGGCGCAGCCGCCGGGCCGATCGGGTCTGCTCTTCAGCTCGCTGCTTTTCCGATTCGGCCAGCCTGCGCGCATCGTCCAGTTCTTTCTGAACGCGCGCGGCCTCCCGCGCCCGATTGGCCTCTTCTGCCTCGACGGCCGCCTTCACGAATGCCTGCGCCAGCCCGCCCAGCACGATCTTCCTGGCTGCCAGCTGCTCCTGCGCATTCGCCAGGCGCGCTCCGACGTACAGGTAACTGGCGTCGCGCCCGTGCCGTTCCCACTCGGCCGCGTCCTCGGCAATTTGGTTCTGCAGCGCGATCGCGTCGCGGTTCTCGTTGACCAGTCGGCGCAGCCACGGCCACGCCTCGATCAGCTTCTCGTGCGCGATGGTCACGATGTCGCGGCCGTCGCGCTCGTCGGTGATGATCAGCCGCGCATCAGCCAGTTTGCCGACCACGGCCTCGACCTGTGAGGGCTCGACATTGGCGGGCACCAGTTCGTCGAGCAGCGCCGTGCGCCGCGTATCTTCCGCGCCGCGCCCCACCTGGATCAGGCCGCCAAACACATCGCGCGCAAGCTGCTGCTCGCCCGCACTTAACCGCGCAAAAGACTCATCGGCGTGGCGTTCCAGCGCCTGGTGGATGCCGCCGCGTTCCAGATAATCCTTCAGCGTCAGCGCGATCACGCCGCCTTTGGCCTGCTGCGCGTCGAACAGATCGCGCAGCGCAAACTGCACCAGCGGCAGCGCGCCCGGCTCGCCCTGCATGTCGGCGATGATCTGCGCCACCAGTTCCGGCTCCACCTTCAGACCCACGCGCAGGGCCGGCTGCGCGATGGCGCTGACCAGCTCGGCGGGCGTCATCGCGCCCACCTGCAGGAACTGCCGATTGAGCAGGTCGTTCAACTGCGGGTATGCCGCGCAGTTGGACACGAAGTCCGATCGCATCGCAAACGCGATCGTGACGCGCCCGCCCTCGATCGAGGCGGCGTGTGTGAGCAGGTTCAAGAAGGCCGCGCGTTCCGCTTCTCTGGCGACCTGCGTAAACGTCTCCTCAAATTGATCGATCAAGATCACGGCCCGCCGCGCCCGATCGTCCTTCAGCGCGATCTCGGCCCAGCGATGCAGGATCGTCGGATCGTCAGGTCCCCTGGCGCGGAGATCGTCGCCGGCGTTTAGCGATCCGGCCAGGCTCGACGCCACGCGTGCCAGTTCGTCGAGGGGGTTGCGGCCGGGCTTCATCGCTTCGTACAGCCAGCGCTCACTGCCGGGCAGCGCGCCGTGTTTGAGGCTGTGGATCAGACCCGCGCGCGCCAGCGACGATTTGCCGCTGCCCGACGGCCCGGTGATAAACACCCAGCGCGAGTCTTTGACGCGCGAGACCAGTTGACGCACAACGGCTTCGCGGCCAAAAAACAGATCGGCGGAGTCTTCGTCGTAAGTGGCGAGACCGAGGTAGGGACAGCGCCCGTCGAAGGGCCGGGGTTGAAACGTCGTGGCGATCTGATCGAGCAGGACGCGGACTTCGTCGGCGGTGTAGCCTTGATACGAAACGATCTTGTCGCGGCCGACGACGTCGCCCCCGATGTTGATGCTGGCCGCATCGAGGGTCAGACTGGAGTTGGAAGGAGAATCGTTGTCAATCACCGCGGCCCCCGCTCGCCAGAAGATCAAACACGATCGTTTACGGATTATAGCACGGGCCGCCACGCATTGCGTGCTCCAAACAAAACCGGCCTCGCGCTGTCACAGCCGCGAGGCCGGTGTTTATCGTCGGGCTATCAGACTGACTCAAATACCTGGACTTCGAAGCGCCCACTCAGGTCGCCCAGCAGCGCCTGCAGGTCTTCCACCGACAGGGCAGTGTCAAAGTGCAGCCGCCACGCAGGCGGGCCGGGGTCCCACGTCACATGGGTGATGATGCCGACCTGCGCCAACCGACCCTGCACGGCCGGGCTGCCGCCATAGCCGTGGATCACGTAGTGATGATCGAGGATCTGCTCTTTGACCGGTGAAGGGGCGGATGTCGGGCTCATTCCACACCTCCACTTCTAGCTTACCACACATTGTCAAGCCGGGCGCGCTAAACCTCAAACGCCGCGATGGAGATGACGGGCCTGAAGCCCACGTCGTGATCCAGCCCGCCCGGAATGGATTGCAGCCGTGAGGTGGTGAAGGCATATTTCTGGTTGGTGATCCATGATCCGCCGCGCACCACGCGCGTGCGCTCGGCCGCTCCCTCGCTGCGGTTGGAATTGGGCCGATAGGGATATGGCTCGTACAGGCTTAGCGTCCATTCCCACACGTTGCCGCTAATGTCCATCAAGCCCAGCGCCGATGCACCCTGCGGATAGATGCCCACCGGCGTGGGATGACCGATGCGGCTCTCGCCGATGTTGGCGCGGCTCTCATCCCAGGTTCCCGTGCCCCACGGATAGCGCGCGTCGTGGCCGGCGCGCGCGGCTTTTTCCCACTCGGCTTCGGTGGGCAGCCGCACCACAAAACCGCTGGGCAGAATATAATCATCGGGAACCACAAACGACCGCTTGCTGCCAGCCAGGCTGGCGCGCAGCTGGGCATCCAGCCATTTGCAATAGGCTGTCGCTTCGAACCAGGAGACGCCGATCACCGGCCGGTTAAAGTAGTGACGTTGGTCGTCCCACAAAATCGGCGCGCTGCGCTGTTCGGGTGGGCGACGCTTCAGCCAGTCCAACAGCGCGCCCTCGTCCACCTGCCGGTCCCATTCGCCGGTGCGCCAGGCCCAGCCCTCTTTTGTCCAGACATCGGGCTGATCGTACCCGCCGCTTTGAATGAATGCTCTGAACTGTGCCACGGTCACCGGATAGCGGGCGATCCAGTAGGTGTAGGGAATATCCACTTTGCGCTGCCCCGAGCTCTCTTCGGGCAGGGTGCCGGTGCTGCGGCGGCGCGAACCCATGACAAACGGGCCGGCCGGTATCTCGACGAAGCCCCAGTATGATTCGGGTTGCCCCTGATATTGGCGCGGCATATACAGGAAGTCCGGATCGAAGCGCGGATCGCCCAGGCGGCCCAGCGCGTCGCCGATTTCGGCCCGCTCGCGCGCCGGCAGCTGCCCGCCTTCCACGATGCGCAGCAGCCACTTGCGCGCCCGCCGGATAATGGCGTCGTAGTGCGGGTGGCGTTCGGCTTTGTCCATCAGCCGCAGTTCCACCAGCGCCATGCCCACCAGCGCGGCGGTGCGCAGCTGTTTCTCGTTGATCTCCCCGACGGCGTCTTCGGGGTCTTCGGGCAGCAGCACGTTGATCAACGACACTGCATTGCTCAGGCCGCCCTGGCGCGCCTTGCCCACGCCCAGCAGAAACACTTCCTGCCACCAGCGCGGGTCTTCGTCCAGCAGCTGCTGCAGCCGCTCGGCGAACTGCGGTTGATTGGCCAGGTAACACGCCGCCAGGAACTCTTGAAACGACCGGTGCGGAAATGTGTAGACGCCATTGCGCCGCGCGATGAGCAGCCCCGCACGATCTTTCAGGTAGCTCAGCAGCGAATCAGGATCGAGGTTTCGCAGCAGCGGCCGGAAAGCCACCAGCACCTCGCCTTCGCTGATGTCGGCCGGCTCCGCATCATTGACGGATTCTTTGCGCTGTCGATCGTGCACGGCAAAGGCCAGGGCCTCCAGCGCCGCGCGGACGCGTTCTTCACCCACACGCAGCGTCTGCGTGATGCCGGGTTCCACCACCAGCTCGCCGCCCGGCCCTTTCACCTCGCGCGCGCGCTGCCAGCGGCCCAACAGCAGCTTCACGGTCTCTTCGTACAAGTCGGCGCGATCTTCCGGCAGTTGACCCCAGCTGGAGTGCAGCGTCGCCATGAGGGTGAGCAGCAGTGGGCGCGAGGCCAGATCGGCCAGGTAGGGGCGCTCCTTCAAAACCCGATAGAGCCGCTTGCCCTTGTCGCGCGCCGTGTCCTGATTCCAGCCCATTGAGGCGCGCACGGTCTGATACCAGCGCATGATGAAGCGATCAACCTGGTCTTCGGAGAAAGGCGCCAGCGCCAGGATCGAGAACCCGTCCAGGTGCCATCTGGGATCAGCGTAGGCGTACGGGCGGGCCGTGACCAGGATGCGCGATTTGTCGCGCGGCAGCGTGCCCGCCAGTTCCTGCACCGCTTCCAGCAGCGTCTTGCGGCGCTGCTGAGCCTCCGGCACTTCGTCCAGTCCGTCCAGCATCACCAGCGCGCCGTCGTTCAGCAGCCGCTCCTGCAGATGAGGCAACAGGCGCTGCGCCGCCGCTTCGCCCAGACGCACGGCGATGTCGTCGTGCAGCGCCGCCCACAACATCTGCGCGGTGCCGCGAACGGCGTTGGGCGCGATGTGGCGCGCCGCGGCTTCACGCAGGATCAATCGGACGGGCAGCAGACCGGACAACGGGCCAGACAGCGCGCCCGGCTGCGTGGCCATCAAGTAGGTCAGGTAGTTGACGAAGGTGGTCTTGCCCGAGCCGGGATCTCCCAGCAGCACCGTCCAGGCGTTGGCGTCGGCGGCCAGCGTCTCGATCAGCGGGGCGCGTTCGCGGCCCTCGCCCCGTGATAGCTGCGCCGCCCACTCGCGCTCGTTCGGCTCTTCGTCGGTGGGCTGCAGCGGCTCAATCACGTCGAGGTCGATGTAAATGTCGGGCAGGGGGATGATCTGCTCGCCGCTCGTCCGCACAAATTCCTTGTCGATGACGCCCAGTGGCAGGCGGCGGCATTCGGCGGCCAGCGATCGATAGTAGGCGCGCAGCAGGTTCTCCGGTGCGTCCCGATCGGCGATCACCACCGTCTCGATCTGATTGTCCATCAGCACCGTGCCGCCGCTGACCGACGTGATCTTGTCGCGGCCCACCACGTCGCCGCCGATATTGGCGGTGGAGGCGCTGATGGCAACACCGGTCAGCGCGGCCAGCTGCCGCTCCAGTTCGGCGCGTTTGTCGTCCACCACCGCGTCGCCCAGCAGCAGACGCAGCGCCTCCAGCTTGCTGATCTGTTCTTGAATCTCGGCCGCGCGGAGTTGTGCTTGATCCATGGCTCAATCCAACAGATGCTGAGTGAAAAATCCGGTAATGCGCCGGCGATACGCTTCGGGCTGGCGCGTTTGCAACTGGCGATGCGCGGCGTCGGGCACGCGCCACAGCTCTTTCGGCTCGCCGGCCCGCTGCCACAACAGGTCAACTTCGGCGCGCGGCGCAAACGGATCGAGCTCGCCGAACATCAGCAGCAGCGGCTTCGGCGCCACCCGATCGATCCACCGGGCCGGATCGGCTTGCTGCCAGTCCCGGCCGGTGCGCCACCCGGCCGCGGTCAGCAAGAGCCGCGCGAGGCTGTAGGCTGCACTGTCGGGCAGGCCGCGCTCGCGCAGGCCCACCGCCACGGCCGTGAGCACGTGGATGAACGGGCTGTCGGCCGCCACTGCGTCGATGCCGGGACAGACGGCGGCGGTCGAGATCGCCACGGCGCCGCCCATGGAAAAACCCAGCACGCCTACTTTGGCAGCGCTGCGCGACCGGGCAAAGTCCACCGCGGCCAGCAGATCATAGCGTTCGTCCAGCCCCAGCGTCACCCGCTGTCCGTCGCTGCGGCCGTGTCCGCGCCAGTCAAATGTTAGCACATTCAAGTTTAAAAAGTGAAACCACGGTAAAACGGCCGTATCCGCGTCGATGGAGCCGTTGGCGCCGGGGCAGACGATGACCGTGGGGGCCAGAGCAGCCGATCGGGCGGGGATGTACCAGCCGCGCAGCGTCAGCCCGTCACTTGCCTGGAATTCGATGTCCTCAAAGGCTAGATCGTAATCGGCGGGCGAGGCGGGCGCATCGGGCCGGCGCCGTGCCATCAGGTAGTTGGAGCCGAGGTAGGCGAGGGCGGCCAGCCCGGCGAGAATGACGGTGAAGAAGATGAGCAGGTAGAGCATCAGGAGTAATCCGTAACGAGTAACAGCAACGCCGACACATACTCGTTATGCTTTACTCGTCAGTCGGGGCAGCAGGTCTGCCTTTAATTGCTCAAATGTCCCGGCGAAGATGGACTCTCGAATCTGCCGCATCGTGTTCAGCAGGAAATGCAGATTGTGAAGCGACGCTAAGTATAACCCCAGAATTTCTTTGGCGACCATGAGGTGGCGGACGTAGCCGCGCGAGAAGTGCGTGCAGGCGTAGCAGGTGCAGCCGGTTTCGATCGGCTCGTGGTCGGCAGCCAGCGCCTGATTGCGCAGGTTGACGCGGCCCGACCCGGTCATCGCTGCGCCGTGCCGGGCCAACCGGGTGGGCAGCACGCAATCGAAGATGTCCACGCCGCGCGCCACCGCCTCGAAGAAGTCTTCGGCGGTGCCCACGCCCATCAGATAGCGCGGCTTGTCGGCCGGCAAAATCGGCTCGAGCAGGTCAAGCACGCCGTGCATCTGCGCTTTCGTTTCGCCCACGGCCAACCCGCCGATGGCGTAACCGGGGAAATCGAGGTCCATCAGGAAACGGGCGGAATGCTCGCGCAGATCGTGAAAGACGCCGCCCTGCACGATGCCAAACAGCGCCTGATCCGATCGGGTCTGGGCGCGTTTGCAGCGTTCGGCCCACAGATGCGTGCGGCGCAGCGCCTGCTCGTTCACTTCGCGCTGCGTGGGCGGCGGACACTCGTCGAGCACCATGATGATGTCCGCGCCCAGATTCTCTTCGATCGAGATCACTTTCTCCGGCGTGAAGCGATGGGTGCTGCCGTCGAGGTGCGAGCGGAAGGTCACGCCGTCGTCGTCCACGCGGCGCAGGTCTCGCAGCGAGAAGACCTGAAACCCGCCGGAGTCGGTCAGCATTGGGCCGTCCCAGCCCATGAAGCGGTGCAGGCCGCCCAGGCGCGCCACAAGTTCATCGCCGGGACGCAGATACAGGTGGTAGGTGTTGGCCAGCACCAGCGTCGCGCCGAGTTCCTTTAGATCGCGGGGCGGCACGCCTTTCACGGTGGCCGCCGTGCCGACCGGCGCGAAGACCGGCGTGGGAATGTCGCCGTGCGGCGTATGAAAGACACCGGCGCGGGCGCGGCCGCAGCGAGCAAACTGTTCGTAAGTAAAGGTCATAATTTGAACGTTAGTTGGTTGCGACGGCTGTCGGCAGTTGTCATTTGAGTTCGCGTGCGGTCCGCATGCGCGACATTATAGCATGGCGGCGCCGATGAATGCGACTCGCCGCCGCGAACAGACGGCCGTCGAATGCGCGGCGCAGTGCTATACTTGCGCTAATCTCACCGAGCGAACGTTGCCATGCCACTGACCATTCAACATCCAGAATCCAAATTCGCCAATCCCCCGCGCCCCACCTGGGCCGAAATCGACCTGGCTGCGTCGTATCACAACATGCGCCGCATCGTCGAGATCGTCGGGCCTAAGGTGAAAGTATTGTCGATGGTGAAAGCCGAAGCGTACGGCCACGGCTTGAAGGCCATCGCGCAGACCGCCGAGAAAGCAGGCGCGGCGCTGTTGGGCTTCGCGTCGCTATCGGAAGCGCTGACGCTGGCGCCGGGCGAGGTGTCGATTCCCAGGCTCGTCGTCGGCTGGACGCCGGGTTTTCTGGCGGAAGCGGCCATTCGCCACGACGTGATCTGCATGGTGTGCGATCTGGACACGGCGATGGAGTTCGCGCGAGCCGCACAGTCGCTTGGCAAGGTTGCGCGTGTCCACGTCAAGGTTGATACCGGCATGGGGCGGTTGGGCTTCCTGCCCGATGAAGCCGTCGATGCCATCGCGGCCATTGCGTCGATGGACGGCCTGGCCCTCGACGGGGTGTTCACGCATTTCGCCAAAGCCGATGAGGCCGACCCCGCCTATACGTATCAACAGTTCGAAAAGTTCAAGCGTGTGCTCGCCGAAGTTGAAGCCCGCGGCCTGCACATTCCCATCAAGCACTGCGCCAACTCACCGGCGATTTTGCGTTTCCCGGAGATGCACCTCGACATGGTGCGGCCGGGCATCATTCAGCATGGACTCGACCCCAGCGACGATGTGCCGTGTCCCGGCGACTTCAAGCCAGTGTTGTCGTTAAAGTCAATGATCGCCTCGGTGAAGGTCATGCCGCCGGGTTCGCCCATCTCGTATGGCGGTACGTACATCACCACGGGTTACGAACGCATCGCCGTGATCCCGATCGGCTACGCGGACGGCTTCCGGCGCAAGCCCAACCATTGGGGCGAGGTGCTGGTGCGCGGCCGGCGCGCGCCCATCGTCGGGCGGGTGTGCATGGATCAGTGCATGATCAACGTCACGCACATCCCCGACGTGCAACTCGGCGATGAAGTGGTGCTCATCGGCGCGCAGGGGGATGATCGACTTCGCGCCGAGGAGGTGGCGGTCAGACTCGGCACGAACAACTACGAGACCACGTCCATGGTGATGGCGCGCGTGCCGCGCCTTTACCTGAGCTAACGCATGGCAATCGACTGCACCCGATCGCGCCACTCGCCGATCGGGTGCAGTCGGTTTGATGGCATGTCACGGCAGCCCGCACATCTGATTCATCAGCGTCGCCGTGTCGGCGTCGTTCGCCACCTGCTTGACGTTGGCTGATTCGATGGCAAGCGGTTGAAACGGCGGCACCGCCTGAAAGTCGGGATTGCTGAGATGCAGCGTGTAACAGCCGACGAACGTTTGCGGCGTGCCGTCGGTCTGTTGGGCCACCAGCGTAGTCGGCACCATGTAGCGAATCTGCCCCGCCCCGGCGTCGGGCGTCACCATGCCAAACGTGATGGTGACCGCCTGCGTCGCACTGTAGCCCTGGGTGAATTGATCGAGGGTGGGCAGATCGGGCGTGTTGCTCTGCCAGTAGGAATACGCCCGCACGTACTCGTGCCGGTTGATGGCGTTGTAGAGTGATCGCAAGACGGCCACCGGGTCGGAGCGATTATCGAGATACCGATCTGCGCTGATGTCGCCGGGATCAACGGTCGGTTGGGGCAGAGGCGCAGGCGGTTGGCCGTACTGATCGCACGCGCGCGACATCAAATCTGTTGTGTTCGCGCCGTTATCGACCGGCGTCACCGTGGCCGATTGGATGCCCCACGGCCTGAAGGGCAGCGTGCCTTGAATCGCCGGCTGGCCGAGGTGCAGTAGATAACAACCGACGTAGGTTTGCGTGGCGCCCGCTGTTGATTGGGCGACGAGTGTAACCGGTACCGGTGCGTACAAATTGCCGGCGGCTGCGCCCAGCCCGATGACGCCCAACGTCACCTGAACCGAATCTGTATCTTGATAGCCGGCCTCAAACTGATCGAAAGCCGGGCGCTCAGGCGTGTCGTCCCAGTACGAATACGCCCGCACATATTGATGCAGATTAATCGCGTTGTACAGTGATTCGATCACGGCCGCGGCGTCGCTGCGATCGTCGAGATAGGGAGTGTAAGCCGGGCTGGCAGCGGTCGGCGGCGCGGTTGGCACGAGCGTCGGCGCAGGTGCGGCGGTAGAAGTTGGCTGCGGCGTGGCGGCGGCGGGCAGCCCGGTGGGCGTGGTGGCGGGCTGAACGGTCGGCGGCGTGGCTGTCGTCGGCGCGCAGCCGCTCGCCACGAGTGCGACAAGCAAGATGGCGGCAAACGCTGCCGCAGCATGGTTGATGCGGTTCATGTTGGTCTCCTCATTGCCCTGGGAATTTTGCCAGCTCTAAAACGCGACGTGTATGCTCAGAGTTCCGGGGGATTGATTAGCGTTGGCTTAAAGAGATTTAACCGCCGATCGGCTAATCTGTCCAAACCGAGTGGTGCCATTCGGCGCCCCTCCCGATGACAAACTCCGTTTGACAGCCGCCTCGCTTCTGGCTACAATCACCTTGTAATTTGACAGTCGCAGGGGAGAGCGCGGATCATCATCCGCCACCGAAGGGGCAAGCGGTATCGATGGCTGAATCGATCCGGCGAAACTCTCAGGTCAAGCAACTCTGCGGCCGAACCTCCTGAAGGCAATCGACAGGGGACACACAGCAGGCGTGTGTCCCCTGTTTCATTTCAAAATCAAATCCAAAAATTCACACAGGAGCGTGCCATGAACTTCCCCACCGATCTCAAGTATGCCAAGACTGACGAATGGATCCGTCCCGCCACCGGCGAGGTGGGCCTGACCGATTATGCCCAGTCGCATCTCAGCGACATCGTGTACGTGGAGCTGCCCGAAGTGGGCGCCACCGTGACTGCGGGCGAATCGTTCGGCTCGATCGAGTCGGTGAAGGCTGCGTCCGATCTCAACGCGCCGGCCAGCGGCACCGTCGCGGCGGTCAATGAAAGCCTGTCGGATACGCCCGAAGTCGTCAACAGCGATCCGTATGGCGCGGGCTGGCTCATCAAGATCGACGTGAGCGAGGCCGGCGCGTTCGATGGCCTGATGGACGCCGCCGCCTACGAAGCGTATTGCAACGAGCGAGGTTGATATGACTTACATCCCCCACACCGAGCGCAATCGCGCCGAGATGCTGGCCGCGATCGGCGTCCAGCGGCTGGAAGACCTGTTCCCGGCCGTGCCCGCCGAGCACCGCTTCCCGGACCTGCGCCTGCCCGCCGCTCTCTCCGAAATGGAGACCTTCTGGGAGCTGCAAGGTCTCAGCGAGGCCAATGCCGACGTCAACCACTATGCCTGTTTTCTAGGCGCGGGCGCGTACAACCACTACGTGCCGCACACCGTCGATTACGTGCTGCGCCGCGGCGAGTTCTACACCGCCTACACGCCCTATCAACCGGAGATCAGCCAGGGCACGCTGCAGGCGATGTTTGAGTATCAAAGCATGATTTGCCAGCTCACCGGCATGGACGTGAGCAATGCCAGCCACTACGACGGCGCCACCTCCATGGCCGAAGGCGTGCTCATGGCGATGAATGCGACCAAGGGCAATCGCACCAAGGTGGTGATTTCCCCGGCGGTTCATCCCCAGTACCGATCGGTTCTCCGCACCTACACGCAGGGCATGCAGATTCAGATCGTGGGCGACGACAACCTCAAGAACGATCTGCCCGATCTATTGAAATTGCTGGACAAGGACACAGCCTGCCTCGTGGTGCAAAGCCCCAACTTCTTCGGCCAGATCGAAGACATGCAGGGCGTCGCCGAAGCCGTGCACGCGGTGGGCGCGCTGTTGATCGTCGTGACCGATCCCATCTCACTGGGCATCCTCACCCCGCCCGGCGATTACGGCGCCGACGTGGTGGCGGCCGAAGGCCAGCCGCTGGGCATCCCCATGAGCTACGGCGGGCCGTATCTGGGCATCTTCGCCACCAAGAGCGCCTACGTCCGCAAGATGGCCGGCCGATTGGTGGGCGAGACGCGCGACATCGAGGGCCGGCGCGGCTACGTGCTCACGCTCTCCACGCGCGAGCAGCACATCCGCCGCGAGAAGGCCACCTCCAACATCTGCACTAACCAGGGCTTGCTGGCGCTGGCCGCGGCCGTGTATCTGGCCACGGTGGGCAAGTGCGGACTCGATTCGGTGGCGCGGCTGTGCTGGCACAAGAGCCACTATGCCGCCAAACAGATCGATGCGCTGAACGGCTTCACCGTGCTGGGCGGCAAGCCATTCTTCAAGGAATTTGTCGTCAAACTGCCCGTGCCGGTCGCCAGCGTCAACGAGTTCCTGCTGGATGAATTCGACATCATCGGCGGCTATGATCTGGGCGAGGACTATCCGCACTTGAAGGATCACATGCTGATCGCAGTCACCGAAACCAACACGCAGCGCGAAATCGACGATCTTGCCATCGGCCTGAAAGAAGCGGCGGAGCAACTATCATGAACAACCGAGAACCCCTCATCTACGAAATCAGCTCGCCCGGTCGCTGCGGCGTCGATCTGCCCCAGTCCGATGTGCCCGAAACCGACATCCCGGCGGAGCTGTGCCGCACCGGGCTGGGCCTGCCCGAGCTGTCGCAGCTGGACGTGGTGCGTCATTATCTGCACCTGTCGCAGCTCAACTACAGCATCGACGGCGGCTTCTACCCGCTGGGGTCGTGCACCATGAAGTACAACCCCAAGATCAACGAAGACGCGGCGCGGCTGCCCGGCTTCGCCTTTACCCATCCGCTGCAAGACCCCATGACGGTGCAGGGCAATCTGGCCATCATGTTCCACCTGCAGGAATGGCTCAAGGAGATCGGCGGCTTTGCGGCTGTCACGCTGCAGCCCGCAGCCGGCGCGCACGGCGAATTCACCGGCATCCTGATCATGCGGAAGTATCATCTCGATCGGGGCGATACCAAACGCAACGTCATCCTCATCCCTGATTCGGCGCACGGCACCAATCCGGCCTCCTCGGCGATGAGCGGCCTGGTCGTCAAGCAGCTGCCGTCCGATAGTCGCGGCAATATCGATCTGGAGGCGCTGCGCGCCGCCTGCGACGACACCGTCGTCGGCCTGATGCTCACCAACCCGAACACGCTCGGCCTCTTTGAAGAACACCTGGAAGAAGTGGTCGATCTGGTGCACGGCTGCGGCGGCCTGATGTACGGCGACGGCGCCAACATGAACGCGCTGGTGGGCATTGCGCGGCCCGGCGATCTGGGCTTTGACGTGATGCACTACAATCTGCACAAGACCTTCTCCACGCCGCACGGCGGCGGCGGCCCCGGCAGCGGGCCGGTGGGCGTCATCGAGGCGCTGGCCGACTTCCTGCCCGGCCCCATCGTCAACATTAGCTTCCCCGACGACGGCGACGAGACGCCCGTGTACGGCTTTGAAATGCCGAAGAAATCAATCGGGCGGGTGAAGGCCTTCAACGGCAACTTCGGCATGATCGTGCGCGCGTATACGTACATGCGCGTACACGGGCCGGACGGTCTCAAGGCCAATTCCATGCACGCGGTGCTCAACGCCAACTACCTGCGCGTCAAGCTCAACGACAAGTATCCCGTGCCCTACGATCGCATCTGCATGCACGAATTTGTCTGCCAGGGCAAGTTTGAGGGCAGCGACGTGCGCGCGTTGGACGTGAGCAAGCGCCTGATGGACTACGGCATCCATCCGCCCACCAACTACTTCCCGCTGATCGTGCCGGAAGCGCTGATGATCGAGCCGACCGAGACAGAAAGCAAGGAGACGCTCGATCACTTCGTCGAAGTGATGCGCACCATCGCCGACGAAGCGGTGACCAACCCCGAAGTGCTGCACAGCGCACCGCACACCGCGCCGATGCGGCGGCTGGATGAAGTGAAGGCCGCCCGCGATCTGGTGCTGTGCTGCATGCCGGCCGAGTTTGCCGCGGCGGCTGAAGCTGCGGCCTAAGACGATCCACCATCGATCCGAAAACATCGAGGCGGCCCCACGGGCCGCCTCGATGTCATCTGTAAAGCCGAGTCGCGTTATTGGGCCGCCGGCAGCGTGAACCAAAACAGACTGCCGCAGTCGCCGGCGCTGTCAAAACCAACCGCCCCGCCCATCTTCTCGACGATGTGGCGCACGATGGACAGCCCCAAGCCGTCGCCGGTGGCGCGCACTTCGGACAGCTGGGTGAACGGCGTAAAGAGGCGCTCGCGCGCTTCCGGGTTGATGCCCGGCCCGTTGTCCTTCACCCAGCAGCGCACGGTGTCGTCGGGTTGCAGTTCCGCCCCCAATTCCACGCGCGGCGGCCGCCCGCCGTGCTTGATGGCGTTGCTCAGATAGTTCACCCACACTTCTTCGATCCACGGCGCGTGACCCACTGCCACCGGCCAGTGCTCGGGCGCGTGCAACGCGGCGTGGGATTCTGCAATCATAAATGTCAAACGGTGCATGGCCTCGTTCACCACGCGCCCCATGTCCACCGGTTGATACTCCACGTCGCCCTTGCGCACGCGCGCCAGCAGCAGCAGCTCGTCGATGATGCTGTCCATCTTGAAGGCATTGCGCGCGATGATGTTGATGTAATCCTGCCGCACTTCCGCTGGCATGTCGGGCCGCGCCTGCAGCCACTCGGCAAAGCCCATGATGTTGCCCAGCGGGCTTTTCAGATCGTGCGCCACGGTGTGCGCGAACGCGTCCAATTCTTCGTTACGGATCTTCAGATCGGCAGCGTAGCGCGCCAGCGCTTCTTCAAAATCTTTGCGATCGGTGATGTCGTGCACCGTGGACACCGCCATCACCACCTGGCCGTCCTCATCGCGCACCGGGCTCAAAGTCTGCTCGTACCAGTGCGGCCCGTCGCTCATCTCGATCTGCACCTCGGTCTTGACAGTCTCGCCGGTGGTGAACACCTGCCGCAACCGATTCTCAAACTGCCGACCGGTCTCCTCGTCAAAACCGAGATCGCGCCAGGTCTTACCGAGGACATCTTCGGCGCTGCGCCCCACCGCCCGCAGGGCCGTGGGGCTGGCAAACAGATAACGCCCTTCCCGATCGTGCAGGTGAAAGTGCTCCGGGGTGGCGCTCATCAACGCGTTTAACATCCGCATCTGCCGTGCCAATTCCTGCGCCATCTGCTCGCGCTCGGTGATGTCCTCGGCGATCACCAGCAGGCACGGTTCACCGCCGATGTCGATGATCTCGGCCGAGGCCAGCGCCAGGCGAAATCGGCCGGAACGGTGACGGAAGGCCACTTCTTGCCGGCGGATGCGCCCGGCCGATTGAACCTGCGACACAAATTGGACCCGCGCCATGTCGTCCGGCCAGATGTTCAGCTCCAGCGTCGTGCGGCCAATCAGCTCTTCACGCGCAAAGCCCAGCATTTCCAGGCAGGCGTCGTTGGCTTCCAGGCAGCGGCCGTCTGACAACGATGTGAGCAGCATCGCGTCCAGGCTGGCCGCAAACGCCTTGGCAAATTTCTCTTCGGACAATCGCAGTGTTCCGATCGAGGAAGGGGCAGGCCGGGCCCGTCGTCTGCCGGAACTTGAGCGTGCAACGGATTTTGACTTGGAGGTGGTCATAGGGCTTTGAGTGCTACGAATGTGCACACTCATTGACAACTACGTTCATTATACCATCACAGGCAAGTGCATGTCTCTAAGACTCAGGTCATCCCAACGGGTCAAAAATCGTCAGCGTGCCCGCTCGGCCGGCGCGCCGTCGCCGGAGAAGGTAATCCGGCAGGCATTCAGTGAAGATGCTTAGCTCTGCTCGGCCGCGATGTCTTCCAGCAGTTCACGAATTTTGCGTTCAGTGATCTGCGTCTCGGCCAAGTGATTGGGGTCAAACTCGATGTGCTCGAAGACGAGGAAGTTTGCAATGGTTTCGGCGTGCCGCGTCAGCAGCTCGGGCGTCAACACGTCGCCAAGACGATAAGTGAGTTGCATGGACGTGAGCGGCTCCCGGATCAACCGCGCGCCGGCGGTCTCAACGCCGATCGTTGCAATTGGGCTAGCGCGGCGCCCACCGCCGCGCCGGGCAGCAGCGTAAAGGCGCTGACTCGCACGAGCATTTCATAGGCATAGGCCAAAGCCCAGCCCAACCCCTCACTCGGCCTGGCCGCGCTCAATCCCAGATAGCCGCCGTACAGCACCCACATCAACGGCGGAGTCAACAGGCCGGTCAAGCCGCCCGCCACGGCCCCGCGAACAGCGGTGACGGCTTCGCGGCGCGGCATGAGCCACGTCCAAAGCAGAGCAGCCAACACGAAGGCGGTCGGCCCGGCGAAGAACGCCAGTGCTTCAAATCGCGGGAGCAGCGCCAGGTTGAGGACAACCGCCAGCCCGGCGCCACCGGCTCAACGCCACGTCACCCCGGCGATTGCGCTTCCGAACCTGATCTTGCTCGGACTGCTCCTCGTCCACTTTGAAAGGCAAAGCCGGGGGAACAACGGGCGGGCCGGGAAACTGAATCATGCCGCTCCTTCCAAACCATTCGGGGCAATACTGAGATTCTACATTGAGGATCGGGTCGTCTGATGCCCGGCCGCGAGCCGCCCGGCCTGATGCGATCAGCGGCCGATAATCAGATGCTAACACGCCCTATGCTTATATTATACACCATCGTCGCCGCGCACTCACGTCGGCCCGAGGCAGCGGCTGCGTGCTGGCGATTGAAAGCGCGCCTGTGGAGCCGCAGGCTGACCGTCCACCTACGTAGACGGTCGGCGGCACGCCCGCCAGACGCGAATCCATTCGCCGGAGAGGTCGGTCGGCCAAACAATGACGCGCACCCACGTCGGCCCATGAGCCTCGCACGGCCCATCTCCGGCCGCGTGCAATTTGCCGAACTGGTGATTGAACGGAAAAAAACAGGGGCGATCACTCTCGGATCGCCCCACACTACCTACCGATCACCACCCAATTAATCTACTTGCCGCCCACCTACTTGGTCTTCAGCGTCAGTCCGCCCAGCGACACGCTCGCCTCAATCGTCAGCACCGGCGTCTGGCCCTTCAAGGCCGCCTCGGTCCAGAACGCGCCGTCTTTCTTGGTAAACCCGTCGCCCACGGTCAGGCCGCCCATCGTTGTCTCGGCGATGATCTTCGCCGCCGTCGTCGCCGGAATGGTCACGTCAACGCCCGACACGCCGGTCGTAATCTTCACGTGCGCGTCGCGCTGCAGTGTCCCGCCAAAATCGAATTTGTAACCGGCCGCGCCGCCGTCCACCTTCATCTCGGCAAAGTTGGCGTTCGCCAGATTCGTCATCTCCAGCCCCACCGCGCCGGCCTCCAGGTTCAGCAGGCTCATCGGCTGCGGATTGGGCGCCGAAAAATCAAAGTCGCACTTGCCCGCGCCCTGCCGGATCGCCAGCCGCGTAATCGGCAGGCCGCCCAGATCAAAAGCGCTCTCGCTCGCGCCGGTCTCAATCGTCAGCATGTACGCGCTCGCTTTGCCCAGCGTCAAGTCAAACCGGGGCGCCTTGTTGAACCACGCCAGCGGCATAAAACTGTGATAATCCTGCGTGATGCGTGTCAGCCCGCCTTCCTGCGACACCTGCGCGGCCACACCCGTGCCGCCGTCGTTATACGTGCCGGTCACCCATTTCTCGTCTGCGCCCGGCGCAACCTTGATCTTGCAAGCGCCCACGCCGATCTTTAAATGCTTGTCCGCCGCTTCGGGAAACGCCACTTCAATCGGGGTCGTCACTTCAGTTGCCATGATGAATTCTCCTGATGTTTGAAAGTCGATTGTTCGATCGATTCGTCACCGATGCTCAATTGGCATCCGGCTGCGCCGCATCCGACAAGTTATCCGCGCCCGACGGCTTCGCCGTGCCCGCCGTCGGTGTCACCTGCGCCGGAGCCGCGGCCGTCGTCGTCACCGCAGTTGGCCGCATCGACCGTTCCTCGGGCGTCACCGTCCCCCACACGATCAAGCCCAGCGCAATGGCGCCGGCCGCGCCGCCGGCTGTCAGAAAACCGTTAGCAATGGTCCGCAGCGCCCCGCCGCCCACCGCCATCAGCGCGTCGCGAAACGCCTGGCTGTACGCCAGCCCGTCGCCGAAGCGCGCCTCATTCAGGCCAAAGCGCACCCAGCCCGACACGAACGGCGTGTTCATGCTCAGCCCCGCCAAAAAGATCAGCCCCGCCGGAATCACCAGCATGCCGCCCAGCCACAGCAGCCGCTCGCGCGTGCTGTCGCCTGCTACCAGCGCGGTCAGCACCCACGCGCCGCCCGCCAGCACCAGCATAACCACAATGCCAAAGTTCAGCGCGCCGGTCGCCGCCCACACCAGATTGACCCCGCGCAAGTTCGTGCGGATGTTGACACTGCCGCCCTCCAGATTGATCCGGTCGGGCACGTTGTTCACAAACGCCGGCAGCGCCTCCATAATCTGCGTCGTGGCCTCATCCGCCGACATGTTCGAAGGCAGGCAGCGCAGCATCACGCCGCCGCGCGCCACGCTCGTCTGCCCGGCCGCGCACACGGGCAGGCTGGTCGCCAGCGCCCGCGCAAACTTCTCGCCGCCGCTGCCCAGCAGCGCGGCCTTAATCGCCGTCGTGTCCAGGTACAGATCAAAGCGGTCGCTGCGGCCTTCCAGCACATTGAAAATGTTGTCCACCAGCCGCAGGCCCTGCGTTCGCAAATCCTCAGCCGAGACCACGCGGCGCAGCGCATTGCTCAACGCCCCTGCCGGAATCATGTCGGCGCTTTCCACCGGGTAGCGGTTGTTGATGTAATTGGGCAGATCTTCGTCCAGCATCACCTGATACAACCGCGTGTCGCCCAGCAGCTGCTCATAGAAGCTGCGATTCAGCGCCCACTGACTCACCGCAACCAGCGACAGCGCGCCCATCAACAGCGGAAACACAATAGCCATAAACAGCAGCACAGCTAACAACTTGCGCATGACGCTTGCTCCTTATACTGGGGCGGCCGGTCGCCGCCGGATTGAGTCTTTCAGGGAGAGTATAAGGCGCGCGCCGTGCACCGTCATCAGTCTGGCGTGCCATCTTGCGCTACACCCTTTGGCGGATGTCCGCCTGACTCGCGGCTAATACACCGCCTCGCGCAGCAGCGCTTCCAGCGAAGTTCCACCCGGCAGGGCGCGCGATTTCCAATCGGGTTGCAGGCGATCCAGCAGAAAAGCCTGCGCAGCGCCAAAAGCTGCGTAGCGATCGCGCAACCCGGTCGCAATCGATGCCGGGTCGGTCAGCTGCCCCAGATGCTCGGCCCACACATCCCCGGGCTGTTCGTCCCGTAATGCGGCCAGCAGCATCAAACGAATATCCGCGTAACGCGCCAGTCCCTCTGCCCATTCCAGGCTCTGCTCATAGGCGCTGATCCCCGGCTGACCCGCGCGGCGCTGCTCGCGCAGTTGCAGAAAGCGCGCCGCCGCCTGCCGGGCCTCTGCCGCTGATGACGCTTCGATCCCGGCGCGCAGGGCCTGGCCTTCAGCGGCGTGCAGCCGGTCTAGGCTGTCTGCCTGAGCCAGCTGACGCAGCGCTTCCGGCTCTTCCAGCTGCGCGCCAAAATCCGGCAGCGCGCCCTGCATCAGCGTCATCTGGTGCGCGTGGAATGCTTCGTGCAGCACCACCCGCACATAGACGGTATCGTCCAGTTGGACCACACCCGGCCCAACGGCGGCGTCGATGGCTTCCTGAAACTCGTCGAGCGTTGGCACGGCCACGCACCACTGACCGGCCACCAGCCACGTCGTCGCAGCGGGCACCGGCACCAGGTGCTGGTCTGCACGGTGAACAGTCAAATCGTCAAGTGATGTCTGCTCGATCAGGTCAAAGCCGGCGGGTGGCGCGTTGTGTCCGATCAGAAAATCATTCTCGCCGTGGCGCAGCAGGATTGGCGTCGTTTCGATCCAATCGGGCCATACCTCTGCGCCATTAGCCTTCAGCAGGCGGATGGCGGTTGACACGCGGCTGACATCCGATGAGGACAGTTCGGCGATGGGGCTGACGGCGGTCGGCTGCGGTGCGCAGCCTGCCACGGGCATCGCCAGCAGCAGGGCTGCGGCCAGCAGCGGCGTCAGGCGGATCAATGCAAAGTGGGACATGGGGTTACTCCTGGCTGGAGATGTGACAGACACTTCAAGCATAGATCAACCGGGCCGCGCTGTCATCAGCCGGGCGCGCCAGCCGGCGCTCGGCCCTTCGACGGAATCACCCTTAGTTTGGCCCGGCGTCCCGTCGAAGTGATGGTACGATTGGGTTGGAGGAGATGCCATGAAAACCGAAACCCCCGTCCTGGTCTGGTTGAGCCTGATGGCGGCTGCGTGGCTGCTGGCGGCCTGCCAGAGCGAGCCGGCGCCCGGCCCGGTCGTCAACATCGCGCAGGCGATCACTCCGTCTGCCCCAACCCTGACGCCCACGGTCGCGCCTTCGCCGACTGCACCGCCGACTGCCACCGCGACACCTACTTCCACGCCGACGCCCACGCCCACCCCTCACCCGCTGACCATCGAATCGATGCGCGAGCGCCAGTATCCGGGCAGTGAGTTGCTCATTGAGCAGGTGCTGACGCCGGGCAGCAACTACGATCGGTACGTTGCGTCGTACCAATCGGACGGGTTGAAGATCTACGGTCTGCTCACCGTGCCGCGCGGCGACGCGCCGCCCACCGGCTGGCCCGTCATCATCTTCAACCACGGCTACATCCCGCCCAACGTGTATCGCACCACCGAACGCTACGTTGCGTATGTGGACGCAATTGCGCGCAGCGGTTACATCGTGTTCAAGTCGGACTATCGCGGACACGGCGATTCGGAAGGCGAGGCATCGGGGGCTTATGGTTCGCCCGGCTACGTCGTGGACGTGTTGAACGCGCTGGCGTCGCTGCGGCAGTATCCGCCCGCCGATCCGAATCGCATCGGCATGTGGGGACACTCCATGGGCGGCTACATCACCCTGCGCTCGATGGTGATCACCAACACCATCAAGGCGGGCGTCATCTGGGGCGGCGTGGTCGGCCCGTATCCGAATTTGTTCGTGCGGCCGACGGCCACTCCCACGCCCGAAGGCGCCACCCCCGAGCCGACGCCCACCGGCACACTGGCCTTCAACCGCCGCTGGCGTGCGCAGCTGGTGGAGACCTATGGCACGCCCGAGGAGAACCCGGCCTTTTGGGACTCCATCTCGGCCAACAGCTACTTGAAAGACCTGTCCGGGCCGATTCAGCTGCATCACGGCACGGCTGATACCAGCGTGCCGCTGGCTGCGTCGGAGACGCTGTACGAAGAGATGCTGGCCGCCGGCGAGCCGGTGGAGCTGTACACGTATCAAGGCTCAGATCACAACATCTCGGCCGGTTTCAGCCTGGCCATGCAGCGGAGCATCGAGTTCTTCAACAAATACGTCAAGGGTGAATAGAGCGGCGGATAGCGGCCGATTCCGCCCTTAAAGCGAGACGCATGATCGATCAAACCGTGCTGCTCGATTGGACGCTCGATATCGATGTCGATCACGTGCTGCGCGGGCAGGGCGCCGACCCCGACAACCTGCGCCGCCGCCGGCCCCGATTGGTGGAGATCGCCCGGCGCGCGCTGGACGACGGCTTCAGGTTGATCGCGCCATCCGCGATAGTGCGCGAGTTGCCCGTGGCTGAAGTGCGCCACGATCGGCTGATCCTGGCCGACGGCACGCCGCTGCGCAGCTCGCTCCTTGCTGAACAGCTGGCGTCGGCGCAGCGCGTAGCCGTCATCGTCTGCACCATCGGCCCAGTGCTGGAGCAGCGCGCCTCGGCCCTCATGGCGACTGACCCCGCCTACGCGCTGGCGCTCGACGCCTTCGGCTCAGCCGCGGTGGACGCGCTGGGCGCGGCAGTCTGCAATCGGCTGGAGGCGCAGGCGGCGCTCAATCGCGAGTGTACCAGCCCACCGCTGGGACCCGGTCTGCTCGGCTGGCCGGTCGATGTCGGCCAGCCGCAGCTATTTGGCCTGATCGATGCCGCCGTCATCGGCGTGACGCTGCTGCCCAGCGCCCAGATGATGCCGTACAAATCGGCGTCCATGCTGGTGGGCTTTGCCGCGCAGCCGTTTCAGGCCGGGCGCGTCTGCGATTTTTGCGGGCTGCGCGAGACGTGTCGCTACCAGGCTCGATCCATCGGGCCCGCGTAAGCCTTCGCCTCGCGCGTCCCGTGTCGCGCCCGCCCGGTCAATGTGTCACTTGTCATCACAGATTCGTGATGTTGCGGCCTTGAGGCGGCCTACCGAACCGCCGACAATAGAACCAAGGCCCGGCCGTTTGCGCCGGCGCTTTTATTATTGTCGGAGGCGTCGCAATGGAACCGTCGGCTGTCAAGAGATCAATGTGGGCAGAGGTAAATGAGCATGGCGACGTAGTGATTCCCCGCGAGATTGCGACGCGCTATGGCCTTGTCCCCGGCTCGCGCGTGCGGCTGGAAGAAGACCTCAACCACGTGCGCCTGCACCGGCCGGTCACGCATCTGGCCAAAGTCTATGTGGAGCCGACGGTGTGCTGCAACCTCGACTGCCGCACCTGCATCCGCAACGTGTGGGATGAAGAACTGGGCACGATGAGCGAGCGCACGTTCGATCGGGTGCTGGCGGCCCTCCGATCGGTGGAATCATCCCCATCGGTTTTCTTCGGCGGGCTGGGCGAACCGCTGCTCCATCCGCACATTGTGGACTGGATCAAGCAGGCCAAAGCGCTGGGCGCGACCGTGGAAATGATCTCCAATGGCACGCTGCTGGACGAAGACATGGCGCGCGCCCTCATCGACAGCGGGCTGGATAACCTGTGGATTTCACTGGACGGCGCGCGGCCGGAGAGCTTTGCCGACGTGCGGCTTGGCGCGGAACTGCCCCGCGTGATCGAGAACGTCAAGCGGTTGCGGCGGATGCGCCGCGGCGGCCACTTTGGCAAGCCGGAGATCGACATTGCGTTTGTGGCGATGAAGCGCAACATCCACGAATTGCCCGATGTGTTGAAGCTGGCCCGGCAGCTGGACGCGCGCCAGTTCAAGATGAGCCACGTCCTGCCCTACACTGAAGAGCTGCGCGATCAGATTCTATACGCCCGCAGTTTGCGCGATCCCGCGTATATGCCATCGCCGCGCATTCCACGCCTCAGCCTGCCGCGTCTGGAGTTCAACGACGACACGGCCGGACCGCTCATCGAGGCGCTGCGCAGCGGATTCACCGTCAACCTGGCGGGCAACAACCTGGGCGGCAGCATGGACGTGTGCGGCTTCATCGAGAGCGGCTCCATCGCCGTGGGCTGGGATGGCACCCTGGCGCCCTGCCTGCCCCTGCTGCACACGCACACCCACTACTTCCGCGCCTATCAACACGCCGTGAAGCAGCACAAGCTGGGCAACATCAACGACGTGAATCTGCTGGACGTGTGGCTTGAACCGGAGTACGTGCAGTATCGCGAGCGCGTGCACAGCTTTGCCTTTGCGCCGTGCACATTCTGCGGCGGCTGCGAACTGCTTGAATCCAACGAAGAAGATTGCGTCGGCAACACCTTCCCATCGTGCGGCGGCTGCCTCTGGGCACAGGGTCTCATTCAGTGCCCGTGACACCGACCCGGGTGTCTATGCCTTCAGCCATAGCGTGAAAGTCGTATTCTGGCCGGGCTGGCTGCTCACGGTCAGCCGTCCGCCCAGTTGTTTCACGATGGCGGCCGTAATGGGCAGCCCCAGCCCCGCCCCGGGCACCTTGAGGGCGCGGGCCGCCTCACCCCGGTAAAAGCGGTCGTACAAGTGCGCCAGATCCTCAGCCGACAACCCCGGCCCATCGTCCATCACGGCCAGCGTCAACCAGCGCTGGCCGTTGTCGGTTTGCAGGCCGGTCGAGAGACGAATGTGACCGCCGGGCGGCACGTATTTGATCGCGTTATCCAGCAGCTGCGCCAGCGCCTGGGCGGCCAGCATCCGATCGGTCATCACCGCCGGCAAGGCGTGATCCGGCGTGATCGTCAACGTCAGGCCGCGCTCGGCCGCCTGACTGGCCCGCTCTTCCTGCGCGTCCACCAGCAGTTGATTGAGGTCAAACGTGCTGTAACGCACCGGCGTCGCCCCCGCGTCCAACTGGGCCATTTCCAGAAAGCTGTCGATCAGATGGCGCAGCCGATCGGTCTCGGCGCGCAGCGTTTCGATGTACGCCGGCCAGCGCTCCGGTTTGCCGCGCTGCAGCAGATCGAGATAGAGCCGGAGATTGGCCACCGGCGTACGCAGCTCGTGCCCGATGCGGGCCACGAACTGGTTCTTGAGTCGATCCAGCTCTTTCAGCGGCGTGATGTCGCGGCACATGGCCACCGCACCGGTGACGCCGCCGTCGGCGTCCAGCAGCGGGGTGATGGTGATCGCGGCATCGTAGAGGGTGCCGTCTTTGCGTCGGTTGACGACCACCCCCGACCACGATTGGCCGCTCAGGATGGCGGCGTGCGCCTGCGCGTTATCCGGCAAAGTCAGTTCGCCAGTGACGAAGCGCGTGGACCGGCCAACGACTTCCGCCGCGACATAACCGGTAATGCGCTCGGCCGCGGGGTTGATGTAGGTGATGCGCGCCTCGCGATCCATGATCTGAATGCCCTCGCCGGCCGCGTCCAGGATGGCCTGCAGGCGGCGGCCCTGTGCCACCAGTTCGGCGGTGCGCTCGGCCACACGCCGCTCCAGTTCCTGCGCGTGCTGTTGCTGGGCCTGATACAACCGCGCATTCTCGATGGCGACAGCGGCCTGATTGGCAAAGATCTCCAGGGTGCGCAGGGTGTCATCGGTGGGACGGCGGCCGTCCTGCGGATCATCGATCCAGATCACTCCCGCGATTTCGCCGTCGTGCAATTCTATCGGGAAGAACAAGGCATCATCGGGTTGCCAGGCGTCCGGCTCGGGCAGTGGCTCGCGCACGGCATTGACGACTGTGCCCGGAAAGTCGTTGGCCCAATCCACTGCGCCGGCGGGGATGAAGTAGCAGCGCCCGCGCCGGTATTCGTCGTGCATCAGCTGCTGAATGTCGTGCCAGGTGTAAGTGGCATCTTTCAAGGTCTGCTGCATCGCCTCATCGGCATCGATGACCGTGTGCACCCAGACCCGATCGGCCTCAGCATCAACCAGGTTCAACGCCACGCTGTTGAAACCGAGTGAGCGATAGGCGGCTTCGGCGATGGCCGTCAACGCGGCATCCATGTCCAGCTGCAGGCGCAGCAAATTGCCCGCAGCCAGAATCTGTTCCAGCTGGTCGTTGCGGCGGGCCAGGTCGTTGCGTGCCTGCGCCAGCGCCTGTTCGGCCTGTTTGCGTTCCGTAATATCTCGGAACACGGCAAACGTGCCCAGGAACCGACCGTCGGCAGCGAAGCGCGGTCGGGCCGTCACCAACACCTCGCGGGTCTGTCCGTCGGCGCGGATGATGGTGTGCTCGTAAAAGCTGGTCTCACCGGCGCGGCGCTTGCGTGTCTGATCCTCCAGCAGCGCAAACTGATCGGGCGTGGTCAGATTGCGCAGACTGCGGCCGATGAGCTGGCCGTGTTCCAGCCCGAAGATCTCTTCGGCGGCGGGGTTGGCGTCCAGATAGATTTCATCCGGGGAGACAAAGGCAATGCCTTCGCCGGCATTCTCAACCAGTTCGCGGTACCGCGCTTCGCTGTCGCGCAGCGCGCGCTCGGCGCGAGAGCGCTCGGCGATCTCCTGCTGAGCGCGCTCAAACAGCCGGCGATTCTCCACGGCCACCGCAGCCTGATCGGCCAGCAGCGTCACCACGCGGATGTCTTCTTCTTCGAAGATGCCCGGCGCGCTGTCATCCACGGTCAGTGCGCCGATGATGCGATCGCCCAGGCGCAGCGGCACTGCCAGCACGCGGCCCAACTGCTGGTGATCATACACTTCCGCGCGGCCCGGCCAGTGTTTGTAATCGGGCACGGCAAAAGCCTGCCCCGATTGAGCCGCGCGCCCCGCCAGGCCCTGCCCCAACCGCAGGCGCATGTTGCGATACTCAGGCGGGCGGTTGGCCACCAGCTGCAGCCATTCGCCGCTGTCATCGATGAGATACAGGCCGCCCATTTCGGCTTCCAGCAGCTGGCACGCGTTGTCGATGATGGTGTTGAGCAGGGCGGGCAGATCGGGCTGCGTGCCGATGGCGAGCGCGGCGGAATACAGCGCCGACATGCGGCGGGCGTAACTGCTCAGGGCCGCTTCGGCCTGTTTGCGGGCGGTGACATCGCGGCTGGCGAATAACGCGCCCATCACCTGGCCCTGCGCGTCAAACAACAGATTGCCGATGGTCTCAATCCACACGTAGTGGCCGCGCTGGTGGCGATAGCGCATCTCCAGGCGGCCGCCGCTGTTGCGCTGTAGCGCCGATTGATACGCAGCTTCGGCCAGCGGCAGATCGTCTGGATGGACGTACTCAAACACCGATCGGCCGATCAGCTCAGCGGGCGGGTAGCCCAGCAACGTCTGGTGCGACGGGCTGGCATACGTGTAACGGCCGGCGATGTCGATCTCGCTGACCAGATCGAGCATGTTGTCGGCCAGCTGCCGCCAACGCTGTTCGCTGGCCGCCAGCTTAAGATCGGCGTCTTTGCGTTCGGTGACTTCGTGCGAAGAGCCATAGATGGTGGTCACGTGTGTCCGGCCGACATCCCATACCGGCCGGGCGCGATCATGAATCCAGTGGGTCCGGCCGTGGCGGTCCAGCACGCGGAATTCACCTTCAAACGGCTGGCCTTGCAGCAGCAGGGCGAAGCGCTGTTCGTAAGCGGCCAGATCATCGGGATGAACCAGATTGCGCCAGGAGCGGCCCTGCTTCAGATCGTCGACATCCCGGCCGGTCAAGGCGGCCAGCACGTCAAAATTGGCCCAGTTGATGCGTGTCTCACCGGTCGGCGACACGGCGATCACATAGGCGAAGTCGCCCATCAACTCGGTGATCTGGCGATACGTTATTTCTCGTAAATGGGCTGCCTCGACTTGCCGCTGGCCGTGATAGACGATGGCGTACACCAGAGCGCTTAACCCGGCGACAAATGCGACGCGAAAGAGCGCCGCGGCGGCTGCCGGCAGGCGGCCCACCGGTTCGGCGGCGAATAGCACCCAGGCGAGGCTCAGACCGAGTACGATCAGCGTGGCCCACCCGGCCGTGCCCCGGGCGCGGCTGGCCGGCAGCGAACTGGTTGAATCTGACATAGGCGGCTCCATGCGGCGTCCGCGGTTGTGGCGCGCCAGGTGAACGGCGGCGCAGCGAACGTGGATCCGTATTATACGACACGTCGGGCCGAAGCGATTGTGAACCGGGACGTGTCGGGTGGAAATCACGCGGGGAGGCCGTGGCCGGGGCGAGTGAGGTATAATCGACGGCACGCGGCAGGAGCTGCGATCTCATGGAATTCGATCCGAATACCAGGCTGTTCCCGGGGGTCGGCCGCGCGCCGGTGCGCGTGGGCATCGTCGCCGACACCTATGACAACCGCGACGGGCTGCGGCAGCTGCTGGATCGTCTGCTGGTGGGCGGGGCGCGCTGGCTGTTTCACTGCGGCGGGCTGGGCTCGGCGTCTTTAGTGGATCTCCTTAAGCCATGGCGGCTGTACATGGTGGCGGGCGAGCGCGAACGCGACCGCGCGGCGATTGAGGCGGCGCTGCAGCGCAATCGCCTGCAGTCGCTGCTGTCCACCGAATTGACGGTCACGATCGAGGGGGCGCGCATCGGCCTGTGCCGGGGCGACAATCTGGCGCTGGTCAACCGCTGGGCTAAGTCCGGCGACTTCGATTACATCTTTCACGGGCACACGCTGCGCCGTCGCGACGAAATGGTGGGGCGCACGCGCGTCATCAACCCCGGCGCGCTGGGCGGCCCGCGCTATCAGTCGCGTTCGGGCTGCCTGCTCGATCTGATGAGCGGTGAGTTAAAGGTGATCGAGATCGCCGGCTGATGCGGCGGGCGGCCGCTGATTGATCTCGCCCTGTACCCGTTTCCCGATTTGTCGCCACATGACCATTCGATTCTCCTACTCGGCCGCCATCGATCGGCCGATCGAGCAAGTGTACGCCGTCGTCACCGACATCGCCGGGATGGGCCGCTGGTCCAACGTGCGCGCCGTGCGCAACCTGCCGCCCGGCCCGCTCAGCGCGGGCAGCACGTTTCAACTGGTGGCGCACATGGGCGGCGAAGATCGCACCGCCGACTGCACCGTGACGGTCCTGGAGCCGCCGCGCCGGTTTGTGTACGTCAGCACCGGCGTGGCCAAAAGTGAGATTGCGTTTGAGCTGCAATCTGCCAGCGCCCAGACCAAACTGCTGTATCGCGTGGCCATCACCGTCAATGCTTTGGTCGAACCGTTGATCAAAGGCGAGGTGGACCGTCAAGCCCGGCTCGATCTGCAGCGGCTGGTGCGCGTGTTGATGTCAAGTTAATTTTGTCCCCGCCGGGTCGTCCGCGTCCAAAAATCCGAACATTCAGCCGGTGTCGGTAATGACCGGCCGCGAGTAACGAGTCACCGATAGCGGGGTTTTACTGGTGACTCGCTGCTTATTCTGGCAAGGATGGTGACTGTGGAAACGTACTTGAACAGGCTGCGCGAACGACGCGCTCGGGCAGCTGGCACCGATAAAGAGGCCGCGGCCCAACACTTGAAGGGGCGGCTGACCGCGCGTGAACGCATCGACGTGTTGTTTGATCCGGGGACATTCAGCGAGATCGACACACTGGTGCTGCCGCGCTATGAATCGTATCTGGGCGGCAAAAGCTCGCGTTTGGGCGATGGCGTGATTACGGGCTTCGGCCTGATCGACGGGCGGCACGTGTTTGTGGCCGCGCAGGACGCAACCGTGATGGGCGGCTCGCTGGGCGAGATGCACGCCAACAAGATCGTCAAAGTTATGCGCATGGCGCTGGAATATGGCGCGCCTTTCATCGCGCTGAATGATTCCGGTGGCGCGCGCATCCAGGAGGGCGTGGACAGTCTGGGCGGCTACGCCCGCATCTTCGACGCGAACTGCGAAGCCAGCGGCGTCATCCCGCAGCTGTCCGTCATCATGGGGCCGTGCGCTGGCGGCGCGGTGTATTCGCCCGCGTTGACCGACTTCACGTTTATGACGGAGAACAGCTATATGTTCATCACCGGCCCGGATGTGGTGAAGGCCGTCATGCAGGAGGAAGTGACGCAGGAGGAACTGGGCGGCGGCCTGGTGCACAGCACAGAAAGCGGCGTCAGCCATTTTCTCACGAAGGACGATCGGGAGTGTCTGGCGCGCGTGCGCGAACTGCTGAGCTATCTGCCGTCGAACAACCAGAACGATCCGCCCTACCTCAAACCGATCGATGATCCGGCCCGCCGGTGTCCCGAACTGGAAGAGATTGTGCCGGTTGACCCGCAAAAACCGTATGACGTGCGCGAAGTGATCGCGTCGGTGGTGGACGACGGGCGCTTCCTGGAAGTGCGCGAATTGTGGGCGCAGAACATGGTGGTGGGTTTTGCGCGCCTCAACGGCTGGGTGATCGGCATTGTGGCCAATCAGCCCAAGGTGCTGGCGGGCTGCATCGACATTGCCGCGTCCATCAAGGCCGCGCACTTCATCCGCATCTGCGACGCGTACAACATCCCCATTGTGACGCTGCAGGACGTGCCGGGCTTTCTGCCGGGCAAATCACAGGAATACGGCGGCATCATCCGCAACGGCGCGCGCATGATTTACGCCTACAGCGAGGCGACCGTGCCCAAGCTGATGGTGATCCTGCGCAAGAGTTACGGCGGCGCCTACTGCGTGATGAGCAGCAAGGGCCTGCGCGGCGATCTGCTGTACGCGTGGCCCAATGCCGAGATCGCGGTGATGGGTGCCTCCGGCGCGGTGAACGTCCTGTTCCGCAACGAGATCAAGAACGCCGCCAACCCGTCGGCGCGGCGCGATGAACTGGTGCGCGAGTACGAAGAGAAGTTCAACAACCCGTATGTGGCCGCCGCGCGCGGGCTGATCGACGACGTGATCGAGCCGCGCGATACGCGCCGCGTGCTCATCCGCGCGCTGGAACTGACCATCAGCAAGCGTGAAAAACACGCGCCCAGGAAGCACGGCATTTCGCCCATGTAAAGCGTAAAACGTGAAAGAGCCGTGGCGTTTTACGGTTCACTCATCAGGCACTCAAGGGTCGCAATGTTCAACAAGATTCTCATCGCCAACCGCGGCGAGATTGCAGTGCGCATCATTCGCACCTGCCGCGACATGGGCATCCGCACAGTGGCTCTGTACGAAGCCGACGATCTCGGCTCGCTGCACGTGCGCCTGGCCGATGAAGCGGTGCAGCTGCACACGCCGCGCGGCTATCTCGATCAGGATGCCGTGCTGGCGGCCGCGCTGCAGACCGGCGCGCAAGCCATCCATCCCGGCTATGGTTTTCTGGCCGAGCGCCTGGACTTCATTGAAGCGTGCCAGCAGGCGGGCGTGGTCTTCATCGGGCCGCCGCTGACGGTGATGCAGGCCCAGCAAGATAAACTGGCGGTGCTCAATCGCGCGCGTGCGGCCGGCTTTCCCACCCCCGAGTATTCACCGCAGTCGTTCGATCTGTCCGATGTCGAAGCCGTTCGTGCGGCAGCTGACCAACTGGGGTATCCCGTCGTGATCAAATCGTGTCTGGGCGGGCGCGGGCGCGGTGCTTACACCGCCCGATCGGCCCAGCAGCTCGATCGGGCGCTGCGCCGCGCGCAGGCCGAAGCGCAGCTGGTGTACGGCAGCAGCCAATTCTACGTCGAGCGCGTGGTGTCGCCGGCGCATCTGGTGGGCGTGCAGATCATCGGCGACGATCACGGCGGGTTGATTCACCTGGGCGAACGCGAAGGCTCGCTGATTCGCGGCAATCAGAAGATGCTGGAAGAAGCGCCCGCACCATGCCTCAATGCCGAACAGCGGTTGCAGATATGGCAGACGGCGTTGGACCTGGCACGGCTGCTGCAACTGCGCAGCGCGGCCACCATTGAGTTCAACGTCGATCCGGCCGGGCGCTATGTCTTCACCGAAGTGAAGCCGCGCATCCAGATCGAGCATCCGGTCACGGAAATGATTTCGGCGGTGGACATTGTGCGCGAGCAGCTCCGCGTGGCGGCGGGCGAGCCGCTGTCGGTGTCGCAGGCCGCCGTCCAGCTGCGCGGCCACGCCATTTCGTGCCGCATCACGGCCGAAGACCCGTGGCATCACTATCTGCCCAGCCCTGGCACCCTGCGCCGGGTGCGCCTGCCGAGCGGGCCGGGCCTGCGTATCGATACTTATGCGTACTCGGGCTGCGCCGTGCCCGCCCAGTATGATCCGGTTGTGGCAAAGGTGATCGCATGGGGCAACGATCGGGCCGAGGCGGTCTTTCGGATGCGGCGGGCGCTGGGCGAGATCGAGTTGATCGGCACGGCGACTTCGCTGCCGATTCATCAGGTGATCGTGCAGCATCCCGATTTTCTGGCGGCCCGGTACGACACCGAGAGCCTGCGGCGCGATCTGCCGGACGATCAGCTGCCGGTGGATGAGGCGCGCGATCTGGCGGTGGCGGCGGCCATCGCCTATGCGTGGCGCAATCTGGCGGCCCGGCCGGTGCTGCCCGATCGGCTGCAAAGCGGCTGGCACCGATCGAGCCGGCGCCTGACCGGTTGAGCATAAGGGTCAAGTCATGACGAAAGTGGCCGTTGAAATCGGCGGGCATCGCTTTAACATTGAAGTGAATTTGAACCGGCGCACGGGGACCGAAGTGCCGGTGGTGGTGGATGGCGTGGAACGGCGGGTGGTGGTGCCCGATCTGGATGCCCCGCCCGAACAGATGGAATGGATCATGGTGGACGGTCGCCCGCACGAGATCGTCATTGACGCGGATCTGCACTGGATTCGCACGCGCACCGGGCTGCATCGGCTGGAGCTGCGCGACTTGGAGGCGCGCGTGCCGCGTCCGGTCAGTCGCGACGGCCGCGTGAAGTCACCCATTCCGGGAGTGATCAAGCGGCTGTTCGTGCAGCCGGGCGATCGCGTGGAGGCCGATCAGCCGCTGCTGATCCTGGAAGCGATGAAGATGGAAAACGAGATTCACGCGCCGCGGGCAGGCCACGTCACGCGGCTGAACGTGGACGAAGGACAGACGGTGGCGCTGCACGAGGTGTTGATCGAGATTGCGTGAAATAAGGAGAGCTACAGACCCTTCGGCCGGCGCAGGCCCGACCGTTTTTTGTGACGATGCAGCCTAGGATCTGATGAATTCCAGCAGTTGCGCGTTCACTTCGTCCGGCGCTTCGTTTTGCACCCAGTGCCCGCTGTCCGGGAGGTAGTGAATCTTCAGGTTGGGCACCCACGTCTCAAGCCCATAGGTCAGCGATTTGCCCAGCGCCACATCGCGCTCGCCCCAGATGATCAGCGTTGGCGCGTTGATGACCGATTGATGTGAGCTGTTGTTCGGACGGAACGCCGCGCGATACCAGTTGAGCATGGCCGTCAACGCGCCGGGCTGTGACAGCATCGAGGCGGCGACGTGCAAATCATAACTGGAATAGGCTTCCTGATTGACAGCGCCCCGCCGGAAGAAAAAGTTGGCGGTGGCCAGCGGCGACTGGCCGATCAGCAGCTCGGGCAGCCACGGCAGCTGAAACAAGCCCATATACCACGATTTTTGTTGCTGGGCGGGATTCTCGCGCAGTTCGCGGCGGAAGGCGGCGGGGTGCGGGGCGTTGAGAATGACCAGCTTCTCGACGAGGGCGGGATAGTCCATCGCCAGCTGCCACGCCACCACGCCGCCCCAATCGTGTCCGACGACGATGGCGCGTTCGCGTTCAAACGATCGGATCAACTCGCGGATGTCGGCGGTCAGCGCCTCGGCGCGATAGTTGTGAACGCCGATCGGTTTGTCGCTGAGATTGTAGCCGCGCTGATCGGGTGCCGCCACCCGATAGCCCGCCCGTGCCAGCGGCGCGAGCTGCCGACGCCAGCCATACCAGCTTTCCGGGAAACCGTGCAACAGCACCACCAGCGGGCCGTCGCGTGGGCCAGCCATGACCGTGTGCAGCTGCAAGCCGTTGACGGGAATAAAGCGCGACTCGGCCGCGACGCCCAACTGCTTCAGGGTCTGCTCCATCACTGTGTCAATTTGTGCCGCCAGCTGGGCGCGACGCGCGCGCCCTTGCTGCACCAGCCACCATCCGCCGACCGCCAGGCCCAACGTGGCGGCCGCTGTCCAGGTTTTAAGTATCGATCGGGTCATGACCAGAGCCTCGCCGCAGAGCGTATAAATGCTGTCACCTATCATACCACACGCGCACGGCTCAAGCGGATGTGCGCCTCGAGGCCGTCCGCCGGAGGGTTTGATTTATGTTTGACGGCGCTTGCAATTCTGTTACAATAATCACTCAGACCCATGTGCTGCGTTCACCACGAAGCAGGAAAATGCCCCGTTTCCCGTCCGGTGCGCCGCCCATCGAATACGTGCTGCGCAGTACCTTGTGAATTCGATGGCGGCTAACCGAAATCCGTTGAAACGGATTGGGGCACTGCTCGCTTGAGTTACCAGCCTGCGAATTCATTCGCAGCAGCAGGGCGCATTTTCAGATCGACCCTGCAGAACATCGCACCGGCCGCGTCCTCACACATTCGGCTCGAAGGCCTGGTCATGGAGCATCCTCTTGAAGCAGAAGTGATTGAATTGCGCCAGCGCGTGGCCGCCTTGGAAGCCGCGCAGCGCGCGGCGGCGGGGAACGACCGACTGGGCCTTGTCCTTGAGTCGATTCCAGTCCCGGTCATCATCACCTCGTTTGCCGACACCCGCATCCTGGCCGGCAATCGCCACGTTTACCCCCTGTTTGGCGTGGCGCCTGGCACGCTGACCCAGCATTACGCCCGCGAGTTCTTTTGCGCGCAACGTGATTTTCGACGGCTGGTGGTGGACGTTCGTCGCTACGGGGCCGTGCATGATGTGGAAGTGGAGGCCCGGCGCACCGACGGTCAGCCGGTCTGGGTGTCGGTCTCGATGGAGCGCATCACCTATCAGGGCATCGAGGCGCTGGCCAGCGGCTTCTACGATCTGACCGAGCGCAAATCGGCCGAGGCCGAGCTGCGTCGCTTTGCGCGCGAACTGCAGGTGCGCAATGACGAGCTGGACGCCTTTGCCCACACTGTGGCGCACGACTTGAAGAACCCGCTGTCGATCATCACCGGCTACAGTGAAGTGCTGCTGGAGCTGGAACAGGCCGCCCCCGATACGCTGCGTCGCGAGGCGCTCCAAATCATTGCGGCCACCGTTGACAAGATCAACAGCATCATCGACGAGCTGCTGCTGCTGGCCGAAGTGCGCAAGGGCGATGTTCAGGCAGTGCCGCTGGCCATGGGCGTGATCGCGCGCGAAGCGTGCGCGCGGCTGGAACAGCTGATCGCTCAGCGCCGCGTCAAAGTGACGTTTGTCGAGCCCTGGCCCACGGCTCTGGGCTATGCGCCGTGGGTGGAAGAAGTGTGGATCAACTACGTGAGTAACGCCATTAAATACGGCGGCGATCCCCCGCATCTGGAACTGGGCGGCAATCTGCTGGATCACGGTCAGGCGCGGTTCTGGGTGCGCGACAACGGCCACGGCCTGTCGGCCGCCGAGCAGGCGCGGTTGTTCACGCCATTCACCCAGCTGGCGCGCGTGCGGGCCACCGGCCACGGGCTGGGCCTGTCCATCGTGCGCCGCATTGTCGAGAAGCTGGGCGGGACGGTCGGGGTGGAAAGCGCCATCGGGCAGGGGAGCACCTTCTACTTTACCCTGCCGACCTACGTGCTGGATTGAGGGTTTGACGAAAAACCCGATCGATGTTAAAGTTATCCCCGTTAGTGAGCAAGTAAATCCGGTACGTTCCCGCCGCCCGGTCTTGTCACCCGGCGGTGTTTTATTTCCTCTGCTGACCCGACGTGTCCCCGCGGCCGTTCACCTCG
>CAZKBQ010000016.1:0-65913 GCA_964550855.1 uncultured Anaerolineae bacterium
CGCCAGGTTGAAGGCGATGTTGGCCGCGCAGCCGCCGCGCTGCTTCTTCATCGAATCGACCAGAAAACTCAGGCTCAGATTGTCCAGCTGATCGGGCAGGATGTGCTCGCGAAAGCGGCCCGGAAACGACATGATGTAGTCGAAGGCGATGGAGCCGGTGATGACGCTGTTCATGATCTATCTGGTGAACCTTTCCCGCAAAATCACGGCCAGCGCGTGCAGGCCGTCCGTCCAGCGAATCTTCTTGCCTTCCTCGATGGTGCGCGGCTGGTATGACACCGGCACCTCGGCAATGCGATAACCGCGCTTGAGCAGCTTGCACGGCAGTTCAAAATCCAGCGCAAAGCCGGCGCCCTGCAAGTTCAGCGCCAGAAACACATCACGTCTCACCAGCTTGGTCGCCACGGCCACGTCGGTCAGGTGACCGCCAAACAACAGGTTGGTCAGTGCCGTCAGCAGTCTGACCCCCCAGTAATTCTGCGCGTACCGGTAGATGTGTCGCCCGCCCAGCGTGCGCGAGCCGAACACCGCCTCGGCCCCTGTCTCACTTTGCCTGGCGGTGAGCCGCGCCAGTTCGGCCGGATCGTATTCAAAGTCTGCGTCTTGAATGACGCCATAGTCGCCGGTCGCCTCGCGGAAGCCCGTCCGCACCGAGGCGCCCTTGCCCAGATTGCGCGGATGGTAGATGACGCGCACATCGGAATAACGCAGGGCCTGCAGCTGCTCGCGCGTGCCGTCGGTGGAAGCATTGTCCACTACGATGATCTCTTTGGACCAACCGTCGCTCAAGGCCGCGGCGCGCACCCGCTCGATGACAGGCAGCGCGCTGTTCGCCTCATTGTAAACACAAATGATGATGGAGAGTGTCGGCAAGACCGCATTACACCACTGCAAAGAATTTGTCGAACGAACTCAGCAACTGCGCCAGCCGCGCGTCGTCCAGGCCCGGATACACGCCCACGAAGAAGGTGCGGCGCAGCACCACTTCGGCGTTGGGCAGCGCGCCCACCACCCGGCAGTCGATGTCGCGGTAACCCGGCTGCTGCAGGATGTTGCCCGCAAATAGGAAGCGCGTCTCCACGCGCTCGCGCTCCAGAAAGCGCGTCAACTGCGTGCGATCAAACTTTGCGCCGGGCCGCACCGTAATCGGAAACGCAAACCACGACGGATCGGCTTTGGACGACCACGTGGGCAGCAGCAGCGCATCTTCATAGCGCTTCAGGTGCTCGTAGATGATCTTGAAGTTGCGCTTGCGTCGCGCGATAAAGTCGGGCAGCTTGCCCAGCTGCGCCAGGCCGATGGCGGCCTGCGGTTCCGTCATCTTCAGGTTGTAGCCGATTTCGGTGAAGTAGTAGCGATGATCGTAAATGTCGTCATCGCCGACCTTCCACTGAAAACGCTTGCCACACTTGCCGTCCGGCGGATTTTCATAGCCGCAATAGCAATCGCGCCCCCAGTCGCGAATCACGCGCGCCAATCGTCCCAGGCGCCGACTGTTGGTGTACACGGCGCCGCCTTCGCCGGTGGTGATGTGATGCGCCGGATAGAAGCTCAGCGTGGCCAGGTGGCCGAACGTGCCGCACAACTGCCCGTCGTACCGGCTGCCCAGCGCGTCGCAGGTATCTTCGATCAGAAATAGATCGTGCTGCTTCGCAAACGCCACAATCTGATCCATGTCGGCGGGATTGCCCAGTGTGTGCGGCACAAAGATCGCCCGCACCCGATCGGAATACGCGGCCGACAATTGATCCGGATCCAGGTTGTATGTGCCCAACTGGCAATCCACCAACACCGGTTTCAACCGATTTTGGATGATGGGAGCCAGCGTGGTCGGGAAAGTGGCCGCAGGGGTGATGACCTCATCACCGGGCTGCAGCCGATTGTGCAGCTGCTGCGTGCACAACGTCGTCATCGCCACCAGGTTGGCCGATGAGCCGGAGTTAACGGGAATCACTTCGCGCGCGCCCAGAAACGCGCCGAGCTGCTTCTCGAATTCGCGGGCGAAGCGGCCATGCGTCAGCTGAAACTCCAGCATGGCGTCAACGCCGTTGATCAGCTCGGCCTCATCGAAGACGCGCCCCGCATAGTGCACCAGCGTCTCGCCGGGGGTGAAGGGCCGATCGGCGTGCTGCAGCCGATAGTATTCCGCCACCTTCTCCAGAATCTCCCGGCGGAGTTGATCCGCGTTTGGCGTCGTCATGCGTCACCCGTCCGCTTCAAGAAGGTGCGATACCACGCCAGCGTGCGGCGCAGGCCCTCATCCAGCGAATACTGCGCGCGCCAGTTCAAGACGCGATGCGCCTTTTCGCTCGACAGATACTGCCGGCCAATCTCATGGCTGGCTTCATTCAACACCACCGGCTCCAGTTCGGGATGATCAGAGATGGCGATGATCGCGCGGGCAATAGCCAGCGCCGATCGGGGATCATCCATCCCGAAGTTAAAGGCCTGCCCGTACAACGCGGGATCGTCAAGGCATTCGGCCAGCCGCAGATACCCTGCCACAATGTCGTCGACGTACAGATAATCGCGCAACGGTGTGCCGTCGCTGCGGATGACGGGCGGCTCGCCGTTGAGCACGCTGCGCATGGTGCCCGGCACGATGCGATCCCAATTCAGATCGCCGCCGCCATAGATGTTGCCGCAGCGGGTGATGGCAACCGGCAGGTGATACGTCGTCGCGTAGGCTTGCGTCAGCAGGTCGGCGCACGATTTGGACACGTCGTACGGATGCCGGCCTTGCAGCGGCGCGTCTTCGGTGTAGGGCAACACGTCCTGATCGCCGTAGGCCTTGTCGGACGAAGCCACGACGATGCGCTTGACGGTGGGCGACACACGGCACGCCTCCAGCAGCAACCATGTGCCGCGAATGTTCGTCTCAAACGTGCTCACCGGGGCGCGATTGGCCAGCCGCACCAGCGGCTGCGCGGCCAGATGAAAAACCACTTCGATCTCATACTCGTTAAGCACGCGCTTCAGCAGTTCGCCGTCGGCGATGTCGCCGTCCACTGCGGTGATGCGCTCGATCGCGCCCGTCAGGTTAAGGTTGGACTGTGGCACTCGATCGCGGATCAAGCCCACCACACTCGCCCCCGCATTCAACAAGGCCAGCGTCAGCCACGAGCCCAGAATGCCCGTGCAGCCGGTGACAAAGACCCGCCGTTGTTTCCAGAAATCACTGCCGGTCACGGCTACCACACTTTCCACGGCGCGCGGCCGCTCTTCCACATATCGTCCAACACTTCGGCGTCCTTCAAGGTATCCATCGCGCGCCAGAAACCGTCGTGGCGATAGACCATCAGCTGCCCATCGCGCGCCAGCTGCTCCAACGGCTCCTTCTCCAGATCGACGTTGCGATCGATCGGCAGATAGTCAAACACGCCGCGCTCAAACACGAAGAAACCGCCGTTGACATAGCCCGCCACCTGCGGCTTTTCCTGAAACCCGATCACGCGATCGCCCTCAATGTCCATCAATCCGAACTGCGAAAATGGCCGCACGCCCGTCACCGTGGCCAGCCGGCCGTGCGCGCGGTGAAAAGCCAGCAGTGCGTCCAGATCGATGTCGCCCACGCCGTCGCCATAGGTGGCAAAGAAACGCGGGCCGGTCACATAGCGCTGTACCCGGGCGATGCGTGTGCCCTTCAACGTATCCACGCCGGTATCGGCCAGCGTCACCCGCCAGGCGTCCTCGTCGTTCCGGGCGTGATACGTCACCTCGCGCGCGCCGCCCAGGCTCAGGGTAAAATCGCGGCTCATGGGCAGATAATCCAGAAAATACCGCTTGATCATATCGCCGCGATAACCCAGCGCCAGCACAAAATCGGTATGACCAAAACGGGCATACGTCTTCATGATGTGCCACAACACCGGCTGATCACCCACCCGCACCAGCGGTTTGGGCCGATCGTCGCCGCCCGAGCCGCGCATGCGCGAACTCGCGCCGCCGCACAAAATGACCACCGGCAACTGTTCCGACATAGTCCGTCGCTTCTCAAAAAATAATCTTTGTGCACCGGCCAGACGGCCGATGCCAAAGATCAAGCGGCGCGATTATAGCACAAAAAGCACGAGATGAAAGCGTGGGGTGTCGCCTAAAACTGGAACCCGTCGCGATAGGGAATGATCTTGCGTCGGTAGCCGGTGACGAAGCGCTTGAGCTTCTCTTCCATCTGCCCCCACTCGGCGCTGGCCAGCACGCGATCCAGCGCGGCGCGATCCTTCGCCACGAAGCCGTTCAGGCGGACCGGATACTCGCCGTAAGCCGTATGCCAGGCCTCGTTCAGCACCAACCCCAATGCCTGCGCACCGGGGATCATCTCACCCAGCACAAACTCGTAATAGGCCTGCTGCAGTTCAGGCACCACATCGTACGAGATCAGCATTTTGACGCGAGTTTCCGCCATGGTTGATCACTTCCATATTCCGGGAATCGCGGCCTGACACTTGGGGCAAACGCCGCGCCCCGATAGGTTATCCTGCAAAATCCGGTAGCCCCGCCGCGCGATCAGCAGCTCGCCACAATGCGGGCAATACGTGTTCTCGTACGGGCCGGTCAGGCCGGGCAGGTTGCCGGCGTACACGTAACGCAAGCCGGCCTCCTGCCCGATCTCGGCGGCGCGGATCAACATCTCGGCCGTGGTCGGATCAGGCTCCAGCATCTTGTAATCGGGATGAAACGCCGTTACGTGCCACGGAATATCAGGCGACACGGACGCCAGGAAGCGGGCCGCATCCCACAATTCCTCGCGGCTGTCATTAAAGCTCGGCACGATCAGCGTCACAATCTCCAGCCAGATGCCGCGCGCGTGCACCAGTTTGATCCCATCGAGGACGTTGTTCAGCACCGCCCCCAACTGCCGATAATTCCGGTCGCGCATCGACTTCAGATCGATCTTGTAGGCGCTGAGATACGGCTGCAGATAATCCAACACTTCAGGCGTCAAATTGCCGTTGCTGATATAGGCGCAGCGGAAACCCGCCTGCCGCGCCGCCTTGAACACTGCCGCCGCCCATTCGCTGGTGATCAACGGCTCATTGTACGATGAGCCAAACAACTGCGCGCCATAGCGTCGCCCGATCTTTACCAGATCGTCCGGTGTGACTCGCTGCGGCATCACACCGGCAGACGCGTCGCGCAGCGTCTGCGACGTCAGCCAGTTCTGGCAGTAGCCGCAGTGCAGGTCGCAGCCCAACATGCCAAACGTCAGCGTGTTGGAGCCGGGCAATACATGAAAGAATGGCTTCTTCTCGGTCGGATCGACTTGCAGGGCGCCCACATAACCGTATGGCACGTACAGAGTGCCGCCGCGATTGAAGCGCACCCGGCAGATGCCTTCGCGCCCGTCTTTGATCAGGCAGCGATGGCCGCAGGCCGTACACCGTACCGCGCCGCCCGGCAGCCGCTCATACAGCTCGCCCTCAACGGTCAATTGTTGAAGCAGATCGCCTAACGCGATTGGCTGTGACATCCGATTAGCCCTCTCGCTGCTTCAATTATAGCACCGGCAGATTCAGATCAGGCACACTGGCACATGCCAGCCAGCGCGGGGCAGCTGCAGCGGAGAAACCGGCGAAGTGGGCCGCAGATGCAGGCGGCGTCAGGACGCCGTCTGCGTCGAGCTCCGGCCGAACGAGGCCACGGCATCGGCCAGAGTATCGTAGATTTCCAGGAATTGCGCCAGGCCGGCCAGTTCCAGCACCTGCCTCACGCGCGGCTGCGGCCGCGCCAGTTTCAAATGCGGCGAGCGATACGTCCCGGCGCGTAAACCGTCGCGCATGACAAGGTCGCTGTCCTCCGGCGCATCGGTGCGCAGCGCGTGAAACAAATACATGATCACGCGCAGCCCCGCGCTGCTGATGTACACCAGGTCCGCAAAATCCAGCACCAGGCAGCGGACATTCTGGTCGACCACCCAGCGCGCCTTGTCTTGCAGCTCATCCACCGTCTCGGCATTCAACAAGCCGCGCGGGCGCACCACCGTCACCGGCACGTCGCCCGGCTCCGTCCACATCACAATGTCCAGCATCACGCCCCCGCCCCGCCGCCGGCCGCCTTCAACTCTTGCGCCTCGGCCGCATCCTTCACCGCCGCCACCGCCGCCAGAATCTCGCGCGCGCTCTTCACCGCGCCATCGCCGCTGGCGCCCAGCATCTGCGCCAGCTCGTCAATGCGCGCCGGACGATTCAACGCCGCCACATGCGTCAGCGTGCGCGCCCCGTCCACACTCTTGCTCACCTTGAAATGCGCATCGCCGTAGCCGGCCAGCTGCGGCAGGTGCGTCACGCACAACACCTGATGATGCCGGCTCAGCCCCCACAACTTCTCGCCCACCGTCGAGCCGACGCGCCCGCCGATGCCCTGATCGATCTCGTCAAAGATCAACGTCGGCGTGCGGTCGGCGCGCGACAGCACCGTCTTCAGCGCCAGCATCAACCGCGCCGTCTCGCCGCCCGATGCGATCTTGACCAGCGGCTTCAACCCCTCGCCCACATTCGGCGCCACCAGAAATTCAATGCGATCCAGGCCCGTCGCATCAAAGGCCACGCGCTCAGCGCCGCTTGGCACACCCTGCGGATCCGCCTCGCGCCGAAAATCGACCTTGAAGCGCGCGCCCTCCATGCGCAGATCGGCCAGTTCCTGTTCGATCGCTTTGCCCAGTTTCCTGGCGGCCTTTTGCCGCGCCGCCGATAGTTCTTCGCCAACCCGACCGATCTCCTGCAGCAGATCGGCTTCCGCGCCCCGCAGCGTCTCGATGCGCTCGCTCGCGTGCTCGATGCCGCTCAACTCCTGCGCCGCCCGCTCGCCAAAGGCCAGCACCTCAGCGATCGACGCGCCATATTTGCGCTTGAGGCGCTTGATCAGATCGACGCGCTCCTCCACCGCATTCAAACGCCGCGGCGAATACTCGATCGACTCGCGGTAATGCTTGACCTCGCGCGCCACATCATCCACCTGCGCGATGAGGCCCGTCAGCCCGGCGCGTTTCTCCTCAAAGGCCGGATCGATCTTCGCCAGCCCGGCCAGCGCTTTTTGCGCCTGGGCCAGCGCATCCAGCGCCGCCGGCGTCTCGCCGTCGCCCTCATACAGCGCGGCATACACCTCGTCGGCCAGCGCCGCCAGCGATTCCGCATTGGCCAGCCGCTTCTGTTCCAGCAGCAGGTCTTCCTCTTCGCCGGGCTTTAATTTGGCCGATTTGATCTCGTCGATCTGAAACTTGAGCATATCGACGCGCCGGGCCAGTTCCGCCTCGCTGCGCAGCAGATCACTCAATTCGCGGCGCACCTCGCGCAGCGCCCCCACCCGATCGGCCACCTGCTCCCGAAGATGCCACGTATCCGCATAACGATCGAGCAAATTGACGTGCTCTTTCGGCCGCAGCAGCGACAGGTGCTCGCTCTGGCCGTGAATGTCGATGAGCAGTTCGCCCACCTCGCGCAGCACGCCGGCCGGCACCGCGCGGCCATTGATGCGGGCAGTGGCCCGGCTGCCGGCGCGCACCTCGCGGGCCAGGTATAACCGATCGGGTTCTTCTTCGTTCGCCAGGCCGTTGGCGTCCAGCAGCGCGCGCAGTTCCGGCGAGGCAGGCTGCACGAAAACACCTTCGACCAGGGCGCGCTCGCAGCCCGTGCGCACGTAATGGGGCTCGGGCTTCGCGCCCAGCAGCAGCGACACCGCGTCGATGATGATCGATTTGCCCGCGCCGGTCTCGCCGGTCAACACATTGAAGCCGGGCGCCAGCGTCAGCTGCAGCCGATCGATGATGGCAAAATCGACGATGGTGAGTTCGAGCAGCATGCTAGTTCATGAACCTCAGCCGGGCGGTGACCACGCCGCCCGACAGCACGAGATAAACCCCCAGCCAGATCAGGTCCAGCCCCAACCCGCCCAGGCCGCCGAACCGCAGCGCCAACATCATTTCGGCCGAACCGAACACGCGCAGCGCGGCTGTACCGATCATGCAGGCCAGCACTACCAGCCAGATGTAGCGGCCGCGCCGTTTGCCGGTGGCGCGCCACACCGCCTCGGCGATGATGCCGCCCGCGATCGCGCCCACGAAGATGGCAAAAAAACCGATCGAGGTGACGATGAGCGCCGCGATATACGATAGCGGCAGCGCCACCACCGCGGCGATCACGTAATCGGCCGGCGTGGCGTTGAAGAAGACATCCAGCTGCTCTTTGACGCAATCCTTGCAGCGATAGCCCACCGGGGTGCGGCGCGCGTCCTTGATGCAGATGTATTTGCCACAGCGGTTGCAGCGCAGTGACGTTTCCACATTGGGATGATAATAGCAGTAATGAGTTTCACTCATGATACTCGATTCGTTCTCGATTCGTTCTCGATTCGTTCTCGATTCGTTCTCGACTCGTTATTGATTTGGATTGGCCGGCATTTGCGCGGCTGGATTCTGCCCCATGCGCGCCATCAGCGTCCGGTAAAAATAACCCGGATCCTGCACGCGCACAAATCGCGCCACATGCGGGCTGGCTTCCACCACCACGCGATCGCCGTCTTGCAGCGGCTCGTCGATGGCGCCGTCGCCGCTGAGCACGGCTTCGTGTTCGGTGCGGGCCACCACTGTCACGGTGGAGCCGCGCGCCAGCACGATGGCGCGTTCCATGCTGAGGTGCGGCCCCACCGGCACCAGCAAGATGTTCTTAAGTTCCGGCGGGAGGATGGGGCCGCCCACCGCCAGAGCGTAAGCCGTGCTGCCCGTGGGCGTGGCGATGATCAGGCCGTCGGCCACGTACGTCGTCAACAGCCCGCCGTCGATGTACGTTTCCAGTCGTACCGGTCTGACGACCGCGCCGCGCGTGACCACTACATCGTTCAGCACCTCCAGCGCCATCAGGTGCCGATCGCCGCGCCACAGATCGGCGTGCAGCAGCATGCGCTGCTCGATCCAGTAGTCGCCGTCGCGCACGCGCTCCAGCACGCTGCGCCATTCGGCGGGCTGCACCTCGGCCAGAAAGCCCAGCCGCCCCAGATTCACGCCCAGCACCGGCACGCCGGCTTCGGCGGTGGCGCGGCCCGCGCGCAGCATCCAGCCGTCGCCGCCCAGCGCCACGATCAAATTGTAACGCGCATAGTCGGCCGTTGACAACTGCTCGACATCGGCGGCCACGTCGGCAGCCACGCCCCAGGCGCGCCATTGGGCCGCCACTTCTTCGGCCAGGCTCAACGACGCGCCCAGACGCGGATGATTGAGGATGAGCACCCGGTCGGGGCGCGGCTGATCGCGCTGCGGGGCGCGGTTCTGCCGGGCAATACGCAATTGTTCGTCAACCTGGGCGGGCGGTTGGGGCATGGTCAGGCCAGCCGTTCGTCGCAGGCACGGCGATAGCCGCAGCGCGCACAGCGGGCCGGTTCGTCGTGTGACCGCTGCGCCGCGCCGCGCGCCAGATCGCCGCGCATGGCGTTGATGGTGTCGATGAAGGCGCTTTCCAGCGCGGGCGTGAACTCGATCTCAAACATCCGATCGGCGTACTTGATGATGCCGCACGCCGGTCGTTGCCGATAGGCTTCCTCCACCAGCGCGCAGTATGCTGCCAGCTGCAGCAGGTGGCTGCGGCGCGGCCCGTCGGCCGGCGCTGGGGCCGATTTGACTTCGATCGGTACCGTCTGCCGCAGGCGTTTGACCACGTAATCGGGTTGGCCGGCCAGATGATACAACGGCGAGTAGAGCGGCTTGTTGAGCGCGCGCCATCGGCTGGTATCATCGTAGATCACGCGGCCGCCGGGCAGCCCGGCTTCGGCCTGCAGGCGCCGGCCCCAACCCAGCACGAAGATGCCGAGTACGATCACGAGGATGGCGATGAGTAGCAGCATACGGGCCGGCTCACTGACCAACCAACTACAAGCCGTTCGTGACGAGAAAGATCGCCAGCAAGATCACGCCGATGACGACGAGGACGATGGCGCCCTGTTGCATATGCTGTGCCCGGCTGATCACCTGATGGTGCGCCGCGTGCCAGTCCGTGCCGGCCTGCAGTTCGGCGATGTTGTCCGGCGGCACGCCCTCAATCGCGCCCAGCCACCAGGCTTTGGCGCAGAAGTCATATTGGCCGATTTCACTGGCACGGATGACACGATCGGGCATGGTTAATCATCGGCGGCCAGCCATGGCCGCCCTACTTGACGGTGTGACTCATCACTTCGTTCAGCGCGCGCTGCAATTTCTCCTGCTGCAGCGTGGTGGTGACATCGCCGCGCGTGCGTTCCAGCACGGCGCGCAGTGCGTCGGTGGTGCGGCGCAGGCCGCCCGTCAGCGCGTCGGGGAAATCGATGGTGACCAGCTGGGCATAGATGTCGTCCATGGCCGTCAACATGCGTTCGGCCTCGTCCACCCGATCGCGCCGGATCAGATCGAGGCAGCGGCGGCGCAGTTCGCTGGCGGCCTCGGCCAGACCGTTGAGATACGCCGCCTCGTCCACTTCAATCTCGCCGGGCGCCGGGATCGGCTCGCCGCGCACGATGGCAAAGACCACGCAGGCTTCGGCGAGCTCTTTCAGCGCGTCCTGTGTGTAGCCGGTGTAGTATAGTTCGGGATGCGGCGCGATGTCGGCCTTCATGGCGGCGGCGGCCTGTCGCGCCGTGGCGAGTAGCTGCGCGGCTTCGTCAAATTCCTCGCGGTGCGCCGCCCGGATCGTCAATGAACAGTAGCGAATCAATTCGCGCGAACGACCCAGCGTGAGATCGCGCGCGGCGTTGCGCGCCGTGAAGGTGGCGCGGATGGCGTCGATGATGGCGTCGAGATGATCCATGCTGATCCTTTGCCCCGACCGTGCAGCGGCGGCCGCCGGGCGCCGCTAGCCGGTCGGCTTTTGGACGTGGCCGAAAAATTGATCGGCCAGACCGGGCCCGCCGGGCAGTTTGATTTCGCCGAACTGTGCTTCGTACTTCTGCAGATTGTCGGCCAGCGCGTTGAGCATCATCTTGGCGTGCAGCGGCGTCATGACGATGCGCGTGCCGATCTTGGCCGAGGTCATGCCCGGCAGCACGCTGGTGAAGTTCAGGATGATCTCGGATGGCGTGTGCATGATCAACGCGAAGTTGGCATAGCTCACGGCCAGATCGTTGGGGATTTCGATGTTGATCGGGGTGGGGCCGGCCGGCGGCGCGGGCGGGTTGGCCATGCTTCCTCCAGAATAAGATCAGCCGCCCACGCCGTTTGGCGCGGACGGCTTGATGATCATTGAGACACTCCCGCGGCAGACGACAGGCCGGCGTTAGAACGGGATGTCTTCTTCGGCGCCGACGGGCAGGTCGTCGTCCAGGCCGCCGGGCGCCGCGCCGGGGACGCCGGGGGCGCCTTCGCGGCCGCTCATGAAGCGCACGGTGTTGGCGAAGAGTTCATAGGTGGCGCCCACGGTGCCGTCCTGGCGGGTGTAAGTGCGCGGCCCGCCGGTCTGCTTGTCGGGAGTGAGCCGGCCTTCCACCAACACGGCGCTGCCTTTCTTCAGGTATTGCGCACAGGCCTCGGCCTGTTTGCCGAACACCGACACGCGGAACCAGGTGGTCTCTTTGACGAGCTGGCCGTCGCTGCCGGTGTATTTGCGATTGGTGGCCACGTTGAGGCTGGTGACCTGCGTGCCCGAAGGGGTGTAGCGCATTTCGGGGTCGCGGCCGAGGTTGCCGACGATGATGATCTGCTGATACATGGTACGCTCCTTGCCTTAAGTGTGATGGTCTCCGTGACAGTGTGACTTCGCCGGGAAGCCGTTCACGGAGGCGGTGTGACGGTTAAGCTGCATCGCGCCCCGGCTGGCAGATGCAGGCAGAGTGTACAATATCTCAAGGGCGTTGTCAATTGAACGATGCGTGCGTGTGCACGTCAAAGTCTTGCGGCGGCTATGTGCCGGCGATTGAAATCGCGCCTTGGGGCCTCGTCGGCGCAGGCCGATGGTCGGCGGCACGCCCGTCAGACGCGAATTCATTCGCCGGAGAAGTCGGTCGGCCAAACCCTGACGCGCACTCGTGCCTGAGATGTGTCGGGCCGCCGGATACAGCGCACAATCGATCCGGGCATGGTATAATGCCCGAACAACATCGTACATCTTGCCCCGCATATAGAGGTAGGCTATGGAAAAACGCGATTCTGCGGTGCCGGCCTCAGCACCATCGACCAGCTTTGAACCGTTTGCTCCGCGCACAATCGAGGATACCGGGCTCAATCAGGCTTTTTTGACGGATCTGGCGCTGAAGATCATCTATCATGGCGGCAACCTGACGGGCCTGCAGATGGCCGATCGGATGAAGCTGTCTTTTACGGGCGTCGTCGATCAGATTATGGAGTGGCTCAAGCGCGAGCAGCTGGTGGAGGTGAAAGGTTCCGGCGGCTTCGGCGAGCAGGCTTATCAGTACGTCATCTCCACCAAGGGCCGCGAGAAGGCGCACGAAGCGCTGGAGCGCAGCCAGTATGCAGGCCCCGCGCCGGTGACGCTGGAGGCCTACCTTGAAGCGATGAACAAGCAGGCGCTCCGATCTTTCACCGTGACACAGCGCAGTATGCGACAGGCGCTGAGTCACATGGTGCTGAACGAGCGTACCTTCAGCCAGATCGGCCCGGCCGTCAATTCGGGCAAGAGCATCTTCTTGTACGGCCCGCCCGGCGACGGCAAGACCACCATCGCCGAAGCGGTGGGGCGCATGATCCTCACCACCGATCTGTACGTGCCCTACGCCATCGAGGTGGACGGCGCGGTGATCAAAGTGTTCGACGCCTCCAACCATCAGCGCATGCCGGAGCCGCAGACGGCGGCGCTGAAGAATCGCGATGCGCGCTGGGTCAGGATCAAGCGGCCCGTCATCATCACCGGCGGCGAGTTGACGCTGGAATCGCTGGACCTGGTGTGGGACGAGGTGCATAAGTGGTACGAAGCGCCGTTTCAGATGAAGGCCAACGGCGGCATGTTCCTCATCGACGACTTTGGCCGCCAGCCGGTGCGGCCGCGCGATCTGCTGAACCGCTGGATTGTGCCGCTGGAAAAGCGCGTGGACTATCTGGCGCTGCACACCGGCCGCAAGATCGAGATTCCGTTCGATGTGCTGATCGTGTTTTCCACCAACCTGGCGCCGCGCGATCTGGTGGACGAAGCATTTTTGCGCCGCATCCGCCATAAGATCGAAATCGGCGATCCATCGTTTGAAGAATACCGCGAAATTTTCCGGCGCGTGGCCGAGGCCAAGAAGATGCAGTACGACGATCGGGCGCTGGCCTATCTGCTGCAAGAGTTCTACATCAAGCCGCGCCGCCGCCTGCGCGCCGTGCACCCGCGCGATCTGATCGAGCAGATGGTGGACATCGCCCACTATCTGAACGTGCCGATGGTGATGACCAAAGACCTGATCGACCGCGCCGCGGGCGCCTACTTCGTGGAACTATGACGAACGCCTTCCTGACCGAGCGACCGCAGCCGCTGATTATCGCGCACCGTGGGGCGTCGGCCCACGCGCCGGAGAACACGCTGGTCGCCTTCGAGCGCGCCGTGGAGCTGGGCGCGGACGCTGTGGAGCTGGACGTGATGCTGTCGCGCGACGGGCAGATCGTCGTTATCCACGACGACACCGTGGACCGCACCACCGACGGGCATGGCCGCGTGGCCGATCTGTCCTATGACGCGCTCCGACAGCTGGACGCCGGCGGCAAATTTGGCGCGCAGTTTGCGGGCGAGCGCATCCCCCTGCTCTCGCAGGTCTTCGAAGCGGTGGGCCGCCGGGTGTTGATCAACATCGAGTTGAAGGGCGTGCAAATTTTTGGCAGCGGGCTGGAGCAAGCCGTCATCGAGCTGGTGCGCCGTTACGATCTGATGGAGCGCGTCATACTATCGTCATTCAACCCGATCACGCTGATCAAAGTCAAGGCCGGTGAGCCGCGCCTGGCGTGCGGCCTGCTGTATTCGCCGGACGAGCCGTTCTTCCTGAGCCACGCGTGGCTGGCACCGCTGATCCCCGGCCTCAACGCCCGCCATCCCCGCTATGATCTGGTCACGCCGGAGATGGTGAAGACCAGCCACGCGCGGCGACAGTGCGTCAACGTGTGGACGGTCAACGAGGCCGCCGTCGCCCGACGCCTGGCCGCGGCCGGCGTGGACGGCCTGATTGGCAACGACCCTAAGCTGCTGCGCGAGGCGCTGGCAGCCGGGCCCAAGGAGAGTGCGTCATGACCCGCCGGTTGATCGTCAATGCCGACGACTTTGGCCGCTCGCGCAGCACCAGCCTGGGCATCATCCGTGCCCACCGCGACGGCATCGTCACCAGCACCACGGCCATGATGAACCTGCCCGGCACGGTGCCGGACCTGCATCTGGCCGTCCTGGAAGCGCCGCGCTTGGGATTGGGCGTGCATCTCAACTTCACGGCCGGCCGGCCGCTCCTGCCGGTGGAGTGGGTGCCGTCGCTGGTGGACGAACACGGCCGCTTTCTCACGCAAGACGCCATCCTGCAGCAGCCCACGCGGCTCGATCGGGAGGAATTGAAATCAGAATTGAAGGCGCAGGTGACGGCCTTCGCCAATGCGTTGGGGCGCGCCCCCGACCATCTGGATGCCCATCACTTTGTACATTTGCTGCCGCCGCTCTTTGAGGTCTATCTGGAGCTGGCCCAGGAACTGGATCGGCCGGTGCGCATGCCCCTGCCCCGGCCCGATGAAGACATCAGCCAGCTGCCCGAATTGATCGGTCATGTGCCGAACGAACAGCTGCAATCGATCGTGGCGGCCGATCGCGCGCTCCTGCAAACCCGATCGATCCGTCATCCCGATCGGTGTGTGCTGACCTTCTTCGGTTCCACCGTGTCGGTCGAGAACCTGCTGCGCCTGCTCGACGAGCTGCCCGACGGCGTGACGGAATTGATGGCGCACCCCGGCCTGGCCGACGATCAACTTCGCTATGAATCATCGTACAACGCGCAGCGCGAAGTGGAACTGGCCGTGCTGACCGATCCACGCGTACTGGCGGCCGTTCACGAACGCGGCATTCAGCTGATCACGTTTGCGGCTTTGAGCGCATAGCCGCTGTCGGCCCCATGCTGCTGCCTCGCCGCCTCATCAAATTCGGCTTTCACCTGCTCTACAACCAACTCGCTTTCACGTATGATACCGTGGCGTGGCTGGTGTCGTTCGGCCAGTGGCAGGCATGGACGGCCACGTCATTGCCGTGGATTCGCGGGCCGCGCGTGTTGGAATTGGGTCACGGGCCGGGGCATCTATTGGTTCGGCTGGCCCGATCGGGCGTACAACCGATCGGGGTGGATCTCTCGCCGAACATGCTGCGCATGGCGCAGCGCCGCCTGCGCCGCGCGGGCTTGATCGTGCCGCAGGCTTGCGTCAAAGCGCCGGCGCTGCCGTTTCGATCGGACGAGTTTGACAGTGTGGTGGCGACCTTTCCGACCGAGTATCTCTTTCAAGCCGCAACCCTGCGCGAAGTGCGCCGCGTGCTAAAAAACGACGGCCGGTTGATCATCGTGGTGGGCGCGACGTTGGGGCACGGCGGCGCGACCGCGCGCCTGATCGACTGGCTGTACACCATCACGGGCCAACGGAGTATCGCCCTCGACGATGAAACGTCCGTCTTTGAACAGGCGGGGCTGACCGCTCAGGTGAAAACGCAAACGGTCGGACGCAGTGAAGTGACGCTGCTCATCGCCGCCCCGACTCAGGCCGGATAGTACACCTGCACCTGCGCGCGGTTGACAAGGATCAGATCGGCCTGGCGCGGCAGCGGCACGGGCAGCGTGGTGGTGGCGAACAGTTGCGCATTGGTCACCGGGAAAAACGCGCCCGGCAGATCGTCCATGAAGGTGGCCAGGGTGGCGTCCGCGCCCATGTGCAGATCGCCGCGGCAGATCACCGGGCCAAGGTGCAGGATGGCGGCCTGCGCGTTTCTCAGCATGTGTACTGAGTCGCCGGCGGCGCGTTCGGACAGGTGAATGAGGCGCACGTCGGCGCGGTTGAGATGCACCACCGCGCGTTCGGTGTTGGCGACCGGCGCGCCGTCGAGCGGATAAACGCGGGCGGCCTGCACCGGCAGGGTGTACTTGTCGCGGGCATTGAGCCAGTCCAGCCACGGGCCGATCGGTTCGATCTGGCCGGTGATCTGGTAACCGGGCAGCAGGACGGTGGCGGCAAAGCGTGGGCGCGTGAATCCCATGAGTCACCTCGGCGCAAAGTTGCACTGATTCTACTCGATCCGATGGTCAGGGTCAATTGGACGGAGAACGCATGAAAGCGAAGAGCAGTCAGCCGCCGTTGATCATCGACGGCCAGTCCTTGACGATTGAAGATGTGATCGCCGTGGCGCGGCAAGGCCGCATGGTCGCGTTGAGCGACGAGGCGCGGCAGCGGGTGGCCGCGTCGCGGGCGTGGGTCGATCGGGTGGCCGAGACCGGTGAACCGACCGTGTATGGCATCAACACCGGCTTCGGCGTTTTCTCGACGCGGCGCATCCCGATCGAGAAAGCGGAGCGGCTGAGCCACAACCTGATTGTGAGCCACGCGGTGGCAGTGGGCGAGCCGCTGCCGATTGAGGTGGTGCGCGCCGCGATGCTGATCCGCGCCAACACGCTGGCCATCGGCTACAGCGGCATCCGCGTGGAGACGCTGGAGACCCTGATCAGCATGTTGAATGCCGGCGTGCATCCGGTGGTGCCCAGCCAGGGCTCGCTGGGCGCCAGCGGCGATCTGGCGCCGCTGGCGCACCTGGCGCTGGTGCTGGCGCGCCCGCCCGACGGCGAGCGGCCGGACTTCGGTGCCGCCTGGTATCAGGGTGAATACTTATCGGGCCACGAGGCGATGGCGCGGGCGGGCCTGACGCGCCGCGTGCTGGGTGCCAAGGAGGCGCTGGCGCTGAACAACGGCGCCACCTTCTCGGCGGCGCTGGCGGCGCTGGCCGTGCACGACGCCGAAAACCTGCTGGACAAAGCGGTGCTGGCGCTGGCCATGTCGCTGGAGGCGCTGCGGGGCGTGTCGCGCGCCTACGACGCCCACCTGCACGCGGCGCGCCAGCAGCGCGGGCAGATTGAGGTGGCGGCGCGGGTCCGCGAGTTGATCGCGGGCAGCACGCTGATCGATGCGACCGACCGCGTGCAGGATGCGTACAGCCTGCGCGCCGCCCCGCAGGTGCTGGGCGCGGTGCAGGACAGCCTGGCCTTTGTGCGATCGATCATCGAGCGCGAGTTGAACGCGGCTACGGATAACCCCTTAATCTTTCTTGACCTCGACGGGGACAACAAAGCCCTGTCGGGCGGCAACTTTCACGGCGAGCCGATCGCGCTGGCGATGGATTACCTGTCCATCGCGGCCAGCGAAATCGCGTCGATCAGCGAGCGCCGCATCGCCCGGCTGGTGGACGACAAGCTGAGCGACGGCCTGCCCGCGATGCTGGTGGAGCGCGGCGGCCTCGACAGTGGCTTTATGATGGCGCAGTACACGGCCGCTTCGCTGGTGTCGGAGAACAAGGTGCTGGCGCACCCCGACTCCGTGGATTCGATCCCGACCTCGGCCAACCAGGAAGACTTCAACCCCATGGCAACCTCGGCGGCGCGGCACGCGCGGCAGATCGTGGCAAACGGCGAGGTGGTGACGGCCCTGGAACTGCTGTGCGCGGCGCAGGCGCTGGATCTGCGTCGCCGCGCCGATGCCAGCGTGCGCTTCGGGCAAGGCACGGCGCGGGCGCATCAAGCCCTCCGCGAACGAGTGGCGTTTTTGGAGCAGGATCGGTTCATCGGTGAGGATATTGCGAAGGTGACGGCGTGGGTAAGGGAAAGTAGTGAGTAACGAGTAACGAGTAAAACGTGAGCGCAACGGCCTGGCTCAGGTTGGCGACGGCTATCTTGCTCACAGGCTGTACCGGTTGTAGAATCGAATTGGTGCCGCGTCACCTGGTCAGCGGCTGGCGAAAGGCCAACCGTCAGTCAACCCGGGGAGGAGATCCGATGAACATCCGACGACTGGTACTCGATGTCGATAAGGCGCTGGCCCGGCCTTCAATCCTCGACATTGCACGCGCGCTCAGCGCGTGTGTGGGTGTGGAAGACTTCAACATCACCGTGACCGAAATCGACGTGGAGACGGTCGGGATGGATGTCACGATCGAAGGCCAGTCCCTGGCGTACGACCACATCGTCGAGGCGATCGAGTCCACGGGGGCCGTGGTGCACAGCATCGATCAGATCGCCTGTGGGCAACGGATCATTGAGCGTGTCGAGCGCGCGCGATGATCGGGCTGCGACGGGTCTTGCTGAATAATCGCCTGTATCTGGTGGCGGGCTTGAGCGATGGCATTCTGACGGCGCTGACGCTCTCCGCCGGAAAACTGATTCAGGCCGATTCGCTCCTGACCCTTGATCTGGCGCTGCGCGTCGCCGTTGCCGGAGCCAGCTCGAGCGCCTTCATGCTGTTTGTCGCCCACTATTCGCAACTGCGCGGCGAGCTGGCAGAAGCCGAAAGGCAGCTCAACCTCACCGCCCACGGGCAACTGGCCAGTTCGCGCCTCGGCCGGACAGTGCTGATTGAATCCGCGACCGCGGCGATACTCGGCTCTCTGGCAGGGTTCTGCGGCGCCCTTTTGCCCTTGCTGGTTGGGGTGATAGTGCCGAGCGCCCCGTGGCTGGCGATTGCCGCGGCCCTGGCGGCCCTGGCCATCCTGGGCGCGTTTTTAGCATTCGCGGTGAACGGTCGAGCCGCTGCGTGGGCGGGCGCGCTGGTGTTCGCCGGAGCCGCCCTGGCTTACCTTGGCACGTACCTCAAGCTGATCTGATTCCATTCACGGGCCGGCGGCGCCACCCTGCCGCGCCCAACGACAAGGCCCGATCGATCTGTGCGGATCGATCGGGCCTTGTCATTATAAGCCGCGCTTACTATCGCACGACCTCCGAATCGATCGGCGCGTATTGCTTCAGCAGACGGTCATACTCCGCGCGGCGGGTGGTGTCCGGCAACAGCTTGTCCACGCCGTCGGGCGCCGCTGCCCCCGTGCGAAGGACCAGCACCACAAAGCCCACCAGCGCCTCGGTGGACGTGAAGTTGCAGTGGCCGTAACGCACGATCGGGATGTTGGTGTGCTTGAAGAACGACCCCGTCAGCAGCGTCTTGGCGGTGTACATCGTCTCGTGCCAGTACGGCACAATCGGATCGCCGGTGGTGTGCATCGTCACCAGCGGACTCGTCAGACGGCCCGACGTCTGATAATTGGCGTTGATCTCGATCAGCGCCGCCGGATCGGCCGTGAAGCGCGCCACCTGGCGGTTGAGCCGCCAATCGTTGCTGGAACCGACGTACAGGCGGCGGCTGTTGTCGAACGGCTGCCCGCCCAACTCCAGCTTGCCTTCATTGGTGGCGAAGACGTTGTACGACAGAATACCCACCGTCGTCTCGGCCACCGTCGCAGGATTCGCCGGATCGATCGGCGCGCCCGAAGTCCGCAGCAGCTGCGCGCTGACTGTCGGATTGCTCAACACCGCGCCGCCGATGGCCTGCGACAGCGCCGGCCAGTTCGGCCAGACCAGCGCCTCGTTGATGTCCACCGCACTGTTCGGGATGGCGTGCGCGGGGAAGAAATAATCGAACAAGACGCGGAAATCGGTCCAATAGTTGATCTGGCTGCGGAAGTTGCCAATCGGCCCGCACAGCGCCAACCCGCCGTCGAAGCGATCGGGCTTCTGCTCCACCGCCAGCGCCGTCACCAGCCCGCCCTCAGACGCGCCGATGAGATAGACGCGGCCCGCCGGCCCCACGTGCTGCTCAAAGAACGCCAGCAGGCGATCGACATCCTGCACACCTTCCTTCACCGCCAGGCCGTTCTTGCGATAGCTGGTGGACGCAAACGCATAGCCCAGCGTGTTGGCAATGCCGGGGATGGTGGTCCCGTCCGGCAGCGCCAGCTGCTCAAGATACTTGGACATCGGTTCATTGGGCGCCACGTAACCATGCGCAAAGAGCACCAGATCACCGTTCCACGGCCGATCGGCGGGCAGACAGATCAGATACTGTTCGTGCGTTAGCGGGTCCACTTCGAACGGCAGACAATGGGGGATGGGCACCTGTGGCGACTGTGCTGCGGCGGGTGACACGGGCAGCAACGCCGCCATCAACGCGACACTCAGCAGTAACCTGAATCGACGCGACATGTCAAGCCTCCTTGATCAAAGATGCGGTCAAAGACAGATTCCGTTCGGGCAGCTGCGGGCCGATCGAGTTTCCGTTCGATCACGCTTATTCTAAGCCCACCGGCAGTGTCACGCGCGTGGAAGTCCCGTAGCAGCGGCGTGAATGTTTTTGCGCGATTGACAACGCCTGCCGCGATTGGTATAATGTCGCCCATCATGAAAACGCCAATCTGCGCGACGATCCATCCAGCCGGGCCTGCTCATCATCATTTGATGAGTTAATATCGGCTGGGTCGCGGCAGAACGTTTTTCTGCATCCGATGGTTTAAGCGTGGCCCGGCGGCCGCGCTTTTTGTTTGCCGGTTGGCCGGCCCACCAACCAACTAACCAACTCATTTCCCGGCGCGAGGTTCAGCATGAAACCCACCATCCGGCCCATCAAGGGCACCCGAGACTTCTATCCGGCCGACATGGCCTTCCGAACGTGGCTGTACGGCCAGATGAAAGCGGCTTCGCAAAAGTTCGGTTATCAGGAATACGAAGCGCCGCTGCTCGAATCGCTGGAGTTGTACGCGGCCAAAAGCGGCGAAGAGCTGGTCAAAGAGCAGGCCTTCGTCTTTAATGATCGCGGCGGCGATCAGGTCACACTCCGCCCGGAGCTCACGCCCAGCCTGGCCCGCATGGTGGCGCAGAAACAGCGCGAGCTGCCCAAGCCCATCCGCTGGTGGTCGTTTGGCCCGTTCTGGCGCTACGAGCGCCCGCAGAAAGGGCGCACGCGCGAGTTCTTCCAGTGGAACATCGATCTGCTGGGCATCAACTCGCCCTACGCCGACGCCGAACTGGTGGCCGTGGGAGTGGAGTTCTTCAAGTCGGTGGGCTTTACACCGCAGCAGATCGTCATCAAAGTCAACAGCCGCAAGTTGATGGAGGCGCAGATCAAGGCGCTGGGGGTGGCCGCCGTGGACGGCGTGTACCGCCTCATCGACAAGCTGGACAAGCTGCCCGCCGACAAATGGCGCGCGTATGGCATCGAAGACATCGGCCTGAGCGCCGATCAAATGGAGCGCCTGAGCGCGCTGCTCAACAACGCCGAGCTGTGGCAGCAGTCCGACGAGTTGACGGCGTTTTTTGCTGCCATCGACGAGCTGGGCGTGCGCGACTACGTGGAGTTTGACGCGTCGGTGATCCGCGGGTTGGCGTACTATACCGGCGTGGTCTTCGAAGCGCGCGATCGCAGCGGCGAGTTCCGCGCCATTTTGGGCGGCGGTCGCTATGACAACCTCGTCGCCGACGTGGGCGGTGAGCCGCTGGGCGGCATCGGCTTTGCGATGGGCGATGTGGTGATCGGGCTGGTCATCGAGCAGTACGGTCTCAAGCCCACGCTGCGCCCTGCCCCGGCGAACGTCATCGTGACGGTGTTCGACAAGGCGCTGCTGAAAGTCTCGGCCCGGGTGGCCGCGCAGCTCCGATCGGGTGGCGTAAACACCGAGTTGTTTCCCGAAGCGGCCAAACTCGATCGACAATTGAAATACGCCAACGCGCAATCGATCCCGGTGGCAGTCATCATCGGCCCGGACGAAGCCGCGCAAGAACGCGCCACCGTGCGCGATCTGCGAACCGGTGCGCAGCAGGTGGTGGCCCAGGATCAGCTTGTGATAACGGTGAAAAACCTCTTGTGAAAGTCGCGGGCGCGTGGTAAAATTTGGTCGCGCCGCAGGGGTATGAGGCGCGTAAAATGGTGCCTGTAGCTCAATGGCAGAGTACTGGACTGTGGATCCAGTTGTTGCGGGTTCGACCCCCGTCAGGCACCCAGACCATGAAGAATGATCAATGACCAGGGCAACGGTTATTGATCATTTTTGTTGTGGGCGACGTGGCAATCCGGCGGAAGATGGGATACACTTAAGCCGTGAATTCAGGCTTGAAAGGATCGACATCGTGAGCGAATTCCATTTGAAAGTGGGCGACCCGGCCCCCGATTTTGAGCTGCCGAGCGATACCGGCGCCAGGGTCAAGTTGTCGTCGCTGCGCGGGCGGCGCGTGGTGGTGTACTTCTATCCCAAGGACGACACGCCCGGCTGTACCACCCAGGCCTGCGGCTTCCGCGACAACTACGTGACGATTCAAGAGAAGAACGCCGTGGTGCTGGGCATCAGCCCCGACGGCGAAAAGTCGCACATGAAGTTCAAGACGAAGTTCAACCTGCCGTTCACTCTGCTGTCCGATGAAGATCACGCCGTGGCGGAGTTGTACGGCGTGTGGGGTGAAAAGTCGATGCTGGGCAAGAAGTACATGGGCGTCAAGCGCAGCCACTTCGTCGTGGATGAAAACGGCACACTGATCGACGTGCAGTACAACATCAAGCCGGAAGCCAGCGTGGCCGGCGCGCTCCAGGTGATTGGCGCGTAGATTAAAACGCCCGCCGCACTACTCAAACGAGTAGCCGCGCGCATCGGCCTGCTCGCTCCGGCATAGGAAATTGAGGCTAGAACGCCCAAAATAGGCTAAAGGTCACACAGCCACAGGCGCAGTCTGTCGCTATACTGATCCTGGTCGATGTGCAGGCGGTGGCACGCGATCAAGCCGGCGCCTTCACCGCAAACGGCGCGGCGCGAAGAGATCCCCTTCGCGCCGCGTGCGTTTTTCAGTACGGAGCCCGATCGGTCGTCAGCCTAACCCCAGTCCTCAGGATTCTCGTCGTCCGCGCCGCCGATGAGCACCATTCGGGTGCGGCCGGCCTTCTGCTCCGGCCCGACCACACCCATCTCCTCCAGCCGATCGAGCAGATTCGCCGCCTTGGGGAAGCCCAGATTCAACTTGCGCTGCAACAGCGAAGCGCTGGCCGAACGCTGCTTCTTCACCACTTCGATGGCCTTTGCCAGCAGCACCTCGTCGTCATCTTCCAGTGCGGCCGTGGTGGGGCTGGCCTGCGCGATCTCCTCCAGCCGCTCCACTCTGGTCTGCGCCCATGGCGCTGGCTCGGCGGCCTCGTCGGCGTAGGCTTCGCGCCAGAAGCCCACCACCCGATCGATCTCGCGCTCGCTGACGTAACACCCCTGCACGCGAATCGGCCCGTTGGCCGTAGGCGACAGGAACAGCATATCGCCCTTGCCCAGCAGCGTCTCCGCGCCCACGCTGTCCAGGATCACGCGGCTGTCCATGCCCGACGCCACCGAGAACGCTATGCGCGCCGGGAAGTTGGCCTTGATCAGGCCCGTGACCACGTCGGTGGACGGGCGCTGCGTGGCGATGACTAAGTGGATGCCCGTAGCGCGCGCCATCTGCGCGATGCGGCAGATGGTCTTCTCGATCTCGACCGGCGCGCTCAGCATCAGGTCGGACAGTTCGTCGATCATCACCGCCAGGTACGGCAGCTTGTCGCCGCCGGTGTCCAGCATCTGCTGGTTGTATTCGCCAATGTGGCGCACGCCCAGCGCCGCAAACTCCTTGTACCGCCGGTCCATCTCGCGCGTCACCCAGCGCAGCACGCCCACCACCTGCTCCAGCTCAGTCTCAACCTTGCCATACAGATGCGGCAGGCCGTTGTACCGGATCAATTCCACCATCTTCGGATCGATCATCACCAATCGCAGATCCTCCGGGGTGTTATTGGCGATGAGCGACATGATGATGGCGTTGATGCACACGCTCTTGCCCGAGCCGGTTGTGCCCGCGATCAGAATATGCGGCATCGCGCCCAGGTCGGCGGCAATCGCCGCGCCGCTCACGTCGCGGCCCAGCGCAAAGGCCAGCGGGGAGTTGAGCTTCTGGAAAGCGTTGCTCGTCAGCACGCCGCGCAGACCCACCATGGCGATCTGATCGTTGGGCACTTCAATACCCACAAACGACTCGCCCGGCACCGGCGCTTCAATGCGCAGCGTGGGCGCGGCCAGCGCCAGCGCCAGATCGTTGGCCAGCGAGGTGATCTGCGCCACGCGCACCTTCACGCGCTTCACCTCGCCGTCGCTCTGCGCCCGCTCAATGTAGCCCGGCTCCACGCCGAACTGCGTCACGGCCGGGCCTTGCGACACGCGCACCACGCTGGCTTCCAGTCCAAACTGCCGCAGCGTCTCTTCAATCACCCGCGACTTGCGCTCGATCTCGCCTTCGGTGATCGACGCCAGGGTGTGTTCCTCCAGCAGATCAAGACCGGGCAAATAGCGCGGCCGCTTGATCTTCCGGGGTTTTTCTTCGGTCTTGACGATCTTCAGCGGCAGCTGCGTGGCGGTGACCGGCAGGGTCTTGGGTGAGACATCCTTGGGCGGCACGATCTCTTCTTCGCTGGTGCTAATCTCGATCGGCGCAGCGGAGTCCGATCGGGCCGGTTGATCGATCGAGGGCCGGGTGAGCCGCGCGCGGAGGTTGATCACCAGCCGATTGAGCCACTCGCCCAACGGGATCGCCAGTCCCCACGTCAATGCCGCCACGCCGACGACGCCGAACAACGCGCCCAGCAGGCCGCGATCGATACCGGCCAACATCGTCACCAGCGCCCAGCCGAACAGCCCGCCGCCTTCGCCGCGCTGAAAGGTCTCCCACGCCTTGGGATTGGCGGCCAGCGCGTGCAGCGCGCCCAGTAGCGCGAAGAAGGCGATCTCCAGCCCGATGATGCTCTGCCACGGCACGTGCAGCACCGCGCCACGGCCCAGTTGGATGAGCAGCACACCGCCCAGCGCGATGAGCAGCACGGCCGCGAAGGCCCCCCAGCCAAACAACCAGTACAGCGCGCCGCTCCACCAATTGACCAGGCTGCCGGTAGTGAGAAACGTGAGCGAGAGGAAAGACAGTATCGCCAGCGCGAGGAGCAACACGCCGGCGATTTCGCGGCCGCGCGCCCCAAAGACCACGCGCAGCTGACGGCGGCGCGTGCTGGTGGCAGTACGCGCCGCCCCGGATGATTTGCGAGCCGATGACTTAGACATGAAACTCGGATTGCGGCAGACGGAAGACGGCATCGTCCATGTCGGCAGCCGGCTCCATGTCGTCATCCGCAGTCCGCATTTGCGCCTGGGCCTGGCGCAGCGACAGCCCCAGCCGCCGGTGCGCCACGTTCACGTTCAAAACCTTGACCTGCACCCACTCGCCTTCATGCACCACGTTGCGCGGATGCAGAAAAGTGCCTTCGGCCAGTTCCGAGATGTGAATCAGGCCCTCAACGCCTTCTTCCAGCCGCACAAACGCGCCGAAGTCCACCACGGTCGTCACCACGCCTTGGACGATCTGATCGATCACGTATCGCTCGGCGACGGTGGCCCACGGATCAGGCTGCAGGCGCTTGACGCTCAGGGCCACGCGCCGCTGCGCGCGATCGACATTCATCACATACACGTCCACCGTCTGACCGGTCTTCAGCACATCGCCGGGATGATTGATGCGCCCCCAAGAAATCTCACTGATGTGCGCCAGCCCTTCCACGCCGCCCAGATCGATGAACGCGCCGAAGTCGCACACGGTCGTCACCACGCCGCAGCGCTTCTGGCCCGGCTGCATTTCAGCCATGAGCAATTCCAATCGGGCGCGATCGTTGTAGGCCAGCCGTTCGGACAACACAAAGCGGCCGCGCGCCCGATCAAGTTCGATAACCTTGCCGCGCACCTCGGTGCCCACCCGCCGGGCAAATTCCGCCTTGCGTTGTTCGTCATCGGTGACGGCCGGCATGCCGATCAAATGCGACGACGGCACGAAGCCGTGCAGGCCCTGCCAGTCGACGAGCAGGCCGCCGCGGTTGAAGCCGGTTGCCTGGACTGTCAGCACCTCGTCGGCATCACACGCCCGCTGCGCCGACGCCCACAGCAGATCGATGGGGCGCTGCGCGAGGCCGGACTGGCCGTTGGCCGCCGGGGGCGCTTCCTTCAGCGTCGCTTCAACATCGGTCAGTAACGCCTGCCAATAACCATCTTCAAATTCATTGTCATTCGGTTCCATATCCCTGCTCCTGAGTGCCGGACACTGACTAAGACCACGGCCGATAGATGCTCTATTCTACAAAGAAATTCAAAAATAAGCCAAATCGTCAATCAATCTGGATTAGATCCGTTGGGGGCGGGAACAACCGGCGGCGGTTCCACCACCCGATCGGCTGTTGCCCGCTCCTCCATCTTCATCAGCGCGGCCGCCAGCGCCTCCACGGCGATCTTCTGTTTGCGGTACAGATCGCTCTCGCTCATCGCCAGCCGTCCGGCGATGTCGCGCACCTTGCGCCCCTGAATGAAGCGCATTTCAAGGATGTTGTATAACACCCACTCGGCGGCGGTCAGGCTGCGTTGACCGTCGGGACGCAGCTGTTCGATCGCTTCGGCCAGCACCGCGCGCAGCGCCTTGGGCGCGTCGTCATTGTGCTGCGGCCGCGCCTGCGCCACCAGCTGCATCCTCAACAGCGGGCTGGTCGTCAACTTGGGGCCGCCCCAGTAATGGCTCAGCGCGTCCTTCACCCAACTTGGAAATTCCGGATCGGCGGTAAGCGTCACGTCGGGCGGCGGCTGGGTGGGCGAATCGGTGTAGCGGATGGCGCCGCGCTGACGCTGAATCACGTCGATCTCCGGCATCATGCGTTCCACGGCCGCAAACACTTCCTGCTGCAAGCGGCGATCTTCCAACGCTACCGCCGCCTGCCGCAGCAGCACTTGCAGGCTGCGCATTTCGTCAGCAGTGAGGTCGGGATGATCCGCGCGAGCGGCGGCGGCCAGCGCGCCTAGCAGGCCTTCGTCGCCGCGCGCCCACAGCGGCCACACCCAGAATCCATCGAAGATCAGCGGGCCGTTCTCGACCGGCGAGTTTTGCGCACCGCGCATCTCTTTCAGCGCCTGCGTGAACAGTTCCACCGGGCCGATGTGCGCGCGCAGCCGCCACACGCCGTCGGCATCCAGCGATGCCAGAAACACGCGCGGCACGCGCAGCAAATCGGCCACGGCGGTTAGAATGTTTTCCAGGAACTGCTGAAGATCGGTCGTGGTCAACAACCGATCGCCCAGATTGCGGATGTAATCGAGCTCGGCGCGATCTTGCTGGAATAAGATCACGTCCAAAAACGGCTGCAGTGAGCCGCGCAGCACCTGAAAGATCACGATGAAAAACACGATCGCCAGCACCGTGATCGTGTCGCGCTGCAAGCCCAGGAATTCCTCAAAACTCGAGATCGCCACGACCGCCGCGGCGATGGTGGCCGCTGTGACCGGGCCGCGGAACAGGAAACGAATCAGGCGGTACTTCACCACCCGATCGGGCGCCAGCACCCCGAAGTAGGCGACGCTGTAGCCCAGCACGATCAACATCGCGGCGATCAAGATATTGCCCGCCACCAGCAGCAGCCACGAAGAGAGCGGCACAGTGAGGTCTTCGTTGCCGGACAGCAGCAGATACGGGAAGACCGCCAGCAGCGGTCCGGTGGACGACAGCAGGAGATAGGTCATGCGCCGCTGCGAGGTGGGTGTCAGACACCGGCGGCGCGCTTCCACAATGCCAATCAGCGCCGCAACGGCCGTGCCGCCGAAGTAGGCCACGTACACCCAGAAAAACGGGCCGGGCCGCAGGTGCGGTGCGGCATTGAGCAGCACGCTGCCTTCGACGATGACGTCGGTGAACAAAGCCAGCGCCATGAACACCAGGCCCGATGCATAGGCCAGATAGACCAGCCAGCGCCGCAGTCGATCGAAGGAGTTGGTGGTGCGCAGCAGGTTGTCGGCAAAATGCAGGTAGGCGGCGGGCACAATGGCGATGCCGATCCACTGCAGGCGCAGCCAGCGCTCGGTCGCTTCCAGATCGGTGGCGCGATACAGGATCGCATCGCCCACATACACCAGCATCACTCCGGCCAGCAGCACGCTGAAGGCGCGCGCTACGGGCGAACGCCAGTTGTAGCGCACGATGTACAACACCAGCGCGAAGGCAGTGACAGCCGTCCCGGTTGACAGTATGGAGTTGATGAGCGCGAGGGCGGGTATGACGTTAATGGAGCCGATCATGCTGCTAAGACTACCTTCTAATAGCCAATCCAAGTGCGGGCCGGCCGGCCCGCCGGGCAATGCTAATGCAGCGCCAGCGCAAAGAACAGGGCAATATCCTGATTGGCAAAGTAATGATCGTGAAAGCCGCAGAACTTAAAGCCGTGTTTCTGGCAAAAGCAAATCGCCGGGTAATTCTTGGTCTGCACTTCCATCACCACCCACCGCAGATGCTGCTCGCGGCCCCAATCGCTGATGCGCTTGAGCAGGGCACTGCCCACGCCGCTGCGACGCGCCGGGCGCGCCACCACCAGATCGTTGATCCACAGCGTGGCTTGCGGCACGCGCCGCATGAGCGCGGCATAACCGGCCAGGCCGTCCGGCCGATCGGCGATCAGCAGCGCATCGCAGGCCTGCCAGCCCGCCGTCAACAGCTGCGCGTCGCGCGGATAGTCCACCCGCATTTCGCGCGGCAGCTTCACGGCGCGGAAACCGACCGAGATCTGGCCGCCCTGCGTATGGCTGTCCATCTGCCAGACGTGTTCCGTAACATACGATGGATCAACTGCCAGGCAGCGCGCCAGGTCGGTTTTGATCGCCGAACGGATGATGACATTAGCCATGATAGCTCTATTCTAGCACCTTTTCCCGCCGGGGTCGCGGGCGGCGTTACGGCGCGGGCTGAATCAGTACTGGCACCGTGCAGTGTGGCAGCTCATTGCCAGTGTTGTCCACCACCACCAGGCTGATGAGATATTGGCCGGGCTGCTGCAACAGTGCGCCGGCATCGATCTCGCCCAAGACGTTGTCGCGCATGGGGGTGCGCATCACCTCACCCGCAGTGACTTCCGCATCGTTGGTGGCGGGGCCGCGAATCGTAAACTTGTAAAATGCGAAGTTGGGCGCATCAGCCGTGCCGCGCAGTTGAATCGGGCCGGAGAAGGTTTGGCCGGCAACCGGCGCCACCAGCTGCACGTTGGGATCGGGGCAGTTGGCGACCAGAGCCACCGGCGGCGTAGGCGTGGGCGCTTCGGTGGCAGCGCCCGGCGCAGCCACCGTCGGCGGCGGCGCACTGCCGGTGGGCGTTTCGGTGGGGCGCGGCGTGCGCGTGGGCGAAGGCTGATATGTAGGCGTGGGCGTTTTGGTCGCCAGCACAAACTGTGGAGTCGGTGTGGCCGCTTCGGCCGCCGCTTCCAACGTCGGCGCGACGTAGGTGGAGAGCAGATACGTCGCCAGCGCCACCAGGCCAAATGCGCCGATCATCAGCGTGCCGCGCGCCATGCGTGTGCCTGCCGCCTCACGCTCCAGCGAATACAGCGCCTTGCGACCGGCCTGTCGCGCCACCATGATCTCGCGCAGGTACAACACCGCACCGATGATGCACACGACGTAGATCAGGCCGGCGTAATTGGCCAGCAACTGCAGAAAAAACACCATACGCTCTCAAGCCGCGCGCAACACGCCTCGAATGAGCGTGGTCAACTTTGGCACAATCATCCGGCCGGCTTCCAGCACTTCTTCGTGCGTGGTCTCCACATTCACACCGGGCATCGGCAGGGCGTTGCTGATGCCGGAGAAGCCCAGCACCCGCAAACCGCCGTGGCGGGCGGCGATCGTTTCCGGCACGGTGGACATCCCCACGGCATCGGCGCCGATCAAACGCAGAAACTTGATGTCGGCCGGCGACTCGAAGCTGGGCCCGGCCAGACAGATGTACACACCCTGCTTCAGGTCGATGCCGTTGTCCGCCGCGACGCGCAGCGCCGCCGTTCGCAAGCCGAGATCGTAAGCCTGCGACATATCGGGGAAACGCGGCCCCAGCGAGTCGTCGTTCGGGCCGCGCAGCGGGTTCAACCCCGCCATGCCGATCAGGTTGATGTGATCAGTGATGAGCATGACATCGCCCGCCACAAAGGACGTGTTGAGGCCGCCCGCTGCGTTGGTCAGGATCAGCGTCTGAATGCCCAATAGCTGCATGATGCGGATGGGGAAGGTGACCTGCCCCATCGAATAGCCTTCATAATAATGCACGCGGCCCTGCATTACCAAAACCGATCGGCCTTCCAGCTGACCGATGACCATCCGCCCGGCGTGACCCACCACGGACGACATCGGAAAATGCGGGATCGTATTAAACGGCACGATCTCGGCGTCTTCCACTGCACCAGCGAGGTCGCCCAGCCCCGAGCCCAGCACCAGGCCGAATTCCGGCTGGCAGCGCGTACGGCTGCGGATGAAGGCCACGGCCTGTTCGACTTGTCCACGCGTAATGAAATCTGACACGCTTGTTCGGTTCCTTTTCAGTGAAGGTCGGCGCTACAGCTTGGCCAGCAGCCTGGCTTTGGCCGTCTGATACTCGGCATCGCTGATGGCGCCGGTTTTGCGCAAATTATCCAGTTCCGCGATCTGCCGCAGCGGATCGTCTTCGTTGTCGGCAGCCGCCGGCCGGGATGCCCCCATAAACGCGCCGCTCACGGGCACCTGGCGCGGCGCGCGGGCGCGGGCATCGTCGTGGTCAGCGCTCAGGGCCACCTTCGCATCGAGGATGGCCGTCTTGAAGCGCACCGGTTCGTTCAACCGCCTCAGCAGATTGGTGCCCACATCGCTGCCAGTGATGATCGCCAGATCGCCATAGCCCAGCATCCGCCCCAGCACCGACTGCGTCAGCACGATGTCGTTGACCTTTTCCAGCGACGAGTCGGAGGTCTTCTTGTTGACGATGCCCTCGGTCTGGATCACGCGATAGTTGGTGACGATGTATTGCTCCGCCTCCCACTGGATCAAATCCCAGCCGAATTTGCCCAGCGGATACAGCAGCGCAAACAGGAAAAAGCCGCGGACACTCGCCAGAAACTCCACATTGGCGCTGCCCGCCAGGGCGTAGATCACCAGGATCACAATAGCGATGAACAGGTTGATCAGCGCCGACGCCAGCAGCGTTGTCCAGTGCTGCCGCGAGATGACCAGAATGCGTTCACCCTTGCCCAGCAGATCATCAACGTAACCCATGAGTTGGCTCCTGATGGATGACGGCCGGCCGATCGGTGGAGGCGGCCCGGCCGCGCACTATTCCAGCGCGTGTTCTTCCGCCGGACTGGCCAGGGCCGGCTCGTCCGGCTGCACGTAAATCTGCGTCGTGGAGATGTTGGCATGCCCCAGAAAGCGCTGCACTTCGGCCAGGCTGGCCTTCTTGTTCTTAAGCATATGAGCCGCAAAGGAATGGCGCAGCACATGCGGAGTCACGTCATAGGTCAGGCCGGCTCTGATCGCATACTCCTTGAGGATGAGCCACATGCCCTGTCGGGTCAATTTCTGGCCGCGCTGATTCAGAAACAGGGCGGTTTGCGACAGCGCCCCGCCCTTCAACAGGCCCGGTCGGCCGCGTTCCAAGTAGATCTGCACGGCTTCGGCGCTTGGCGCACTGATGGGCACCCGCCGCTCGCGCCCGCCCGTGCTGTGTACGCGCACGGTGCGCTCGACCACATCCACATCGTCCACTTGCAGCGACACCAATTCCGACACTCGCATCCCCGTTGCGTACAGCAGTTCCAACAGGGCGTGATCGCGCAGGACCTTGGGCGAATGTCCCGCCCCCGGCGCAGCCAGCAGCCGCTCCACGTCTTCATCGGGCATCGTGCGCGGCAAGCGCTTGGCCACGCGCGGCGCCTCCAGGCCGGCCGCCGGATCACTGGCCAGGCTGCCGGCTTTGTACAGATAATTGAAGAAGGACTTAACCGCGGCCACCTTGCGCGCCACGGTGGACACCGCCACGGGCTTCGACTCGCCGTTGTGCCGCACGATCTTCTGCTCGCGTAAGAACGCCACAAACTCATTCAACATATCGGTCGTCACCGCCGCCCACGACTCGATCGGTTCCGGTCGACGCGCAAGGAACTCAAGCAATTGCGTCAGATCGTTACGGTAAGCCGAGACGGTGTTCTGGGCATAACCGCTGCTTCGCGCGAGTTCGCCCAGAAACAGATCGACCGTCAACCGCAGTTCGCCGGTTGTGACATCATCGATCATGCTCGCACCTCCCGTCAGTAGCTGAATCTTTACGCATCGAGCCTGTCCCGATTCATTATAGCAAGGCTTGCCATAAAATCAAAATCATACGATCAACATGGCGTCGCCAAAGCTGAAAAACCGGTACCGCAGCCGAATGGCCTCGTCATAAGCTCGATCGATATTGGGCTTACCTGCCAGCGCCGATACCAGCATCAGCAGCGACGAGCGCGGCAGGTGAAAATTCGTGATCAGGCCATCCACCGCCTTGAATTCAAAGCCGGGGTAAATGAACAACGCCGTGTCGCCCGAAAACGGCTGCAAATCGTGGCGCGCCGCCGTCTCCAGCACGCGCACGCTGGTTGTGCCCACGGCAATTACCCGACGGCCCACTGCTTTGGCCGCTTGCACCTGCGCCGCCGTCTCCGCTGAAAACTCGATGAATTCTGTATGGATGTGGTGCTGCGTAATGTCTTCCACTTCCACCGGTTTGAACGTGTCCAGGCCCACATGCAATGTCACAAACGCCAGCTCAACCCCGCGCGCCTTCAAGCCCTCAAACACCCGATCGGTAAAGTGCAGCCCGGCGGTGGGCGCGGCAGCCGAACCGGGTGTGCGCGCATAGATCGTCTGGTAGCGTTCGGGATCGCGCAGCGGCTCGTGGATGTAGGGTGGCAGCGGCATCACGCCCAGATCGTTCAACGCGCCGTCGATGGGGTGATCAAACCGGATCACGCGCTCGCCGGTCGGCGACTGCTCGATCACCTCGGCCGCCACGGCATCGCCGACGAGCAGGCGCGTGCCCGGGCGCAGCTTGTGTCCACGCAGCAGCGCCTGCCACGTCACCTCGTCGATGCGGCGCAACAGCAAAATCTCCACTGCGCCGCCGGTGGGCTTGCGGCCGAACAACCGCGCCGGGATCACGCGGCTTTCGTTGGCCACCAACAGATCGCCGGGGCGCAGCAGGCCGGGCAGATCGATGAAGTGATGATGACTGATCGCGCCGCTGCGCCTGTCCAGCAGCAAAAGCCGCGCCTGGTCGCGCGGCTCAATCGGGGTCTGGGCAATCAACTCCGGCGGCAGGTAATAATCAAAGTCCGATGTCTTCATCAGCAGTACTGTTTAGAGCAAGCTCGCCTGCTCGGGCCGATCGGGAAACGGCAGCCCCAGATGTTCATACGCGCGGCGGGTGGCCATGCGGCCGCGCGGCGTCCGATCGAGAAAGCCGAGCTGCAACAGGTATGGCTCGACGACATCCATGATGGTGTCAGACTCTTCGCTGATCGAGGCCGCGATCGTCTCCAGGCCCACCGGCCCGCCGCCGAACTTCTCGATGATGGCCTTCAGCACGCGCCGATCGAGATCGTCCAACCCCAGCGGATCCACGTCCAGCAGCGTCAACGCCTCGGCGGCCAACGGCCCGTTGACGGCGCCGTCGCCGCGCACTTGCGCGTAATCACGCACGCGCCGCAGCAGGCGCAGCGCCACGCGCGGCGTGCCGCGCCCGCGCCGGGCGATCTCGGCCAGGCCGCTCTCATCCACCGTCACGTTCAGCAGGCCGGCCGCCCGCCGGATGATTTGCTCCAGCACGGGCTGCTCGTAATAGTCCAGCCGATAGACCGCACCGAAGCGCGCGCGCAGCGGCGCGCTGACCAGCGCCAGCCGCGTGGTGGCGCCCACCACCGTGAAATGCGGCAGTTTCAGGCGGATGTTGCGCGCCGACGGCCCTTTGCCGATCACGATGTCGAGCGCGAAATCTTCCATGGCCGGATACAGCACTTCCTCGATCGCGCGTCCCAGGCGATGTATCTCGTCGATAAACAACACGTCGCCCGCTTTGAGATTGGTGAGGATCGCAGCCAGATCGCCGGCACGCTCAATGGCCGGGCCGGAGGTGACGCGCACGTTCACCTTCATCTCGCCCGCCACAATGTGCGCCAGGCTGGTCTTGCCCAGCCCGGGCGGACCGTAAAACAAGATGTGATCCAGCGCCTCACCGCGCTGCCGAGTGGCCTGAATGAGAATGCCCAGATTCTCCTTCAGCCGTTCCTGGCCGGGAAAGTCGGCCAACCGCTGCGGGCGCAGGGCGCGATCGAGCGCGATGTCATCTTCACGGGCTTGGGGCGCAACCGGCCGATCGGACATGAGAGCATCCTCTGACAGAGTGCAGCGATTATACCTGATTTGGCGCGCGGGCGCGTCGTCGCTTGACTGGTTGACATTTATCGTCGCTAGGTTACAATCCGCCCAACACTCTTCGGCGCAAGGAGCGCATCATGCCGCACGTCCACGTGAGCGAGCACCCGCTGGTCAAGCACAAACTCACCCTGTTGCGCAGCATCGACACCAAACCCAAGAAATTCCGCGAACTGGTGCGTGAACTGGCGATTTTGCTGGCCTACGAAGCCACCGCCGATCTGAACCTGGCGCCCAAGACGGTGATCACGCCCATGGGCGAAGCAGTTGGCCACGAACTCGGCGAAAAGATCGGCTTAGTACCGGTCCTGAGAGCAGGGCTGGGCATGGTCGAAGGTGTCTGGGAGATGATGCCCGCCGCCGAGGTCTGGCACATCGGTCTGTTCCGCGACGAGCGCACGCTGAAGCCCATCGCGTATTACAACCGCCTGCCCATCAGCCCGACGGTGGATGTGTGCCTGGTGCTCGATCCCATGCTGGCGACCGGCGGCTCGGCCTCGGCCACGGTGGACATCCTCAAGCGCTGGGGGGCGCGCCGCATCAAGTACATGGGCCTGCTGGCCGCGCCCGAAGGCATCGCCAAACTCAGCGGCGATCATCCCGACGTGCCGATCTACATCGCAGCGATCGACGAGCGCCTCAACGACATTGGCTACATCGTGCCGGGGCTGGGCGACGCGGGCGACCGGCAATTCGGCACAGGTTAAACAGCCGACGAGTAACGGCTGACGAACAGCCCGCCTCAAGATTATTCCTTACTCGTCACTCATTACACGCCATGTCCGCCCTGCCCCTTCACGCCATCTATCGCGCGCAGCAGCGCCTGGCGCCCTATCTCGCGCCGACGCCGTTGACGCGCTCGATCAGCCTAAGCGCACTGACGGGCTGTGACGTCTGGTTGAAATTGGAGAACCGCCAGCACACCGGCTCGTTCAAACCACGCGGCGCGCTGAACAAGATTCTGTCGCTGAGTGACGAAGATCGAGCGCGCGGCATTGTCGCCGCTTCGGCGGGCAATCATGCGCTGGGGGTGGCGTACGCGGCGCAGGTGTTGAGCCTGCCCAAAGTGGACGTGTTCGTGCAGGCCAACGCCGCGCCCGCCAAGATCGCCAAGCTGCGCCGCTATCCGATCGAGCTGCACCTGATCGGCGAGCTCTTCGACGAAGCGCAGGCGGCGGCGCTTGAGTTTGCGGCACAGCACGGCGGGACGTTCGTGTCGGCCTACGACGATCTGGACGTGACCGCCGGGCAGGGCACGATCGGGCTGGAGATACTGACCGCCCGGCCCGATCTGGAGACCATCATTGTGCCTACTGGTGGCGGCGGCCTGATCGCCGGCATCGCCGTCGTCGCCAAATCGCTCAATCCGATGATACGCGTCATCGGGGTCAATCCGGCCGCATCGCCGTCGGCCTATCTGTCCAAACGCGACGGCTATCCGTATGAAACTTACGCCAACGAACCAACGCTGGCGCACGGCCTGGCGGGCGGCTTTGGCCGCGTGCCGTTCATGGTCGGCATGATGTTGATCGACGACATTGTGCTGGTGAGCGAAGACGACCTGAAGCACGCCATGGCCGCGTTGATCGATACCGATCAGCTGCTGGCCGAGGCATCCGGCGCGGCAGGCGTGGCCGCGCTGCTGGCGGGTAAAGTGGCGAATGCGGGCGACTGCGCGGTGATCATCACGGGCGGCAACGTCGATGCGGCAACGCTGAAACAAGTATTGTGACGTCATTCTTCGCCATCTTCGCCGTTTCGCTGGCACTGTCATTGGCGCTCACCCCGCTTGCCGCGCGGCTGGGTCTGCGCCTCAACCTCGCCGATGAGCCGGGCGGCCGCCGCCGGCATCACGGCAAGATCGCGCGCACCGGCGGCCTTGCCATCTACGTCAGTTTCATGGCGGGGGTGCTGCTGACGCTCACGCTCGATCTGCCGCGCAGCGATCCAAATGAAGGGACGCGGCTCGCCGGCCTGATCGCCGGCACCACCGTGATGTTCATCTTCGGCCTGCTGGACGATCGGTTTGAATTCCGATCGGGCGTGCAGTTTGCCGCGCAGTTGTTGGCGTCGGTTATCGCCATCGCCTCGCTGATCATCATCGAGCGCTTCAACAATCCGTTCAACAACGAGCCGGTCATCATCGACAGCGCCGTTCTCATCGTCGCGCTGTCGTTGTTCTGGCTCATGGGCATGATGAACACCGTCAACTGGCTGGACGGACTGGACGGGCTGGCGGCCGGCATTGCCGCGATCTTCAGCGCGATCCTGTTCATCGCCATGTTACGTGAAACTCCGGAACAGCAGCCGCAGCTGAGCCTGGCCCCCCTGCCCCTGGCGCTGCTGGGCGCGACGCTGGGCTTTCTGCCGTACAACTTTTACCCGGCGCGCGTGTTCATGGGCTCGAGCGGCGCGCTGGTGCTGGGCTTTGCGTTGGGCAGCCTGGGCATCATCGGCGGGGCGAAGGTCGCCACGGTGCTGCTGGTGCTGGCCGTGCCGATCATCGATGTGGCGTGGCTGATTGTATGGCGAATCGAGCACGGCCGATCACCATTTGCGGGCGGGCGCGATCATCTGCACTTCCGATTGCTTGATCTGGGCCTCACGCAGCGACAGATAGTCGGCGGCTACTGGCTCATCAGCGGGCTGTTTGGCGCACTGGCGCTGGTGATTGAAGCTCGCATCTACAAACTGCTGGCGCTGGGCGTGCTGGCGCTGGTGACGTTGATAGTCCTGATCGTTGTGGCGCGGCGAAGCACCGACCGGTGAGTGCCCGCTGCGCAGCTGCGACGTGGAAGTGAACGGCGGCCTGCAGTTGATCAACGCCTCCGCTTGCGCGGCGTGGATTGCTGATCATCGACCGATGTCGTATAGGCCACGCGCTGCCCTTTGACGCGCCCCACCATCAATTCGCCGAACCAGATTATGATCAAGAACGGCACGTTGACGACGAGCGTAATCGTGAACGCGGCCGCCAGCCAGCGCAGACCTTCGCCGATCAGATTGCCCACGCCCTCCACCGCCGAATTCAGGCCGAACACCAAAGCCAGCAGCAGCATCAACACACTGAACAGGATCACCGGCGGCCACGTCACCCGATCGGCCGGGCTGGGCACCATGGCGTTGGCAATGGCAAACAACAGGTACAGCCACAACCAGGCATCGGGGGCATTGAGCACGCCGCTCAGGGACGCAATGACCCCGCCGATGTTTTCGGCGCGCACCGCCTCGCCCAGCGTGCTCACGCCGAACGCATACGTACTGATCAACAGCACGGCCAGGCCGCCAAACAACAGCGGCGCCAGCCCGATCAGACTGGCGCGCAGCGCATCCACCCGTTCCACCTGCACCGATCCCAATCGGATGTGGCCGTCGGGCTGGCGGCGCGGAATGATGGTGAGATTGGCCGACTTGACGCCGAGCAGCGTCGCCATCAAAGCGTGCGACACCTCGTGCAGCGCCACGCCCGGCAGCAGCGGCAGCGCATACAACACGACCGCCATCTCCGGATCGCCGGTGAGCAAATACGCCACGCCGTGCAGATGCCGATGGATCCATTTCTGCACCAGCACCAGCAGCATGAACGACACGACGAACCACAGATACGGTGTAATGGACATGATCGGCTCGACAAGCCCTCGCTTCAGCCGCGGCGCTTTCCGATAGACGTCGGTCCGGCCAAATGCGGTTGACTCAAACAGGCTGAAAACAAGCCCTTTGCGCGCTCACCCGCGTCCGCGCACAGCGTTGACGATTTGCCTTTTTTCAAGACACTCGATATACTAGCGTTAGCTCAGCACGCCCCCGCACACGGGCGAAACCACTCCAAGGAGAAATAGCATGGCGGGCAAACGTTTGACCAAATCAGAGTTCATCGGCGCGATCGCCAAAGAGAGCGGCCTCGAAAAGAAGCAAGTGGTGGCCGCGCTGGATGGACTGAACGCCGTGGTCGTGAAGCAGCTCAGCAAGGGCGCGGGCGAAGTGGTGCTCCCCGGCCTGCTGAAGCTGGTCACGGTCAAGAAGCCGGCCGTTAAAGAGCGCCAGGGCCGCAATCCGTTCACCGGCGAGATGACGACCTTCAAAGCCAAGCCGGCCACCAAAGTCGTCAAGGCCCGCCCGGTCAAGGCCCTCAAAGACGCCGTCATCGCCAAGAAGTAGTTTCCGCCACTTGCAACAAAAATTGCCCCGGCAAGCCGGGGCTTTTTGTTGTCGCCGCTCTACTTCACTTTGGCCGTGCTCTTGATGATCTCGGCGAAGTCGTTGGCCTTCAGTGAAGCGCCGCCCACCAGCGCGCCGTCCAGATCGGGCATGCTCATGAACTCGACGATGTTGGCCGGGGTCACACTGCCGCCATACTGCACCCGAATGAGCTGAGCCGTTTCTTCACCGAACATCTCGCTCAGCGGTCCGCGGATATTCAAGGCGACCACGCTATTCGCGCCCGCGCCGGTGGCGGCCTTGCCGGTGCCGATGGCCCACACCGGTTCATACGCAATCACGATCGATTTGGCCTGCTCAACGGTCAGTCCGGCCAGCCCGCGCCGCACCTGCCCGCTGACCACCTGCGCGGTCTCGCCCGCCTCATACTGGGCCAGCGTCTCGCCCACACACACGATCGGCTGCAGCCCTTTGTTCAGCGCCGCCTTGACGCGCTTGTTCACGGTCTCATCCGTCTCGCCAAAGTACTGGCGGCGCTCGCTGTGCCCGATGATTACGCACTCCGCCAAGCCCTTCAGCATTGCTCCTGAGATCTCGCCGGTGTAGGCGCCCTTCTCTTCCCAGAACATATTCTGGGCGCCGACCTTGATCTTGCTGCCGCGTAGCGCGTCGGCCACGGCGCTGAGCGCCACGAACGGCGGGCACACGGCCATTTCGACGGTGTCAATATCGATGACCAGTCGGCGCAGTTCACGCACCAGCTCCACGGCTTCGTCGACGGTCTTGTTCATCTTCCAGTTGCCGGCAATAAATGGGGTTCGCATGATCATCTCCTGTGCCCCGCAAAGTGTTGCCAGCATTATACCCGAACCGGCGGCGGGCGGCCGCCCTCAATCCTGCAGCGCCACGGGCAGCAGCACAGCGTACAACCGTTGGGTGGTCAATCCGCCAAAATCCAGATACACATTTTGCACCTGCACTAGGAACTGCGCCGTCGGGTCGCCGGCGATCGTAAACGTGATCAGATTGTGCGGCAGCAGCGCGCTTGGCGACAGGGGCAGTCTCACCCGCTGCAGCCCAGTGGCGATGAACGGCTGCGGCGGACAAAAGGCGTTGAAGCAGACCGTCAGCGGCGGCGGCGGCCCGAACTGCGGAATAACCTGAAATTCAAAATCGAGCACGGGCTGACTGATCCGCCAGAAGTCCGCCGGATCGATCGGGCGTTCCATCGGAATCTGGCACTGCCCGTCCACGCTGCCACAGCTGCCGTTGCCGCGTCCGCCCGTCAGCGTATTCGTCGGCGCCACACCGCTGCCGCCGTGATCGGACGACCACCAGAAGAACTGCTCGTTGGGATTCATCTGTGCGGCAATCGAACCAAGCGTCTGCGTGAGATTACGGCGCGTGGCGGAGATCACCGTGATGCCCGGATTGGGCGGAAATGGATCGCCGTCGGCGTCGCGGCCGGTGGGCCACTGGCCGTTATCATACAGCACGTGAATCTGGCCGGCGGTGTAGCCGTAGGTCGAGGTGAGCAGATTGTATATCCGTACCAGATCGCCCCAGTGCCGCGCGCCGTTGGGATTGCCCGCAAACAAAATGGCGTGAAACGACTGCGCGCCTGTGATGGCGACCGTCTGCGAATTGGGGCCTGATCCATATACTTGCGGATTCTCCAACGGGTTCGCGCCGTTTGGCCCGGTGGGATCATTCTTGGCCGCTTCACCCGCGGCCGTGCTGATGGGCTGGGTGGGCGACATGGCCAGACTCTGCGCCAGCGCCCGCAAATAGAAGTCCTCCGACGCGCCGCCCCAGCTGCACTGATTATGCCGTGAAGCCGATTGCGCCGACAGCGTGCAGCTGATGCCCGCTCGCGCCAATTCGTCGATCATGCCGCCGCCGAAGCACTGTCCGAACACAAACACCATGCTCTGGCAGTTGGTGATGCCCAGCGTCGAGGTGATGTAATACACAAACTCCCGATCCCAGATCGTATCGCCGCCGGCCGCTGGCAGGTTGGAATTCTGATCGTCGGGCTGCGGCACCCACTCGGTGTATGGCGGCCCGCTCGCCACCGAAGCAGCGGCGTCGCGCACCAGCCCCAGCACGCCCGCCAGCATTACCCCCGCGACCAGCAGGCCGGCCGCCACCACTACCGTAGAACGGACACGCGATCGATGGTTGCGGTACATGGCGCCCTCCCAAGCTTGAGATAAACCAGTATAAGGGCCGGAGTCAATCGGTGTCAATATCAGAGCCGTGAAAGCGCGGCTTGTGCGCGCAGCTTCAAATCCGAGAACCATCGTCGCCGGCGACCAGCTGCCCGAGACGGTTGAATATGGTATGATTGGGCGCGAATCAGCATGGACATTGCGCCGATCGTTATCGCTTACTTCATTCCAATTGGCATCATTCTCATCGCCTGGGGCAGCTGGGACGAAGCGCGCGCCCGCCACGATGCGGCCGTGACGCTGTTTATCATCGCACTGGCCAGCTGCGCCTATGCGGCGCTGGGTTTCGCGTTCAACTTCGGCGGCGTCGGCCTGCGCCCCGATGCGCCCGCCGGCTTAGCCGGCCTCGATCGCATGTGGTCGCCGGTCGGTGGCGCCGACAGCGCCTACTGGGGCGTAGTCGGCCTGAACGGCTTCATGCTCGAAGCCGACACCGCCGCGCCGGGCAGCACGGCCCTGCTCTTCACGCTGTTTGTTCACCAACTCCCGATCGTCTTAGCAGCCGCCCTGATACCCACGCTGGCGCTATCGGGCCGCGCCCGTCCGGCCGCCATCGTGCCGCTCACGGTCGTCACCACCAGCGTCACCGTCGCGCTGATCGGCGCGTGGACGTGGGGCGGCGGCTGGCTGTTCAACCTGGGGTACAGCGCCAAGTTCGGCCACGGCTTCATCGACACGGGCGGCGCGGCATCCATCTTTGCAGCGGCCGGCTGTGCGGCGCTGGCCGCGCTGCTGGCGCTGGGCATCCGGCGCTCGCCCCGGGCGGCCCCGGAACTGCCGCCGTCGATGCGGCCGCTGCGGTCGGTCACGGGCGCGCTGCTGCTGGGCCTGGGCGTGCTGGGCTGGCTCGCTACCAATCCGGTCCTGCTCAACATTCGATCAATCGATCTGTCGCGCGCCATGGTCAACGTGCTGCTGGCCGCTTCGGCCGCCGTCATCGTCGCATTTGGCTATGGCTGGTTCACCACCGGCCGCCCCAACGCCCAGCTGGCGTCGCGCGGTGCGCTGGCCGGGCTGGTGGCCGCGCTGGCCGGAGCACCTTTCCTCCCCGCGTGGGCGGCGTTCGTCACGGGCGGCATCGCCGGCGCGTTGCTGCCGCCGGGCATGGTCCTGGTTCAACGCCTGCTGCACTTGGACGACGCCCCGGGCTTCGTGGCCGCAACCGGGCTGGCCGGTCTGTGGTCGATTCTGGCTGTGGGCGTGTTGGCAGACGGCGTTTACGGTGCGGGCTGGGCGGGCGTGGGCATCAGCGAATATCTGGGCGTTCCCGGCCAGGGCGTGACCGGCTTGATTGCTGCCGCGAATCTGCCGGCCGATCCCGGACAGTTTTCTGCACAGTTGACCGGCCTCCTGACGATCGCGGTTGTCTCGTTCATGGTCACATGGCTGACGACGCGCCCCCTGCGGCGCTTTGTATACCCATCCGAAATCGCCGAACAGGACACCGATCTCCTCTGAGTGAAGGCCTCTCTGCGCCTTGCACGGCTCCTTGCCGATGATATAATCACTCGCAATCGAGGCCGCGCATGTCCACCGGCTATCCGCCTGCCACCATTCTGATCGTCGACGACGATCCCATGCAGCTTGACTTGTTGGAATCCGTCCTCAAGCGCGCGGGACATGGCGTGTTGCGCGCGGGCAGCGGCGAACAGGCGCTGGCGCTGGTGGCCGATCGCGCCGACATCGAATTGATGCTGCTCGACGTGATGCTGCCCGGCGATCTGGACGGCCTGGCAGTCTGCCGGCAAGCGCGCGCCGATCCCCGCCGCCCGTATCTGCCCATCATCATGGTGACCGCCCTGGGCGATGTCGATCAGATCGCGCGGGGGCTAGAAGCGGGCGCCGACGATTACATCACCAAGCCGTTTTCCGTGCGCGAGATCCTGGCACGCGTGCAGGCGGCGCTGCGCATCCGCCGCATGCAGCGCGATCTGTCTGAGACACAGCACCGCTACCGCGTGTTGGTTGAAACGTCGCGCGATCTGATCTTCACACTCGACACTGCCGGTCGCCTCACCTACGTGAGTCCCATGTGCGAAGCGTTGACCGGCTACACCGTCGAAACTCTATTGGCCGACGAGCAGCCGTTTGCGCGCTTCGTTCATCCGGCCGATCAGGCGCGGCTGAGCGCGTGGCTGGATCATCGGCTGCAGCGCGCCGACGACGACACCGATCTGGAGTTCCGCATTGTGCGCGCCGACGGCCGGCAGCGCTGGGTGAACTTGAGGTGGTCCACGATCTACGATCGGGCCGGGCGGCCCATCGGGTTGCAGGGTGCACTGCGCGATGTGACGCATCGCCGCGAGAGCGAAGCGGCCACCTGGCGGCGCTCGCAGGAACTGGCCGCCCTCAATCTCATCGCCAGCCGCATCACCCAGTCGCTGGAATTAAAGACGGCGCTGGACGAGGCGCTGGATGCACTGCTCGAAGTGTTGGGCGTGGAATACGGCGCCATTCATATTGCCGACAACACCCTGGCCATCCGCGGCCTGCCCGCTCCCGAAGCGCGCCAGGCGTTTGCGACAGCCATTGATGCGCTCGTGACACCTGAACCCGAACTGCTGGTGGTGCGCGAACCGCTGGAAACGCCAGCCGAACGCATGCCGCCCGCGCTCAAAGCACTGGGCGTTCAGGCTGTGCTGGCGCAGCCGCTGCGTGAACGCGGCGCGGCCAGCGGCGTGATGGTCCTGGCCAGCCGCGATTACGGCAAATTCGACCCGATGGAGGTGACCCTGGTCGGCACCGTCGCCGAGCAAATCGGCGTGGCCCTGACCAACGCGCGCCTGTATGAGGACGCCCGCCACCGGGCTGAGCAGCTGGCCCTGCTCAACGAAGTCAGCCGCATGATGACCAGCACGCTGGACCTGGAGAAAGTGCTGCGCGTGATCATGGAGGCGACGGTCAGCATGCTGCAGGGCGAGGCCGGATCAGTATTACTACTTAACGAAGACAGCGGCGAGTTGACTTTTGCGGCCGCGGTCGGGCCGGGGGCCGATCAGCTGCGCGGCGTGCGGCTGCCGGCCGGAGCCGGGCTGGCCGGCCAGGCCGTGCGCGAAGGCCGCTCCATCCTGATCGGCGACGCGCAGCGCGAGCAGCACTTTTACGACGGCGTTGATCAGCAGACCGGCCTGCTGACGCGCGGGCTGGTGGCCACGCCGCTGCGCGCGCGCGATCGCATCATCGGCGTGATGGAAGTCATCAACAAGCGGGGCGGCCCGTTCACCGCCGACGATGTCCAGCTGCTGGACATGCTGGCGCCCACCGCCGCCTCGGCCATCGAGAACGCGCGCCTGTACGCGCGCGAGACGCAGCTGTCGGACGAAGTGCGCCGCCGCAACCGCGAGCTCAGCGTGCTGCACGCGCTGTCGGCCGCGCTCAGCGAATCGCTGGAAATCAAGCAAGTGATGGACGCGGCGCTGGCCGTGCTGCAGCCTGAGTTGGAATTTGACTATGGCGGGTTGAGTCTGAATGCGGCTGATCTCACGGCGAGTGTCAACAGTCCGGCCGCCGGCTCGCCACAGCCCGATCGGTCACCGGCGGCCCAACGGTTCGTACGTCAGGCCCTGTCGCAGCGCGCCGTCAAAGTGCGGTCGCACACAGCGGAGTGGCGCGCCGCCCACATCGGCGCTTTTGCGGCTGTCCCGTTGTGGGGGCACGATCATATTCAGGGCGTGATGCAGCTGGCGTGGCGCGAGCCGCGCCCGTATCTCAGTTCGCTCGTCTCGCTGCTCGAAGCGATCGGGCAGCAGATCGGCGTGGCCATCGAGCGCGCGCACCTGTACGAAGTGGCGCAGCATCGCGCCGTCGAGATCGAACGTTCGCATCGCCAGCTGGTTCAATCGGAGAAGCTGGCGGCCACCGGACGGCTGGCCATGTCGCTGGCCCACGAGATCAACAATCCTTTGCAGGCCATTCAGAACTGCCTGCACCTGGTTCTGGAGTTTCCGCTGGAGGAGGATCGCCGCCGGTACTATCTTGGCATGGCGCGCGAAGAAGTGGAGCGGTTGAGCATGCTGGTGCAGAGCATGTTGGATTTTTACCGCCCGTCGCGCAGCGAGCAGCCCACCGCCGATGTCCAGGCCGTGATTGAACGGGTGCTGGCGCTGGCCGATCAGAAGATGCGCAACAACCAGGTGGAATTGACGGTGAGTTTTCCACCCGATCGCGTGATGGCGCAGATCGCGCCGGATCAGCTGGGCCAGGTGTGCCTGAACCTGATCATGAACGCCGTCGAAGCGATGGATAACGGCGGTCGGCTGGACATCACCACCCGCGCCAATCACGACTGGATCGAAACCGTGTTTGCCGACAATGGGCCGGGCATACCTGCGGCCGATCTGCCGCACATCTTTGAGCCGTTCTACACCACCAAAAACGAAGGTACCGGCCTGGGCCTGGCCATCAGCTTCACCATCATCGAACGACACGGCGGCACGCTGCAGGCCGCCAGCGAGCCAGGCCGCGGCGCGACTTTTACGCTGCGTTTGCCCAAAGCCCTGAGTTAATTCCGCGAGGTGATTCATGCTGCAAGGCGCCAAAATCCTGATCGTGGACGACGAACGCACCACCCGGTTGTCGTTGTCGGAGATCTTCACCCTGCGCGGCGCCGCGACGACTGTCGCGGCCGACGGGCAGGAAGCGCTGAACCTCATCGCGAAGAATACTTATGACCTTATCATCCTCGACATCAAGATGCCGGGCATCAGCGGCTTGCAGGTGCTGGAGACCGTACAGCAGACCACGCCGGCCACCATCGTCATCCTGCTAACCGCCCATGCCACTGTCGATTCTGCCATTCGCGCGCTGCGACAGGGCGCGTTTGATTACCTGCTCAAACCCGCGCAGCCCAAGACCATCATCGAAGTCGTCGAGCGCGGCCTGGCCAAGCGGCAGGAGTACGCGCGCCGACAGAATCTGGTGGGTTTGATGGAGCAGACGGTCGAGGCTTTTAAGCGCAATGAGACAGTCATCGGGGCCGTTGCGCCGGAAAAAACGGTGTTGTCGGCCGGCAACATCTCCATCGATCTGGGCCGCCGCGAAGCACGCCTGGATGACCGACTGCTCGATCTGACGCCGACTGAGTTTGATACGCTGATCCACTTCATCAGACATGCCGATAGCGTGGTCAGTTGTCGGGATCTCGTTAAAGCCGTTCACGATTATGATACAACCGAGCACGCGGCCCGGCCGATCATGCGGGTGCACATTCATCGACTGCGCCAGAAGATCGAAGTGGATGCCGCCAATCCGAAGCGACTGGTCACCGTGCGCTCTGCCGGTTACATGCTGACCTCAACCCCCCGCTCCACCTGATTACTTCAACGCCGTCTCCGCAAGCTAATCGCAATGCTATTGCAACGCAATAGCAAGCCATAATCCGTGTAGATTGTGCTAATCTACCAACGATTAAATGCGCGTATTGTGCGTGAGATGGTGCGATTTTGTGCGCCAGCGTGAGGTGGAGGAATGAGCAGCCTACGGATTCTGGTTGTTGACGATGAAGCGCCCACCCGCAACTTCCTCTGCGACGGGCTGGGCGCGCTCGGCATCACCGATCAGGCGATCGGCGTCGCCTCGGCCGAGGACGCGCTGGAACAGGCGCGCCGGGAGCCGCCGGACCTGGTCATCTCCGACATTCGCATGACGGGGCTGAACGGACTTGACCTGGCGCGCTACCTGCGGCAGAGCTGCCCGGACACCAAAGTGATTCTGGTAACGGGCTACAGCACGCGCGACATCGAAAAGACCGCCTCGGCGCTGGGCGTCGATGCGCTCATCCGCAAGCCGTTTGGCCTGGAAGCGCTGGGCGAAGCCGTGCGCCGAGCGCTTAGCCAGACCCGCAGCGCCCGGGCCGACCAGAGCGGACTGGCGCCTGCCGCCATCGATGCGGTGGCGCGCCGGCTGGACATGCTCAAACGGGATGTGGGCGCGCAATGGATGGCGTTGATCGACGCCGAGCACCACATTCACCTTCAAAGCGGTTCCGCCGACAATCTGGACGGCGCGCTGGCGCAAGTCTTCAAGCAGGGCTGGATTGCGGCGATCATGGCGGCCAGCGGACACAGCGGCCCGTCATTCGTTTACCTTGAAGGCCAGCCGCACGACATCTACCTGACCAGCGTCGATCAGCAATACTGCCTCGCCTTCGTTTACGATCGCCGCTGGCAGGCCAATCGGGTGGGCGCGGTCTGGCTCACCGTCAAGCAGTCCGTCCCCGAACTGTCGCGCCAGCTGTCCAACGCCAACGGCAGCCGGCTGCCCAACGGCCAGGCCGCGGTCACGACCTCGCCCAACTACCACACTCCAGGACAGGCCGCATGAGCAAGAGAATTCTTTACATCGAAGACAACCCGGAAAACCGCCTGCTGGTTCGGCGGGTGCTTGAGATCGAAGGCTACACGATCATCGAAGCAACCGACGGTGCGGCCGGCCTGACGGCCGCCGAAACGCAGGCCCCCGACTTGATCCTGATGGACATCAACCTGCCCGAACTGGACGGGTATGAGGTGACGGCCCGGCTCAAGCAGCTGCCCAGCCTGCGCCGGGTGCCCATCATCGCCGTGACCGCCAACGTTATGCGAGGCGATCGGGAAAAGACGCTGGCCGCCGGTTGTGACGGCTACATCCAAAAACCCATCGACATCGATCAGCTGCCTGCTCAAATTGAGCGGTTCTTGCAAAGGAGCTAGTACCATGAGCGAAGTGAATGCGTCCGCCGCCGCCGCCACCCGGCCCCCACGCGCCCCGATTGAACCGGCCAATGCCTACGTGCTGGTCGTCGAAGACAACATCCAGAACTTCGTCCTGATCGCGCGGCTGATGGCGTTTCTGGGCGTCAAGCAGTGCCAGTGGAAAGCGTCGGGCTGGCAGGTGCTCGAATTCGCGGACAGCATGCCGCGCGTCGATTTGATCCTGATGGACATTCACCTGCCCTACGAAGACGGCTTCGAGGCGCTGGGGCGGCTGCGCGCCGAACCGCGTTTCAAAGACACCCTGATCGTCGCCGTCACCGCCGACTCTAATGAAGGCACGCTCAACCGCGCGCGCAAAACGGGTTTCGATGGCTTCATCGGCAAGCCGATCGATCCCGATCGCTTTCCCGATCAGATCCGGCTCATCCTCAAAGGCGAGCCGGTGTGGACCCTGCACTAATTAGTCATGCTTACCTGGCCCGAGGTTCGATCCGTGGATACGGCCCCGCAGCCGGCGTCACGTCGCCCGTTTGTCATCGCGGTCGGCAGCCAGAAAGGCGGCGTCTCCAAGACCACCACCACGCTCTCGTTGGGAGCGTGCCTGGCCGAAGGCGCGCGCAGCGTTCTACTGCTTGATCTTGATCCGCAGGCGAATTTGACCATGGCGCTGGGCGTCAATCCGGCCGGCGTGCGCCGCATGGTGGGCGACGCGCTGCTCGATCAAACCTCGCTGCTGGCCGTCAGCCGCGAAAGCGCCGTGCCCGGCCTCGATCTGGTGCCGGCCAACCAGGGGCTGTTGATGCTGGACAAGGCGCTGTTTGGCCGGCCCGGCTACGAATACCGGCTGCGCCAGCAGCTGCACTCACCGCAGACCGCGCACTACGACGTCGTGCTCATCGACTGCCCGCCCGCTTTCGGCACGCTGACGATGAACGCCCTGACCGCCGCCGACCTGCTGCTGATCCCCGTCACCTGCGAATATTTCTCGGCGCGCTCGCTGCAGCAATTTCTGGAGCTGGTGCAGCTGATCGGGCACAAGACCAACCCGCACCTGCAATATCGTCTGGTCATCACGCTGTTCGATCGGCGCAACCGCATCAGCCACGTCATTCACGATCAACTGCGCGGCACGTTCAAACAGGCCGTGCTGAACACCATCATTTCCATCGACACCCGGCTGCGCGAAAGTCCCGTGTTGGGCCAGCCCATTACGCGCTATGCGCCCCAGTCGCGCGGCGCCGCCGAATATCAGAAGCTGGCGGCCGAAGTCTGGCAGATCGTTACGGAGTTGAGTCAAGATGACCAAACGCAAGCGTGAACTCCATCAGCGGCTCACCGAGCTCTTCTCAGACTCGGCCGCGCCTGCGCCGGACGAGGAGACACCGCCCGCCCCACCTGAAGCGGCTGCCACGTCAGCGCCTCAGACCCGCGAGCTGGTTGACAACGCTCTGTTGAAAACCGTGCTCGATAATCTGCCGCAGCCCGCCTACATCAAGGACGATCAGCATAGTTGGGTGGCTGTCAATCCGGCCTTTGCCGATTGGCTGGGCGTGCCCGCCGGTTCACTGCCCGGCCATGTGGATAAGGAACAATCCGATGAAGCCTGGCAGCTCGACGATCAAGTCTTGACCAGCGGCCAGCCCAACGAAACGCAAGAGACCTTTCCACAAGCCGATGGTTCGATCCGCACCCGGCGCATTCGCCGCGTGCCGCTGACGTCAGGCGATCGCCGGTACGTCCTGGCGACCATCGAAGAAACCCTCAAAGTCGTGTCTGCCGCCGATGCCGAACGCACCGCCCTGCTGGATGAACTGGCCGAGCAGCGCGCCAATGCCGACCGCTTCCAAACCATCGCCGAAGCCACGCCCGTCCCCGTCCTCGTCACGCGCCTCGCCGACGGCCGCCCGTTGTACGCGAACAGCCGCGCCTGTGAAATGTTTGGCGCGCCATTGGATGAGGTTTTGCGTCACACCGCGTCTGACTTCTACGACGATCCGAACGAACACAGCGCCGTGCTGGCGCTGCTCAAGCGCGACGGCCGCGTCGACGATTACGAGCTGCGCCTCAAGCGGCCCGACGGCCAGCGCCGCTGGGTGTCGCTGTCGATGCAGCCCATCACGCTGCACGGGCAGTCGGCCATGCTCAGCAGCTTTTACGACATCAGCCGGCGCAAATCGATCGAGGAGCAGCTGCGCGACTCCGAGGCGCTGTACCAGGCGCTGGTTGAAGATATTCCCGAAAACCTGTGCCGCAAGGATGCCCAGGGGCGTTTTACCTATGGCAACAAGAAATACTGCCAGGACGTGGGGCTCAGCCTGTCGGAGTTGATCGGCAAGACTGACTACGACATCCATCCGCCTGAACTGGCGGAGCAATATCGCGCCGACGATCAGCGCGTGATGGCCGAGGGCAAAGTCAGCAGCACCGTGGAAGCGCACACGGTATTGGGCTCCAACGAGATCAGCTACGTGCGCACCCTGAAGACGCCGGTTTACGATCGGGATGGGCGGGCCACCGGTGTGCAGATCCTGTTCTGGGACGTCAGCGAACAAGTTCGCGCTGAACGCGATCTCGAAATTCGCACCAGCGCGCTGGAAGCTGCCGCCGACGGCATTGCCATTACCGATCGAGACGGCAGCATCGTGTGGATTAATCAAGCGTTTACGCGGATCACGGGCTATTCGCCGGCAGAAGCGCTCGGGCAGAATCCGCGCATCTTGAAGTCCGGCAGGCAACCCCGCGAGTATTACCAGCGCATGTGGCGGACTATTTTGGCGGGTGAGGTCTGGTCAGACGAACTGACCAATCGGCGCAAAGACGGCACGGAATATGTGGAGGACCTGACCATCACGCCCGTGCGCAACGCCGCGGGCGACATCACCCACTTCATCGCCGTGCAGCGCGACGTTACCCAGCGCAAGCGGGAAGAAGCCGAACGGCTGCGAACATCGGAAGTGGTTCGCATCCTGCTCGACACCGTGCCGGATACGATCTTCGTCAAGAACGCGCGCAGCGAATTTGTGCTGGTCAATCGTGCCACGGCCCGCCAGAACGGCGCCGCTTCGCCAGAGGAGATGATCGGTAAAACCGATTTCGACTTCCACTCGCCCGAGCTGGCTGCACGCTTCCAGGCCGATGAACAAGCGCTGCTGCGATCAGGCCGACCGATGCTGGCGCGCGAGGAGACCGTCATCGATCCGGATGGCAATGTCATTCACCTGCTGACCAGCAAGGTGCCCTATCGCAACGCCGCCGGCGAGATCGAAGGGCTGATCGGCATCGGCCGCGATATCACCGCGCTGAAGCGCGCCGAAGAGGAAGTGGCCCGTTCCGAGCGCCTGATGCGCACGCTGATCGACGCCATGCCCGATTACATCTACGCCAAAGACGCCGCCGGGCGCTTCGTGCTGTCCAATCTGGCGCACGCGCAGCTGCGCGGCCTAGCCTCAGATAAAGACCTGATCGGCAAGACCGACTTCGACTTTTATCCGCCCGAGCTGGCCGAGCAGTTTGCGGCATCGGAGCGAGCCATCCTGCAAGACGGCCAGGCGCTCATCGGACACGAAGAACCCAACATCGACGCCGACGGCCGCCCGCACTGGAACCTGACGACCAAAGTGCCATTCCGGGATAGCACCGGTCAGATCGTCGGCCTGGTGGGCATCACGCACGATATTACAGATCGCAAGCAGGCCGAGGAGGCCCTGCGGCGCAACGAAGCCCAGCTGGCCGAGGCGCTGCGCATCGCGCAGCTGGCCAACTGGGAATATGATGTCGCCAGCGACACCTTCACCTTCAACGATCAGTTCTACGCCTTGCTGCGCACCACCGCCGAGGCCGAAGGCGGCTACACCATGTCCTCGGCGCGTTATGCCCAGCGCTTCGTCCACCCCGAGGATGCGCCCATCGTCGGCCAGGAGATCGCCACAGCGCTGGCGACCACCGACCCGCATTACAGTCGCCAGATCGATCATCGCATCTTCTACGCCGACGGCGAACCGGGCTATTTCAGCGTTCGCTTCTACATCGAGAAAGACGCCGCCGGCCGCACCGTCAAGACCTTCGGCGCCAACCAGGACATCACCGAGCGCAAGCGCGCCGAGGCCGAGCGCGAGCGCCTGCTGGCCGAACAACAGCGGCGCGCTGTGCAGGTGCAGACCGGCGCCGAAATCGCCGCAGCCGCTTCGACGATCCTCAATGTTGACGAACTACTACCGGTGGTCGTCGAACTGATCCGCGAGCGCTTCGATCTGTACTACGTGGGTCTGTTTCTGACGGACGAACAGAACGAAAACGCGCTGCTGCAGGCCGGCACCGGCGAAGCGGGCCGCAAGATGCTGGAGAACGGACACCGCCTGCCCATCGGCGGCACATCGATGATCGGCCGCTGCGTGGCGACCGGCGAAGCCCGCATCGCGTTGGATGTCGGCGCCGAAGCCGTGCGCTTTGAGAACCCGCTGCTGCCCCAGACCCGATCGGAAATGGCGCTCCCATTGATCAGCCGCGGGCAGACCATCGGCGCCATCACCATCCAGTCAACGCAGCTGCGCGCCTTTCAACCCGACGACATTGCCGCGCTGCAAACCATGGCGCGCCAGATCGCCATTGCCATCGACAATGCCCGTTTGTTGGGCGAATTCTCGCGTCAGACAGCCGAACTGACCACCCTCAACAAGGTCGGGAACGCCGTCAGTCAAAACACTTCAGCCAGCGATCTCTTGCAGGCCGTCCTCAAGATCACACTGGATGCAGCCGGGTTCGAATCCGGCATTGCCACCTTCCTTAGTGAAGCCGCCGGCGGCTTGCAGCTGCTGGCCGACATCAACATGCCGTCTGCGCTTCTTGAGGTGATTCGGGCGCAGGGTCTGAGCGGCACGCTGTGCGAGTATGTATTCAATACCGGCGAGCAGCTCAGCCTGACCGACCTGCGGCACAACGCGCCGGTCCCCGTTGACGGCCTGATCGCGCTCGGGCTGGTGTCATATACCGGAGTGCCGCTGGTCTACCGCGAACAACGTCTGGGCACACTGTGCATGTTCAGCCGCACCCCAAGACGCCTGACCGCCGAGACCGCCGCACTGCTCACAGCCATCGGCAGCCAGATCGGCGTCGGCCTGGAAAACGTTAACCTCCTGGCGCAGGCCAATCTGCGGGCCAACGAGTTGGCCGCGCTGAACGAACTGAGCGAGGCGCTGTCAAGCCGGCTTGACGTGCCTCAAGTGGTCGAGCAAGTGTATCAGGGCATCTCGCGCCTGCTGGACACCTCCAACTTCTACATCGGCGTATACGACGCCGAGCGCAACGAAGTGACCTTTATGATCAATGCCACCCAGTCGGCCGTGGATCGCGCCATCAGCTCCATGCCCGCCGATCGGGGCTTGACGGGCTACATCATCCGCACCCGCCAGAGTCTGTTGATCAAAGAAGACGTCACCGGCTGGCAGGAGAAAATGGGCATCGCGCGCGTTGGCGACGCCGCGCATTCGTGGCTGGGCGTGCCGCTGATGGTGGGCGATCAGATTCTGGGCGTCATGGCCATCCAAAGCTACAGCGCCGATCGCAGCTACACCGACCACGATCGTGACCTCATGCAGGCCATCGGCAGCCAGGCTGCCATCGCGCTGCAAAATGCGCGCTTGTTCGAACAGACCCAGACGGCGCTGGCCGAGACGGAACGGCTGTATGCTGCCAGCCGGCAGCTCTTCAGTGCGCCAGACTGGCAGGCCATGCTGGCGGCCGTCGCCGAGGTTCTGCCGCAGCCAGTCATCAACCGCGCGTCATTGCTGCTCTTCGATACCGGCGAAGCCGGCGACATCGAAGCCGCCAACCTGTTCGTCGCCTGGCACAGCGGCCGCGGCCTGCCTCCCCTCCCGATCGGCACACGCTACCCCATCGAGGTATTCCAAAGCCTCCATCTGGTGAACGGCCGCCAGCCGTTCATTTTCAACAACGTCGCGGCCGATCCACGCGTCGACGAAGTGACGCGCCAGGTGTTGGTGCAACAAAATACTCAGGCCATGGTGGCTGTGCCACTGTGGGCCGGCGACCGGCAGCTGGGCGTACTCCTGCTCGAATCAGAAGACCCGCACGACTTTAGCGCAGCTGATGCGCGGTTGTTCGATGCTCTCTCCCAGCAGCTGGCTCTTTCCATTGAGAACCGGCAGCTCTTCGAACAATCACAACGGCGCGTCAGCGAGCTGCAGGCGCTCAACGAAATCGGGCAAGCCGCCGCGGCGCAGCTCGATCTGACCACTCTGCTGCAGCATGCCGGCAAGGCCGCTCTGCGTGCGCTGGGCGTAAACACCGGTTACATCGCGCTGTTTGATGAACGCACGCAACAGATCGAGTTTCCATTTTATCGTGACGAAGGCCGCCCTGTTCAGAACCCGCCGCGGCCGGTAGGGGAAGGCTTGACCTCCACTGTCATCCGCCAGCGCCAGCCGCTGCTGATCAATCACCTGACGCCGCAAGTGCTGGCCGAGCTGGGCGGTGTGCAGATGGGCACGGGTGATTTGCAGCAGTCGTGGCTGGGCGTGCCCATGCTCAGCGGCGATCAAACGTTGGGGATGCTCAATGTGCAGGCGCCCTCAGCCAATCGCTTTACTGCCGACGATGTCAACCTGTTGACGACAATCGCCGCGTCGCTCGGTACCGCCATCCGCGGCGCGCGCCTTTACGAAGAAACACAGCGCACCGCCGCGCGCGAGCGAACACTCAACCGCATCGCCACCCAGATTCGCACGGCGCAATCGGTGGAACAGGTGCTGGCCGTTGCCGCGCGCGAACTGCGGCTGGCCACCGGCGCCGCCGTCAGCGTGGCCGAACTGAACACCGGCCCGGCTGAATCGCCGGGCAATGGGCACACCGCTCAGCCAGGGGGTGAAGCATGACCATTAGCGCGCTGCAAGGTTTGACCCTGCTGCTGGGCTTGAGCGAAGTATTGCTGGCCGGTTTCATCCTGTGGCTGGATCAGCGCCGCACGGCCAACATCCTCGTGGCTGCGTATCTCTTCATCCTGGCCGTGTACAGCCTGGGCGTGGCCGGCATGTCGGGCGCAACCACCATCGCCGAAGCCGGTCCCGGCCTGGCGCTCGTGGCGCTCACCGCGTTTCAGACGGGCATCGGCCTGCTGCTGATCACGGTGGCGATTTTCAGGCCCGACTGGCTGAAGCGCCGCTGGCTGGTTGTTGCGGCCGGTCTCATCGTCGTCGCGCCCATCGCGCTGGCCGCGATCGATCTGCTGACCGGCAGTCGGATTTTGATCAGCGGCCTGGAACCGCGCTTCTATACGGGGGGCTACGTAGAACTGTCGGCGTTCATGAATTCGCCGCTGGCCGCGTTTTTCCGCCTCACCCACCTGCTCGGCGCGCAGTTGGCCGAGGCCGGGCTGATCGTCTATCTCCTCAGCCGGCCACACCGCCGCGTCCAGCGCTCGTCCCTGTGGCTGCTGCTGGGCATCACGCTGCTGAGCCTCAGCGCCGACACACTGCTGCGCCCGGCCTTGGGCGCGCTGGTGACTTTCATCTTGGTGCACCTGGCCATCAGTGCGGGCGCCCTGCTCGTGGTCTTCCAGACCGGCCAGCTGTCCACGCGGCGACTCAGCGCTCGTCTGGGCTGGTCACTGGCCGACAACCAGGAACCGGACGAACCGTCGGCCCGCCCGGTTCGCACATCGGTGGCAACCAAGCTGCTGGTACTGGTGATCGCGATCGTGATGCTCATCGTCGGTATCCAGACCTGGCTCAGCATCGACAATTCGCAACGCCAGGAATTGGCCAGCGAGCGGAACCGTCTCACCAGCATCTACAATGACTTTACGGCCCAGATCAGCGATCGCGAGCTCAACGCGGCCTCGCTGGCGGTGTCTTTCGCCGACCGGCCCGACCTGCGCGATCTGTTTGATCGGCGCGATCGTCAGGGTCTGCTGGACCTGCTCGATCCTGTCTTTCAGACATTGAAAACCCGCTACAACGTCGCGCACTTGTACGTGGAAGACTCCAGCGGCAACGTGTTCTTGCGCGTGCACAACCCCGCGCAATACGGTGATAACGTGCTGTATCGCCGCACGGCTGCCGAAGCGATGCAACAACAGCACCCGGTCGCCGGCGTCGAAATCGGCCCCAGCCGGCTGGGCGCGCGCGGCGTCGCGCCCATCTTCGACAAAGGCGGTTTCTTTATCGGCATGGTCGAAGTGGGGCTTGACTACGACCAGAGCTTTATCGACAACCTCAAGCAGCGCACCGGCAGCGATTACCGGTTGTGGATCGCCAACAGTGCGGCCGCGGCCGCCGGCCTGAAGCCCGCTGCCGATGCGCCCGCCCCGCCGTTGAGTGAATTGTTCTTCTACGCCAGCACCCAAAGCAGCGTGCCGCAAGCGCCCGCCGAGGCGTACCGCCGGGTCATGGCCAGCGGCACCATGGAAGTGCTCGTGACGCGCGCCAACGGTCAGGAATGGTCAACACTGCTGGCCCCGATCCGTGCCTACCCCGATCGCATCATTGGAGTCCTGGAGGCCAGCCTGTCACGCGAGCCATCACTGCTGGTCTTGCGCAGCGATCTCACCACGACCATCACCATCGCCGTCAGCCTGGCCCTGCTGGCTGTGGCCCTCATCTGGATCTCGACCAACGCAGCCGTCACGCAGCCGCTGCGTCACCTTAGCCGCGTGGCTGCCCGCCAGCTGGGCGGCGATTACAGCGCGCGCGCCCACCTGACCACGGGTGATGAATTCAACCAGCTCAGTGACACGCTCAACACACTCACCGATCAGCTGCAACAGCTCATCGGGTCACTGGAACAGCGCGTGCTGGCGCGCACCGAACAACTACGAGCCAGCGCCGATGTCGGCCGCGCCGCCGCGTCGATCCTCGACACCGACGAACTGCTGACAGCAGTCGTCAACCTGATCACGGAGCGTTTTGGGTTCTACTATGCGGCGGTCTTCACACTGGACGACGACGGCCGCCGCGCCGTGCTGCGCGCCGCCACCGGCGAAGCCGGCCGCGTGCTCATGGAACGCCAGCACCAACTCGAAGTTGACGAGCGCTCCATGGTGGGGGCGGCCATCGTTCGGCGGCAGGCCCGCATCACCGCCGATGTCACGCGCGAGGGCAGCCGCTTTGCCAATCCGTTGTTGCCGGAGACCCGATCGGAAATTGCGCTGCCCCTTCAGGTTGGCCGGCGCGTGCTGGGCGCGCTAGACGTGCAATCGATTGAACTGGCGGCGTTTGACGAGGCCGCCGCCGGCGTGCTGCAATCCATGGCCGACCAGATCGCCGTGGCGCTGAGCAACGCACAGCAGTTCAGGCAGACAGCCGTGGCACTGGAACAAGCCAACACCCTGTATCAGGCCAGCCAGAGCATGGCGCTGGCAACCGACCCGCAGGACATGCTGGTTGATCTGGTGCGCTATGCGGCAGCCGATGCCGATCGCGCCGCCATCATCCTGTACGGGCCTGAACAGCCCGGCGCCGAGCCGCATCTGGTCTCGGTTGCGGCGTGGGCGCGCCGCGGAACCGATCTTCAAATCACCCCGGATGCCCGCTTCACGATGGATCAGCTGCCCGTTATGCGGAACCTGTCGGCGGCTGCGCCTCTCATCGTCGCCGATTCAAGACAGCCCGACATCGACGCGAACGTGCGACGCACGATGAGACTGTTCAGGGTGCGCGCCGCCGTCGTCATGCCCATGATCACCGGCCAGCAGCCCTTTGGCGCACTCATCATCGCTTATCGCCAACCGAGGCGCTTCACCGCCGACGATCTTCGCCCGCTGACGGCACTCACCAACCAGTTAGCGGTGTCGATTCAGAACCAGCGACTGCTGGCTGAGGCCCAGTCGGCCCTGCAACAGCTGGACGAGGCGAACCGGCGACTGACCGGTGAAGCCTGGCGCGCTTACACTCGCGCCACTCCGGCCCTGAGGGCCATCGATGTCGGGCCGGGCGTCAGCCCCGAGCGCGTATCTGCCGACGCCGCCGCCCCCATCGTGGTGCGCGGTGAACCGATAGGCGTACTCAAATTAGGCGGCATTGAGGGGCGCCCGGATTGGGCCGAAGATAATCTGGCGCTGCTGCAGGCCGTCGCCGACGAAGTCGCCAATGTGATTGACAACACTCGGCTGTTTGAACAGGCTGAACTGCGCGCCGCGCGCGAAGCGCAGCTCAACCGCATCGCGGAACGCATCCGGCGCGCATCCGGCATCCAGGCGATCCTGCAGGCCGCGGCCGAGGAGCTGAGCGCGGCCTTGAACACGTCGCACGCCCACGCTCAACTGGGCCGCGGCGCGCGCCGCAACGGCCGCAAACACGATCCCGCCGCCGGACAGTTGGACTCGCCCCCTCTGGTCGAGCCGGTGAATCGTGATCACAACGGCCAGGAGGTATCGGCATGACAGCGACAAAGCCCAAACCTCGGCGATCGTTCTCCGACGCCAGTCTGCGCGTCAAGCTGGTTTCTGCAACCATCGTTATTGCCGCATTGGCGATGCTGGCGGTCGGCGTCTTCGTTTACGATCGCAGCCGCAACACCGCCGACTTCCTGAGTGATCAGCTGCTGGCGACAGTCCGCCAGCAAGGCAAAGAGCAGCTGACCAACACCCTGGACCGGGAAGCCACCACGGCCGAGCAATTCCTGCAGACAGCCGCCAGCGCGGTTGAAACGGCCGCCAACTACGTCGGCGCTTTGTTTGACAGACAGGCACTGCTGGGCCGCGGCGACTACTGGAACGCCCGCCAGCAGCTGAGCAGGCTGTCGTTGGGTCAATGGGACAACCCGAATACCGATGCCGCGTCGGTCCTCATTCGCTCGGACGTTGAGCTGACCGATCGGGTGGCCGCAGACACTAACACGGCCATTTATCTGGACTTTATGGCGCCCGGCATGCTGCAAAACAACCCCAACCTGGTGGCGCTCTACTTCGTCAACCCCGATGGGGTCACCGTATACTATCCCAACATCAACCTGGCGGAAATCGTCGGCAACTATGATCCAAGCAGTCGCCCTTATTTCACCGACGCCGCGCCCGACAAGAATCCGCAGCGCCAGATCGTTTGGACGGCGCCCTATCAAGATGCCGCGCTCACCGGCCTGGTTGTGACCGTCAGTGCGCCGGTGTACGACGGACAGGGGAAGTTCAGAGGGGTGGTGGCCGCCGATGTGCAGCTGGCAAAAATCACCGCCCAGGTAGCCAGCCTCGTCATCGCCAAGACCGGTTATGCCTTCTTAATCGACTCGGCGGGTCATCCCATCGCGATGCCGCCCGCCGGCTACAAAGATTTCAATCTCCAGCCTGAAAATGTACCCGTTGGTCAATCCCCTTCGCAGACGGTGCTGGGGGCCGGCTCGGGCGGACTGCAGGCGCTGACCGCACAAATGGTCGGCGGCGCATCCGATGTAACGACATTCACGCTGAACGGCGCCGAGTATTATCTGGCATACACGCCCCTGTCAATCGCCGACTACCGATTGGGCGTCATCGTGCCCATGAGCGAACTGAATGCCACTTATGCCGCGGCGCTTGAGCAAGTGAACACGCAGCGCCAGGCAACGATCGGCATAGTGGTGTTGATCTTCGTCGTTCTGCTGGCCGCCATCGCGCTGATCAGTTTCGGCATTGGCCGCACGCTGATGGCACCGTTGAGCCAGTTGACGGACGCGGCTCAACACATCGCCACAGGGGATTTCAATCGCGCGGTCAGCATCACCACCCGCGATGAGATTGGTCTGCTGGCAAACGTGTTCAACACCATGACTGCCCGGCTGCGCAGCCTCATCGGTTCGCTGGAGCAGCAGGTTGAACAGCGCACTTCACAGCTGCGGGCCAGCGCTGAGGTGGGTCGCGCGGCGGCTTCCATTCTGGACCCCGATGAATTGCTGCGCGCCAGCGTTGAACTCATCACCGCGCGCTTTGGTTTCTATTACGCGGCCATCTTTACGCTCGACGACAGCGGCCAGTGGGCGGTGCTGCGCGAGGCCACCGGTGAAGCCGGCCGCACCCTGAAGGATCGTGGACACCGCCTTGAAGTGGGCGGACACTCGATGGTGGGTTACGTGACGGCGCGTCGCGAAATGCGCATTGCCCACGATGTGGGGCGAGACGCCGTGCGCTTTGCCAATCCGCTGCTGCCCGAGACTCGATCCGAGATCGCGCTGCCGCTGGTCGTGGGTCAGCGTGTGCTGGGCGCGCTGGATGTTCAATCGCAGCAGGCGGCAGCCTTCGACGATGCCAGCGCAGCCACCCTACAGAGCATGGCCGATCAGATCGCCATCGCCTTGAACAACGCCGAGCAGTTCAGCCAGGCCGAGCGGCAGGCGCGTGCCCAGGGCGCCTTGCTGGAAGCGTCGCTGGAACTTGCCGGCGAATCCGATCGCGCGATGCTGCTGGAAAAAGCCGCACGCCATGCAGCGCGCCTCACCCAGGCCGACGGCGTCAACGTTTACCTGCCCGTCAACGACGACGAAATCGAGCTGGTCTTTGCCGACGATCCCGTCGCTCGATCGTACACGGGACAGCGCCTGAAAAAGGGCGAAGGCCTGTCAGGCCGCGCCTATGCCAGCGCCCGGCCGCAGCGCGTGGACGATTATGCCAGTTGGCCGGGGCGCGCCAGCGCCTACGCCAACGCGGACTTTCGCGCTGTGCTGGCCGTGCCCATGATCTGGCGCGGGCGCTCACTTGGCGTACTCACGGTGACGCGCAGCCGGAGCAATCGCCCATTTACCCTGAATGACGAAAGCGCCATGAGTCTGTTGGGCACGCAGGTGGCGGCCGCGCTGGTCAATGCCGATCTGGCCGAACAGCAGCGTCGGACACTTGAGGAGCTGGATGTGACCAACCGCCGTCTGACCGGTAAAGCCTGGGCTTCGCTGCTAGGCCAGTCAGCCGATCAGATGCAGCGCATCCAGATCGCGCGGCACAACCTGCCCGCATCGGCCGAGACGCCGCCCGATGTTGAACTGGCCCTGACGCAAGATCAAGCCGTTCAATGGCACAGCGGGCCGAATAGTGATGCGCCCTTCAAAGCCGGGCTGGCTGCGCCCATCGTGCTGCGCGGCGAAGTCATCGGCGCACTGGGCGTAGAGGAGGCGCAGACCGATCGGGTTTGGAGCGAGGCCGATCAGGCGTTGATTCAGGCTGTGGCCAACGAAGTCGCCATCGCTGTGGACAATGCTCGCCTGATCGAACAGACCGAGCGGCGCGCACAACGCGAACAGCTGATCGCGGAGATCACGCGCAAGATGCTGAGTGCGGGCGACCTGAGCGGCATCGCCCAGATCGCCGGACAGGAGCTGGGCCGTGCGCTGCGACTTGATCGCGCGCAGATATCCATCGGCGCGGAGGTCGACGTGTCAGCGTCGCCGACTCGATCAAACGGACATGATCGCAGCGCGGATCAGGAGGCGCAGGCATGAGCCAGGTTCAATCGTCCGGCCGCGAAAACACGCCATCCGGCCGCCGGCCACTCACTTTGCCGGTGCGTCTGACGCTGCTGGTGTTACTCATCGTGTTGCCCGCCTTGTTGTTTGGTCAGCTGGCCAGCAATGCGCTGGTTGGCCGCGATTTTGAGGACGTCGCCAATGCCCAACTGAGCGCGGCCGCCGACGGCCTGGCGAGTCAGGCCGCGGCCTGGTTGGATCTGCGCGCCCGTTCGCTGCAGCAAATGGTGACCCAGGCCGACGTGATAAGTATGCAGCCTGAACGGCAGGTGCCGGTGCTGCGTGCCCTGACCGCCATTTACACCGACACATACCTGGCCAGCACCACCGACCTGACCGGCCGCAACGTCGCCCGCAGTGACGGCGCGGCGCTGACTGATTACGGCGATCGTGCGTGGTTCAAGCAGGCGAGCGCCGGCGCACCGGTGGCAATTCAGGCCCTGATCGGCCGAACGAGCAACCAGCCGGCGCTGGTGATGGCGGCGCCCATCCGCGACGAGTCGCAGACCGTCATCGGCGTGGGTATGTTTGCCAGCGAACTGACGGTGATTCGCAACGAGGTGCTGGGCACGCGGCTGGGCCGCACGGGCCACGCGTACTTGATCAATGATCAAGATCAGATTATCGCCCACTCGAATCCCGCATTAAGCGACACTGAACTGCACGACGCGCGCCAGTATCCAGCCGTGCGGGCACTGCGTCAGGGCGGCGGCCCGATGCTTGATTTTACTGACAGTGACGGGCGCGAGTGGCGATCGTACGCTGTCTCGATGCCGGGCGGCTGGGCCATCATCGCCGAAGAGCAAATCTCGGAATTGCTGGCGCCGCTCAATGCCTTCCGGGTGACGACCCTGATGCTGTTGCTAGGCATGCTGCCGATCGCGGGATTGATCTGGCTGAGCCTGCGCCGTGCGCTGCGCCCGATCGTTCAGCTCACTGAGACGGCCACAGCCATCACCGCCGGCGATTTTTCGCGGCCGCTGCCGGCAACGCGCCCCGACGAGATCGGTCTGCTGGCCCGGGCCTTTGGCACGATGACGGCCCGGCTGCGCGAGCTCATTGATTCACTGGAAACGCGGGTCGAGCTGCGCACCGCGCAGCTGCAAGCCAGCGCCGAGGTCGGCCGCGCCGCCACCGCCTTGCTCAATCCCGATGATTTGCTCCAGCAGATTGTCGCGCTGATTAAGGAGCGTTTCAACTTCTACTACACGGCCGTGTTCCTGCTGGACGAGACCGGCACGCGCGCCGTGCTGCGCGAAGCGAGCGGCCCCGACAATGTGGCGTGGGTCCTCAAGTCTGCCGGCCACAGCCTCAACGTGGACAATCAGTCGATGGTGGGTTCCGCCATTCTCACGCGGCGAGCCCGGATTGCGCTGGATGTGGGTGCAGGAGCGGTGCGTTTTGCCAATCCGCTGCTGCCTGACACCCGATCGGAAATTGCGCTGCCCCTGATGGCAGGCGACCGGGCGCTGGGCGCGTTGGATGTTCAATCGATAGAGACGGGCGCGTTCGATGAAGCCAGCGCCGCCGTGCTGCAAGCCATGGCGAATCAGATCGCGGTGGCGTTGACTAATGCTTTCCAATATCAGCGCGAACAGGCTCGTTCACAGCAGACCACCGGCCTGCTGGAAGCGGTGTTGGAGTTATCGGCCCAGGCCGATCGTGAGGCGCTGAACGCGCACATTGTGCAGGTGGCCATGTCGCTCCTGGATGCCGACGGCGCGGGCCTGTGGTTCCCGGTTGGCGATCAGGAGATTGAACTTCAATACACGGTCAATGTAGGCGATAGCAATTTGAGCGGCCGCCGCCTGCGAGTGGGCGACGGTCTGACCGGCCAGGTATTTGCCACCGGCCTGACCCTGCGCGTTGACGATTATCAAACGTGGCGTGGCCACGCGACGGCGTTTGCCGACGCGCCCTTCCACGCGGCGCTTAGCGTGCCGCTGGTGTGGCAAGACCGGATCATCGGCGCGCTGGCGCTGACCCGTTCTCAGCCCGGCCGTCCCTTCAGCGCGGTGGATGAGAGCAACGCCCAGCTGTTGGCGACACAAGCCGCGGCGGCCATCGAGAACGTGCGGCTGCGCGAAGAGCAGCAGCGTGCGCTGGAGCAGCTGGATGCCGTAAACCGCCGCCTGACCGGGGAGACCTGGCAAGATGAAGCGTTGAACGTGCAGGCGATATACGAGCGCCAGACGCGGACGGCCACATCAACCGAAGGCGGCCTGTCGCTGGAAGTGCCCATCAGGTTGCGCGGCCAGGCCATCGGTCTGCTGACCCTGCAGCGCCAACAGCCCGGGGAACTGAGCGACGATGAGCGTGAACTGATCGACGGCGTGGTGCAGCAGATGTCGCTGGCGCTGGAAAATCAACGATTGACCAGCGTAGCCCAACGAGCCGCGCGGCGCGATAGGGCGATTGCCGAAACCGCCGACAAGATTCACCAACCCACCAATCTGGACGCCATCCTGCGGGTGGCCGTGGATGAACTGACGCGGATCACCGGCGCCGTCGGCGCGGGTGTACAGCTGGGCTTTGTGCCGCTGTCATCAAACGGTCAGGCTGCGCCGGATTCCCGGCGACAGGAGAATGAATCATGAGCGAAGAACGCGAACTGGCGGTCAGCCTGGCCGCGCACAGCCAGTACCTTCGCGACTGCATGGCCCAGGCCTGGCGCAGTCACGCACCCAAGAGCACCGTGCTGCTGAATGATCCGGGGCGTCCTGTCGAAATCGCCGACGCGATCAATCGGGCGTGGTTCAGCTGGTTGGACAACGTGCGCGAAGTCGCGCCGGTGCGGATGCTGGCGGCTGAAGAGGTGCGCAAAGGCCTGATCTATTCCAACGCCGCCGTTCTGGCGCGGTCATTCACCGAAGCGATCGCCGAAGTACTGAAGGAGCACCCGCAAGCCGCATCTGCCCTGAAACTGGCGCAACAATTCACGGCCATCTTTGTGGATCAGGTGGCCACCCTGCAGGAATTGCGCGCTCTGCAGGAACAGGAACGACTGGCACAACATCTGCAGGCCAGCGCCGAAGCCGGCCGCGCTGTCGCCGCCACGCGCGACATGGATGAATTGATGCGCCAGATCGTCAATCTCCTGGCCGATCGATTTGGTTATCTGTTCGCCGGGATCTACACCTTCGATGCAGGCAACTCCAGCGCGATCTTGCGCGAGGCTTCGGGCAAGATCGGTGAAGACCTCAAGAATCGCCGTCACAGCTGGCCGCTGGATGGCGCGTCGCCGGTGGCGACTGCCGCCCGCACCCGCCAGGCTTGCCTTAAGCACCAGGTCGACGACACTGCGCGCTGGATGCCGAACAGCCGATCAGAAGTGGCACTGCCGCTGCTGGCCGGCCAAATGGTGCTGGGCGTGCTGGATGTACACGCGCTGGAGGCGGACGCCTTCGATAAAGTCAGCGTTACTCTGCTCGAAAACATCGCCGATCAGCTGGCAATGGCGCTGGACAATGCACGGTTGCTCGAACAGTCGCAGACCGCATTGAATGACGCGCGCAGCACACAACAGCTGCTATCGACATTGATCGACAGCCTGCCCAGCCCGGTGTTCTTCAAAGATGCGAACGGCACCTATCTGGGCTGCAACCGCGCGTTTGAGGCCTACACCGGTCGGCCGCGCGCCGAGATCATCGGCCGCACCGTGTTTGATACCACCGGGCCCGAGCTGGCGCAGCGTCACCACGCCAAAGATCGAGAATTGCTCGAAAATCCGGGCGTGCAAGTTTACGAATCCACCGTACCCTATGCCGATGGCACCCTGCATAACGTGGTTTATAACAAAGCCACGTTCACTGACGCGCAGGGGCGGCCGGCCGGTCTGGTGGGCGTGATCGTGGATGTGACCGAGCGCAAGCAGGCGGAAGAGTCACTGCTCAAGTTCCGGCGGGCCATCGAGCAATCAACCGACGCCGTGTTCATGACCGATCTGGATGGCAAGATCGTGTACGCCAATCCAGCCTTTGAACAGGTTTATGGCTACAGGGCCGCCGAAGCGGTGGGCCAAACGCCGCGCATCCTCAAGTCGGGCTTGATCCCGCCAGAGCGCTATGCCGAGTTCTGGAGAGCGCTGCTGAGTGGTCAGGTGGTGGCCGGCGAAATCATCAACAAGGCCAAAGACGGTCGGCTGGTGCCGGTGGAGGGCTCCAACATACCCATCATCGACGACAATAATGCGACGGTGGGCTTTGTGGCCGTGCACCGCGACATCACCGCGCGCAAGCAGACCGAAGAGGCAGCGCGCCGCTATCAAACCCAGCTGGCCGAAGCGCTGCGCATCGCGCAGCTGGCCTACTGGGAATATGATGTCGCCAGCGACACTTTCACCTTCAACGATCAGTTCTATGCTTTGCTGCGCACCACCGCCGAGGCCGAAGGCGGCTACACCATGTCCTCGGCCCGCTACGCCCAGCGCTTCGTGCATCCCGACGACGCCCCCATCGTCGGCGAGGAGATCCGTCGGGCGCTGGAGACCACCGATCCCACCTACAGCCGCCAGATCGATCATCGCATCTTCTACGCCGACGGCGAGCCGGGTTATTTCAGCGTTCGCTTCTACATCGAGAAAGACGCCAACGGCCGCACCGTCAAGACCTATGGCGCCAACCAGGACATCACCGAGCGCAAACGTGCCGAGGGGGTCTCGCAGCGCAACGAAGAGCAGCTGTTAGAAGCGTTGCGCATCGCGCATCTGGGCTACTGGGAATACGACGTCGCCAACGACACCTTCACCTTTAACGATCAGTTCTATTCGCTGCTGCACACCACTGCTCAGGCTGAGGGCGGCTACCTGATGCGTTCGGCGACGTACGCTCAGAGATTCGTGCATCCGCAGGACGCGAGTCTGGTGGGCGAGGAGATCGGTCGGGCGTTAGCCAGCACCGACCCTGACTACCACCGCCAGATCGATCATCGCATCCTCTACGCGGACGGCGGCGAAGGGTTCATCACCGTGCGCTTCCGCGTGGAACGCGATGCAGCCGGTCACCCGATCAAGTTCGTCGGCGCCAATGAGGACATCACCGAGCGCAAGCGCGCCGAGGAAGCTTTGCGGCGCAACGAAGAGCAGCTGTTAGAGGCGCTGCGCATCGCGCATCTGGGCTACTGGGAATACGACGTCGCCAACGACACCTTCAC
>CAZKBQ010000016.1:66013-82890 GCA_964550855.1 uncultured Anaerolineae bacterium
ACCCGATCAAGTTCGTCGGCGCCAATGAGGACATCACCGAGCGCAAGCGCGCCGAAGCCAGATTGCAAGAACTGCTCAACGACGTTCAGAGGTCTGAGCGCTTGATGCGCTCCGTCATCGACGCCACACCAGACTGGATCTTCATCAAGGATCAACAGCACCGCTATCGCCTGGTTAATCAAGGCTATGCTTCTGCTCTGCACCTGCAGCCGGAAGATTTCATCGGGAAGACCGATCTGGATTTGGGCTTCCCCGAAGAACTGGTGAAGGGCAATCCCGACAAGGGCATTCGCGGCTTCTGGGCCGATGACCGCCTGGTGATGGATACGGGAGAACCGCAAGTTTACGCCAATGACCCGGCAACCATCGACGGCGTCGTTCACGTCTTTAACACCATCAAGGTTCCTCTGCGCGACATCGATGGGAACATCTGGGGAGTGCTCGCCTTCGCCCGCGACATCACCGAGCGCGAGCGCCTGCTGGCCGAGCAGCAAAAACGCGCCTTGCAACTCCAGACAGCGGCAGAGGTGTCACGGGCGGCGGCGTCGATTCTGGAGCCCGATGTGTTGATTGACACGGGCGCCGAGCTGGTGCGTGAACGCTTTGGCTTGTACTATGTGGGCATCTTCCTGTTGGACGAAACCGGGGAGTGGGCGGTTTTGCGCGCCGGGACTGGCGAGGCCGGCCGGGCGATGATCGCCGCCGGGCACAAACTGCGAGTGGGCGGTTCCTCGATGATCGGCTGGTGCATCGCCAACCGGCAGGCGCGCATCGCGTTGGACGTGGGCGAAGAGGCGGTGCGCTTCGACAACCCGTTGCTGCCAGAGACCCGATCGGAAATGGCGCTGCCGCTGATCAATCGCGGGCGCGTGATGGGCGCAGCCACCATCCAATCGCGTGAGGCTCGCGCCTTTGGCCCGGAGGATATTGCGGTGTTGCAGACCATGGCCGATCAGCTGACGACGGCCGTGGCCAACGCCCGATTGTTTGAACAGTCCCAGCGGGCCGCCCGCGAACTGGCCGCCATCAACGAGATGGTGCGCGCCGTCTCGCAAGAAATCGAATTGCCGCGCGTGCTGGAAGCCGCCTATATCGCCGTGAAGCAAATCATGCCGGCGGATGCCTTCATCGTGGCGCTGCACGACGCCGATTCGGACACGGTGTCTTTTCCGCTCATCTATGATGCGGGACAGAAGTACAATGAACCGGCCGGGCCGCTGTCACCAACCTCGCGGATCGGCCAGGTCATCCGTACGGGTGAGCCGATCTTGATACACGTCACGCCGGATGAGCTGGCGCAAGTGACCGAAGTGCCGCACGGCATCGGCGATGTAAATCGCCCTTCGGCCTCGCTGCTCTACGTTGCCATGAAGAGCGGCACGCAAGTCCTGGGCGCGCTGTCGGTGCAGAGTTACGACTTTAACGCCTATTCCGCCGCGCACGTGGGGCTGTTGAGCACGCTGGCCAATCAGCTGGTCACGGGCATCCGCAACGCGCAGCTGTTCGAGGAGACGCGCCGGGTGGCCGAAGAACTGGCCGAGGTCAACCGCCGCCTGACGGGTGAAGCCTGGCGCAGCTTCATGAGCGCGGCCAGCGATCACGGCGTCATCTGGCGCAGCAACACCGAAGATCTGAAACCGCTCACTGAGGCCGAAGCCAACCAGCTGGCCGCCGGCCAGATCGTGACGCGCCCCGACGGCGGAGATCTCCGGGTGAGCATCCCGGTGATGCTGCGCGGGCAGCTGATCGGCGCGCTGCACCTGCGGGTGCCGGGCTCGCGCTGGACGAACGATCTGGCCGCCATGGCCTCAACGATTGCCGGGCACCTGGCGCAGGCTGCCGAGAATACACGCCTGTTGGAGCAGACCGAACGTCTGGCACAGCGCGAGCGCACCATCAACGAGATCAACAGCCGCGTGCGCCAGACCATCGATTTGGATTCGATCCTGAGGACCGCCGTCAACGAGCTGGGCCAAACGCTAAGGGCGGCGCGCGTCGTGGCACGGCTGAGTCTGGAGCCGGAGACCGTTGAAAACGGGCGAGGTGACAACCATGAGTGAGGTGACTTCCGCACAGCCGCGTCGGTGGAAGCGGCTGCTGACCCCGCCGGTATTTGACAACGAGGCACAAACGCGCGTTGCCGGCGTCTTGCATGCCGTCTTGTGGGCCACCTGGATCGTCGTGGCGCTGGGCGGCTTGGCCACGATCTTTCTGGCGGTCAACAAAGTACTCAGTCTTGCCATTATGGCGGGCCTGGTGATTGAGCAAGCCGCTGTAACCTATCTGCTCTATTCGGGCCGCGTGCGAGCAGCCAGCATGTTGCTGGTGACCGCGGTCTGGCTGATCCTGCTGGTCACGGCCGCTGCGTTTGGCGGCCTGATCAGCCCCACCGTCGCGTTCTTTGTGCTGGTGGTGGTGCTGGGCGGTCTGCTGCTTGGTCCCGGAGGCGCCTGGGTGGGCGCGGGCATGAGTCTGGCGGCAGTGACGGCACTGTGGCTGCTGGGCGCCGCCAATCTGCTGCCGGAAAATCCGCCGCCCATTGCGGCGATTGATCGCTGGGTTAACCTCGCGCTCAGTTCGGTAATGACGGCCGCCCTGTTGGGCATCACCGTGCGCAATCTGAATGCCGCCCTGCAGCTGGCCCGCCGCAACGCCGAGGCGCAGACGGCAGCCAATCGCGAACTGCAGACCATCCGGGAATCGCTGGAAGAGCGCGTGGCTCAGCGCACCACTCAGCTGCAGGTGAACGCCGAGGTCAGCCGCGCCATTACCTCGATCCTGAACCCGCAGCAACTGACGCGGCAGGTGGTCGAGTTGATCACGTCGCGGTTTGGCCTGTACTATGCGGCCATTTTCATCGCCGATGAAGATCAGCATTACGCGGTGCTGGAAGCCGCCACCGGCGAAGCAGGCCGACTGCTGCTGGAGCGTGGACACAGGCTGGAACTGACCGGTCAATCGATGGTGGCCGAAGCGATGGGCACCCGCCGGCCGCGCGTGGCGCAAGACGTGGACAAAGAAACGATGCGGTTCGCCAATCCGCTGTTGACTGAAACCCGATCGGAGGCGGCATTGCCCCTGATGGCCGGCGGCCAGGCAATCGGCGCGCTGGACGTGCAGTCCACGCAGTTTGATGCCTTCGACGAAGGCACGCTGACAGTGCTGCAGGCCCTGGCCGATCAGGTGGCGATCGCCATTGTCAACGCGCGTCAATACCAGACCGCTCAATCGGATGCGCGCCAGGCCGAAGCCCTGTTCGAGGCCAGCCAGGCCACCAGCCGTTTGGGCGAAGAGCTCAGCGTCACCATCAATCGGTTGTTCGGCGTGGTGGCCCAGCGAGCCGACTTTGACACATGGCAGGCCGCCGAATATGACCCGGAACACCATACCTACACTGTCCTGACTGCTTTTGATGCCAATGAACTCGCGCCCTTTGAAGACACGGGCAAGGTGATCAATATCGATCGTGAAGCGGTTACGCCAACCGTGCTGGCGATCCGCACGCGCCAGGCGGTGGTTATCAACGATGCGACCACGGATGCGCGGCTGGCCGAACTTGATCCGGAGCGCCGTCTGCAGTTGGGCAAGCTGGTGTGTGTGCCGGCGCTCAGCGGCGACAAGGTGCTGGGCGTGGTGAGCCTGGGTCGCACGTTGGACAAGCCCAGCATCGGCTTGCGCGACGTGCAGCTGGCGCAGGCCATTGCCAGCCAGCTGGCGCTGGCGATCGAGAATCACCGCCTGTTTGAACGCGAACGCAGCACGGCTGAAGAGTTGAATCAACTGATGCGGTTGTACACGCGCGAAGGCTGGAGCAGCTTCAGCCGACAGCGTGCGATAGCGCAATATGAATACCGCCGACCTGATGCCGCCCCGCTCGATTCGGCGCTGCAACCGGTGATCGAAGAAGCCGCCCGCAGCAAACCGCTGACGCCGCTGCGTGTCGACGGGCGGACGGCGGTAGGAGTGCCCATCACGCTGCGCGGTGAGGTGCTGGGGACGCTGGCCATTGAAGACGAAGCCGAACGGCCCTGGTCGCCTGATGAACTGGCCACCGTGCAGGCTGTGGCCGATCAGGTGGCGCAATCGATTGAGGCGGCCCGGCTGCTGGAAGAAAGTGAAATCAGCCTGAACGAGACAACCTCGCTTTATCAGGCCAGCCGTGCCATTGCCGCCGCTCAGACCCCCAGCGAGGTATTGCTGGCGGTGAGTGAGAGCGTCGCGGCGCCGCACATTGATCGCGTGATGTTGTACCAGTTTGATCCCGACAGCCCCCCGACCCAACCCACGCTGGAAGTTGTGGCCGTCTGGGAACGCGATCAGATCGAATCATCGATGCTGGGCCGCCGGTGGACGGTCTCGCAGATTCCACTGATGGCGCGGCGTCTGATAGAACCGTTGGCCGTACCCGATGTGGCCGCCTCGACCGAGCTGGACCCCGTCTCGCGCCACATTCTCGGCAGCATTATCGGCGCGCGCGCGCTGATCGTTTTGCCGCTGCTGGCCGGCGGCCGCACGCTGGGCTGGATTACCTTGGAATCTCTGCGGCAGCCGATCGATTGGACTGAACAGGAATTGCGGCGATACCGCACGTTGGCCGGGCAGGCCAGCGTGGCGCTGGAAAATCGCCGACTCTTCCATGATGTCGAGGCGCGCGTGGGTGAGCTGACCGCGCTCACGCGCATCGGTCGGCGGTTGGCTTCGACGCTGGATATCGAACAGGTGCTGGCTTCGATCGCTGACGAGGTGCTGAACGTTACGCCGGCCACCCACGTCAGCATCGCGCTATACAACGAGGCGGAACAGGCGCTGGAAGTGCAGTTGATGCGCGGCTCGACGCCGGAGGTCGAGGCTGCGACGATCGGGCAGCTGATCCGATCGGGTGAAGGGTTGTTCGGGCGGCTGCTCGCCACCGGTCAGGTCGTCCTGGTTAACGACGCTCGCATGGATCCCGATTATCGCGCGACCAATCCCGATACACGCTCCGAGTTGATTGTGCCCATTCGCCAGGGCGAACTGCTGGTGGGCGCGCTGAACCTGGAAAGCCCGCACGCGCACGCCTTCCGCGAACCGGATGTGCGCCTGCTGGAAGCGATGGCCGACCAGGTGGCGGTGGCGATCACGAATGCGCGCGCTTACGAAGCCGAGCGGCAGGCGGTGGAGCGCATGCGCGAGGTTGATCGCCTGAAGACGCAATTCCTGGCGAACATGAGCCATGAGCTGCGCACGCCGCTGAATTCGATCATCGGCTTCAGCCGCGTGATCCTGCGCGGCATCGACGGGCCGTTGACCGAGCTGCAGACGACCGACCTGACGGCCATTTACAATTCCGGCCAGCACCTGTTGAGCCTGATCAACAACATCCTCGACCTGAGCAAGATCGAGGCCGGCAAGATGGAGCTGGTCATTGAGCCGCTGAATCTGATCGACATCGCCAAGAGCGTGATGTCCACGGCCATCGCGCTGGTGAAGGACAAACCGGTGCGGTTGGATCAGGAAGTGCCGGCCGATCTGCCGCAGGTGATGGCCGATCAGACGCGCGTGCGCCAGATCATGCTGAATCTGGTGTCGAACGCGGCCAAGTTCACCGAGAAAGGCTCGATCACGCTGCGCATCTGGGCCGGGCCTAAGGATGTCTACATATCGGTAACGGACACCGGCATCGGCGTGGCGCCCGAGAAGCTGGATCACATCTTTGAGGAGTTTACGCAGGCCGATGCCAGCACCACGCGCCGCTACGGCGGCACCGGCCTGGGCCTGGCCATCACCAAGAAATTCGTGGAGATGCACCGGGGCCGCATCTGGGTTGAGTCGCAGCCGGGTGTCGGGTCCACCTTCACGTTTACGCTGCCGCGCGAGCAGCCGGAGGATCAGGCCGAAGAGCCGGTGACGCCGCCGGCTGATCTGGAAGCGCGCGGTGAGGGCAAGAAACTGGTGTTGTGCATCGACGACGATCCGGGCGTGATTACGCTGTACAAACGCTATCTGGAGAAACAGGGCTACCTTGTCATCGGCCTGACCGATCCATTGAAAGCCGTCCACGAAGCGCGGCGATTGCTGCCGTTTGCCATCACGCTGGATGTGCTGATGCCCAACCGCGACGGCTGGTCGGTGCTGGCCGATTTGAAGAAGACGCCCGAAATCGCCAATACGCCGATCGTGGTGTGCAGCATTCTGCAGGACAAGTCGCGCGGCTACACGCTGGGCGCGGCCGATTATCTGGTGAAGCCCATCACGGAGGATGAACTGCTCAGCGCGCTGGATCGCGTTGATTACACCCGCGCCGCCCAGCGCGTGCTGGTGGTGGACGACGAGCCGAACGCGCTGCAGTTGATGCGGCGCATGTTGGAGACACAGCCCGGCTATGAAGTGTTGGAAGCGGCGGGCGGCGCGCAGGCGCTGGCGGTTGTTCAAGAACAGAAACCTGATCTAATCATTCTCGATCTGATGATGCCCGACATCGACGGCTTTGCGGTGCTGGACAGCGTCAAGAGCAGCCCGCACACGCGGCACATCCCGGTGATCATCGTGACGGCCAAGGAAATCACCGAGGAAGATCGCGCCCGGCTGCAAGGCAAGACAGCCGCCCTGTTCAACAAGGGCATGTTTACAGCCGAACAGCTGCTTGATCATATGGTGGACGCGCTCAACCAGATCAAGAATATGCAGGTGCTGCGCGTCGCCTGAAAGCAGGCTCAACCATGTCACAACCCTTGACCTTCAGCCGGCACGCCAGGCAGCGCATGGCACAACGGCGGTTGAGTGTGGCCGATGTGGATTACGTGGTGCAGCACGGCCGACATGTGCACACGGCCGGGGTTGTGTGCTGTTTTCTGGGCCGGCGCGAGCTGGCGCTGTACGCGGACGAGGACGGCCGCCATGATCATCTGGAGGGCACGACGGTTTTGTTGGATACGGAGACCAATCGGACGGTGGTGACCGTCTATCGCAATCGCAGCGCGCTGAAAAAGATCAACCGCAAAGCCCGCTACGATCTATCACGCGCCATGCACCGGCCGGCGATCAGCTGAAAGCACCGGAAGCCATGATCGAATCCGCGCTGCTCAATCAACCCGTGACGGCCGCCGTACTGGCCGTCGCGCTGTTACTGCTGGATCACTACACGGCGCTGCATGAGGCCAGGCTGTATCACGCCGGTCTGAAGGATTTTGTGGTGTACGAAGGGTTGTACCGGTTTGCCATGAGCGGTTGGCGATTTGCGCTGGCGCTGGCGGTGTTGGTCGTCGGCGTCGGGGCGGCGTGGTGGCTGCTGATCCGACAGGCCGCGCGGCCCGATGTGTTCTTGATTCTGATGGGCGGCCTGCTGTTAACGCCGCTGGCCGATGTCTTGATGCAATACCGGAACATCATGTTCTTCCGTGAAGTGCAGCGGCGCGGCGGGCTGAGCGGCCGCGTGATTTATACGCGGCGGGCGGCGCTGATGCAGCGCGTGTACGAGCAGTACACCTTTGTGATCCTGTATGCACTGCTGTTCGTGCTGGCCGGCAGCTGGTTCTTTCTCGGCGGCGCGGCGGCGTGCTTTGTGAACAGCCGCCGGCTGCGCGACTGGACGATCGTGAAAGCCTAAAAACCGACAACTGATCAACATCACGTTTTACGTATTGCGTATTGCGTATTACGTTTCACTCGTTACCCATTACTCCTTACACTCAAGGCACATCATGCACGATCCAATACTGGAATGCCCACGCTGCGGGACGCAATTCACCTTCACCAGTGCGCCGGGGGTCTGCCCGCAGTGCAGGTCAGATTATCTGGAAGTAGACTACGACCTCGACGCCATCAAGCACGAAGCCGTGCCAGAGTGGGCGCAGCGGCCGTTCAATCTGTGGCGTTACCGCGAGCTGCTGCCGCTGCGCAACGACGCCAATATCGTCAGCCTGGGCGAAGGCGGCACGCCGCTGCTGCCGTCCACCAATCTGGGCACCATGCTGGGGCACGATTACATCTTCGTCAAGGACGAGCGGCAAGGCCCCACCGGGTCGTTCAAGGATCGACAGGCCTCGCTGGCGATCAGCGCCATGAAAGAGGCCGGCATCACCGAAGCCGTCGTCGCCAGCACCGGCAACGTCGCCATCTCATACTCGGCGTATTGCGCGCGCGCCGGCATCAAGCTGTGGGCGTTTCTCACCAGCCTGGTGCCCGCCGACAAAATGCGCGAAGTGGCCCTGTACGGCAGCGAAGTCGTCAAGATCACCGGCACCTACGATCAGTGCAAGGAAGTGGCCGCCGAGTTCGCGCAGCATCGCGGCCTGTTTCTGGACAAAGGGCTGCGATCGATCGCGGCGCGGCAGAGCATGAAAACGCTGGCCTTTGAAGTTTGCGAGCAATTAGGCTGGCTTAGCGGCAAGGGGAAATGGCGCGCGCCCGATTGGTATATCCAGGCGGTCAGCGGCGGCATGGGACCGATCGGCACGTGGCGCGGCTTTCAAGAGCTCTATCAGCTGGGCTTGATTGATCGGCTGCCGAAGATCGGCATCGTGCAGGCCAGCGGCTGCGCGCCGATGGTCACCGCTTTCAAGGCCGGGCGCGATTCGGCCGACATCGTCACTGACCCGCGCACGCACATCGCCACGCTGGCCACCGGCAACCCTGGCCTCGCCTACACTGAGCTGCGCCGCATCGTGCAGCAATCGGGCGGCACGATGGAGATGGTGTCCGATGAGGAAGCCTTCCGCGCCATGCACGTCATGGCCAAGATGGACGGCCTGTCGGTGGAACCGGCCACCGCGGTGGCCTTCGCGGGGCTGTTCAATCTCATCAGCCAGCAGCGCATCAAACGCAGCGAGATCGTCGTCGTCAACTGCTCGGGGCACACGTTCCCGGTGGAGAAAGAATTGCTGGGTGACGACTGGGCGCGCAGCATCGACGCCTCTGCTTCGACGGCCGCGCCGGCCGAAGGACTGTTGTCCGCGCTGGAACGGCTGGACGATCGGATGCGCAACATCCTCATCATGGACGATACTCCCGAAGCCACGCTGCTGCTCCGACGGATCTTGCAGGCCCACGGGCGCTATCACATCCGCGAGGCCGCCAACGGCCGCCTCGGGCTGGAGATGGTGCGGGCGCAGCCGCCCGATCTGATCCTGCTCGATCTGATGATGCCGGAGATGGACGGTTTTGCCGTGCTGGACGTGCTGAAGGCCGACAAGGAACTGAGCCAGATCCCGGTCATCGTCGTAACGGCCAAGGAACTGACCAGCCTGGAAAAACAGCGCCTGCAGGGCAAGGCCCAATCGTTGATGGAAAAAGGCACGTTTACCGATCAAGAGATCGTCGACCGGATGTTGGATGCGTTGACGTAGCGCCGGAGGTGCGCCATGCCCACTCAGCCGATTGGCCCGCTGCGAATACTCTATATCGATGACGATCTCGACAGTCAGCGCCTGGTGCGGCGCCTGCTGGAAGCCGAAGGCTACGCCGTGACCGTGGCCGAAGACGGCCTGGCCGCACTGGACATGGCGCGGCAGGTGCGGCCCGCGCTGGTGCTGACCGACATCAACATCTCGGGCATGACCGGCCACGAAGTCGCCACGCGCCTGAAGGAAATGCCGGAGACGCGCCATGCGCCGGTTATTGCGCTGACGGCGGCCACCCTTGCCACCGATCGCGATCGCGCGCTGGTGGCCGGCTGTGACGGCTACATCACCAAGCCCATCGACGTGGACACGCTGCCACAACAGATCGCGCGCTTCCTGGCCGGCGCGCGCGAAAAAGTGGCCGACGATGTGAAGGTGCAACGGCTGGAGGAATACCGCGATTCGCTGGTGGGCCGGCTTCAAACCACCGTGGCCGAGCTGCAAAAAGCCAACGCCGAACTGCGGCGCATGGACAAGATCAAACGCGATGTTGTGATCGTGGCCGGCCACGAACTGCGCACCCCCACCACTTTGATCTACGGCTACACCCATTTGCTCAAGATGGAATTGCAGCGCCTGGGCGTGGACGACGCCGAGATCGGCGAGGTGGTCGATCGGATTACGGCCGCCACCCGGCGGCTGAATGAAGTCGCGGACACCGTCATCAACATCTCGTTGATTGACTCTGAGCAGATCGAGTTGACGCTCAAGCCCGTCAACGTCGGCGCGCTGCTGTACGCCATCGCCCAGGAACTGCAGCCCGTCATCCGTCAGCGGGCGCTCACTTTGACCATGAACGATCTGGCCGAGCTACCGCCGTTGCCCGCCGACGAGAAATATCTGCGCCGCGCGCTGACCAACCTGATCGACAACGCGATCAAGTACACGCCCGACGGCGGCACGGTCTCGGTGGAAGGCCGGCACGAACACGAAGCGCTGCACATCGTGGTGGCCGACACCGGCACTGGCCTGCACCCTGACGAGCAAGCGCGCATCTTCGACAAATTCTACGTGCTCGAGGACACCGTCTTCCGCTCGACCGGCCACGGTGCTTTTCAAGGCGGCGGCCTGGGCCTCGGCCTGGCCGTCACATACGGCATCGTCAAAGCGCACGGCGGTCGTGTGTGGGTGGAAAGCGAAGGCCCTGACGCGCTGCAGCTGCCGGGCAGCCGCTTCCACGTGCTGCTGCCGCTGGCTGCCCACAGCGCTGCCGCAGCGGCCGACTGAACCGGCGGAGCAAGGCCATGCCCGCATCCAGCAAGCAGCGTCAAGGCATCCGGGCCGCGCTGCTGTCCGCGCTCATTCTGGGCACCACGCCCGTGCTGGGCAAGCAGGCCTACGCGGCCGGCATGGACGCGTACAGCCTGACCGCGCTCCGCACGCTCGTGGCCGCCGGCGCGATGTGGCTGGCCTATCTGGCCGTCAAGTCCAATCGTAAGTATATCTACATATACCCGGCCGGCCTGCTCATCTCGTTCGCGGCCGGCAGCCTCAACGGGTTGAGTTCGCTGTTGTACTACAACGGCCTCACCCGCATCGACGCCGGCGTGGGGCAGATGCTGTACAGCCTGTATCCGCTGTTTGTCGTCGTCATCCGGCGGCTGGACGGGCAGCGCGTCTCCGGCCTGACCAAGGTGCGGCTGCTGCTGGCCATCGGCGCGGTGGCGCTGCTGGTGCAGCCGGGCAGCGGTCAGATCGACGCGCTGGGGGTGATCCTGATGTTGGGCGCGGGGCTGACTTACGCGTGGCACCTGGCCGTGAGTCAGCGCGTATTGTACGAGATGCCGCCGCAGACGGTGGCGCTGTACGTGTTGACCGCCATGACGGCCGTGGTGTGGACGGCCTTCTTAATCCACGGCCCCGGCGATGTGACGACCGCCGGACTCCCGCCCATGTTGGCGCTGGCCGTCGTCACCGTCTTTTCGCGGCTGCTCATGTTCCTGGGGGTGAAGCAGCTGGGCAGCATCCAGACCGCGCTGCTGGGTGTTACGGAGATCCTCGTAGCCGTGGGTCTGGCCATCGCGGCGCTGGGCGAGCAGCTGGCGGCGCGCCAGTGGCTGGGCGCCGGCCTGCTCATCGTCAGCCTGATGCTCATCGCCTTCGAGCCGGGGCTGGGCCGAGCGGTCAGGAAGCCGGCTCCGGTCGTGGAAAAATCGATCTCATAGAAACAGCCGCGCGATTTCGTCTTGAGCGAAGTAACTCACTTGATCGCCCGTGCTCGACACAACTTCGGGTCGGGCGGTTTTTTCCCCAACCCGACCGATGATCCCGGCCTCAACGCCCGCTGAGGCCAGCGCGGCGACGATGCCCTGAGCGTCGGCCGCATCCACGGCCATCAACAACGACCCCGACGCGATGACGCCCCACACCTTCAGGCCAAAGTGATCGCACAACAGCCGCGTCTCGTCGTAGATTGGCACACGCTCAGCCTCGATCTCCAGCCGCACCGCCGACGCCAGCGCCAGTTCGTACAGCGCGGTGGCCAGCCCGCCTTCAGTGGGATCGTGCATGGCGTGTACCCGCCCGGCCTGCAGCGCGATCTGCGCATCGCGTGTCACGGCGATGCCGGGCCGGTGCAGAAAGTCGCGGCAGCGCGCCACAAAGCCCGCATCGAATGCGCCGCGCAAGTCGGCCGCTTTTTCCCGCGCGATGATCGACGTGGCTTCCACGGCCAGCCGCTTGGTCAAGATCAGCGCATCGCCGGGGCGCGCTCCGGTGGGCATCACCAACCGATCGGGGGTGACCAGCCCCAGCAGCGTGCCAATCACGATCGGGCGATGCAGATCGGCGGTGATCTCGGTATGCCCGCCCACGATGCTCGCGCCGATCTCGGCGCACGCGCGCCGCATCTGATCGAAGATCGCCTGAATACCCGCGTCATCAGTGGCGGCCGGCAGCAGCACCGTGGCCATGAACCAGCGCGGCGCCGCGCCCGTCGTCGCCACATCGTTGGCGTTGACGTGCACGGCGTACCAGCCGATCTCGTCGCTGGCAAAGGTGATCGGATCGGTCTTGGCCACCAGCAGCTGATCGGCGCCCAGATCGATCACCGCGCAATCGCGGCCCACGCCCGGCCCCAGCACAATCGCCGGATCGCGCGGCGAGATGGAGCCGAGCAGCCGGGTAAGCTGATCGGGCGACAGCTTGCCGATTGGGAGATTTGGCATGAATGACATTATAATGTGTTTTCGGTGAGGGGCGGACATGCGACGAGAATTTGCGTTGTTCAAAATCGGCGGGCTGCAACTGAGCGCAGTGCCCTCAGCCTTCATCGGCTGGCTGGCATTATGGCTGGCGCTGAGTGTTGCCAGCGCGGTCGCGCTGCAGTGGTCGGCCGGGACGGCGATCATCGGCGGCGCGTTGGCCGCGCTGCTTCATGTTGCATCGGAGACGGCGCATCAAGTCGGGCATGCACTGGGGGCGAAGCGCACCGGTTGGCCGATGATCGGTGTGCGCTACTGGGGGGTGCTGGGCACGTCGGTGTATCCCGCCGGCGAACCGGACTTGCCGGGCGCGGTGCACATCCGTCGGGCACAAGGCGGCCCGATCGCCAGCCTGAGCCTGGGTGCCGCAACGGCGATCTTGACGTGGCTGCTGTCGCCGTCTGCCGGGCCAATCTTCTGGCTGGCGGCGTTTACCGCGCTGGACAATCTGCTGGTGTTGGGGCTGGGCGCGATGCTGCCGCTGGGTTTTACGGACGGCAGCACGATCTTGCGATATGGCCGGACGCGCTAGATGCGCCCGCCCCGGCGGAAAAAATTGCCGGCGTTCCAAGCGGAAAGGAGGCCTGCTTGTACGAGATATATATGACGAAGGGGCACCGGCCCGGCGCCACAGGAGGCGGCCATGGCTGACGTGGAGACCGGCCGGCGACGCCTGAGCGATAGCGAGTGCAATTTGATTTATGACGCTTATGTGCGGCGGTTGTACGCTTTCTTGTGCAAGCGGTTTGGCTGTGACGGCGTTCATCATCAAGAGTGCATACGCAGTGGAATTCATGAGGCCTTTTTTGAACTGTTCAGTCATGCGGACGCCTTCGAAGTCGATCGGGCAAGCGGCAAAGACCCGTTGTTCAATTATCTGGTGGGGATGGCCACGCGCCGTGTGATCGACTGTTTGCGCACCGAGTCCCGACGGCAGCAGGCGGCCGGGCCCAGCCTGGATGACGGCAATGCGGATGAGTGGCTGGGCCCGGCCCGCCAAACCGGCCAGCATCTGAATGACATCATCGAGGATTTTGTCGAGCAGCGCATCGGCGTGGCTGAGTTTGCGGCGCGCATGCTCATTCACGAGGTCGAGCCTGTGCTGGATGGATTGGATCGACTGAACGACGAGCAGCAGGCCATCTGGTTCCTCAGACACACGGCCAGATTGACCGTGCGCGAAATCGCCGATTTGCTCGGTCGCCGGGAGGATGCCGTCGAGTCGTCGTTGCGCGCGACACGGCGGATTCTGTTGAACGGACAGGCAGGTCACTGACGCGAGGAGGCCACCCCGGCCCCTCGCGCGTTGTTTTGAGGAGGAGAACGTGGAACCGACGACCAGGTCATTGCCGCCGGGGCTGGTCAAGCTCATCGAGACGCGGTTGGCGGCGGGCGCCTCGCCCGAAGCATTGCGCGACCTCATCAGCCAGGCGCGCGCCGAATGGAATGTTGATCCGGCGCAGGTGGCACGCTATCTGATGACGCGCTTCCGGCAGGATGAAGCGCTGCGCGGGTGGCTGTTGTTGGGCGTGATCGAGAGTGAGGCTGGCGAGGACTTGCCGCAGCTGCCGCCTGAATTGGATCGAAAGCTGCGGGCGGGGCTGGGGTTGAAATCGCGCCCCCGCCTGCAGCCCGCTCTGCCGGAGTTTTCGTCGATCCCGGTGAGCGCACAGTGGAACAAACTGGGGCCGATCGTGTCGGAGGCCGCCTGGCGCGCACGCCACTATGAGCGGCTGTGTCAGGATCGGCGGCAGGCGGGCGAAACGCGCTACTGGGCGCGCAAATGCTGGTTGCAGTGGCGCTCGGTGGAGCGGCTGTTGCTGCTGGACAACACGGCGCTGGTTGAACTGGAAGACTGGAGCATGGCCGGCACGCTTGAGCCGGAGATTGTTGAATACCTGCAGGAGTGTCAGGCACGCATGACACAGATTGCCTTCCAGCTGGACGGGGTCATTCGCAGCGGCCAGCGTGACAGGGTCTATGCCTATGGCTAACGAACCGCCGTCACGGCGCGTAACGCTCGACGAAAAAATGATGAATCTCGTCTCGTTGTTGTTCGACATGGCGATCGGCCTGTATCGCCGCGACGGCAACAATCACGAGGCGATTCAGTTGACGAGCGAGGCATGGGGGCGCTTTGAGCCGTTTTGTCAGGCCGTCCGCAGTGATCCGGTGAGGTGTGCGGCGTGCGATGCCGATCACCTGGCGCGCGCCCGCGCCGCCGAGCACGCCGGCCTGCGCGTGTGCCACGCCGGTCTGGTTAATTTCTGTCTGCCGATCTTGAATGAGCGGGGGGTGCAGGCCACGCTCATCGGCGGTGAGCTACGCCTGATTGACGATGATATTCAACGGCAGTCGCGCGCCCACTTCGAGCAGTTTGCCGCCCGATTCAGGTTGAGTCCGGCCGAAGCCGAACGGCTGTGGGCCATGCAGCAACAGGCGCGGCCCATTACGCAGGCCGCGTTTCAACAGGACATGCTGCCCAAACTGGAACGCATCGTCGATCTGTTTGCCGAATATCTGCGCGCTGCCGAAGAGCACACTCGCGAATCCGAAGCCATTGCGCACAACTTCAGCACGCAGGTGCGCGTCGTGCTGCTCAACGTGAACCAGTTAAACCGCGTCATCCGCGAAGCGCCCAACCTGAAACGCGACATCAAGAACGCCGCGACCGAGGTCTATAACGCCGTCACAGTATTGAGCGACATTGTGATGGGTTACCTGGCCTCCTATGAAGATTCGACCGTGCGCTTCAAATCCGAGCGCATCGACTTGCTGGTGCGGCGCGCCGCCGCCACCTATCACGCCGAGGCCGAAGATCGCACGGTCGAAATCCGGGTCATGCTGGAGCCGACCGAGCCGCCGTTTGAGATCGAGTGCTCGCGCGAACATCTGCTGGTGGCGCTGCGCAATCTGGTCCACAATGCCATCAAGTACTCGTACGCCGGCGACACCTCGCAGGGTCGCCGGCGCTACGTGATGATTACCGGCAGCCCGCGCGCCGGCGGCTATGAACTCACGGTGGAGAATTACGGCGTGGGGATCGATCCCGACGAGTATCAGCTGATTTTCGAGCGCGGTTATCAGGGTCGTCACACCCAACGCGAATATCGTTCGGGCGCGGGCCGCGGCCTGCCGCTGGCCAAGCACTACATTGAACACATCCATCGCGGCACGCTCAAGGTTCGTAGTGAGTGCGTGGGCAGCGTGTCGCCTGAGGACAATCGACCTCAGCCTTACATCACACGCTTCACGGCGTGGCTGCCGGCCAAACAACCCGGAGGTTAACTGGAATGGCCAAGCCCATCATTGCCTGGGTTGACGATGAAAACGCCAAGCTAACCCTGCTGGTGAAGCCGCTGCAATCGGCGGGTTACGTGTTGCAGCGCTACCGCACCTACGGCGAAGCGCTGGACAACGTCGAACAAATGCGGCAGGCCCAGCTGCTGATCATCGATCTGATTATCCCGCCCGGCGCGGCCGACATCGAGGGGCGCTATCTTGGCCTGGCGCTGCTGCGGCAGCTGCGCAGCCTGGGGCTGAATCAACCCGTCGTGGTCATGTCGGTGGTGCTGTACAACACGGTCAAACCCGAGCTGGATCAAATTCCGAACGTCATCGAATTCATCAACAAGACCTCGCCCGAACCCATCGAAGAGACCCTGCTGGAAATAGTCAAAAAAGCCATCGGCTGAACCCGCTATGCTTCTGGCCCGCCCGCTTCACGCGGGCATTTTTATTTTCCGCACCCGCCCGCCCCTCAGCGGAAATCGCCCGATGATTTACGAGATATTGAGTGCGCACAGGCTGCAGGGAGAATGACCGTCGATGCCGCATGGCGGCAGACACACCCAAGACTAAAGGAGGCTAAGATGGAGACCCCGATGTTGGTTACGGTGCTGGTACTGGTGCTGCTCCTGCTGGCACTGCTGGCGACGCCGCGTCAGACGACGCCGCCGCCGCCGGTGGTCATCATGCAGCCGGCCGCGCCGGAGCGCCCCGCCGAAGGTTGTCTCAACCTGATCCTGGTCTTGCTGGTGGTCACGCTGGTCGTTGTGCTCTTCGTCCGGTAGGCCGCGGAAACCAGCCGCGGCATTCACGCCGCGAACAATCACCGGCCGTCGTTGCGACAGACGGCCGGTTCAATTGTCGGACCGGCGCGAAACGTTTGACGCCCGTCCACCTGCGTGATAGAATGCGGCCGGGCCTCGCGCATCTGTTGGATTGAAGCTGGCCTGTGCCGCCCTCGTAGCTCAATGGATAGAGCGCCTGACTTCGGATCAGATGGTTGTGGGTT
>CAZKBQ010000017.1:0-22878 GCA_964550855.1 uncultured Anaerolineae bacterium
CCGGTATAAAACAAAACCCGCTCGGTCGTCGTTGTTTTACCGGCGTCAATGTGGGCAATAATGCCGATATTGCGCATGAGTTCGAGCGGGAATTCCCGTGACATGTTTATTACCTGACTACGGTTGGAAGGCGACGGGTTTCTCTATTGGAAGACGCCTAGACGCGCCGTCGCCAAAACCAAGGCGTAAAACCACCGGCATCCTGGCCGGCGGCGATGTTCTTTACCAGCGGAAATGCGCGAAAGCCCGATTGGCCTCCGCCATCTTGTGCGTTTCCTCGCGCTTCTTGATCGCCGCGCCGTTACCGGCGGCCGCGTCCATCAATTCGTTCGCCAGCTTATCCACCATCGACTTGCCGCCGCGCGAACGAGCCGCGGCCAGCAGCCAGCGCATCGCCAGCGTGTTGCGCCGATCGGCCGGCACTTCCACCGGCACCTGATAAGTGGCCCCGCCCACGCGCCGCGGCTTCACTTCAATTTGTGGCGTGGCGTTTTTCATGGCCTGTTCAAACACTTCCAGCCCGGGGCGCTTGGCGCGCTCTTCCACCAGAGCCAGCGTGTCATACATGATGCGCGTGGCGGTGGACTTCTTGCCGCGCATCATCATGCGATTGATGAACATCGACACCAGTGGGCTGTTGTAGCGAATATCCGGAATCACTTCGCGCTTGACGGCGCTTGTTCGACGTGACATGACCTTCTATTCTCCTGAACCGCTAGGCGGGCTTCTGCTTGGGTCGCTTGGCGCCGTATTTCGATCGACCCTGCGAGCGCTTCTCGACGCCGGCCGTGTCCAGGCTGCCGCGCACGATGTGATAGCGCACGCCCGGCAGGTCCTTCACGCGGCCGCCGCGCACCAGCACCACCGAGTGTTCCTGCAGATTGTGACCCTCACCCGGAATGTACGCGGTGACTTCGATCAGATTGGTCAGGCGTACGCGCGCGACCTTGCGCAGCGCCGAGTTCGGCTTCTTGGGCGTCTGAGTACGGACGACAGTGCACACCCCGCGCTTCTGCGGCGCGCCCATCGGCCGACGTTCGCGCTTTTGCACGAACGAGTTCCAGGTGTACTGCAACGCCGGCGCCTTGCTCTTGGCCTTCTTGGTTTTGCGACCTTTGCGAACCAGTTGATTGATGGTAGGCACTTGCTTATTTTCCTCCGCACAGAAAAGCCACCAACTGCTGGATGATGGCTTTTCTGAAAAAGACCCCACAACTTCTCGGTTGTAGACAGGCGCCGGGGCGTATGGCCGGCACCCATCACTCAGCGGCGCGTGATATTACCATAGCGCTTGCAATCTGTCAACCCTTTTTCGGGCTGTTTTACGCGTTTACAAAGCCGCGTCGTCGTCCAGTCCGCCCAGTAGTCCCATGCTGAGCCTGGGCACTTTCTGCTTCTCTTCGTCCTTGCCAAAGCGCAGCACCTCGCCGGTATCGGTGATGGCTTCGACCGCCAGACCCAGCGACTGCATTTCTTTGACCAGCACGCGGAACGAAGCCGGAATGCCCGGTTCCTCGATGCGCTCGCCTTTGACGATTGACTCGTACGTCTTGACACGGCCCTGCACATCGTCGGACTTGACGGTGAGCATTTCCTGTAGAGTGTGCGCCGCGCCGTACGCTTCCAGCGCCCACACTTCCATTTCGCCGAAGCGCTGGCCGCCAAACTGGGCCTTGCCGCCCAATGGCTGCTGCGTCACCAGCGAGTACGGGCCGGTGGAGCGGGCGTGCACTTTGTCTTCCACCAGGTGCGCCAGCTTCATGATGGTGATGACGCCCACCGTGACCGGCTGATCGAAGTAGTCGCCGGTCTTGCCGTCGTACAACTTCATCTTGCCCAGCGTCGGCAGAGGATCATTCAACTCCAGGCTCACCTGATTGGCGCGGGCGCGCACGTCTTCAGCCGACAGCGACGCGACGTCGATCTCGTGTTCGACCAGCCACAATCGCAGACAGGCGTCGATCACCGCGCGATCCGCCGCTTTGTGCTCACTCAGCGACCGGCTGTCTTCCTCAAAGATCAACAGATCATCGGGGTTGTAGCCGTTTTCGCGCAGCCACTCGCGCAGCACGGCGCGGCGCGCGTACACATTGTCTGTGCCCAGCCGATCGAGATCATAGTCCTTGCCGGCCAGAATCTCTGACAGGTAGAGTCGGCGCACATCGTCGTCGTCTTCAAAGTCTTCGTCCTGCGCTTCGACGACTTGCTGTGACAACCATTCCCAGGCGCGCCGGGTGTAGCGCCGCCAGGCCACATCGATCAGCCAGGCGCGCGCCAGCTCGGCTTCAATTTCCTCTTCATCTGCGCCGTCAAACACGGGCGTGATCGCCCGGAAGCCCAATCGGTCTGCCGCCCAGCCCAGGTGTACTTCCAGAATCTGGCCGATGTTCATGCGGCCCGGCACACCCAATGGGTTCAGGATGATGTCCACCGGCGTACCGTCTTCCAGGAAGGGCATGTCTTCGATCGGCACCACGCGCGAGATGACGCCCTTGTTGCCGTGGCGTCCGGCCATCTTGTCGCCCTCGGTGATCTTGCGCTTCTGCGCCACCGATACGCGCACCATCTTGTCCACGCCGGCCGGCAGGTCACGGTACTCGTCGCGGGTGAAGATCTTAACGTCCACCACCTTGCCGTGCTCGCCGTGCGGCAGCCGCAGCGAGGAATCTTTGACTTCGCGCGCTTTCTCGCCGAAGATCGCGCGCAGCAGTTTCTCTTCCGGCGACAGTTCCTTCTCGCCTTTGGGCGTGATCTTGCCGACCAGGATGTCGTTCGGGCCCACCTCGGCGCCGATGCGGACGATGCCGTCTTCATCCAAGTCCTTAAGTGCTTCTTCGCCGACGTTGGGAATGTCGTGCGTGATCTCTTCCGGCCCCAGCTTGGTGTCGCGCGCTTCCACCTCGTGCTTCTCGATGTGGATGGACGTGAACTTGTCCTCGCGCACCAGCCGCTCGCTGATCAGGATGGCGTCCTCATAGTTGCCGCCTTCCCACGAAATGAAGGCGCACAGCACGTTCTGCCCCAGCGCCAGCATGCCGTCGGACGTGCTGGACGAGTCGGCCAAAACATCGCCCTTCTTGACGCGCTGGCCCTTGCGCACGATGGGCCGTTGATCGATGCAGGTGCTCTGGTTGCTGCGATTGTACTTGCGCAGCTTGTAAACCTTTTTGCCCTTCTTGGTCTGCACTTCGACCTGCTTGCCGGTCACGCTGATCACTTCGCCATCTTCCTCGGCGGTGACCACCTGCCCGGAGTCCACGGCGGCCTGCCATTCCATGCCGGTGGCAACCAGCGGCACTTCGGGCGTGAGCAGCGGCACGGCCTGGGCCTGCATGTTGGAACCCATCAGCGCGCGGTTCGCATCGTCGTGCTCCAAGAACGGGATCAGCGCCGCAGAAATGCCCACGATCTGGCGCGGCGCAATGTCCATGAAGTCCAGCCGATCGGGCGATTCAAACACGAACTTGTCGCCGTAACGCGCCGACACACGTTGATCGACGAAGTGGCGCGTCGCGTCCAGCGGCGCGTTGGCCTGCGCGATGATGTAGCGGTCTTCCACGTCAGCCGACATGTATTCCATCTCATCGCTGACAAAGGGCACCACGCGCACATCCTGCGCCGGCAGCCGCTTGGCCAGTTCCGGCGTGACCACCGTCCCCGCCGCCGCGATCTTTTCGCCGCTGTTCGCGTCGACGACATCGGCCTTCAGCGTCTGTCCGATCAATCGCGGATCATTCCCGGGCAGCGACTTGATCACGCGCCGGTACGGCGTCTCGATGAAGCCGTACTGGTTCACGCGGCCATACGATGCCAGACGGCCGATCAGGCCGATATTCGGGCCTTCCGGCGTCTCGATCGGGCAAATCCGCCCATAGTGGGAGTGGTGGACGTCGCGCACATCGAAACCGGCGCGCTCGCGGCGCAGGCCGCCCGGCCCCAGCGCCGACAGCGTGCGCTTGTGGCGCAGCTCAGCCAGCGGATTGGTCTGATCCATAAACTGTGACAGCTGCGACGAACCAAAGAATTCGCGAATCGCCGCCACCACCGGTCGGATGTTGACCAACGCGATGGGCGTCATGGCGCCCGCCTCGCGGATGCTCATGCGCTCCTTGACCACGCGCTCCATGCGGCGCAGGCCGATGCGCAGCTTGTTCTGGATCAATTCGCCCACCGTCTTGACGCGGCGATTGCCCAGATGATCGATGTCGTCTTCCTTTTCAAGGCCGTTGTTGATCTTGATCATCTGCTCGACCACTTTGACCAGATCGAGCTTGGTGATGGTGCGCAGCGGCGTGGTCACGCCCAGCTTCTGATTGAGCTTGTAACGGCCCACTCGCTCCAGGTCGTACCGCCGCCGATCGAACAACTGCTCCGTCAGATAGCTGCGGGCATTGTCCAGCGTCGGCGGATCGCCCGGCCGCATCTTGCGGTAAAACTCCAGCAGCGCTTCCTGTGCCAGCGTGCGCTTCTCACGCGGCGCCAGGCTGCCCTCCTGGCGGATGGTCGTCAGGATGTACTGGTGATCGGGGTTGTTGTCGATGTGTTCAAACAGTGAGAGAATCTCGTCGTCGTGGCCGGTCTTCAGCAGGTCGCTGCCCGTGCCGTCGTCGATCGCCGCCAGTGCGCGCAACAGAATCGTCACCGGGATGGTGCGCTTGCGGTTGAACTTCAGCGTAATGTAATCGCTCTTGCGCGTCTCGAATTCCATCCACGCGCCGCGATCAGGGATGACTTTGGCCTGCGCCAGCACGCGGCCCGAAGACGGATCGGACTCGGCGTCAAAATATACGCCGGGCGAGCGGATCAACTGCGACACGACGACGCGCTCGGTGCCGTTGTAAATGAAGGTCCCGTTCTCGGTCATCCACGGGAACTCGCCCAAGAAGATGTCGTTGACCACGTGCTCATTGGTTTCGCTGTTGACCAGCGCCACCTTAATGTACAGGCCGCGCGCAAAGGTCAGATCGCGCTCCAGACATTCTTTCTGATTGAACTTGGGGTCCTCAAACCAGAAGCTCAGGCCAAATTGCTTGGCAATGGCGTTGTCGCCCGGGAAGTACAATTTTAGTGAGCCGTTGAAGCTTTCAATCGGCGATACTTCGTCAAATAGCTCGCGCAGTCCCTCCTCGATAAACCAATTGAACGAATTCAGTTGAACTTCGATCAAGTTCGGCAGGGCGTGGACATCGGGGATACGAGCATACGATTTTGCGGCTAAACTCTGACCCATTCGCTATCTCCTCGCGGTGCTTCTCGTGAGTAAACGCACAAAAGGGGGAGATCATCCCCCAGACAGGTGAGCGGCTTGTCAGCCAATGTCAAAATAGATTAGGTAGCAAACGAATATTATATGAGCAGCAGACGATTCTGTCAATACCGATTTTTGGGTCGAATTATGGCAAGACCGGGAGGCGCGTCAGCCCGTCACTGCGGCGGCTATTTCAACACCAGCACCGGCTGCGGATCGACATTCTGGTTGATCGGCGCGATCTCGACATCTTCGTGTATGAGCGCGGCAAAGAAGTTGACCGGGTTGCGCTGTGGAATCTCCGTGATGGTTATGCCGCCGGTGATGACGGCTCTCGCGTTGGGTGGTAAGTAGTAATACTTCTGGCCGTCGATCTCGGTCGTGATCAGATCCGACGGGCCGCCCACAGCCCAGCGGAAGGGGTAGTTGGTCTTCATCGTTTCAAAGCCAATCCCCACCCGCCACACGCCCGATTCTTCGGCATAGCCCGGCCAGTTGAACGTCTGCTCGGTGTTGGTATAGACATAGCCCGGCGGCGGGCCGCTGGTGCGAATCGGCACCGCGCTGTAGTTCTCAACCGTCAGCGTGAAATACAGCGTTTGTCCCACCACCAGCGAACGCGCCGAGAACTGAACTGCGCCGTCGACGATTTCGGCGCGCGGCACGCCGCCATCTTTGATGGTCAGAGTGTCCGTGACGATGTCGATTTGTCCGATGGCGTCTTCAGCGCGCGCCGTGATCACATACTGGCCGTCGGGCGGCGGATCCGCGCCCAGATCGACTCCCGCATCATAATCAAACAGATGCAGGCCCGCTTCGCCCGGCTGACGCGCCGCGCCTTCGGTTTCTGACAGCGGAAACGGCGTACAATCCAGCGTGGGATTGTCGGCGGGCGGCGTGGTGGCGCCACCGCACAGCTGATTCTGCAGCGACACCAGCAGGGTAGCCGGCTTGCTCAACACAACGTTGATCTTGACCCGATCCGAAATGCCGTCCTGGTTGGGCGTGAACTCTTTGGGAAAGACTGTCATCAGCGTGATCTTCGGCGCGTCCGGTTCGCCGCCGGCGATGGACAGCTGGCCCTGCGCGGGTGCGCGGATCAGGCCGGCTTGATCGGTTGCTTCAATCGTCCAGGTATAGACCCCGTCGGGCAGCAACCGGCCGTCGATGACACCGCCAAACAGCACGTCGTATTTTCCGGCTGAGCGCGGCTGATCGCGCCGAAAATAGTAGATGCGACCGTTGGCATCCTGAAACCGGATCGTCACGTCGGCGTTCCGGCTCAACTCATAGTGAATCTGCGTCGCATCGGCCACGCCATCGGCATTGGGCGAGATCGTCGCGGGCGACATCGACGCCTTCGACAACAACTCGCTTGAGCCGCACGCTGCCAGCAACGCCAGTGCCGCCGTCAGCACACCCAGTCGAACCAATGAGCGCAACTTGCCCTCCGCCTTTCAATCTGCCCTTCAACTTCCGGCGTCGTACTCTAACCGAACCAGATTGAATCGTCAAGCGATGTTATACTGGAGTAAACCGTGCGGCAATTCCAGCCAGGGTCGCGCTGAGCGCCGCGCCGCCCGCACGGTGTTGACAAATCACCAGCGGCGCGTACACTGCCTGCAGCCAAATCTGGCTTCACGGAGGAAATCAGCATGACTATGCGTCGTTTTGCCCGACTGGCCGCCGCCCTGCTCATCAGCGCCATGATTCTCGCGCCCACCGCACTGGCCGCCAAACCCGGCCCCGGCGCCAGCACCGGCACCGGCCGGGTCTTCTTTCCAAACCCGGTGGCCTCATTGCAAGATCAAACCCTGACCGATCAGAAAGACGCCGACTACGCTGCTCTGCAGCCCGCCTATCGCCTCGTCACGCTGACCAATCTGGACGGCAGCGGTTATCTCCGCGGCGACTGGGCCAACATCACCAGCGAAACCGGCGCGCCCGCCTACTCGCCTGATAACACCTTTGTCTATGACCGCCACGATGATCGTTTCGAACAGGTGATGGCTTACTATTGGGTCACAGAAGCGCAGAAGTACATTCAGAGTCTGGGCTTCGGCTCCACCTATCGCCCTGTCAACATGGAATCGCAAAACATTCGCATCAATCAATGGGGGTTGGACAACTCCTATTCGTGGGACAAGAAAGACGTGATGCGTTTTGGCAAAGGCGGTGTCGACGACGCCGAGGACGCCGAAGTGATTCTGCACGAATACGGCCACGCCATTCAGGACTCGCAGATGACACCGTTCGGCGGCTTTGGCGCGTCACCTGAAGCCGGCGCCATTGGCGAAGGCTTCGGCGACTACTGGGCCGCCACCGTCAGCAATGTCGTCGCCCCCACGCCCGATCCGGCCTGCATTGCCGACTGGGATTCCGTCTCATACACCACCGGCACCCCTCACTGCCTGCGCCGCGTCGATACCGATCTGCACTATCCGGCCGACTTGCGCGGCGAAGTCCATTACGATGGGCAGATCTGGTCGCGCGCCTTATGGGACATTCGCGGCCAGCTGGGTCACGTCCAGGCCGATACGATCATTCTGGAAGCACAGTTTGACTTCGCGCCGGATACGACGATGCCTGCGGCCGCCGCGGCCACAGTCGCCGCCGCCCAGCGCCTGTATGGCCCGGCCGCCGCCAGCGCTGTCACGGCCGCCTTCCAGGCGCGCGGCATCCTGCCTTAACCCGCGCTCTGCCCGGCAGCCCGCCTCGCCCCGCGAGCGCGGGCTGTTTTGTTTGCGCGGAACAACGCGCCGCCACTCGCGCAACTGCCGATGATCGATTACAATCCCGCTGCCTAATTCACGCCACGAGACGAACATGCGCACCTACGCCGAAGCCCTGGACTACCTCAACCGCTTCATCAGTTATGAACGACAACAACCGGCGATCTATTCCCCGGAGACGCTCAGTCTCGATCGGGTCCACCACCTGCTCGATCGGTTGGCGCGGCCCGATCGAACCTTCCCGGCCATTCACATCGCCGGCACCAAAGGCAAAGGCTCCACCGCCGCCATGATCGAAGCCGGCCTGCGCGCCGCGGGCTACCGCACCGGCCTGTACACCTCGCCGCACCTGCACACCTTTCGCGAGCGCATACGGGTGAATAATGAGCTGATCACCCGCGAGGCTTTTGCGCGGCTGGTCGATGAGCTCGAGCCGCACATCGCCGCCGTGCCCGGCCTGACGTGGTTCGAGATCGTCACCACGTTGGCCTTCCTGCACTTCGCGCAGGCCCGCATCGAAGCGGGCGTCATCGAAGTGGGCCTGGGCGGCCGCTTCGACGCCACCAACGTGCTGACGCCGCTTGTCTCCGTCATCACTTCGCTCAGCATGGACCATATGAATCTGCTGGGGCCGACGCTGGCGCACATCGCCTTTGAAAAGGCCGGCATCATCAAACGGCGCGTGCCCGTCGTCAGCGCGCCGCAGCCGCCCGAAGCGTTTGATGTGCTGCGGCGTGTAGCACGCTTCCGCGCCACCACGATCACCCTGGTCGGGCGCGACGTGATGGTCGGCCCCATCGAGCAGACGCTGGCTGCGCAGCGCTTGCGCGTAAACGACGGCGAATTTCAGATTCCGCTGCTGGGCGCGCATCAAGTGATCAATGCAGCCACGGCCGTCACCGCGCTGCACATAGCCGGTGGGCGCGGCCTGCCGATCGGCGATGACGCCATCCGCGCCGGCCTGCGACACGTGCAGTGGCCGGGTCGGCTGGAGATTCTGAGCCGCGAGCCGCTGCTCGTGGTTGACGGCGCGCACAACGGCGATTCGGCGCAGCAGCTGGCGCGCGCGCTGCGCGAGGTGTTTGGCCGTGAAGACTGGACGTTGATCATCGGCGTCTCGGCCGACAAGGATATTCCCACCATGCTCGATGCGTTGCTGTCGATCGCGTCGCGCGTCATCGTCACGCGAGCGCGCAGCGTGCGTGCCGCCGACGTGGAAACGTTGGGGCGACAGATCACCGATCGGGGCCGCGCACCGGCGCTGACACGCCGCGTCTCCGAAGCGCTCGATCTAGCATTGCAATCACCTGCGCCGATAATCGTCACTGGTTCGTTATTCACTGTGGCCGACGCGCGCGCCGCCTGGTTCACCCGTACCGGTCACCCCCTCGACCTTGATGACTGATCTCACTCATCACTCATTACGTTTTACTCGTTACGTTTTACTCATCACGTTTTACTCACCACGCCGCAGGTGCATTTTGATCTCGGCGCGACTTGTGCGAGAATATAGTCAGCAAGTCATGATGTGTTGGGAGGCGAAGTGATCAGTCGGGGATTACCCGCCGAATGGCTAAATCCGGCCGCGCTGGCCGACATCGGCGCACCGGCAGCCAGTGAATGGTTTCGACCGGTGCCGCGTCCGCGCACAGCCAGCGACATCATCGAAGCGCCGCTGCTGCCCACGCGCGACACGGTGCTGTTTCCGCACGTGGTGACGCCGTTGTTCGTGGGCCGCGATCGATCCATGAAAGCGATCGAGGCCGCCCAGCTCAATAACGAATCGCTCATCGTCGTCACGCAGCGCGACGCCGAAGCCGAGGATCCCCGCCCCGAAGATCTGTACACCATCGGCACTGAGGTGCTCATCGGCCGCACGCTGCGCATGCCCGACGGCTCCACCAGTGTGCTGACGCAGGGTCAATGCCGCGCCCAGGTGTTGGAAATCACGCGCACCGAGCCGTATTTCCGGGCGCGCGTGCGCCTCATTGACGATCCGCTGGCCAAGCCGCCCGCCACCGAAGCGCTGATGCGCGCCGTGCTGGCGCTGTTTGAAAAGGTGATCCAGCTCAATCGGGCCTTGCCCGAAGACGCCTACGTGTACGCCATGAACATCACCGAGCCAGGCTGGCTGGCCGACCTGGTGGCGTCGACCATCGAATTGGAGGTGGGCGCGCGGCAGGAGTTGCTGGAGATCCTCAACCCGACTGATCGGTTGCAGCGCCTTTCGATCTTTCTGGCCAAAGAATTGGACGTGCTGGAACTGGAAGATCAAATCCACAGCAAAGTCCAGAGCGAGGTCGATCGCGGCCAGCGCGAGTTTTATCTGCGCGAGCAGATGAAGGCCATCCAATCCGAACTGGGCGAGACCGATCCGTTGACGCGCGATTTGAATGCGCTGCGCGAGCAGATCGCCGCCAAGGCCCTGCCGGCCGAAGTGCGCGCCCGCGCCGAAAAAGAACTGGAGCGGCTGAATCAGATGCCGCCGCAAGCCCCCGAAGTCGGCATCATCCGCACCTATCTGGACTGGCTGCTGGAGCTGCCGTGGCACGAAGCTTCTGACGACAACCTCAACGTGACGCATGCGGCCAAAGTGTTGGACGCCCAGCATTACGGTCTGCCCAAGGCCAAAGAGCGCATCCTGGAATACATCGCCGTGCGCAAGCTGGCCGCCAACAGCGGGCAGGTGCGCAGCCCCATCCTGTGTTTTGTGGGGCCGCCGGGTACGGGCAAAACTTCGCTGGGCAAATCCATCGCCGAGGCGCTGGGGCGTCAGTTCGTGCGCGTCAGTCTGGGCGGCATCCGCGACGAGGCGGAAATTCGCGGGCACCGGCGCACGTACATCGGCGCGATGCCGGGCCGCATCATCCAGACCATGCGCCGCGCCGGGACGATCAACCCGTTGTTCATGCTGGACGAGATCGACAAAGTGGGCAACGACTTTCGCGGTGATCCGTCGGCCGCGCTGCTGGAAGCGCTGGACCCGGAGCAGAACGCCGCCTTCAGCGATCACTATCTGGAAGTGCCATACGATCTCTCGCGGGTGCTGTTCATCACCACCGCCAACATGCTGGAGCCAATCCCGCCGGCCCTGCGCGACCGATTGGAAGTGATCGACTTTAGCGGCTACATCGAGGAAGAAAAAGTCGCCATCGCGCGAAAGTTCCTGATTCCGAAGCAGCTGCGCGAGCACGGCCTGTCGCCCGATCAGCTGCGCATCGGCGACGCGACCATCCGCACCATCATCCGTGAATACACGTTTGAAGCAGGCGTGCGCAACCTCGATCGGGAACTGGCCAACCTCACGCGCAAGACGGCGCGCAAAGTGGCCGAGGGCAAGGTGTACGCGCACGTCATCACGCCCAGACAGTTGGACAAATATCTGGGGCCGCCCAGATTTACCTACGGCCTGGCCGAAGCCCAGGATGAAATCGGCGTGGCGACCGGCGTGGCGTGGACAGAAGCCGGCGGCGATATTCTGCCAATCGAGGTGACGCTGCTCGACGGCAAGGGCGGCCTGCTGCTCACCGGTCAGCTGGGCGACGTGATGCAGGAATCGATCCAGGCCGCGCTGTCCTACACCCGATCGCGCGCCCGCCAGTTCAAGATCGATCACCGCCGCTTTGAGAAGACGGACATCCACGTACACGTGCCGGAAGGCGGCATCCCCAAAGACGGGCCGTCGGCCGGCATCACCGTGGCAGCTGCACTGATCTCGGCCTTCACCCAGCGGCCCGTGCGCCGCGACGTGGCCATGACGGGCGAGATTACGCTGCGGGGCCGGGTGCTGCCCATCGGGGGGCTGAAGGAGAAAGTGCTGGCCGCCCACCGGGCCGGCATCAAGACCGTCATCATCCCGCGCAAGAATCAAAAAGACCTGGTGGAGATTCCCAAAAAAGTCCTGCACGATCTCAACATCCTGCTGATCGATCACATGGACGAGGTCGTCGGCGAGGCGCTGCGGCCGGCCAAAGCCGCGCGCGGCGCCGCCCGGCGTCGTCGGTCGGCCACCCGCTGACATCGACGACAGCCGGGGTATAATACGTTGACGCTGACGAATGAGCCGGCCGCTCATTCGTCGTGTTATTCCCCGGACGAAAGCATGGAGAGACCTGATGGCTGATCACGATCTACTGCAACGCATCACCGATGACGATGTGAAGTTTGTTTCGCTGCAATTTACCGACCTGCTGGGCACTGTCAAGAGTGTGGACATCCCGGCCCACCGTCTCGCCGACGTGCTGGACAACGGCATGTGGTTCGATGGTTCGTCGGTGGAGGGCTTTGCCCGCATCCAGGAAAGCGATATGCTGCTGCGCCTCGACCCCAGCACCTATCGCGTGCTGCCGTGGAGTGCGCCGGCGCGCCGACGCGCGCGGGTGCTGTGCGACATCCACAACACCGATGGCACACCTTTCGAGGGCGATCCGCGTTACATTTTGAAGCGGCAGCTGGCGCGCGCCAGGGCGCTGGGCTATCAATTCAACGTCGGCCCGGAGCTGGAGTTTTTCCTGCTGAAGAACACCAACGGCGAGCAGATCCGCGCCGTGCCGCACGATGTGGGCAGCTACTTCGATTTTTCGGCGCGCGATGAAGCCCAGCGGGTGCGCAGCGCCATCGTGCTGGCGCTGGAAGCGATGGGCCTGGAAGTGGAGATGAGCCATCACGAAGTGGCGCTGGGCCAGCACGAGATCGATTTCAAATATGATGACGCGCTGGTCACCGCCGACAATTCGATCACCTTCAAGTACGTGGTGAAGGCCGTGGCGGTGGAGCATGATTTGCTGGCGACGTTTATGCCCAAGCCGATTTTTGGCATCAACGGTTCGGGCATGCATACACATCAGAGCCTGTTCTCACTGGATGGCCGGAATTTGTTCTTCGATCCCGGTGATCCGTTCCATCTCAGCCCGATCGCGTATGCGTTCCTCGCCGGCCAGTTAAAGCACGCGCGCGCTCTGGCGGCGGTTGTCGCGCCCACGGTCAATTCCTACAAGCGGCTGGTGCCCGGTTACGAGGCCCCGGTGTACGTCTGCTGGGCGCAGATGAACCGGTCGGCGCTCATTCGGATTCCGCGCTACACGCCCGGCAACGATCAGGCCACCCGCATCGAACTGCGTTTTCCTGATCCGTCGTGCAATCCTTATCTCGCGTTCGCGGCCATCCTGGCGGCCGGGCTGGACGGCATCGAGCAGCAACTGACCGCGCCGCCCAACGTGAACAACGTGGATGTCTATCACTTCACGCCCGCCGAGCTGCAGGCGCGCAGCATCGCCACCCTGCCCGGCACGCTGGAACAGGCGCTGGACGAGCTGGAGAACGATCCGGTCATTCGCGCCGCGCTGGGCGAGACGCTGTACGCCGATTATATGCGCGTGAAACGCGGCGAATGGGATGACTATCGCATTCGGGTATCGCAGTGGGAACTGGAACGATACCTGGAGACGGCATAACGTTTGACAAGTCAGGCGTGACGAGTGAGCGCCAACCTTGCTCGTCATTCGTCAAGGGACGAGGACAACCGATGGGCCAGATTATTCATCTTCAACTCAAGCCGGCTGAGGGCGAGCCGATGCAGATTGTCGCCAGCACCGAAGCCGTGGCCGACTTCGGCCTGCGCGGCGACGCCAACGCGGGCCGCACCAAACGGCAGGTGCTGATCATCGAGCAGGAGCTGCTGGACGAATTTCAACTGCCGGCCGGGGACGTGCGCGAGAATCTGACGGTTAAGGGCATCCACTTAGCGGGCACGCCGCCCGGCCGCCGCCTGCGGGCCGGCGCGGCGCTGCTGGAAGCCACGCTTGACTGCGCGCCGTGCCAGTTCATCGAGGACAAGCGCCCCGGCCTGCGCGCAGCCATGGAAGGCAAGCGCGGCACGCTGTTCAAGGTGATCGAAGGCGGCGTCATCAACGTCGGCGACGCCATCGAGTGGGTTCAGTAGCCCGCGAGCACGTCCACCCGGTTGGGCAGCGACTCGCCTCGCGCCGCCGCATTGAGCAGGTCGGCCAGCTGCGCCATGCGCTCCGCGTCGATGCCGGCTTCGTCGCCGCCGCGATGCGGACTCATCACCACGTTGTCCAGTTCGTGAAACGGATAGCGCGATGGCGGTGTGTGCGCGCGCGAGGCTTCATCGGTTGGATAGGTGTACCACACATCCAGCCCTGCCGCGGCCAGCCGGCCTGATTTCAAGGCAAAGTACAACGCGGCTTCATCGACAATCGCGCCCCGCCCCACGTTCACTAAAATCGAACCGCGCGGCAGCAAGGCCAACTCGCGTTCTCCGATCAAGCCTTTCGTCTCCGGGGTCAGCGGCGCGGTGATGATGAGCACGTGCGCCCGCGGCAGCAGGCTCGATAAGTCACGCGGCGTATAGACTTCGGCCGGGATCGCTTCGGTCTCGCCTCGCCCTGACGGGACACGATGGCGCCGGATGGCGAGCACCGTCATCTCCAGCGCGCGGCATACCCGCCCCACCCGTCGCCCGATCTGCCCGTAACCGACGATCAGCGCCGTCTTGCCGCGCAGGCCGATCGAGCGCGACGGCGCATAGCGCGGCGACCAGTCGTCGGCGCGCAGCCGTTGATCGATCGGCACCAGGAATTTGGCGGCGGCCAGCATCAGCGCCACGGCCATTTCGGCGGTGGCGGCGGCATTATGGTGCAGGTTGTGGACGGATACCTGCGGATGGCGGCGCAGCAAATCCTGTGTCGTGTCGGGCACGCCCGCCCATGGCACGACGAGCGCGCGCAAGTTGCTGCAGGCCGCCAGCTGCGCGGCGGTAGGCCGCCCCGCGATCAGAATGTCAATATCGGCCGCGTCCGGCAGATCGGCGCCGGTCGTGAGACGCAGGCGCGGATCAAGCCGCCGTCGCAGATCGGCAACCGCCTCCGAATCGAACTCCTCCAGCAGATGAACGTGAATCATGGCGCGTCCGTTTTATGGTTGAAGCGTGGGCGTGACGTCCGGCGTCGGCGAAGGCGTGGGCGTGGGGAAGGTGACGGCGGCCGGCGGCGGCTTGCACGGATCAAAATCGCGGCCGATGAAGAGGCGAAAATCGATCGGGCTGCCGACAGCCGGTTGATTGACGACCTGATCAGGTTTGAGATTAAACAATCGGATCAACTGGTTGGCCCGCGAGCCTTTCGTCGCCGTGCCGAAATTGATGAGCTGCGTGCGCGAGACGACTTCGGCCGCCGGCCCGAACGTGGAGACGGTGAAACCGTCGGCGGCCAGCCGCTCCACGGCCAGCCGATCGTAGCCGGCCCAGCCGGTGGCGTTTAGCACTTCTACTGAGGCCGCCGCCTGCGCCGCCACGTTGGACAGCGGCGGCTCAAACGCCTCGGCGATCACCTGCGCCACGCGATCCGGCACGATCTGCAGCACCTGCGCACCGCCGTCGGTAGTGATCGAGTCCAGTGCCTCGCGGCCCAGCGCGCGCTGCTTCAAGCGTGCATCGGGCAGCTGCGCCCCGAAGCCCGCCAGAAACGCCACATCGTTCAACGTCAGATCGGTGGTCACCAGCGAAGTCAGTTCGCCCCACAGATTGGGCAGCTGGCTGACGAGACCCTGCGCCTTGATCTTGCTCCACACGGCCTTGAGCACGCTTTGCTGGCGGCGCGAGCGATCGAAGTCGCTGGTGGAATAGCGCGAGCGGGCGAACCATAACGCGTGCTGCCCGTCCAGCGTGTACAGCCCCGGCGTCGGAATGTCGATGGTGCCGGTGGGCACGGTGGACAGCAGCGCGGTGTCGGTGATGATGTCGCTTTGGCCCGGCGGCAGATCGGGAAACACGTCGTACAGCGGGCACTGCGCCAGCACGTCGATGCCGCCCAGCCGGTCGACGATCTGGCGCACGCCGTCAAAGTTGACGATGGCGTAGTAGTTGATCGGGATGCCCAGGTTGTAGCGCAGCGTCTCGGCCAGCAGGTCGACGCGCTGGCCCAGCTTGAAGCGGCTGCCCCAGATGTCGGCGGTGTTGATGCGATCCATTCGGTTGGCACCGGGGATGTACACGTACAGATCGCGCGGCAGGCTCAGCATTGTCACGTAGTTTTGATCGGGGTTGACGCTGACGACGATGAGCGTGTCGGTGCGGCCCAGCGTTTCGCCGGGGCGCGCATCGGTGCCGAGCAGCAGCACGTTGATGGTGCCGGCGGGCAAATCGATCATGGGCACGGGCGTGGGAATTGGCAGGTCGCCGCTCAACGTGAGGCCGGCCGTAATCTCGATCGTGACGCCCAGCTCGCCGGCCAGCCGCGGCCGAATCGGGATGGTGGGCACGGGCGTCGAGGTCGGTGTGCGCGTCGGCGTCGGCGTCACCGCAGCCGTCGGCGACGGCGTGAAGGTGGGCCACGGCGACGGCGTGATAAGCGGCGTCACCGTCGGGCGCGGAGTCGCGGTCGGCGTCACCACCGCCACCGTGACCGGCTCAAGCGCCAGTCCCGCGCAGCCGGCGACGAGTGCTGAAACGAGCAATAGTTCAGTGATCAGACGCAAGGCTTTGAGCATAGGCCGCGATTATAGCCTGAGATGATACGGCGGACAATGACCCGCGTGGTGTGCGAGGGCGCCGCGCTTTACTCTGGCGCCGGGGTGGGCGTGGGCGTGCGCGTGGGAAAGACGCCGACGGCGGCGCGCTGGCACGGATCCCAGTCGGCGCCCAGGATGATGCGGTAGTCCACGTCGGCCGCAGGATCAGGTTGTGAAATCAGGTTGGGACCGGTCACGCGGAACAGCCGCCCCAGTTCTGACAGGCGCGAGCCTTTGGGCGTGGCGCGCAGGTCGATGATCTGCGTGGCGGCGTAATCGGCCCGATCGGCGGGGCTGGTGCGTGCCACACCATAGCCGGCCCAGCTCAACCGGTCGGCGGCGACGGCGTCCCAGTCGGGATGTGTGGTGCCGTTCAGCACTTCTACTAAGGCGGGCGGTTGCCCGGCCCGATTGAGATTCAGCGGCTCAAAGGCCGATTGCAGCGTCGGCGAAATCTCGTCGTAGTTGAAGTAGAACACGCTGGCGCCTTCGGCGCTGACAAAGCGGTGCGCGTTTTCCCCGTCCAAAAAACTGTTCTTGATGCGCGCGCGATCGATCTGCGTGCCGAGGCCGGCCAGGTACAGCACGTCGTTCAGCGTCAGATCGGTCTGCACGGTGTTGAGCAGTTCGCCCCACAGATTGGGCAGCTGGCCGATGATGCCCTGCGCCTGAATCTCGTTCCACAGGCCGCGCAGCACGCGCTGCTGGCGGCGCGAGCGATCGAAATCGCTGGTGGTCTTGCGCGAGCGCGCGTACCACAACGCGTGCTTGCCGTCGAGGTGATAGACGCCCGCCGTCGGAATATCGATGGTGCCGGTGATCTCCGTGTAGCCGATGTCCGTGACGCCGGGTGGATTATCGGGGAAGATGTCGTACAGCGGGCAATCGGCCACAATGCTGACGCCGCCGACTGCGTCGATCAATTTCTTGAAGCCGTCGAAATCAACCCGCGCGTAGTATTGAACCGGAATGCCAAAGTTGTATTGCAGCGTCTCGGCCACCAGGCCCGGGCCGCCGCCGGGGAAGCCGATGGTCTCACCGTGCGCATCGGCCAGGTTGATGCGCGTGTAGCGCCAGTTGGGAATGTACACCCACGTATCGCGCGGAATGCTAAACAGGTTGACCGACGGCAGATCGGGGTTGATGCTGGCGACGATGATCACGTCGGTGCGCCAGCCGGGCGTATCGGGGCGACGATCGCTGCCCAGCAGCACGATGTTGATGGTGTTCGTCGGCAGATCGAGCACGGGCACCGGCGTGGGCGCGCCGATCTGCACTTCGGGCGGCAGATTCATGAACTCGGTGCCGGAGATCGCCTCAACCGGCGCCAGCGTGACGGTGGGGCGCAGACCCGGCAGCGGCGGCTTGGATGTGGCCGACGGCGTGGGCGTGTTGGTGGGTGTGGGTGTGTGAGTGGGCCGCGGCGTCCACGTCAGCGTGGGCGTCCAGGTGGGCGGCAGCACTTGCGTGGGCGGCGGCGCAGGTGTGTCCGATGAAACGGCCACCGGCGTGGGTTCGGCCAGCGCCACCGCGATGGCGGTCTCGGTGATGGTGGGCACGCTCAACGCCGGCGAGCGGCGGGCCGTGCGCGCCGCCGAAATGCCCAGCTGACCAAACAGGAACTGCAGCGCCATCAGACCGATGATGCCGAGGATGAGGCTGATGAGCACGAATTCCAGCGGACTGAGCGGGCGGCGTTTGCGGCGGGACTTGTCGGGCATGATCGCACGCGCTTGATCGGACTTTCCAACGCTATTATAGCCCCAACTCGATCAATAACCCAACGCGCGATCAACGCCAGCCCGACCGTTCGACAACGAGTGGACAACTCAAACCCGATCGAGCCACCGACCGATCGGGTTTGCTTCTGCCGCCTGCGATCCACCGCCTGTTGCAGGCTATCGCAGATCTTTCACGGCAGCGGCTGCCAGATCAGCGCCAGGGCCACCGCCAGCGCAACCAGCAGCGCGCCGATGGCGGCAAAGACCACGCTGATTTCTGAAGTCTCGTGCTTGGTAATCAGATAGGTGGGCAGATTGTCAAACACGCTCTGCAATTCGCCCGCGCTTTCGGCCGTGTGATACGTGCCGCCGGTCATATCAGCCACCTGCTGCAAAGTGGCATCGTCGATGCCGCGCCGGAACCCGCCCTGCCCGCCGCCGAACTGTCCGCCGCCGAACTGCCGCCCGTTGAAGCGGGCAAATTGCGGGCCGCAGGCCAGGCTGAATTCGGCGCCGTTTTCGGTGCCAAAACCGATCGGGTAAACGCGCACCCCGCGCGTCACGGCCTGCTGGGCGGCCTCCAACGGATCAGGTCCGGCATTGCTCACGCCGTCGGTCAGCAGCACGATGATGTTGGGCACATACGCGCCGCGCGGCACGGGCGTCGGCTCGGCGCCGGCGGTGAATTCGTTGGTGCTGGGCGCGACGTTGGGATCGATCTCGGCGATGGCGTCGATGGACTTCAAGATGCCGCTGCCGATGGCGGTGCGGCGGCCCGTCATCAGACTTTCAATGGCGGTCTGCAGCGCTTCCGGATCGGACGTGGGCGGCTGAATGATGGCCGCAAAGCCGGAAAAGGCCACCAGCCCGATCTGCGTGTTACCGGCCTGTCGTCGGATGAACGCCAGCATGGCAGCTTCCGCGGCCTGCAGGCGCGTGGGGCTGATGTCGGTCTGGCACATGCTGCCGGACACGTCCACCGCCAGGATGATGGTGGTCTGATTGGACGGCACGGCGATGACGGACACGGGCCGGCTCAGCGCGATGACCAGGCTGATCACGGCCAGCACAAACAACGCAAACGGCACATGCCGCCGCCAGCCGGCGCGCTTCGGCAGCGCCTCGCGCACCAGCGACAGGCTGGAGTAGCGCACCACCGCGCGCCGCCGCCGCCTCAGCACCCACACGTAAGCGGCGATCAGCAGCGGCGCCAGAATTAGTAAGAATAGTGAGCCGGGCCAGAGCACGTCCATCGGCCACCTCCGATCTGCCTCACGGCAAACGGTTGAACCACAGCAGCGACAAGGCGCCGCCGATCAACAGCAGCAAGACACTCACGCCCGCCAGCAGAGCCGTGAGCTCGGTCTGTTCGGGTTTGACGACCAGCTGCGCCCCGACCTGATCGTAAACGGCCTTCAGTTCGGCCTCGTTTTCCGCGTGATAATACACACCGTCCGTCAGCTGCGCGATCTGCTGCAGCAGTTCTTCGTTGAGGCGCGTGCGGACGGTGAATCCTTCGACCTTTAGCAGGGCACCGGCGGTGCTGCCGATCCCGATCGGGTAGATGCGCACCCCGCGATCGATCGCCGTTTGGGCGGCCTCCAGCGGATCGGGCGGCGCGGTGTTTTCGCCGTCGGTCAGCATCACGATGGCTGCCGATGTGTATGTCCCCTTAGGCACGGGCGTGGGCGTGGGCGTGGGCGTGAGCTGCAAGTTGCTGTAAATCTCGTCGGCGGCCGGCTCGTTCTTGATCGTCAGCGCATTCAGCGCCATCAGGATGCCGTTGCCCAGCGACGTGCCGCGCGTGGGCGCCAGCCGATCGAGCGCGGCCAGGATGGCGGCCTGATCGGTGGTGGGTGGCTGCACGCTGAAGCCGCTTTCGCTGAAGGCCACCACGCCGATCAGCACACTGCGCGGCTGATTGGCCACGAAGTCGCGGGCGGCGGCCTTGGCCGCTTCCATGCGCGTGGGCTGAAGATCGTCTGCCGCCATGCTACCGGACACGTCAAAGGCCAAAATGACCGTGCCCTCAACGCGCGGCAGGCTCAGTTCCATCTGCGGCCGGGCCACGGCGACGATGAGCAGCGCCAGCGCGATCAGAAACAACAACGGCGGCACGTGACGCCGGCGGCCAATCGACTGCCCGCCAGACTGCATCAAGCCAAAGTTGCCATAGGTTGCCAGCAGGCGCTGTCGCCGCTGCTGCTGCCGTGTGTACAACACGACGAACAGCGGAATCAACAACAACAGCACCAGCATGACCGGCCAGATGAAGGACATGGTGATTTCAGATTGCAGATTTCAGGTTTCAGACGTCATTGCGAACTGCGTAGCGGCGACGCAATTTCAAATTTATCAACGCGAGAGCGCTGCATCGGCCTTCGGCCTGCTCGCAATGACGGTTGGTCATCGTCTCCGCTGCTTCCGCAACGCCGCAAACCGCACGATGGCGCGCACGAGATCTTCGTCCGTCGATAGCGGCAGCAGATCGACGCCCGCGTGTTTGGCGGCGGCGGCGATGGCGGTTTCGCGTCGTTGGGCCGTCTCGGCAAAGCGGGCGCGGAACCCGCGGTCGTGCGTGTCCACGTATAGCTGCTCGCCCGTCTCCGCATCCTCCAGCACGATCGGCCCGATGTCGGGCAGATCGATCTCGCGCGGATCGGTCAGCCGCACCGCCAGCACTTCGTGTCGCCGGTTGAGCAGGCTCAAGGGCCGTTCCCAGCCGGGCGCGCTGATAAAGTCCGAGATGACAAAGACCAGCGATCGCTGTTTGAGGGCGTTCAGCGCGCCGTTGAGCAGCGGTGAAAGATCAGTGAAAGGCGCGCGCACCAAACGCGGCTGCCGCAGCAGATCATTGATGATGCGTAACACTTGAATACGCCCGCCGCGTGCGGGAATCGTGCGCTCGATGCGGGACGTCTGCCCGGCGTAAAACATCGCGCCCACGCGATTGCCGTGCCGCGTGAGCAGGCGGGCCAGCGTCGTGACGAAGTCGATCAGCACCGTGCGCTTGAGGCTCTGCACCGTGCCGAAGTCGATCGACGGGCTGAGATCGAGCAGAAACCACGCCGTGACTTCGCGGTCTTCGACGTACTGCCGCACGTAGGGCGCATCCATGCGCGCGGTGACGTTCCAATCGATGTAGCGAATATCGTCTTCAGGTTGATATTCGCGCAGATCGGCAAAATCCACGCCGTAGCCGTAAAACAGGCTGCGATAGTCGCCTTGCAGCAGACCGTCCAACCGGCGGATGACCTGCCAGTCGAGCCGCTGCAAGATCCGATCGGGCGTGGCTGCACCGACGGTCATCGGCGCGTCAGGCATTGACACGGGCGTTGAGTCGTTGATCACGTAACGGCACCACCGGGATCGGAATCCGATCGAGAATCTTCTTCAACACGTCGTCGGCGCTGACGTTATCGGACAGCGCTTCATACGACAACACCAGACGATGGCGCATCACATCGAAGGCCATGTCCAGCACGTCTTGCGGCAGGACGTAATCGCGGCCGCGCACAAACGCCAGAGCGCGCGCGGTGAGAATGAGATTGATCGAGGCGCGGGGGCTGGCCCCAAAGGTGATGTAATGCTGCAGTTCTTTCAGGCCAAATTCACCGGGTTGGCGGGTGGCCGTGACCATGCGCACCGCGTATTCGATCAGGGCCTGATCGGCGTACACCTGATCGACCTGTTTTTGCAGGTCCAACAGTTGATCGGTGGTGATGACTTTTTGCACGGCCTGCAGCGCGCCCGTCATGCGCTCGACGATGACAAATTCCTCGGTGGTGGTGGGATAACCCACCAGCACTTTGAGCATGAAGCGATCGACCTGCGCTTCCGGCAAGGGATAGGTGCCTTCGGTCTCGATGGGGTTCTGCGTGGCCAGCACCAGAAACGGATTGGGCACCTTGTACGTTTCGCGCCCGATGGTGACCTGCCGCTCCTGCATCACTTCCAGCAGCGCGCTCTGCACCTTGGCGGGCGCGCGATTGATCTCGTCGGCCAGCAGCAGGTTGGTAAAGACCGGGCCGAGCGAAGTGTTGAACTCGCCGGTCTTTTGATTGTAGATGCGCGTGCCGATCAGATCGGCGGGCACCAGATCGGGTGTGAACTGGATGCGTTTGAATTCGCCGCCGATGGCTTCGGCTAGCGTCTTGATGGCCATCGTCTTGGCGAGGCCGGGCACGCCTTCGACGAGGATGTGGCCGCGCGCCAGCAGCGCGACGACGAGGCGCTCCAGCAAATGATCCTGCCCGACGATGATTTTCTTGACTTCATACAACACGCGCTCCATCGGCGGGGAATTGGGCGTTAAGTCATATTGTCCGTTGGGCATGGTGATCTCCTCATTGTACTTCTCTGTCATTCCCGCGCGCTTTAGGCGGGAATCCAGTGACCCGATCGGCACATACTCTGACCGTCACGCTGGATGCCCGATACGCTTCGCAGACATTCGGGCATGACGTCGACCGGAAAGTCATTCCCGCGCGCTTTAAGCGGGAATCCAGTGACCCGATCGGCACATACTCTGACTGTCACACTGGATGCCCGATACGCTTCGCAGACATTCGGGCATGACGCCGACCGGAAAGTCATTCCCGCGCGCTTTAGGCGGGAATCCAGTGACCCGATCGGCACATACTCTGAC
>CAZKBQ010000017.1:22978-81327 GCA_964550855.1 uncultured Anaerolineae bacterium
CATTCCCGCGCGCTTTAGGCGGGAATCCAGTGACCCGATCGGCACATACTCTGACTGTCACACTGGATGCCCGATACGCTTCGCAGACATTCGGGCATGACGCCGACCGGAAAGTCATTCCCGCGCGCTTTAGGCGGGAATCCAAGGTTCCGATTAGGAATCGTTATTGGTCGGCCAGTAGATGCCCGATACGCTTCGCAGGCATTCGGGCATGACGGTGACAGACTGTGTAGATCAATACGGCGGTGAACCGCCCGCGCCGCCGAGGGCGCTGTCGATGGGCACGGCAAAGCCGATGCCGACAAAGAATTCACCGTCGGTGGGATTGACGATCCCTTCGACGATGCCGATTACTTCACCCGCCCGATTGAGCAGCGGCCCCCCGGAGTTGCCGGGATTCACCGCAGCGTCGATCTGAATCAGGCCCCGCAGCGTCAGCGTGGAACTGGGAGGACGGAAGGATCGATCGAAGGCGGAGATGACACCCGCACTCATCGAGCCGTACAGCCCAAAGGGATTGCCCACGGCGTAGGCTTCATCGCCCACGCGCATGGCGTTGGGGTTGCCCAGGACGGCAGGAAAAGTCTGCGTGGGCGGCTGACTGGCCTGCAAGACGGCGATGTCGGTTTCGGGCCGCTGTTCGGCGATGAGGCCGTTCGTCTCGTAACCATCCGCGTACGTCAGCGTGATGATGTCGGTGTTGGTGACGACGTGCAGCGCGGTGAGAATATCGCCGTTGTCGTTGATGACGACGCCGCTGCCCAGGCCGTGGGTCACCTTGCCGCTCTCATCGCGGCCGCGCGTTTCGATCAGGATCAAGGACGGTCGAATGATGCGATACACCACTTCGGAATACGCGGGCGGCGGCGTGGCCGAGGCCATCGCTTCGACGACGGTCTGTTTGACATCGGTCGTGGTGAGCGGTCGCGCCGGTGGAAAGAATACGTTGTACACCAGCAGCGCCAGCAGCGCGGCCAGCACGCCTGAAGCAAACGGCGCCGCTCGCCGTGCAGCAGCGCGCAAACGTCGCAGACGGTTGCGCCACACGGCCAGGCGCGATGGGATAGGCGAGTCAGCCATGGTTACTCATCCTACGCAGTCGAGAACGAAACAGATTGCCCGCGTGCCAGATCAGGCGCGACACTCCCGGATAACAATCGACCTTTCGCCAGGGCGGCTCACCCTGACGGGAGAACAGGTCAACTCCAAGAGGCGTACAGCAGGCTTAATTCATTATATCGGGTTTTGGGCAGAGGGAAATGAGAATTGAATGAGGGATGAGGGCCAGCATCACGTGTTATAATCGCCGCCGATGATCACCAAACGTCACCTGGGATATGCCTTTATCGTCGCCGGCCTGATCGTCATCGCGGGCGCGCTGGCCGCCAATCTGATCGGCGCGCGCGATGCCGGCTTTGGGCCGCTGCAAGTCATCGGGCTGATCGGCGGCCTCGGCCTGATCGGGATGGCGCTGCCGCTCATTCGATTGGGTGACCGTCCAGCGTAAGCTAATGAACCATGACAAATGACTCAATGCCATTAAGTTAGGCCCAATGCGGCGTCATCCCCGCGAAGCGTGTTTCTGTCGGGCATCCAATTGACTACATGACAAAGACCAATGACAAACGATTCAGCCACCCCGCCGCCACCTCACTATCGCACCACCCAACTATCGCACTCTCTCACTAAGACACTCTATCTTCTCGCCATCCTTGCTTTCGTCGGCTACTTCATTATCTATTGCCTCTATGCCCTGTCACTGTTTCGCTTCCCCTACGATTACGATCAGGGCGAAGGCTTTGAACTGAATGACAGTCTTCTGTTGTCCCAGGGCCAGTGGCCGTACCGCGACAACGAAGTTTATCCCTTCTATGCCAGTAATTATCCGCCGTTGTTTCACCTGATGGTCATTCCGTTGTTCTCGATCTTTGGGCCGACGCTGCTGGCGGGGCGCGTGCTGGCCTTTGTATTGAGTCTGTTGCTCGCGGCGCTGGTCGGTTGGGTGGTGCACGCGCAGACGCGCGACGGCCCCATCGCCGTGCTGTCCGGCCTGATGGTGCTGGCCTCCAACTTCATCTATCACGTCGGGCCGCTGTTTCGTCAGCATCTGCCGATGGTGTTGTTTGAACTGCTGGCCGTCATCGCCATCAGTAAATATGATGATGCCCGACACGACCGGCGCAATATCATTTTCTCGATGCTGGCGCTGCTGGCGGCCGGCTACACCAAGCAACTGGCGGTGGTGACGGTGGCGGCTGTGTTGATCTTCCTGTTTTTGCGATCGCCCGGAAAATCGATCGTGGCCGGGATGGGTCTGGCTATCGCCGCCGGCGCGATCTTCCTATGGCTCAACGTCGCCACGCAGGGACAGTGGTACCTCAACACAATTACGGCCAATGCCAACGCCTACGACGTGCATCAAGCGCTCGACCTGTTTCGACAGTTCTTCAGCCTGCATTTTGTTGTCGCCGCATTGGCGATCGGTTACGCCGTGTACGAATTGTACTGGTCGCGTTTGAGCGCGTTTTCGATCTGGTTTGCGTTGGCGCTGATCACGGCCGCGCTGTCCGGCAAGTGGGGGGCCGGCGAAAGTTACTTCTCCACGGCGATTGTGGCGGCCTGTATACTCTCTGGCCTGGCGCTGGCAAAGTTGAAGCAGGCGCTGCCCATCAGGTGGCCGCGTCTGGCCCCGATGGTGTTGGCGGCGATCCCGCTGCTCTATCTCGCGCAAGCGTATGGCGTGCGTCATCTGCCCACTGCCGGGCCGATCTTCGGAACGCTCGCGGACATCATCGGCGTGGGGCGCGACGCATCGGTGTACGAAGGCTATCCCTACTACGACGCGGTCGGCTATACGCAGGTCGGCCACTTTCCCACCGAAGTCGACACGGCCGCCGGCGATCGCATCGTGGACATGATCCGGCTCTCCGACAGAGTGGCGCTCACCGAGGAAGCGCTGTTCGCCCTGCGCGCCGATCAGCCGGTGGTCACCAATCCGACGCAGCTGCTCAATTTGTGGAACAACCACGCCTACGATCCCACCGATCTAATCGCCATGATCGATCGGCAGGCGTTCGGCCTGATCGTGTTCCGCGCACAGTTTTATCCACCGCCAGTGCTGCAAGCCATCGGCGCGCGCTACGAACCGCTGACCGAGATCACGATGAACGGCTTTCCGTATCGATTGCTCGTGCCGCGTAAAGATTACGGCGGGGGCTGCGACGAAGCCCGTTTTTACGGCGTGATGGCACAGTTGAAATCGCTGACGCCGGCTGGCGTGACGGTGCGCGTCGCCGATCGGGATGCGCGGCCCGCCGGCTGGACCGGGCCTAAGGGCATATCCGAATTGGAATTCAGCGCCGGATCGCGCGGCATCATTTATCGGTTGTGGATCGGGCCGCTGTCGTGGGTGGGCGCACCGCCTGCCACCGCTGAGGGGGCGACACGCCTCGGTCAAAGTCAATGTTTCCAGTTCTTCGATCAAATCACCGATCCCGGCGGCGTGTGGCCCAATGCGCGCGCGGCGATCATCGACACGCTTGGTATAATGGGCCATGACAAATGAACAATGACAAATGCCAAATGAGTTTGACGGGTTGCTGAATGCCCGCTTACGCCCTGTCCGCGAAGCGGGGGCGCGCCAGGCGAAACGTGCGGGACTGACAGAGCCGTAAACCAAAGTGGAATTTGCTCTAATCCTTGATCCATGCTCAACCGTCTGGAAACCTTTCAGGTCAAACTTGATGAGTTCGAAGGCCCGCTCGATCTGCTGCTGTACCTGATCGAGCGCGACGAGTTGGACATCACGCGCGTGTCGCTGGCGCGCGTCACCGGCGCGTATCTGGAATACATTCACGTGCTGGAGCAATTGCAGGTTGACGCGGTGGCCGATTTTCTGGTGGTGGCCGCTAAACTGCTGCTGATCAAAAGCGAGGCGCTGCTGCCGCGTCCGCCGGCGCCCAAGCCTGAAGGCGAAGAAGACCCCGGCGACGAACTGGTGCGGCAGCTGCTGCTGTACAAGCAGTACAAGGAATCGGCGCGCACGCTGGCCGAGCGCGAAGCGGCCGGGCTGCGCACTTACGTGCGCGTCGCGCCGCCGCCCAAAATCGAGGCCAAACTCGATCTCTCCAATGTCACAGTAGATATGCTTATCAAAGCCGTGCGCGGCGTGCTGGACCTGGAGAAGCCCGCGCCGCCGGTCGGCACGGTGGTCAAGCCCTTCACACTGACCATTCGCGATCAGATGGGCCTGATCGAGCGCATGCTGCGCTATCGCCCGCACATCAGCTTCAAGCGCATGCTGCGCCGCTCGCGCGACCGCATCGAGGTCATCGTCACCTTTCTGGCCGTGCTGGAGCTGCTGCGCAGGCGCAAAGTGGACGTGCAGCAGGAGGCGCTGTTCGGCGACATCGTGATCGTGCCGGTGGAGACGCCGCCGGCGGCTGAAGCGACGACGATCGACGACGAAGAAGAATCAGAATTCGAAATTCCGAAAGCGGCGGAAGAAACACACGTCGAGGAATTTGAATTCACCCGGCCGCCCCTGGCCGATGACGACTCTTCGGCCGAGCGCACAGCGGCCAATTAAGCAGCGCTACTTACCGGTCGGTTTGATGACCGACTTGCCAACTCGTTGGCTGATCGCGCCGCCTTTTTGCCGGCTAGCCCACCACCGCCACGCCCACGCGCCGATCAGCCCGCCCGCCGCATCAAACAGCACCGCGCTCAACTCGGAACTGCGGCCCGGCGTAAAGCGCTGATGCAGCTCGTCGCTGATCCCGTACAACGTCACCCCGATCAAGGTGATGGCAATGTCACGTCGGGTGATCGCGCGGCCAGCGCTGAGGGCGCGCAGCAGCAGCCAGCCCAACACCGCAAATTCCAGCACGTGCGCGGTGCGGTGTACGATGGCGTCGATGGCGACGCCGCCCGCTTTGGGCACACTGCCGATGGATGATCCCCAGAAAATGACGCCCATCCACAGCAGGACGGGCAGCCACAACCCGATCGACTTCCTCACTTCACGCCGCGCCATAGAGCCGTTCCGCCTCCGCGCTCAACCGCTCCCAATTGAAGCGCTCGCGCACATCGCGCGCGGCGGCCGCACCCAACCGCTGCGCCCGCGCCCGATCGCGTCCCAGATCAATCGCAGCCTGCGCCATCGCCGCCACATCGCCGCTCGCCACCAGCACGCCCGTCTCATTGTGGCGGATGTACTCCGTGTTCTGGCCCACGGCATCGGCGATCACCGGCACGCCCGCCGCCAGCAGATCGATCAACTTCACGGAGCACTTGGTGCGATTGATCAGCGTATCGTCAAATGGAAACAGCGCCACGTCCGATCGGGCGAAGTATGCCGATAGTTTATCCGTCGGGACCCAACCCGCGTACTCGATCGAGCCGCGCAGCCCGATCGATTCTGCTCGCTTCAACAGTTGATCTTCTTCGCCGGCAAAGCCCTTGCCCACCACAATCAATTTGGCGTCAGGCACTTCGGCCACGATCCTGCGCCAGACTTCAAGCAGTCGTTCGATCTTAAACTCAAAGAACCGGGTGTAAAGCAGAACTAAAAATCCAGAATTCGGGATTCGCACTTCCGGCTCCCGACTTTTCACTTCTGAATCCCGCACACCATTGGGCACATACGCCACGCGTTCGCGCTTCTTGCCCAACGACCACACGATCGACTCCAGCGCGCGGCTCGCCACCGTCACGCCGTCGTTGTGCGTCAGACCCCACTTCTCCTGCCACGCGAACAGCTTGCTTTGCAGCCATGAATAAGCATTGAGATCGTTCCAGCCGCCCGCGCCCTCCCAATCATCCGTATCGACGATCAGGCGCGCCTTCACCCGCCCGATGCGCTTCAACTGCCACAGCATCCACGCCGACAGGCCGGCGTACGCTTTGGGTTTGAAGCAGTGAATCACATCCGGCCTAAAATCGAGCGCACGTTGTACCAGTGACTGCGTCACCCTCACATGAAACAGCCCCGGCGTTGGTGCGGGCAGTTTGATGTTCTCAACCTCCACCCCGGCAGCCTGCCACGTGCGTCCCGCATCCTGCGGATGATCCCACGGCGGCACGATGACGCGCACGGCGTGGCCGCGCTGCGCCAGCGCCCGCGCCAGCGGCAGCGCCCGCACGCTCAGCGTGCCTTTCGGTTGCAGCCCAAACGGGCCAATCATGGCTATGCGCATGTGGCGTATCGCGTATCGCGTAGGGCGTAATGCATAAAACGTGAAACGTGAAACGCAAGGTGTATCGACAAACCAACAATTACTTCACTCATCACTCATCACTCGTTACTCATCACTCGTTACTCGTTACTCATCACTCATCACTTATCAACAATTCTCATCTTACTCAACAACTGCTTATCATCCACCTCGTGCCCGTCAGCAGCCAGGACACTTAACCGGTCGCTGCCGGGCAGGAACCACCCAACTTCAATATCGAGCAGGCCCGGTTTGGCGGTCGGCGGAAACTTCAGCGCGCGCACATCGGTGATCACCTGCCCCACCGGCCACTGCGTCGTCGCCAGCGTGCCGCGCAGCGGGCGGCCCGTATCCTCGGCGCTCTTACGACCCGTCTCCGGCCGAATGGCGTTCAAAAACACCTGATAATCCGCCGAAAAACCGGCCGTGCTGCGCCAGTACAACGTCACCGTCACCGCTCCACCGGGCAGGATGGCGCGCGGCGACATTTCGTAACCGACCAGCTCAACCCTGTTTCCAAAGTTCACCTGCATCGCGTTGGGAAAGTCGCCGAGGTGTGGCGTCAGCGTAACGTCGCCCAGCGGCTGAACGTCATCGACAAAGGTCTGACCCTGCGGCCCGATCAAGTTCAGCCGCGTCCCGGCCGCATCGACCCAGCCGACTTGCAGAACAGCCCTGTCGGGTGCGTATGCGCCGTCGGGCACGTGCAAATAGAATTCATCGGCGAACGCCCGCCCCGGCTGCCACCCGATCGTCGGATACATCCCACGCCCCGGCCACGTATCGCGCTGCGCGACGATGATACCATCCTCGTCGATCAAGTGCACGAACTCCGTGTAGAGTTGATCCAGCGGCTTGAGCGCGCGCCAGTACAACGTTACTTTGATCGGATCGCCGGGCTGTGCCTGCCCCCGATCGATCTGCGCCCCCAAAAATTCGATTCGATCAGCAAAGACCGGGCCCGGCCCGAGGTGCGACGCATCGATGGCGGGCGGTGCGGTATAGGCCGGCACAAAGTAACCGAAAAAGGCGATGAGGGCCAGAGCGAAGGCGGCGACAGGCATACTGTAAAGCGTAAAACGTGAAAGGTGAGGCCGCTGGCGTGATGGCACAGTGAGCCAGGTTGTCCAACCCACCGCGAGCAAGAGAGCAAAAGCGGACAAACCCGGAAAGTAGAAACGCCCCATCGGTCCGGCGGTGCTGCTCATCATGTAACCGAACAGCGCAGCGGCAAACCACAGCGCGGCAAAGATGACCAGGGCCAGCTGCTTTATCTGAACGCGCTCGTACGCGCGCCGCACCAACGCGGCGATCAGGCCGATTGCGCCCAAGACCGTCACGACCAGCGCGCCGAGGTAGATCGCGTCCGGCAGCGGAATCTGCCCGTAGCCGAAGCGCCCCCACAGGCTCGTCCACGCGTACGGAATCTCGCTGACGGCCAGCCAGAAACTCTCGCGCGGATCGCGCCCGCCCCACAGTTCGTTCATGCGCTGCACGCCGGTCGGTTCGCCGTACAGCTGATAGTTACGCACAAACCACCAGCCCGCGAGGACGGCGACGCCGATCAGCAGGAATACATTCGCCTTGACGAAGCCGCGCCAGTCGCGTTTTGGCCAGACGCCGATGAGCAGAGCCAATTCAACCAGCGGCAGCGCAAACGCCAGGTTGAACTTGGCCATGAGCGCAAGGCCGAACGCGAGGGCCAGCAGGATCGATCGGCGGGTGGTAAGGCCCGAACGGATGATGATCACACCCTGCCACAACAGGATCGATCCAAACAGGCCGGCGATCACATCGTTGTTCACCGCGCCGCTCATGAACAGGAACTGCGGGTTGAACGCCACGATCGCCGCCGCGCCGCCGGCCAGCATCGACCGCCGCGGAAAAACCGCGAGCGCAATCTGATATGTCACCCACACCATGATCGCGCCGAGGACGACGTTGACCCAGCGCGCCACGTGCACCATCAGCACCACGCCGTGATAGGGCCACGCTTCGTCGGGACCGTGCAGATAGCGGTTCTTGTTGTCGTTGTTGATCTCCCAGTAACGATAGCCGTAGTACGGATTCTGCGCCGGTTCGTACAGCGCGTCGCGATCGGGCGTGATCCACGCGGTGGCCAGCGCAGCGATGAGGTAATACAGCGGCGGGTGATGCGCCTGAATGCGCGGCTGATCATCGCGCTGTTCGGGCAGCGCGCCATATTGCTGAAGGTAGCGAATATAGCGGAAGTGATGCAGCTCGTCGGTCGATTCGTAAATGGGATTGGCCACGCTGAAGCCGATCGACAGGGCGAGATAGCCGATGAGGATCACCGTGACGAGGAGCTGTGACTGAACGTTCGCGCTCAAACGCTGCATGCCGGCACCGCTGAATGAATTCAGCGGCTGACGCAGGGCAAACGCGTTTCGCGAAGCGTGTCAGCCATCGAATTCATCCGATGGGACAATCAAACCGCCGACGCGGCGTCGGCGGAAAGTTGTTGCGATTATAACGGCGGCGGATGATTCGCACAAGAAGCGCGGACTGCTTGCCACCCCGCTTCGATTGCGCGTATAATTGGTTTACCTCATGTTGTGCACCAGGGAGACTGCCATGCCTTACGTCTATGCCGGTCGTTACCTCCGCCTCGATCTGGACACCGGGCAGCATACCATTGAACCGATTGCTGATGCCGACGTGAAGAAATTCCTGTTGGGCAGCGGTTACGCCGCCAAGCTGTTTGCCGACGAGCTCGATCCATCGATCGGGCCGCTCGACCCGCGCGCCACGATCTATATCTTCAACGGTCTGCTCTCCGGCACGTTCGCGCCCACCGGCTGCCGATCGTCCTTCTGCGGCCGCTCGCCCCTGACCGGCATCTGGAACGAGGCCAACCTGGGCGGACATTGGGGCGCGGAACTGCGCTTCGCCGGCTACGACGGCGTGGTGATCACCGGTCGGGCTGAAAAACCGGTCTATCTGTACATCAGCGGCGATCAAATCGAAGTGCGCGATGCGTCGCACCTCTGGGGTAAAGACACGTTTGAGGCGCACGACCTGCTCATCGCCGAGACGGATGAAAAGGCGCGCGCCGCCATCATCGGCGTGGCCGGTGAAAATCTGGTGAAAATCGCCGGCGTCGTCAGCGGCGGGCACGGCCACGCGCGCATGGCGGCGCGCGGCGGCATGGGCGCCGTGCTCGGCTCGAAGAACGTCAAGGCCATCGTCGTGCGCGGCCAGGAGAAGCCGCAGTACGCCGACGCCAAAGCCTTTCACGCGACGGTGAAGGCCGACAACAAGTACATCATGGCGCACGGCCCGGCGGAGGCGCTGCATCTGGTGGGCACCGCCGGCGGCCACCCGGGCACCGACAAGTTCGGCGACAATGCCATCAAAAACTGGCGCGGCGGCAACTGGACGGAGGGCACCATCAAAACGTCCGGCAAAGCGATCGCCGAGACGATCTTCGCGCGCCACACCTATTGCCACGCCTGCCCCATCGGCTGCGGCAAGGCGATCGAGATCAAAGAGGGCAAGTACGCGGGCGTCTGGGGCGAAGGCCCCGAATACGAGACGTTGTGCGGCTTCGGATCCAATCTGCAATGCGACGATCTCAACGCCATCGCCGCCATGCACGATCTGTGCAACCGCTACGGGCTGGACGTGATCTCGACCAGCGGCGTCATCGCCTGGGCGTTTGAAGCCTATGAAAAAGGCATTTTCACCACAGCCGAGACGAATGGCCTCGAATTGAACTGGGGCGACGACGACGCCATCATCGCCCTGATCCACGCCATCGGGCGGCGGCAAGGGCTGGGCGACCTGCTGGCCGAAGGCTCGCGCGAAGCCGCACGCCGCACCGGCCGCGGCACCGACCGCTTTGCCCTGCACGTCAAAGGGCTGGAACTGCCCTATCATGATCCGCGCGCGTTTGCCAGCATGGGCGTCAACTACGCCACCGCCAGCCGCGGCGCGTGCCACCTCGAAGCGATCTCGTACTGGCGCGGCAACGGCATCGAGTGGCCGGGCTGGCAGGAAGGCGACCCGCAGGGCTGGATCGATCACAAGCGCTTTGATTCCACCCTGGGCGCGGCCGTCGCCGTCGATTTTCAAAATTTCATGACTACGTATAATCCCTTAGGGCTGTGCAAGTTCATCACCAAGGGCTCGTTCACGCCCGCCCAGACCGCTGAACTGGTGAATACAGCGCTGGGTTGGAACTGGACCGGGCAGGACGTGCTGGACACGGGCGCGCGGCTGTTCAACTTCAAGCGGCAGATCAACAACCGATTGGGCATCACGGCCAAAGACGACGTGCTGCCGATCCGCCTCACCACTGAGCCGCGCCCCACCGGCTCGGCCGCCGGCGTGCTGCCCGACATGGACTTGATGCTGAAGGATTACTACGCCCTTCGCAAGTGGGACGCAACCGGCGCCCCGACGAGCGAAGCGCTGCTGCCATAGGATGGATGCGATGAACACCGCCGACATCCAGTTCCTGCTCGACTACAACTACTGGGCCAACGCGCGCGTGCTGCATGCGGCGGCTCAACTCACGCCCGATCGATTGACCGCCCCGCACGGCCTGAGCCACGGCAGTATTCGCGGCGCGCTGACGCACGTGCTGGCCGCCGAAATTGTGTGGCGGCTGCGCTGTCAATCCGGCCTTTCACCCAGCGCCCTGCCCGCCGAAAGCGACTTTCCCACGCTGGAGGCTTTGCAGGCGCGTTGGGCCGAAGAAGAAGCCGCCATGCGCGCCTTCAGCGCCACGCTCAGCGACGAACAACTGCGGCAGCCGATCGAATACAAAACCACCAAAGGCGTGCCACAGTCCAGCATCTTGTGGCAAGTGCTGGCGCACGTCGTCAATCACGGCACACAGTTTCGCGCCGAAGCCGCCGTGGCGTTGACGGCCGAAGGGCAGTCGCCCGGCGATCTGGATCTGTTGCTGTTCATGCGCGAGCGTGCCGCCGCGGACGGGAGCCAGTCATGACCAACGTCACCACGATAACGCCGCGCGCCGGCACGGGCGGCGTCAGCCTTCGCCTCGCGCCGCGCATTGAGGCCGCCACCCGCGTCGGCATCCTGGCCGAGGGTGCGCGCCTTGAGCTGGAATCGGCCGGCAGCGAGTGGCACACCGGGCGGGTTTACGTCGCGCGATCGGTGGCAGAAACGATCGAGAACCACGTTAAACCGCAAGCCAGCTGGGCCTCGATCAATATCCGATCAAATCCGCAAATCGATCCCGCCACGGATGTCGGCGATCTGAGATCGGATCAGCAGCTGGAATTGATCGAAACGATGGACGAATGGTTTGTCGCGCGCGTGTATGTGGCGGCGCCGTTTACGGATCTCATTCAACCCGATCAGCCTGTCGGCCCGATCGGCCCGGATGTGCCACGCGGTTCGCCCCTTACTCTGGCCGAGCTGCAAGCCCTGCCGCTTGCCCCCGCCCGGCAGCGAAGCGCCCCCGCCGGTGCAGCGCAGCCCGCCGTCACCGCCGCCCGCATCTGGAACAAATATGGCGGCGTGCTGGAACCGCTGGCAAACAAGATCGGCATCGAGCCGGGTGTGGCGGTCGCCGTCGTCGCCGTCGAATCCGGCGGCAGCGGCTTTGGCGCTGATGGACGGCTGATCATCCGCTTTGAAAATCACCTGTTCTGGTTCAACTGGGGTCAGACTCATGCCGACACGTACCGTCAATTCTTCCAGTTCGATCAAACGGTGATGTGGCGCGGCCACAAGTTTCGCACCGATCCCAACGGCGCGTGGCAGGACGTGCACGTCAATCAGGCCAGCGAATGGGCCGCGTTGACGCAGGCTCGCGCGCTGGACGATCAGGCCGCCAAGAAGTCGATCAGCATGGGGCTGGTGCAGATCCTCGGGTCGAATCACCGCGCCATCGGCTACGACACAGTTAACGCCATGTTCGATGCCTTCAGCGCCGACGAGCGTTTTCAACTGCTGGGTTTCTTTAACTTTGTGAAGAACGATTCACGGCAGGTCGCTGCGCTGCAGGCCGGCGACTTCACTGCCTTTGCCCGCATCTACAACGGCCCCGGCCAGCCGCAGTTTTACGGCGATCTGATCAAAGGCGTCTTCGACGGTTTCAAGTCGCTGTCAGCGGTGTAACGTGGAACATCAGGAACTGTACTGAATCCCCTTCGTTCTGCGAGGTTACGCATGCCTACGGTCATCAAAAACGGCACCATCGTCACAGCCAGCGATACGTATCGGGCCGACATCCTGATCGACGGCGAGCAGATCGCCGTGATCGGCGAAGGTCTGGACACGGAGGGCGCGGACGTCATCGACGCCAGCGGCCACTATGTGCTGCCCGGCGGCATCGACGTGCACACGCACCTTGAGCTCAACGTCGGCGCGACGGAATCGTCGGATGATTTCTACACCGGCCACAAGGCGGCGGCTTTTGGCGGCACCACCACGCACATCGATTTTGCCATTCCCGAGAAGGGCAAGTCGCTGCGCTCGGGCATCGAAGCGTGGCACAAGAAAGCCGAAGGCAAGGCCGTGATCGATTACGGCTATCACGCCAACCTGGTCGAAGTGACAGATGCCATCGTCGATGAAATCCCGTCGATTGTGAATGAGGGTGTGACCAGCATCAAGGCGCTGATGGCCTACAAGGGCCGTTTGCAGATCGACGACACGGGCCTGTTCCGCACGCTGCAAAAGGCGAGTGAACACGGCATCCTCACAATGGTGCACGCGGAGAACGGCGACGCCATCGACGTTTTGATTAAGGACGCAGTGGCGCGCGGCGATTTGACGCCGCCGTGGCACGCCCGCACGCGGCCGGCCTGGTTGGAAACCGAGGCGACGCTGCGCGCGATTTCGCTGGCGGCCACCGCCCACGCGCCGCTGTACGTGGTGCACATGACCTGCGAGGGCGCGGTCGATCAACTGCGCTACGGGCGGCAGCATGAGCTGCCCGTGATGGGCGAGACGTGCATTCAATATCTCTTCTTCACGGAGGATGACCTGGCCCGGCCCGACGGTGCGAAGTTCGTGTGCTCGCCGCCGATCCGCACCAAACGCGATAACGCCGCCATCTGGCGCGCGCTGCAAACGGGCGATCTACAGATCATCTCGACCGATCACTGCCCGTTCCTGTTCGACGGCACGAAGCCGCTGGTGTACGAGGGCCAGCCGTATCAGCGCCCCGGCAAGGAACTGGGCCGCGATAACTTCACGAAGATTCCCAACGGTCTGCCCGGCCTGGGCGACCGGATGATCATCTTGTGGAGCGAAGGGGTCGCGAAGGGGCAGCTGACGGCCAATCGGTTTGTGGCGATCACCGCGACGAATCCCGCCAAAGTATTCGGGATGTATCCGCGCAAGGGCACCATCGCCGTCGGCTCCGATGCCGATCTCTTGATCTGGGATCCGTCGATCAAGAAGACGTACGGCGTCGCCACGTCACATCAGCGGGTGGATTACAGTTTGTATGAAGGCTGGCAGACGACGGGCTGGCCGGTGAAGGTGCTGCGGCGCGGCGAGTTGATCGTCGAGGGGGAGCGGTGGCTGGGCCAGGCGGGCAGCGGTCAGTTCATCCGCCGTCAGCCCTACGCGCCGGTGATCTGATGCCGGGCGTGGTTCAGGGGATTGGCCCGATGCGTGTTTTGATCTTAGGAGCACTACTGATGCTGGCGGGCGCGGCCTGTCAACCGGCGCCCGCGCCCGATCTGGGAGGCAACGCCATGTCGTTCATACTCGAGAGTCCCGCTTTCGCCGAAGGCGCAACCATTCCCGTCGATTTTTCGTGCGACGGGCAAAACAAGTCGCCGCAGCTGCGCTGGCGCGAGGCCCCGGCGAACACGCGCAGTTTCGCGCTGATCATGGATGACCCCGATGCGCCCGGCGGGACGTTTACGCACTGGGTGTTGTTCAATGTGCCTGCTACGGTCGGCGGGTTGGCCGAAGCCGATCGGACGACCGGCCTCAGCGGCCAGAACAGCTTCGGTCAAACCGGTTACGGTGGCCCGTGCCCGCCTCGCGGTCGCGGGGCACATCGCTATTTCTTCAAATTGTACGCGCTCGATGTGGCTTCGCTCAACCTCAAGTCGGGCGCGTCGCGAGGCGAGCTCGAAGCGGCGATCAAAGGCCATGTCATCGGGCAGGCCCAGCTGATGGGCCGTTTCGAGCGGAAGTAACCGCCCGGTCTTGCGCCCCTCACCGCCCGTGTTACAATGCGGGCGCGTACGTCATCTGTCACTCATCACCCATCAAGGAGCCGCCACCTCATGACCCTGTCCGCCCAAGAGATCGTCAAGCTGTCCAAGCAATACACCTTCTGGTCGTGGTCGGCGCAGGACGCCGTCAACCCCATTCCCATGACCCGGGCCGAAGGCATTTACTTCTGGGACGCCGACGGCAAGCAGTACGTGGATATGAATTCACAGTTGATGTGCGTCAACATCGGTCACGGTAATCCGCGCGTGATCAAGGCCATCCAGGATCAGGCCGCGAAGCTGGCCTATGCCGGGCCGAGCATGGCGACGGAGGCCCGCGCCGAGATCGGCCCATTGCTGGCGAAGCATACGCCCGGCGATTTGAATACGTTTTTCTTCGTGTTGGGCGGCGCGGAAGCCAACGAGAACGCCATCAAACTGGCGCGGCAGTCCACCGGCCGGCAGAAGATCATCGTGCGCTACCGCGCCTACCACGGCGCGACGGCCGGCGCGGTCACCCTGACCGGCGACTATCGCCGGTGGGCCAACGAGCCGGGCATCCCCGGCGTGGTGCGCGTCTTCGATCCGTACCGCTATCGCTGCGCGTTCTGCAAGAACAATCCCGGCGGCTGTACGCTGGACTGTCTCAATCACATTGAGGAAGTGATTCAGTATGAAGGGCCGCACACCGTCGCTGCGATCTTCATCGAGACGGTGACGGGCACGAATGGCTTGATTATCCCGCCCGAGGGCTATCTGCAGGGACTGCGGCAGTTGTGCGACAAGTATGGCATTCTGCTGGTCTGTGACGAAGTGATGGCGGGCTTCGGCCGCACCGGCGAATGGTTCGCCGTCGATCACTGGGGTGTGGTGCCCGACATCATGACCATGGCCAAGGGTCTGACCTCGTCGTATATTCCGATGGGCGCGGTGGCCATCAGCGACAAGGTGGCCGATTACTTTGCCAAGAACGTCTATTATGGCGGCCTCACCTACAACGCGCATCCGATGGGCCTGGCGGCGGCGATCGAGACGATCAAGGTGATGGAAGACGAAGACATCGTCGGCAACGCCCGGCGCATGGGGGGCGTGTTGGCCAAACTGCTGGATGACCTGAAGGCCGAACATCCGTCCGTCGGGGACGTGAGATCGATCGGGTTGTTTGGCGCGATCGAGCTGGTGACCAATCGGGAGACAAAATCGCCCATGCCGGCCGCCCAAACCGGCAAGGCCGCCGCTTATCTCAAGGATCACGGCGTGTACGTGTTTGCGCCCGGCAACCTGCTGTTCACCAATCCGCCGCTCATCATCAACGAGACGCAGTTGAAGGCCGCGTTTGACATCATCAACCAGGCGCTGGCCATCACAGACGAGGCCGCGCAGTAAGCGGCGCGCGGCAAGCGCCGCGCACATCGACCGATTTTCAATCAGGCGAATGGCTCGCGCCCGACCGGCGCGGGCCATTTTGTCAATTTGCCTATTGACACGCCGACCAGAGCGTGATACAATAATGCCAGTTACCCGATTGAACGCATAACTCAAATAATCGGGTACATGCAGGAGATGGATATGCCAGGCCCGATCGCCGAACTTGCCCCCACGGCCTTGAACCAGACGCTCGGTTTCTCGATAGAGCCGGCGCTCAATGCCTTCAACAGTCTGTCGCTACTCAACAAGGCCGATTATCTGTATGGCCTGGACGAATGGGTGGCGCGGACGCTGGCGGCGATGTCGCCCGACGAGCTGCACCGGCACCGGCTGGTTTTCTGGGGGCTGTACTACGCCATCGAGCCTAAGCGCAGCTATCCCACCTTTTCGGCCTATCTAACCGATCTGGAGCGGCAGACGCCCGAAACGCTTCGTCAGCGACTGTTCGACGCTTATGCGCGCTTTCAGGTGCTGGCCGCAGTACGAGAAGATGCCTCGTATGTGCCGGCGCCCACCGACGTGCCTTCACTGCTGGCTGACAGCGCGACCTATCTCAAGTATCTGGGCGAGCGCTTCAAGCGCGATTTTTACGATGACGCCATCGAACTGGAATCTCATCAATGGCTGAACCGGCCGGCCGACATGAAAGAGCTGCTGATCACGCACGTGCGCGGCATGTGGACGAGCTACATGGAGCCTGAATGGGAACGCGTCTGGCGGCTGCTGCAGGACTGCGTGGATGCCTACCGCCAGATCGATTTCAGCGGCCTAAGCAATCTGCAGGCCATGGAGCAGGTCATCGGCCGTGAGGTGGACGACCACTGGCGGCAGATGCTGGAACGGGCCGACCGAGTAGTCTTTGTGCCGTCGGCGCACGTCGGCCCGTATCAGATGAAGCTCGAAACGGACGAAGCGTTGTACGTCGTGTTCGGCGCGCGCCAGCCGCGCGGCGTGCCGGGCGGCTCATCCGATCTCAGCCGGTCTGAGCTGCTGGTGCGGTTGATGACGCTGGCCGACGACACCCGACTGCGCATTCTGCACCTGCTGGCGCAGCGCGGCGAAATGTGCTCGCCCGACATCATCCGTGAACTCGACCTCAGCCAGTCGGCGGCCTCACGCCATCTGCAACAGCTCAGCGCCACCGGCTATCTCACCGAGCGGCGACGCGAAGGCGCCAAGTGCTTCAGCCTGAACGCCGATCAGATCGACGACACCTTCGGGGCGCTGACCAAGTTTCTGCAGCACAAGAACGCGTGATAAGGGTGGCTGGTTAAGATCGGGCGAACTTATGAAAACACTGCGGACAAACAGGATCACGAGTAAACCGATTAGGAGAGGTGGATCATGGTCAACTGGAACGAGGTGGAAGCGCGGTTGCGGCGCGCCGACGACCTGCGGCGCGAAGCCGAGGCCCAGCAACACTGGCAGCGTCCGCAGCCCGATCGGTTTTTCTGGCGATTGGAAGCAGCAATGGGCAACTGGCTGATGACGCTGGGCGGCCGGCTTCAGGCGCACGTCGAATCGATGCGGCGCCTGGCCCAGCCCTCTGCTCCGGCCCTGATACAGCACCGGCGGCCGGGCCAGCATGGATGATCGTGTGGGTCGACAGCCGCCTGGATAAGCACCCGGCCTTGAAGATCAAGGCGAGGCGGCTGATAACACACCAGCCCGATCGGCGTTCACAGCCGATCGGGCTGTTTCTTTTCCGCCGATGATGGCCATCCGTTATAATGGCGGTCGTTCCACCTGTCTTGATCACCAGCTTTCACTCGGGAGACACACTTATGGCACAGACTGACTATGACGTAATCGTGATCGGTTCGGGAGCCGGCGGCCTGGCCGCAGCCGTGCCGCTGGCGCAGGCAGGACAACGCGTGCTGGTCTGTGAGCAGCACGAAGTGCCCGGCGGCTGGACGCATTCATTCACGCTCAACGGCTATCGCTTCAGCCCCGGCGTGCATTACATCGGCGAGGTGCAGCCGGGCGGATCATTGCGTCGCGTGTACGAAGGGTTGGGAGTTTCGCAAGACCTGGAATTTTGCGAACTGAATCCCGACGGCTACGATCACATCTACATCGGTCAGGAGCGCTTCGACTTTCCGAAAGGCAAGGCCAACCTCGCCGCCCGCTTGAAAGAGCGCTTTCCCCGGGAAGCCGCCGGCATCGATGGCTACTTGAACACCGTGGTCGATTTGATGGAGAGCGCCAGCGTGCTCGGCCGCGAACATCGGGTGGAGCAGATCGCGGGCGCAGTCACGCATGCGCCGTCGCTGCTGCGCTGGCTGTCGCGCAGCGGGCAGGATTTGCTCGATCACTACCTCACCGATCCCGTCTTGAAGGGCGTGCTGTCCGGACAGGCGGGCGATCACGGCCTGCCGCCTTCGCAAGTCTCGGCGTTCTTTCACGCGGGCGTCACACACCACTACCTCAACGGCGGCTACTATCCGCGCGGCGGTGGCTTCGCCATTCCCCGATCGTTCACCCGCGCCCTCAAGCGCGCCGGCGGCGAATTGCGCCTGAACACCAGGGTCGAGAAAATCTTGATCGAGCATGGCCAGGCGATCGGCGTGCGGCTGGCCGATGGGACCGAAATCCGATCGAAGTATGTGATCAGCAACGCCGATCCTGAAGTGACCTTCGGCCAGTTGATCGGGCGCGAACATCTCAGTTCGCGTTTGCGAAAAAAGGTTGACGGCGTGACGTACTCGGGTTCATGTTTGAGCCTGTTTTTTGCGGTGGACATGGACCTCCGGCGCGCGGCCGGTCTCGATTCGGGCAACAACTGGTTTTACGCCGGCGCCGATGTCGATGGGATCTACCGATCGGGTTTGACCGACGCCGCGCTGACGGCGACGACCGCGCCGGGCATGTTCCTCACCGTGACCACGCTGAAAGATCCCTCGAAGCTGCATCACGGCCATCACACCTGCGAGGCGTTTGCGTTTGTCAATTACGAGGCGTTTCAAAAGTGGGCGCATGAACGATCGGGGGAGCGCAGCGCCGACTATGCCGCGCTGAAAGAAGATCTGGCGTGGCGGCTGTTTCAGTCGCTGGAGCAGCGTGTGCCCGGCATCAGCCAGCACGTGGTGTTTTGGAGCCTGGCCACGCCGTTGACCAACGAGCATTACATCAACGCGACGCGCGGCAATCTGTACGGCATCGCGAAGAGTCCGCGTCAGATTGGCCCGTGGGCATTTCCGGTTCAATCGGAAATTGACAGGCTGCTCATGTGCGGCGCGAGCACGGAGTCGCACGGCGTGGCGGGCGTCACCGGCTCGGGTTTGACCGCCGCGCGATCGATCTTGAAGTGCCGCACGTCAGAACTGTTGACGCAGCGCGGACCCGAACTGCGCATCTATCCGTCGGAAGACATTGCGCAATGGCCGGCGGATTTGCGAGAGAGGATTGAACGCGGCCATCACGCGCCGGCTGCGCCGTGAAGCGCGCGCTCACACCCACGCCGCGCTCGGCTACGACTGCGGATGCGCCCTGCAACCGCCCACCACGGAGAGCACAGAGGCCACGGAGTTGACTACTTTTCTCCGTGTGCTCCGTGCCCTCCGTGGTTGATTTCATCTGCGAATCAACGGCAGATATAGATACGTCATATCCAGCACGATCATCGTCTGCGACTCGTTGCCGTACACGTCGCGCGCGCGGATGAGCGCGTAAGCGATGGGCGGACCGCCCGCCCACGTCGATCGATCGAACGACCAGTTGCCACCGTTCAACACAGCCGGTTGATACGTCGCGCCGCCGTCGAGGCTGACCGCCACTTCCGCCACGCCCGATCCATCGCCGATCGTGCCGCTGATGATCGCTCCCGTGCTGACCACCGTGACACCCGGCCCCGTTGTGTCGAGCATGATCGTGATCGGCGCGCTGTGCGGCCCGACGTTGCCTGCCGCATCGACCGCGCGCGCCACCACTTGCAACGGCTCACCATCGGTATGGCTGGCATCGATCGGCACGGCCCACGTCACCGGCCCGGCCTGTGGCGCATTCGGCGCCGCAGGCTGCGCCGCATTCATCAACACCGAGCCATCGCCCAGCAGCAGCGCCTTCTTAAACGGCTTGCCGTTCAAGCTGACCTCGACCGAACTGAGAAAACCGGAGTTGTCAGACGCCAGACCCTTCAACAAACCGATGGCTTTGGTGATGACCAGCGTCGGCGTGAACTGCACCGACGGCACAACGCCGTCCGTCTGTACCGTCACGGTATCGGTCGAGATCTTGCCGTTGTCGGCCTGCACGCGCAGCGTCCACAGCTGGTTGTAGCCGCCCGGCAGCGTGTGCGTCACGCTCTGCACCGCACCCAGCGCACCCAGCAGACTGAAGCCCGATCCCTTGTCGATGCTCAGCGTCTGCGCCTTGCACGACAGGAAGGCATTGCCCAGATCGATGTACAGCGGCAGTTTGAACTGGCCGGGCGGCGCCAACACGATCGGGCCGAGGCCGCCGAACTTGGCTTTGCCTACGCTGTTGTCGATGGCATACGCCGTCGTCGCGGGCGGCTGTGGCAGATTCGGCAGACCTTGATAGGCCAGCGTCGCCGAGACAGGCACGCTGAACACGCCGGTCGCCGACGGGGTCAGCGCCTTCACCGTCAGCGTCACGAAGCGCGTCACGCCCGGATTCACGTTGACGTTCAACACCCACTCGCGGCTGTTGGCCGGGCACGATTGGCAACTCGCCCCGCCGATCAGATTCACGAAATTCATCAGCGCGGGTGCCTGCCCCAGCGACACCGTCATGGGCCGGGTGCTGTATGGCAGGATGTCCGGGTTGTCGATGCGAATCGTCAGCGTCGCCACTTCATTCGGGATCAGCTGCGTCTTGAAGCCCGGATCGATCTCGACCAGCGGCGCGATCCACTGCGTAGGCAGATCGGACGCGACCGACGGGTAACCGTTCGCCAGCGACGGCCAGTACACGCGATCGGGGAACGTGATCGGCCCAGTGATGATCTGCATGGTGGAGATGCGCGCACCCGATGGGATGATCGCGCCGACGCCATCGCTCACCGCCACATACGCCAGCATCGAGACGGGCACGCCCGCCGTCGCGCCGATGCCCGCCCGATCGAACACGATCTCGGTGTCTTCATTCGTCACCGCGTAACTGGCGTTCGTCGGCGAGACCACCCAGCCCGCGCCCGTGTTCGAGTAGATCGTGTGCGTCGGCATACCGCTGATCACCAAAGCGTAATCGGCCGCGAACGGCAGCGTGTGCGTCGCTTCGCCACCTGGCATCGTCGGGCCGAGCGAACTCGTCGAGCCGCCCGCCTTCGTGTCGAGATAGATCGCTAAGCGTTTCTCCTGATTCCAGCCGTTGCCGGTGAAACCCAGATACAACTTGTTCGCGTCCCACGTCGCCAGCATCAACGCCGGTTTCAGTGCCGCATAGGGATCATAGGTAGCGAACATGCCCTCGGTGTATTCGCTGCTCGCAAAGTCGAGCAGGCCATCGGGCAGAATGGCGGACGGCGTGCGGAACCGATTGATCAGATACGGCCCGTCGTGCACCACGCGCTGATTGCCTGCGCTGTCCTGCACCCGCACGTGCGCGTACCACGCCCCCGGCGCATCCAGCACGCGCGAGACTTGATTGACGCCCACCACACTCGTCGGCACGGTGTTGCTGATCTGATCGATCACGGCGTAGCCTGTGACGGGATTGGCATCCACGATCGGGTTCCACGTGATCACCAGCGTCGGCGTGATGTTGGTGTACCACGTATCGCCCTGCAAGTTGCCGCTGATCACCGGCCGCGCGATCAACGTATCGGTCGGCACCTGCCGGTAGGCGTGCGTCGTGTTGCCAAAAGCATCACGCGCCACGCTGCGGAACGTGATCGTGCGCTGATCGCTGCGCTCGATGTTGGACTCGTCGAACCACGGCCCCGGCGCGGTGAAGGACAACGGCTGCCGCGTCCAACGTTCGCCATCGAAGGTGCGGAACGCCTGAATCGGATTGGGGCTGATCAACGTGCCGCTGATGTTCACGCGCAGGAAGCCTTCGCGGAACAACGCGGGCGTGTTCATGGTGCCGCTGATCGTGGGGATGGCGACCGCGCTGCGATTGACAAACGATTCGCCGATGAACCACGATCGATCGGGCAGCTGATTGCCGGCGCGATCGGTGGCGCGCGCATACACCCGATAGTCCCCCTCGGCCCCAAAGGTCAACGTCGCACTCAGCGGTGTGATCGACGCATTGGGGATGCCCAGCGTCGCCACCTGCCACGCCGTTGGCAGCGTCGCCGTGTACGGCAAGTTCGGATTGGTGATCGGGCCGGTGACGCCCACTTCGACGCGCGCCACGCCCGACGGCAGCATGAAGGGCAGTTTGGCCCGGTGCAGGAACGACGAGTTGGTGCCTGGCGCACCCACCATCAGATCGCGCAAGCCGTTGCCGTCGATGTCGCCGCTGCTCAAGTAACCGCCGGCCAGTTGTGACAAGGCCGTGCCGTAGATAAACATCGTCGCGCTGAACGGCGACATATCGCGCAGCCACGGCGTCTGGCCGCTCAGCACGATGGCCGCGCCACCCTGCAAACCCACCATGCCAAAGGCAAAGTCATCTTTGCCGTCGCGATCGAGATCGCCCAGCGGCGCCAGGCCCAGGCCCAGCGGCGGATAGCGCACCGCCCCGACGAGCTCGCGGAACGAGATGTCGGCCGTGGTGGAGAGCGGCTGAGTGGGCAGATACGGATTCTCCGGTCGGCGGCCAAACATCACATACACGCGCGACGGCAGCGGCTGCGGATCGCCGATCAGCATGTCGCGCAGGCCGTCGCCGTTCACGTCGCCCACAGCGGAGACGCGCTGCTGCTGGCCGTCGCCCTGCAGGCGCGCGATGGCGTACGAACTGGCGATGCCTGACGCCGGCCACTCAGAGCGTGCCCGCCCGTTGATCAACGACACGATCTGATTCGTCGCCATCAAAAAGTCGGACAGGCCGTCGCCGTTGGTGTCGCCCACGCCGGCGATGTTGGGCATCAGCGGCGGCGTGCAGGGCGGAATGAGGCAGACGCGGCCATAGATGCGTGAGAATGTCGCCGGCACGCCGCGTTCGCGCCCGAAGTACACGTACACGGGTTCATAAGCCGTGCCTTCGCTGGCCGCGCCAATCAGTAGATCTGATAAGCCGTCGCCGTCCAGATCGCCGCCGCTGGCCACCGAACCGCCAAACGCCAGCGTCGTCGTCGGGCTGATGCGCCAGTCTGCGCCGCTGCTCAGGCTGATGGACGCGGGCCACGTGCGGCGGCCCAGCAGCAGATAGGCGCGGCCCCGCCCCGCGTTCACGTTCGGATCGCCGATCAGCAGATCGCCGATGCCGTCGCCGTTCACGTCGAAGAGGCCCGGCGCATTTACGGCCACGCTCGGCGTCCACGTGTACGGCCCGGTGAAGTCCACTTCCCCGAACATCCGCACGTCGGCCTGCGAGTAGTCGAGCGTCGCAGTGTAACCGTTCGGTTTACCGAAGAAGACGCCGACCTCGATCGGCTTGGCGGCCACGAAGTTGATCGTCACCACGTCGTTGATGGTGTCGCCGTTGAGGTCGCCGACGATCTGGCCCTGACTGCGCGTGCCGCCCGGCGCATCGACGAGGAAGGCGGTGTCACGATTCGACAACGTTTGCGAGACCGGATACGCCGGCGCCGTGTTGCGCGCGCCGTTCAAGGCGGTGTCATCCGCGCGACCGCCCAGATTGATCGAGGTGGTACTGATCGTCTGCGGCGGACGAATGAACGTGAAGGGCGGATCGTCGTCGATGAGCACGTAGGTGCTGTCGCTGTTCGAGCGCACATTGCCCGCCCGATCGACCGCGCCCAGATTCAACAGATACAACCCCTGTGCCGACGGCGAGGCTTTGCCCGTCGGCCCGGCCGGCAGCGAGAACGTGGTGCTAAAGGCGCTGGTCGTGCCGCCGGGATTGGACAACTGCGAGACGCCGCGCAGATATTCGGTGCCGCTCAAGGTGATGTGCTGCGCCAGCACTTGCGCGTTGCCCAGCCCTGACACGTAGGCGCCGCCCGTCGTTTCCGTCATGCGGCCCGTCACTGTGAACGCCGCCAACGACTCAATGCTAAAAGTCGTGCTGACGAATTGCAGCGGCTTGATGTTGAACGTGCCGCCGGCCGGGATGGTGCTGTCGGCGTAGAAGACGATCGGGCCGGCCACCGGGCCGAGCACGCCGTAATTGTCGTAGCCGCGCACGAACAGATAGTACGTGCCATCGGCGGGCGGCGTGAAGTCGTAGTACCAACCCGATTGGTACAGGCTGCCGACAACGGCCGATTTCCAATCGGGCGCGTTGCAGACCGTGGTGGTCTTCACGCACACCTGCACCGCGCTCACGCCTTCGGGATCATCCGCGCTGCCCTGCAAACGGATTGGACTGTACAAAGCGCTCTGGATCGACCCTGATGTCGGCAGAGTGGTCGAGATGATCGGCCCGCCCCGATTGATCAACAACTCCACTGCGTCTGTCACCACGCGACTGATACCGCTTTCCACGTAATTCAACTGCGCGGTGACGGTGACGACGCCCGGCGGAATCATGGCGGGCAGACCGGTGATGGTGGTGCTGAACTGCCGGTTGAGCGACAGCGGCGTAAACGCCCAGCCGTAACTGTTGGGCGGCAGACCACCGATCGGGCTGGCTTGATTCAACTGCGGGTTGATGTTCACCGGCAGCAGCTTCGCACTCGTCGAGACGTTGTTGAAGGCGATGGGCAGCGCCACCGTCAGCACCGGCGTCTGCGCCAGCGTCTGATCGCCCTGCCACGGATAGCTGTTCGCCTTGATCCGCGTGCCGCCGCCATACACCAACTCCTGCGAGATTGAAATGGTGACCTTCTCCAGATTGAACGCATTGGGGCTGGATTTCTGCTCGCGTTCCTTCTTGTCGCTGCGCCCGTCTTTGTCGGCGTTGGCCAGACGCGGATTGGGGAACGCCGCGGGATTGGGCAGACCCGGATACGCGCCGTTCATCTCCACGCGCCACGGCGCGACCAGCGACAGACCGGATGGATGCCATTTGGCGACTTCTTCGCCGTCGGTCAGGCCGTCCTTGTCGGTGTCGGCTTTGTTGGGCAGCGTGCCCAGCACAAACTCTTGATCGTCGGACAGGCCGTCGCCGTCGGTGTCATACTTACACGGCGACGATTCGTATTCGAACAACTCAAAGCGATCACTCAACAGATCATGCGGGCCGCTGAGATCGCTGCTCCATGTGAGGTGTGTGTTGCTGAAGCCGCACAGCCCGTTGTCGATGCCGAACACGCCCTGATCGATGTTGCCGCCCAGATCGTCGCCGTCGGGGTCGTGATTGATCAACTCGTCCCAGGTCCACAACTGCGTCAACGTGCGCGGCAGAATGTCGAAGTACACGTAGCTGACGCTGGGCGGCGTGTTGACCGGCTCGTCCCACACATCGCAATCGAGGCCGAGGATGCCGCAGTTTTCCCACGTCTGCTTGCCCGTCAAAGCGATGTCGGTGGACACGGCGCCGTTGATGTGGGGCTTGTACGGCGTCACGACGAGACGGGCCGTGGTGAAGTAATCGCGCACGCGGAATTGCAGCGGCAAGTCTACGTCCAGGCCGGGGATTTTGTTAGTCCAGTAGATGCCCGACTTGCTGTGATCGTCATTACGGCTGTAATTCCAGTCCCGCTCGCGATCCAGGTAGAAATTGCGGCAGGTGCCTTTGGCGATATCCTTGGTGTAGTCGGGCGCCTGATCCAGCTGCTGGCTGTCGATCAGGTATTGGAGAATCTGGAAGCCGCACAGTTCAAAAGCCTCGCCGCCGGCATAGCGGCCCAGCTGCAGCCACAGCCGCGAGCGCTTCAAGGCGCTGCTCTCGCCGCTCATGGTGACCGTGCCGGTGATCTCGAAGCCGAAGCGATCGCCCGCGACGAGGCCGCCCAGCGGCGCATCGATGAAGGACTTGTACTGCATCGGCCCCACCTGCGGCGAACCCAACACGGAGGCCAGCGGCTCTGGATCGGGGTTGAGCGCGTCGAGCAAAGCGCCGATCGGATCGAGGAAGGCGGCGATCACTTCGCCCACTTTGCCGAAGTAGTCCTTGAGGAAGCTCGTCACCAACTTCACGATGGCAATGGCGATGGCGACGATCGTGCCGATGGGGAAGATGGTGGCGACCACAAACAGCACGATGGCGAGCGCAATCTCAAAGATCGCTTTGAGGATCACGCCGATGATGCCCAACACGCTCAGGTTGCCGGTGGCAATCTGCATGAACAGGTTGAACAGCGAGGCGAACACACTGATGATCAGGCCGAAGAACGCCAGGTTGCCGCTCAGTGAAGCAAGCTCGCCGGTGACGGCCTTCAGCGTCTCACTGACCACCTGAGTGCCTTTTGTCACCAGAATCTGAATGGTGTTCCACAGCTCCTGAATCTTCTTGAAGATTTCCAGCAGGCGATACAGCACCTTGATCACGTCGCCGAGGAAGTCCAGATCGATGATCGACGCCAGCCACGTCAACACGTTGATGGCGGTCTGCGTGAACTCGACCAGCGACGCGGGAGTGATCGAGATGTCGCCCGCGAAGAAGTCTTTGAAGCCGCCCACCACGTCTTCGCCGAAACTGACGACGGTGTTCCATTGATCTTCAAGCCACTGCCCCGGCCCGCCCGGATATTGCAGCACGCCTAAGAGGAAGTCCACCACCTGTCTGAACTCGGCCGGCAGGCCGTTGAGCAGGCCGTATTGATCGAGCAGGTTGAGGATGTCCGCGTAGAAATTGGGATCGCTCAGCGCGTCGGTGATGTTCGTCAGGTTGAGATCGCCGATCGCTTGCATGGCGGTCTGGCCCTGATGCCACACCGTCGTCGCCATCTCCAGCACGGTCAGCGCGTCGTTGTAGTATTGCTCGAGCGTGCCGTAAATCTGATCGAATTGCTGCTGGACGCTCTTCAGCACCTCGTCCAGGCCCAGCATCGTCCAGTCGCCGGCCGATGGCACATAGGGCATGTCACCACTTGCTCCCGCTGGATTCTCATCCAGCGGCGAAGACGGCGGATTGTCATCCGCCTTGAGCATCATGAGACTGCCCGCCGTCGGATCGAACTTGTACGTCGCCAGTTTCAACGTGCGGCTGGTGGCGATCTGCTTGACGCACAGATTCAGCGTCAGGTTGCCAAAGTCCACATTCTTCAACTCATCCACGTTCAACGTGGCCGTGCGCTGTTCGGTGGCCAGAATCAACGTCGGCGTGACGTTATGGCCGGGATACAGGCTGTTGAGCATATTGCGCGTCGTCGTCACATTGACCTTCAGCATCATCGCATCCAGATGCGTGAAGCTCTCCGGCGGCGAGACGCGGAAGGTATGCGTGATGCCCCAATGCTCCGTAATCGTCGCGGTGTTGCCCACGTTGAAGCGCGTGTACACATCGGTCAGGCTCAGGCGCCCGCTGAGGTACTGCGCTTCAAGTCCGGCGCGCAACAACGCCACCGGCCCCGCATCAAAACGCGCCGTCGTCGTGGGATACGCGCCCGCCACAATCGCGCTCGCACCCGCCTGCCGCGACACGCGCACGCCCGTGATCTGATAGCCTTCGTCGTAAACGATCAGGCCGTAATTGCCGGTGGGGCTGGGCACCATCTGGCCGGAGCCGTCTTCGGCGGGGCGCAGCACATCGCCCTGCACCGCCCACTTCAACCGCATGTCGCGCCAGCGCACGACGTTATCGACGCTGGCGCGATCTTGAAAGACCTTGGCCTGCAGCGCGTAAATCCGGCCGCCGCGTTCCACGGGGACGAGCGGCAAAACCATCTGGTACGCGCCGTCGCTCTGTTGCGTGGCGCTGATGCCATAGCTCGTCATCGCCAGCACGCTGGGCAGATCGCTGCCGTCGATCGTCACCTGCAAGAACGGCGCGATCTGCAGAATGCCGCTCGTGCCGCTGATGTAGTTGTTCTGGATCAGGCCCCGATCGTCCTGCGGCCATTCCAACGCGGATTTATAGGCATATTGCAAATGCTCGGCCTCCAGCGGCCGCACCTGCACTTCGTAGTAATACACTTCGCGCGGCGCAGCCAGGCCGCTCTCGCCCAGCATTTCAAACGTCATGTTCGCGCCGTCGATGCGGGTGGTATAGGCTTTGTCCGTGTTGTTCCACTTGCCGCCCAACTCGTCCGATTTGGAGAACGGCGACATATCCAGCGAATCGGGCACGCCGTCGCTGTCGTTGTCGTCAGACCAGGCATAGGGACGGGCCTGATAGTCGGTGTACACGCACTGACCATGATCGAACTCGTCGCCGTCACGGATGCCGTCGCTGTTACTGTCGGGATTCAGCGGATCGGTCTCGACGTTGATCGTCGATTGCCCATACGTGCATTGATGGCCGGTGACTTCCACGTAATCGGTCAAGCCGTCCAGATCGCTGTCCTTCGCAAAGGGATTGGTGCCCAGCTTCAACTCATACCCGTTGGGCAGGCCGTCGCCATCGTCGTCGTCAAACTCCAGCAGATCGACGGCGGCCTGCGCGATCTTCGATTGTTGACGCTGGCCCAACTGCCGCGCCTTCATCAACATCGAATCCAGCGCACTCGGCTCACTCGATTGCGCCTTCACCCCCAACGTTTGATCGGGCGCAGCGGCATAAGCGGTCCCCGGCGCGATCATGCCGACGATCAAGAGGCTGACGATGGTGGCATTGAGTTTGCGGCTGACCCGCGAACGTGTGATCAAGAACACGCCGAACAGGCCGATCGAGCCGATCAGCAAGCTCAGTCCGATCGTCTCCGGCAGCGACGACGCGAGCGGGGCTGCCTTCGGATCGATCGGTGCGGCGGGCGTCTGCGTCAGCGGCGACAGATTTGGATCGAACTGTGCAGCGGGGAATTGCTCGCCAAATGAAGAGTACGTCGCGGTGCTGATCGCGTGCGCGTTGAAGCCCTCCCGGCCGCCGCGCTGCAAGGCCAGATCGAGTTTGAGCCGTTCCGGCAGGCCCGTCGGCGCAATCCACAATTCGCCCGCGCCGCCATATTGCAGACCGTTGACCAGCAGCATGGTCCACGTCTTCTCGTCCAACTGGCCCTGCTGTTGAAGCATGAAGGCCAGCACGTCGCGGCTGTCCAGCGTAAAGGCCACGCGCTCGAATTTGCCGACGAGCGTTTCAGCCGGATCAAGCCGCTGAATGTTCTTCGCCACCGACAGCAGCAGCAAGCCGTCGCCCGTCAGTCCCGGCGTCGACGCGAAGTCGTTAAGCTTGATCCATTGATCGGCCTGGCGCTCATATACGCTGCCGTCGGCGATCAACATCTCCTTGTCGTTGGACGAAGACAGATCGGTCTGGGGTTGACGCCCCTTGAACGAGCCGTCGGTCAGCGACAGGCGCGCATGAGCGGCATCATGCACCAGCGCTTCCACCCGCAGGCTCGCTGCCTGTTCAGCGGGCGCGATCTTGCTGCCAAAGACCGGCCTCGGCACGAAGACCGTCTGCTGCACTTCGATGTCCACCCGGTAACTGCCCACAGCGCGAGCCTGTTCCAAAGCAGAACGCAGCGCCGCCTCGGGCGAGGGCTGTTGCGCCGAGGCGCGGGGTTGGGCGAGCGTGCTGAGCGCCAACAGCAATGCGCCGCTCAACACTATCGTCGCAATCAGGCGATAGGGGCGTTTCATGGCTTCCTCCCTTTGAGAGCTGTGATGAAGGGAGTATACGGGTCAACCGGCCCGGCGTCATGCGCCAAAAGACACATTCGGCGGTTGATTTACCCCTGCACCACTCACCCCTCGCGCGGTAGGCTGGCCGCGCGAGGCTTTGAACCACGGCGAACAACGGAGGGCACAGAGCAGACCTTGGATGCTCCGTGCCCTCCGTCGTCGACATCATCTCATAAGCAGCGGCAGATACAGATACATCAGATTCGGCACTGACTCATAGTTCAGCGTGACGGTGATGGTGTGCGGGCTGCCCGACACGCCCGGCGACGTGACGGTGATGTGGCCGGTGTACGTGCCCAGCGCCAGCCCGGTGAAATCGGCGCTCACGTCCAACTGCTGCGGCGCCGCGCCCGACGTCGGCGTCACGTTGAGCCACGCGGCGTCTTTCGTGACGGTGTAGTTCAGCGTGCCGCCGCCCACATTGGTCACCCACGTCGATTTGACGCCCGGCAGCGGACTGTAGTCGTTGACGGTGAAGCCCATGCTGACCGAGCCGACGTTGAGGATGGGCGTGGGAATGGGATGGCTGGCCGCGTTCAACGGATCGGTCCCGGCGTTGAGCTCGGTCAGGTCGGTGTAGCCGTCGCCGTCGGTATCGCCGGCGCGCGGATTGGTGCCGTGGTGATACTCGTCGAGGTTCGACAGGCCGTCGCTGTCCACGTCGATGTTGGCGTCGCTGGCGTCCAGCGGATTGAGTTGATACTGCTGTTCCCACGCATTGGGCAGGCCGTCGCGATCGTAGTCGGGGATCACCGTCACCGTGATCGAGCGCGAGCCGCTCAGCGCATTGGCGTCCACCTGCAGCGTGATGGTGTTGACGCCCACCGCCGTGAGCGGCGCCGTGATGGTGCGGGTGTTGCCCACGGTGACGTTGTTGAGCTGCCACGTAAACGCCCCGGCGTTTTCGCCGCTGCTCGTCAACGAGCCACCTTCCAGATCGATCACTTCGCCTTCGGCCAGCGTCGCGCCGTTTTCGGGCGAGAGGATCAGCGCGGTGGGCGCCTGCGCCGTCAGCGCGAAGGCGTTGGACGTGGCGAAGGCAGTGTTGAAGCCGTCGCTGGCGCGCACGCGCACTTTGGCGGTATTGGTCGCGGTCACGTAGCCCGGCTTCCACTCGTAGCTATTGCCGATGATCTTGGGATTGATCTTCAGCCACGTTGCGCCGTTGTCGGCCGAGTAGTCGAGCGCGAATTGCAGCGGGTCGCCGTCGAGGTCGTTGGCCGTCCACGTCACGTTGAGGGGCGACGCGGCGTTGAACGTGCCGCCGTTGGGCGCAGTCAGGTTGATCGTCGGCGCGTGGGCGCTGACCGTCTTCGACCATAGCACCACATTGTCGTGAACGATCTCGGCCTTCACGGCGTTATCAGGGAACGGCACGCGCAGGTTGAACAGCGAGATCGGGTTGGTGCCGTGATCGGCCTGCCCGGGCTGATGCGCGTCGTGATACAGGCCGGTGTCGTGCGGCGTCAGTGCGTCTTCTTCCAGCGCAAAGAGCTGATCGTGCAGCACGCTGTTATCGGCCGCGCGGATGATCAGGTGATGGGTGCCATTCGACACTGGCGGCGTGACCTCGCCATCGTTCACGGCCACGTAGGATAGCGAAGTGGTTACGGTGCCCGATAGATCGATCTGGCCGTTAAGGTGGAAGGTGCGCGTGACGTCGCTGGCAACCGTCGGGGCAGCTGGTCCGATCGGGGTGTTGGACGCCCCCTGCGCGGCGTAGCCGTAGCAGCCGCCGCCGCCACACAACTGATCGAGGAAGTTGCGATAGTCATACGGCTCGATCACGGTGTTGAAGTTGTTGCGGTTGGGCGCGTACGAGATGATCGATTTGGCGGTGTCGGTCTGATTGTTCCCGGCGCTGACCGAGCACGACGCCGTGAACATCGCCTTCGGCGCATCGGCCCCGAACAGCATGACCACCTTTCGATTTGGATCGCCCGTGGCATCGTCCAGCGCCTGCCGGAAGGTGCGCGAGGTGCTGCACAGGCTGAAGTCATTGCCCCAGCGGCCTTCGTTGTACTTGCTGTGATTGTCCTCGCCGGGCACGTTGCTGGACTGGTAGTTGGGCGCGTCCGAATCGACGAAGCCGAAGGCGTGCATGACCTCGTGCGCGATGTAGCGCCCGCCTAAATTGGTCTGGTTGATGGCGACGACGGTGCGCCAGCTGGGGCTGCCAATGCCGCCGCCGCTCTTGTCGGCGATGTTGTTTTGATCGATGAAAGCCACCGCCCACGTCTTGCCGCCGGGATCGAGATAGTCATCGACCAGCTCGCGCGCGGCTTCGTGATTGCTGTTGTCGCCGCCGATTTTGATCTTGTCGGGATAGCTGTACCAGATGGGCGTGGAGTGCAGCCAGCTGTAGCGCCCGCCTGTGGCCCAACCGTCCTGCTGCGGATAGATGCGCGCCACCGCCGCAAAGTTGGCGTACTTGGTCTGCTCGTAATTCGGATCCTGCTCGCCGGCCGTATCACCGGTGACCATCATGGTGATGATGTGCCGCCGCACGTTGGCCGTGTCCACAAAGTTGAACTTGCTCTTGGGCAGGTTGATGGTCAGCACATCGATGTTGTTGTTGCGCAGCACCACGTCCACGCTGTCAAAGTATTGCAGCGTCGAAACATAGGGCAGGTGCAGATCGTCCAGTTTGTAGGCCACATCGGCGATGTCCAGCGGCGCGACCAGGCTGACGGCGTCGCCCACCGAGAAGCCGGGCGCTATTGACGGCAGGGTTCGGCCGCCCGGATAATTGGTTACACCGCCGCTCAGGGTGAAGCCGCCCGTGAATTTCCACGTCAACGAGGCGCGTGTGATTTGCGCCTTACCGCAGCCGGTGGCTGAGGCAGCCAACTGCACCAGCGTGCGCTTGCCCCAGATCAACCGCTCACCTTCGAGGGCCTGCTGCACTTTGGTCTGGCTCACGTTAATCGTCGCCACCGACAGCCCCTGGGCGGCGATGACTTGATTGTTGTTGAGCAACCGCACGCGCACCTGTCCGCTGGTGTCGCCGGGGCGGATGAATGTGCGCACCTGCGTGGGATCGGTCGCGTCGGCAATGCGTTCCGCGCCGCTGCCAATCTTCACGTAGGCGGCCGCGCTGCCGTCGAGGAAACCCAGGCCGCTGATCTTCAGTTCCGATCCGGCGCTGAGGCAGGTGGTGTCGAGGCCGGTGATCTTGGGCATCAACTGGAAGGTCGCCGCGCTCAACGGCGACTTAAGCCCGTTGGCTTCCACCTGCAACTTGCCGCTATTCGCCAACGCCGGCACTTTCACCGCGATCGACGTGGTCGTCACCGAGATTACTTCAGCCGCCAAACTTGTGATGTGATTTGAGCCGGTTGGGAACTTGACGACGTTGAACTCCGGCCCGCGATCGTCGAAGTTGCTGCCGTTGATGATCACGGTGGCGCCGGGCGTGGCCGAGATGGGCGAGAACGACGAAATCGCCGGGACGAGAGAGCCGATCGGGCTGGTGATGACCCCGCGCACCGCCAGCGACGCATTGCCCTGCACCCACGTCCGATCGGCATCGGCGGCGACATCGGCCAAGCGATGTGAATCGAGCGCGGTTTCAGGCGCGCGGAAGGTGCGCCATGTCGTGCCTTGCCGCAGCACCAGGCCGCCCGCCGTGGTCGTCCAGATGCGGCCGGCGGGATCAGCCGTGATGCGCAGCGTCTGCGTGTGCGGTACGTAAGCGGTGGTACTGTACACCGTCCACGTGCTGCTCACCGAGTTGGACACGGCCACGCCGCCGCCATACGTGGACACCCACATATTACCGGCAGCATCGTTGGTGAGGCCGGTGATTTGATTGGCGGGCAGGCCGTTGGCCGTGGTGTAATTGATCCACGCCGTGTTGCCGCCGGTTGGATTGTAAACGCTGAGGCCGGTCGCCGTGCCGATCCACAAGCGATCGGCGCTGTCACGCGCCAACGCCAGAACGATGTTGCCCGCGATCGGCGAAGTGCCTGTCGTAAAGGTGAGCCAGTAGCCGGCCTCGGCGCGCATGGCCAGGCCGTTATTCGTGCCCGCCCAGATGCGGCCCAGCTGATCGGACAGCAGCGCGTTCACGCCGTTGTTCGGCAGACCGCTCGCCGTGGTGTACGGCGTAAAGGTGGCGTTATCGTAATCGTACACGCCGCTGCCGGCGGTGCCGATCCACAAGTGATTGTTGGCATCGCGCGCGAAGCTCGTCACGTAACTGGCGTTGCCGGGGATCGTCGTGGTGGTGAACACCCCGCCGTCGGTGTAGGCGATCTTCGACGTGCCGCCAATCCATGTGCGGGTGGCTTCGTTGAAGATCGATTGCGGCGTTTCGCCGTTGGGCACATTGCTGATGCGCAGCCAGTTGGGCGAATGCACGCTGAAGGCGTTGAGGCTGTTGTGTCCCCACCACACCGCTTCGCCCACGGCCAGCACGACGCGCATATCGTTGCTCAACACCGGCGACGAACTGGTGGTGTAGAACTTCCACGTGCCGTTGTCGTACACCACGCCGCCGCCGTTGGAGCCGCGCAGCGCCATCCAGATGCGCCCGGCATAATCTTCGCTGAGATCAAACACGTCGTTGTTGGGCAGGCCCGGCGAGGTGGAGTTGTAGCGCGTCCAGAAAACGAGCGGGATGGGACTGCTGGTGGCGGTGCGCACACACACCCCGGCCGGAATATCGACGTTGGGCGCATTGACCTGGGCGGGGACGATGTCAACCGGGCTGAACCACACCCGGTGCTGGCGATCGACGATAACGCGCCTGGGATAACTAAAGAGGCACGAGCCGCCGCCGAAGCTGTTGCTGAAGGTGGTGCCGTTCCACGAGGTGAGGCCGCCATAGTTGGCAAACCACGTGGTCGTCGTCGCGCCGTTGATGTCGACGGCTACATCGTACACGATGTTGCTGGGCAAACCGCTGCCGGTGTTGATGACGGTCCACGTGGGAATGGGCCGGGTCGGCAGGTATCTGGCCGCGCCGGAGTTGGTGCTGATCCAGATGTAGTCGAGGCCGTTGGGATCGATGACGGCGGTCAGGCGATTGATGGAATTGCTGGGCAGCGGTGAATTCGACGTGGTGTAAGTGATCCACGTGCCGCTGCTCAGGCTGTAAACGCTGATGCCGGAGCCGCTGGTGCCGATCCACAGCTGGCTGCCCAGCACCGCCAGCGCCGAGACGTTGTTGCTGACCAGCCCACCCGGCGTGGCCGTGATGGATGTCCAGCCGTAAATGCCCGACGCATTGGGGCCGTACACGCGCAGACCCAGCCCGCTCAAGGCCGCAAACAGGCGGCCATCGGGCGCATAAGCTATCGCCGTCACGCCCTGCGCGCCGGCCTGCAGCGTGTGCGTGATCCAGAAGCCGCTGAGCGGCGGCGTCGCGCCTTCAAACTGCGCGGGCACTTCCGATTGACGCGGCGACAGCAGTTGACGGCCGGCTTCCGTGCCATACACCGTCTGCCAATTTGGATTCGCTTGATCGACGACGACGGCTTGATCGGGTGCAGGTGCTCGATCGAGTGCGGCATCGGCCACCGGGCCGCTGACGACGCGAGACTCGTCAAGACCCGATCGATCCGGTGGCGCGATTGTGGACTGATCTTGCGCTCGAGCCACGCCCACGAATTGCAGCGGGCTGCTGAGCAAGGCCAATACTAATAAGCAGTACAACACGACGCGACGCGACGACGGCGCATTCATCCTTGCCTCCCCTGGCTATAGTGTTGCGCTTAGTGTACCGCCGGCCTTGCCCGAAAATGTGACTTTTCTTGTCAATTTTCGCTGAGGAGCGAGTATATCGGAGTTGGAAGGGACTGTCTGTAGCAATTCCCGTTAGAATCGGTCAGAACTGTGTTTCTGATCGAGGTCGAATTGGCTGCGCGCCAACGTGACGGGGCAGCCTTCGACACAACGCGGCTGGCGGGGCAGCATCGGTCCACTGGACGAGGGTGGTTGGCCTGGCGCTGATGTCTTGCCGATCAGCGGTGGCGCGGCGTGGGCCACATCGGGGTGGGCCAGGTCTGTGTGGGCGCAGGCGCACCATGCACGGGCCTCGTCGGCCACGGGATGATCGTGGCCCAGGGTGTCGGCGTTGGCGGCCATACTGACGGCTCAACGGTCGGCTGGCTGGTCGCGGGTGGAGTCGGCCAGGCGGTCGGCACATGCGTCGGCCACCACGTCGGCGCGACGGTTGGCCAGTGGCGGGCGGGGAGCGTGAATGTGACCGACGCGGTCGGCGTGGACGGCACACTCGGTTGAGGCGTTGCCGTCATCGGCGGCACGCGGGTGCGTGTCGATTGAGGAGTGGGCACCAGTGTCATCGTGGGAGCGGGCGTGGGCAACTGTGTTTCAGTTGGAAGCGGCACAGGCTCATCGGGCGTGTCGCGGGGCGGCACGGCTCGCAAAGCTTCACGCGCGCGCGCCATGGCAGGCCGAACCGAGGCGGGCAGCCGCACTTCATTGTCAGACAGCACGGCCGCCGATTGATCGGCCGATTGGCGCAATCGGACCAGCAGGGCATCCCGATCGGCACCCGCGGGAAGATTACGGGCCATGTCCGCGGCCGATCGAATTTGCGCGGCAAATGCGTCCAGCGTATCACCAGCGTCCGCCCCCTGCCCGCGCTCGATCAGCCGCTGCACTTCATTCAAACGTTCACCGGCGAAGCCCAGGCTAAGCTCGCTGCGGGCAGCTACATCGGGTGAGAGTGCCAGCCGTAGCTGCTCAACCGTGATCTTCACCGGATACAGCCATTCAGTGGGCAACGATTGCGCCGACGCCACGACGACGCTGCCGCTGAATGCGACCAGCGCAATCACGGCCGCCAGGGCCCGCATCAACGTCAGGCGCAGCCGGCGCGAGGGTGCCGGGCGCGGAACATGGCGCGGCGGCAGCCGGGCGATCAGGCGCGTGCGCGCATCCGCGCGGAAGTCCGGAGACGGCCTGACGTGAGGCACGGCCCACAGCCGCTGAGCCACCGGCACCAGCTCGGAGAGCAAAACCTGCTGATCGGGATGGCGCGCCAGATATTCGTCGAGCGTCACTTCGCGCCGCTCGAGCGCGTCGAGGCAGTCAGCCAGAGTCAGGGCCGCATCAGGCGTCATCGCACTTCACGTTCTGTTTTCAGCAGTTTGCGCAGCGCGGTCAGGGCGCGGTGCTGCAAAACCCGCACGGCTTCTTCGCTGCGTTGGAGCACGCGGCCCGTTTCAGCATGGCTGAGGCCGCTAATAAACCGGAGAGTGAGCACGTGTTGATAATCGGGCGACAGCCGCGCCAAGGCGCGGGACACCGTCTCGATGTCCTGCAGCGCGTCGAACTGATCCTCCGGGCCGGCGGCCTGATCGCGCAGCGGCAACACGCCGTCCAGCGAGACGTCGGGCCGGCGCGTGCGGTGCCGATCGATCAACACATTGTGCGCGATGCGATACAACCAGGCGCTGAACGGCACGTCGCGCACTTCAAACTTGTCCAGCGCCTCCCAGGCTTTCAAGAAAACCACTTCGGTCAGGTCTTCTGCTTCGGCCACCTCGCCCACGCGATAGAACACGTAGCGATAGATCACGTCCAGATAACGTTCGTACAGATCGCCAAAGGCTTGCGCGTCGCCGCGGCAGGCCCGCGCGACGAGCAAGTCTTCAGCTGAGCCTGAAGTCATGGGTGACATTACGACTCATGCCAGATGAAACGAACTCGGCCCGAAAGCGTTACAGTTGGATACGACAGCGGGTCGCATCCGACGTCCGGTCGGATGCGACCCATTCTAAACCCGGGCGAATCGTCCCTTGAACACGCTACCGGACGAAGGTTGGCAGGAACAGGTTGTAAGGCGCGTCAGCCGTGGGCGCCAGTGACAGCGGATCGAGGCCGCTTTCCGGCAGCACGCTGTCGTACGTTAGATCATCGGGCTTGCCCGACGGAGCGCCGGGTGCCGCCAGATCGATCGAGGGCGCGGCCGGTTCAGCGGACGTCGGCCACCACGGCCACATCACGCGCGGCCCGCCACCCGGCTCGATGCTGAGATCGTACGTGGCCGCGGTGTAGCCGCGCACGATGAACAGATACAACCCGGCGCGCGGCGTGGTGAAGGTGATCACGTCGGTGCCCGTCAGCGGTTGCGTGCTCTTGTGATCGGGCCCGAAGTAATTGCCCGGCCGCCACAGGTAGAGATCGGCATCACCCGTGATCGAGTTGAGCGTGGCGGTGACCTGCACGCCCTGATCGTAGTACACCAGATACGGCACCAGGCCGTGCTGCGCCACGCTGGCGCCGGGCAGTACCAGGCTCGCAAAGTCGAAGGCGCGCCGCGCCAGGTGTGAGATATTGCCGGCCGCATCCATCACCCAGGCACCGACGTAGTGCGTGCCGTTGGCCGGCCCCAGCGTCCAGTCGTAATCCGGCTGATAGGTGATCCAGCCGCTCGATTGGATCATCTCCCAATGCGGGCGCGGCGACGACGTCAGCTGCCATTCGCGGATGAACATGCGGCTGACGGTGAGGTTGTCGGTCGCGGATATGTGCAGCGTCACAGTCGGGCTGGTGAGCACGTCTTGATCGCCGATGGTCAGGCTGTTCACGACCGGCGGGTGCAGATCGCCGGTGGGCGGGGTGGGCACCAGCAACACCCGCGCCGTGCGGTGAAGCACGTTGGAGTTGAACAGGGTGGTCGTCATCGGATTTTCGACCGTGATCGTGGCTGTGTTTTCAACCGGCGTGGGCCGCGTGATGTCCGTCGTGGCGCTGACCACGAAGGTGAGCGGCAGGCTTGACCCGGCGGTGACGGTGATGGCGTGCCACGCGAGCAGATCGGCGGCCGGATCGTACACACCGTCATTGGAGGCGGAGTTGAACACGTAGTTGACTTCGGCCGGGATGGGATCGGTGACATCCACGATCGCGTCTTCGGTGCCGCTGTTGATCAGGTTGATGGTGTAGGTGAACGGCTGGCCGGCAGCGACGATGCGCTGTGAGGCCGATTTATACGAGCCGCCCAACATCGGCCGCGGCGGCGGCACAGGCTGATTGAACACCACGATGGCGGCGCGGCGCTCGAAGGTCTCTGCGCCGGAGGCAATCGTCGCCACGTTGGTGATCAGCGTCGGCGTCACCAGATCGCCGGGGGTGACCGCGGTGAACGTCAGCGCCGCGTGGCCAAAGGGCGGCACCACAACGTCGGCCCAGCTGAGCGTGCGGCTGCCCGCATCATACGTGCCGCCGCCACTGGCTGAGCCATCGACATAGGTCAGCTGCGCGGAAACAGGATCGGTGACGCTGGCCGTAGCCGATAGCGGGCTGAAGTTGATCAGCTTGATCGTGTAGGTCACGGGGTCGCCCGGTCGAACGATGAAACTGGACGCCATCTTATACGAGCGTTCCAGTCTGGACGGGAAGCCGGTGGCCGGCACGATCATGACCCAGGCCGGCGCACTCATAACGCGGCTGTTGACGGCGATCTTCGCTTCGTTGATCACGGTCATCGGTGCGGGCAAATCAGCCGCCGTTGCGTCAAATGTCAGACGCACTTCACTGTTCGCGGCCACGGTGATGGCCGGCCAGCTCAACGTGCGTGTGCCCGCATCGTAAACGGCGCCACCCGTGGCCGAGCCGGTGACGTACATCACCGGCAGCGGGAGTGCGTCGGTTACGGCGGCGGTCGCATCGACATTGGTCATGTTACGCAGCGCGATGGTGTATGAGAAGGTCTGGCCGCTCGCGACGATGCTGCTGGACGCCCATTTGTGCGCGCTCACGCCGGGGCCGGGCATCGGCCCATTGTTCGACTCGGCTGCCGTTGCCGCCTGTCCGAGCGAGAGGGCGGCCAGCAGCGCTGCCGTCAGCGCGAGCATCACCGGCAGCAGACGTTTGATCCGATGGATGGTATCGGTGGACAACCGCATGATCGTTCTCCTTGTATCCCAATTGGTCTTGGGTGCAAACCCTGGCTGTAAAGGGCGTTACGACCGTAACTGGCGTTACGGCTGCAGAATTAAACGAAGCGTGCTGAATTTCGTTACAGCGCCGGGTTTGGTTCAGGTGGTACATTGGTCATATGGAAAAAGTCGGCCAACCAACCCAATCGGTAACCAGCCGATCGGGTAGTCTGCCGGCCGGCGATTATGTGGCCGTGTGGATTTCGTTTATACTTGGGGAAAGTGCACACCTTATCCGTCAGACACTGGCGTTGACAGGAGATTGTTGGAAATGGATCGTCCCTTTCGACAACGACTGAAATCCGGCGAACGTCTCATCGGCACGATGATTACACTGGCCTCGCCTGAAACCGCTGAAGTGCTGGCGGGTGCAGGCTTCGACTGGCTGTTTCTGGATAACGAGCACAGCCCGATGGAAGCGCCGCAGTTGCAGACCGTCATCCGCGCCGCCGGAAACACGCCGTGCGTGGTGCGCGTCTCGCACAGCGCCGAAGTGCCGATCAAAAAAGCGTTGGACATCGGCGCGGCCGGCATCATCGCGCCGCAGGTCAATTCGGCGGCGCAGGCCGCGCAGGTGGTGAGCTGGGCCAGGTACGCGCCGCTGGGCACGCGCGGCGTGGGCCTGGGGCGCGCGCACGGCTACGGCCTGAAGTTTCAAGACTACGTGAACAGCGCCAATGACCAGGTGGCGGTGATTGTGCAGGCAGAGCACATCGACGCGGTGAACGACATTGAAGCGATCACGCGCGTGCCCGGCGTCGATGCGGTGCTGGTGGGGCCATACGATCTCTCGGCCAGCCTGGGGCGATTGGGCGAGGTGACGCATCCCGATGTCGTCGCCGCGATCGATCGAGTGACGGCGGCCTGCCGCGCCGCGAACATGCCGCTGGGCATCTTTGGCCTGTCGGCGCCGGCCGTGCAGCCGTACCTCGAGCGCGGCTATACGTTGATCGTCGTCGGCGCGGATACCGTGCTGCTGGGCACGGCGGCGCGCGATCTGCTGGCGCAGGTGAGAGGAGCATAGGCGTGGAACCCATCATTCGCGCCGAGACGGCCGCCGATGTCGAAGCCGTGCGCCGCGTCAACGAGCTGGCCTTTGGCCGCCCTGCCGAAGCCAATCTGGTGGACGCGCTGCGTTCCAACGTGCAGCCGATCATTTCGTTGGTGGCGATCCTCGATGATCAGGTGGTTGGCCACATCCTGTTCAGTCCGGTGACGATTGAAAGCGAAGCCGAAGCGTTTGCGGCGATGGGCCTCGCGCCGGTGGCGGTGCGGCCCGAATATCAAAACCGGGGCGTGGGGGCCGCGCTGATCCGATCGGGTTTGGCTGAATGCCGCCGGCTCGGCCACGAGATCGTGATCGTGCTGGGGCATCCCGCTTACTATCCGCGTTTCGGCTTCGTCACCGCCTCCACGTTGGGCATCCGTTGCGAATTCGACGTGCCCGATGAAGCCTATATGGTGGCCGAACTGACGCCGGGGGCGCTGCGCGGACGACGCGGCGTGGCGCATTATCGGCCTGAATTTCAGGGGGTTTGATGGCGCCCACTCCGGCCGAAGTTGACGTCATCGCGGCGCGGCGCGATCCCGTCATTCGCAATTTGCAGATCACGCAGTGCTATCACGAGTTGTCGGCGGCGCTGACCGCACGCCTGGGCGTCAACGCCAACTGGTGCACCTTTGCGACGTGGGCGTCCAAACAGGCGGGGCAGTCCATTCGCAAGGAAGACCTGACGCGGACGCTGGAGAGTTTGCTGAAGGCCAGTACGACGATGACAGCTGCGCAAGCAGTGGCGGCCGGCGCGCAGCGGCTGGGCACCAGACACGAAGCGCGTCGTATCCGCGCATCGGTGTGGGCTGTGCTGAATCCCGCCGGCGCCGTCGAACGGGTCAGCGCGGCCGTGGCGCGCGGCAATCAAAAGGTGTTTGAAGAGATCGGACGCGAGTTTGCGCGCTTCATCGCGGCCGGCCTGGACGATGTCCGTTTCGACGCGGCGCACATTACGCCTTTTTGCGAAGCGCTGCGCCCCGGCGATCCGCCCGATGGACAACGCTATCTGCGACAGGCTTTCTCGCGCTATTATCAGGCGTTTTTTGAAAGTGATCAAAAAGCCCGGCTGGAGCTGCTGCTGCTGGCCAATCTGGAAATTGGCTTTCACGAGCAGACGCGCCTGCAGCCCGAAATTGCCGCGGCGATGGAAGCGCCGGTCGTCGATCCGAAAACATTCACCCGACGCCTGCTCAAGGCGCTCTTTCCGTATCGCGGCTGGCTGGCGCGCTTTCGTCTGTGGCTCACGCGCCTGTTCACCGGCCCCACGCCGTTTGACGCCGACGTGGCGGCGCTGCTGACCGAAGCGCGCCGACTGGTGCGGCTGTTCATCACCGACCGGCTGATGACGATTGAAGTGGCGGGCACGCGGCTGAAGTTGGGCGACGATCTGCCGGCGCAATTTCCACCCGAACTGAGGACGATCGATCACGCCGAATTGCGCGCCCTGCTCGATCAGATCGATCCGACGCCGGACAGTGTGCGGGGTTCCGGCGCAACTGATTGGGCGGCGCTGCCCGATCGGATTCACTTCATCGCCGACCTGTTTCGCTGTTACGCCGCGTCACCCGCGCTGTTCGCGCCGCCGTTCACGCCCGAGCAAGTCGCCGCGCTGAAGGCCGATCGGCTGCCCGGCGGACGGCTGTAGCCCTCATACGCGCGCAAACGTATTGGTGATCGCGTCCACATGACCTATCGCAGACTCGTCGTCAAATGCGGCACGTCCACCCTGACGGACGGCACGTCGCACCTCTCACCACCCCGACTGGTGGCGCTGGCCCAACAGGCCGCGCAGCTGCACGCGGCTTCGCACGAGTTGGTCTTCGTCACGTCGGGCGCGGTGGCGGCGGGGCGCGAGCGGCTGGGGCTGGCGCAGCTGCCCAAAGATCTGCCGGTGAAGCAGATGCTGTCGGCCATCGGCCAGCCGCGCCTGATGGCGTTGTACGAACAGATCTTCGGCCTGTACGGCCTGACGATCGCGCAGGTGCTGTTGACACGCTCGGATCTGACCGACCGCCGCCGTTACTTGAATTCGCGTAACACGCTGACCGCCCTGCTCGACCATCGCCTGGTGCCGATCGTGAACGAGAATGACACCGTGGCCACCGAGGAAATTCGCGTGGGCGATAACGATAATCTGTCCGCGCTCGTCGCCAATTTGATCGACGCGGACCTGTTGGTGCTGCTGACCGATCAGATCGGGCTGTACACGGCGGATCCTGCGCAAGACCCGACCGCGCAGCTGGTGCCCGACGTCACCACGCCCGACATTCCGCCGGAGCTATGGCAGGCCGCGGGCGGCACGACCAACGGCCTGGGCACCGGCGGCATGCTCACCAAGCTGCAGGCCGCCGATCTGGCGCGGCGGTCCGGCACGACGGTTGTCATTGCCAGCGGCCGCGAACCGGATGTGTTGACGCGATTGGTGTCAGGGGAGAGGTTGGGGACGCGGTTTCAGCCGATCGTCACCTCAATCGAGAGCCGCAAGCGCTACATTCTGGCGGGCGGGCGGGCGGCCGGCCGCGTGCGCGTGGACGACGGCGCACAACAGGCACTGCAGCATGGCCGCAGCCTGCTGCCGGTGGGCGTCACCGCTGTTGAAGGCGACTTCGATCGGGGCGATACCATTCAGGTGTACAGCGCGCCCGGCCGCGAGATCGCGCGCGGGCAGACCAACTACAGCGCGGCCGAGCTGGGCCGCATTCGCGGCCGGCAGTCGGTCGAGATTGAAGCCATACTGGGCTATACGTATGGCGACGAAGTGATCCACCGCAACAATCTGGTGGTGTTGTAAAACTGATCGGCCGCTACAGTTTGCCCTGCGCGTCGAGCACCGCCACCGCCGCAATCGATACGATCTCGTCCACATCGTCGCCGGCCTGCAGCACGTGCACGGGCGCGCCCACGCCCAGCAGCACCGGCCCGATGGTCTCTGCCCCGCCCAGACGCTTGACCAGCTTGTAAGCGACGTTGGCCGCTTCCAGATCGGGGAAGACCAGCACGTTGGCCGCCTTCACACGACTGAACGGGAAGCGTTTTTCGATCAACTCCGGCACAACCGCCACATCAGCCTGCATCTCGCCGTCCACGTCCAGATCGGGCCGACGGGCGCGCACCAGTTCGGTGGCGCGGCGCACCTTTTCGGCCAGCGGATGCTTGACGCTGCCGAAGTTGCTGAACGACAGCATGGCGATGCGCGGTGTGAGATTCAGTTTGGCGGCCAGATCAGCCGCCAGCACGGCGATCTCCGCCAGATCCTCAGCCGAAGGTTCGATGTTGACCGTCGCGTCGGTGAAGATGTACACCTTGTCTTTGACGATGACGATATAGGCGCCGGCTGCTTTCTTGACGCCGGGCCGCGTATGGAAGATCTGCAGCGCCGGCCGGATGACTTCGGGGTACTCCTGAGTCAGCCCGGAGACGCAGGCATCGGCGTCGCCCTGCTTGACCATCATCATGCCGAAGCGGTTCGGTTCGTGGATGCGCAGCTGCGCGCGGCTCAGCGTCAGGCCGCGCCGCTGGCGCAGTTCATAATACGCCTGCACGTAAGTGGACGCGCGAAAATCGGTGGCCGGATCGACGATCTCCGGCATGTAATGCAGGCCCAGGTCCTGCACCTTCTGCCGGATCACGGCCGGGTTGCCCAGCAAGATCGGCTGGCCGATGCCCTCTTCGGCGAGGTGCGCAGCGGCGCGCAAAATGACAGGTTCCTCGCCCTCGGGAAAGACGATGCGCTTGGGCGAGGCTTTGGCCTTGTTGATGATGGCGCGGCGCAGACGCTGCCCCTGGCCCAGCCGCTCGGCCAGCTGTTCGCGATATTCGGCGAGATCGAGCGTGCGGCGGGCCACGCCTGATCGCATGGCGGCCTCAGCCACAGCCGGCGACACCCACAGCATCACGCGCGGGTCAAGCGGCTTGGGGATGATGTAGTCGCGGCCGTACTTCAGCGCCGACAGGCCGTAGGCGTTGAGCACCGAATCGGGGATGTCTTCGTGCGCCAGCGCCGCCAGCGCTCTGGCGGCGGCGACCTTCATCTCCTCGTTGATGGCGCAAGCCTGCACGTCAAGCGCGCCGCGAAAGATGAAGGGAAAGCCCAGCACGTTGTTGACCTGGTTCGGGTAATCCGATCGGCCGGTGCACACGATCGCGTCCGGGCGAGCTGCGCGAGCGACTTCAAATTTGATTTCGGGATTCGGGTTGGCCATCGCAAAAATGATCGGATCGGGCCGCATTGTCTTGATCATCTCGGGCGTCACCAGATCGGCGACCGACAGGCCGACGAAGACATCGGCGTCGATCAACGCTTCGGCCAGCGTACCGGGTTGATCGCCCTGCGCGAATCTGGCCTTTTCCGGGAACATCTCGCGCTTGCGGCCGTGATAGACCAGCCCGGCGATGTCCGTCATCCAGACATGTTCGCGCGGCACGCCGATGTTGACGAACATGTTGGCGGTGGCGATGGCGGCCGCGCCCGCGCCCGAAAAGACAACCTTGATCTGATCGATCGGCTTGCCGGTGATCTCCAGCGCATTGAGCAGCGCCGCCGAGGCGATGATGGCCGTGCCGTGCTGATCGTCGTGAAAGACAGGAATATCCAGTTGTTCCTGCAGCGTCTTCTCAATGAAAAAACATTCGGGCGATTTGATATCTTCAAGGTTGATGCCGCCAAAGGTGGGCGCGATGGCCTTGACGACGCGGATCACCTCCTGCGGATCGCGCGTGTCCACTTCGATGTCGAACACGTCCACGTCGGCGAAGCGTTTGAACAGCACGCCCTTGCCTTCCATCACCGGCTTGGATGCCAGCGCGCCGCGATCGCCCAGCCCCAGGATGGCCGTGCCGTTGCTGATGACGGCGACCAGATTCGCCTTGGCCGTCATCTCATAAGCAGCGTCGGCGCGGCGCTCGATCTCCAGCACCACGTCGGCCACGCCGGGCGTGTAAGCCAGCGACAGATCGCGCTGCGAGATCATTGGCTTGGTGGGCGTGACCTCGATCTTGCCGGGGCGACCCCGGCGATGGTATTCAAACGTCTCTTGAGCAGTGACGGCCATGCTGGACCTCGCGATTGGTATAATGAAGCGCCGCCTCATCGTACCGTGAGCGCGGCATAACGTCAACTGAGCAAACTCACCGATAAGCGCCGACCAAATGTCATTATCAGCGACGATTGGGTTGTGGCTTTCACTACTGGCGGGCGGCGGTCCGTGGGACGGCTGGCTGCCCGCCACCTGCCTGCCCGATGCTTGTTTCTGCGAAGCCATCGGCGGCGGTTTGATCCGCCAGCCGATCAACACCTGGTCGAACCTCGCGTTTGTGATCGTCGGGCTGCTGATCGCGTTCGATCTCAAACCCGATCGATCCACGCGGCGATCGAATTTGATCTCGCGTCCGATGGTTCGCCGGCTCTTCGCGCTGGCCGTCATCAGCATCGGTCTCGGCTCGATGGTCTATCACGCCTCGCTGAGCTTCGTCGGGCAGTGGCTGGACGTGATGTCGATGTATCTGTTGGGTGTGTTCATGATGCTGTATGCGGCGGCGCGGCTGAAGCTGAGTGTGCCATTCCGGGTCGCTTCGGGACTCGAAATGACACACACTGGCGCCGTTTTCGCGGTCGGATACATCATCATCAACCTCGCCCTCGGCCTGCTGCTGATCGTCTGGCCGGAAGCGCGGCGCTATGTGTTCGGCGTGCTGATCGTCATCGCGTTGGCGCTGGAAGCGATCTTGCAGCGCCGACAGCTAACCAGCGCAGAACCACGCCGGCTGATCGCCGCGCTGGGCGTGTACGTTATGGCCCAGATCATCTGGGCGCTCGATCTGAATCACATCGTCTGCGATCCCACGAGCGTGCTTCAGGGTCACGCCGTGTGGCACATGCTGACGGCGGCATCGGCAGGATTGATGTATCTGTACTACCAATCGGAAGCGCGCGAGAGTGAATGATGCACTTCACCATCCTGGCCGCCGGATCACGCGGCGACATTCAACCCTATCTGGCGTTGGGCGTGGGCCTGCAAGCGGCGGGGCAGCGCGTGCGCTTCGCGGCGTTCCGAAACTTCGCGGATCTGGCAGTCGGCTATGACGTGGACTTCCATCCCGTCGATGCGGATTTCCAGACCCTGCTCGGCGGCGCGGGCGGCCGGCGCTTCATCGCGTCGGGCACCAACCTGTTCCAATTCGCGCGCGAGCTGCGGCGGTTGGTCGATCCGCTGATGGCGCAGCTGGGCCGCGATTTCTGGCGTGCATGTCAAGATACGGACGTGATCATCAGCGGCCTGAACGGTCTGCCGTTCTTTGGCCACGAAATGGCCCAAAAACTGGGCGTGGCGAGCTTCGACGCCGCCATCCTGCCGTTCATGCGCACAGGCGAGTTTCCCATCCCCGGCTGGCCGCGTCTGCCGCTGGGCCGCGCCTACAACCGCTTCACCTATCGCATGATGGAACAAGTCGGCTGGCAGCTCTTTCGCGCGTCGATCAATCGCTGGCGGCGCGACACGCTGGACCTGCCGCCCGCGCCCTTCTGGGGTGAATACGAACAAATCCGCAAACAGCGCCGGCCGATGCTGATCGGCATCAGCCCCAGCGTGATCGCGCGGCCGCGCGACTGGCCCGACTGGTACGCGCTGACAGGCTACTGGTTTCTGCCGCGCCCGATCGACTGGTCGCCGCCCGATGCGCTGATGCGTTTCCTCGACGCGGGCGAGCCGCCGATCTGCTTTAGCTTCAGCAGCATGAGCGACGAACGCGGCGACGAGCTCACACACATCGTGCTGGCCGCGCTGCGGCAGATCGACCGGCGCGGCATCATCGTCACGGCGTGGGGCGGGCTGCGATCGGTTGAAACCACCGATCGGGTGTACGTGATCGATCACGCGCCGTTCGACTGGCTGCTGCCGCAGTGCGCGGCCATCGTCCATCACGGCGGCGCCGGTTCGACCTCGGCCGGGCTGCGGGCCGGCATTCCGTCGTTAATCGTGTCGTTCTTCGCCGATCAGCCGTTCTGGGGACGGCGCGTCTATGAGTTGAGCTGCGGACCAAAGCCGATCGCGCGAAAGCAGCTGACGATTCATCGGCTGGCGGCCGCGCTCGATCGGGCCGTGCGCGATCGAGCGCTGATCGATCGGGCGGCCGAGGTCGGGCGCGTGATACAATCGGAGGACGGGTTGACGCGGGCGATCGCTTTCATCGAAAGGACACTGGCTTCACATGGCTGAAGAACGCATTCAAAAACTGCTGGCGCAGGCGGGGCTGGGTTCGCGTCGCGCGTGCGAACAATACCTGACAGAAATGCGCGTGACCGTCAACGGCCAGATCGCCGCGCTGGGCGCCAAGGCCGATCCGCTGCGCGACGTAATCAAGCTGGACGGCAAGCGCGTGCGCTTTGAAACAGGCAAAGTGTATGTGATGCTCAACAAGCCGGCCGGCATCGTGACGACCAACGAAGACGAGTTTGGCCGCAAGACGGTGCGCGATCTGGTGAACCTGGAAGGCCACCTGTATCCGGTGGGGCGGCTCGACGCCGACAGTGAAGGGCTGGTGCTGTTGACCAACGACGGCGAACTGGCGAACGCGCTGACGCACCCGCGCTACGAGCACGAGAAGGAATACGTGGTGCTGGTGGAAGGTGAAGTGGACAGCGGCGTGATCAAGGCGTGGCGGCGCGGCGTGGTGCTGGATGGGCAGATGACGGCGCCCGCCAGGGTGACGGTGCTGGACGGCGATCATCACAAGACGTGGCTGCGCGTCATCATGCACGAAGGGCGCAAGCGCCAGATCCGCGAAGTGGCCGGCATGCTGGGGCATCGCGTGAAGTATTTGCAGCGCGTGCGGCTGGGGCCGCTGCAGCTGGGCGATCTGAAGTTGGGACAGTGGCGACACTTGACGCGCGGCGAGGTGAAGCAATTGCAGGCGCTGATCGAACCGGAGAAGACGGCGGCCAAACCCGCAGCGCGACCGAAGACCTCGCGCCCCGAAACGACGAAGAAAGCCAAACCCTCAGCCGCGAAACGTCGGCCTGCGCGTTAAAGCGGTCTCCGGTTGTTTTACGATGCCGTGTCACACCGGCGAAAGCCCGCGTGCGGATTTTAGCCAAACAACGCGTCGAACTCTGACAGCAGCCGCACCAACTCGGCGGCCTCGTCCACACCGTCGAATTCGCGCACGGCCTGAGCGCCGACCAGGCTTTGCGCTGGAAACTGGCCGCGCTGATCAATGATGGCCTGCACGCGCGGCACGAAGATGAATTGCAGCCACTGTGAATAAGCCATGGTGTCCTGGGCGAAGGCGCGCTCAAAGTGATACTGCTCCGGCTTCAACGGCGCATCCTGCCAGAAGCCGGAGCGTTTCATTTCGGCCTCGATGGCGCCGAGTTTGGATTGGACGACGGTGTAATCAGGCGGCATTGGCTGGCTCGGCCTGCACCTGCTCGACCACTTTCTTCAACACCTCGTAAGGCTGCGCGCCCGACACCAGATATTTGTGGTTGAAGATCAAGGCGGGGACGCCGTTCAGCCCGTAACGATAAGCTTGCGCCACATCGGCTTCGACTTGTTGATCGAAACGCGCATCGTCCAACGCGGCGAGAAAAGCGGCTTCGTCCAAGCCGATCGATTGGGCGATCATCCCCAGTATGACGCGGTCGCCGATGTCGTTGGCGCGCTGCCAGTAGGCGCGCCAGACGGCGGCGTGATAGGACGGCCCTTTGCCCTGCGCCTCGGCATACTTCGCGCCGATCAAGGCGTCGCGGCTGCTGATGCCGTACGGACCGGGGTTCAATTCAAGACCATAGTGCTCGCGCGCGATCTGTAAGAGACGTGGTCGTCCGGCTTTGATGCGCGCCAGATATTCGGGCGGCAGCGGCGGCGAACCTTTGGGGCGGAGTTCGAATGACCGCCACACGACCTCCACGCCGTGCGATTGCTTGAGTTTCTCCAAACTGGAGGACACCAGATAACACCATGGTCAGACAAAGTCCGACCAGACATCGATGCGGACGGGCATGACGAGTGATCCCAGGATAGGATTAGTCGATCACGCTGAACGATTGATCGGCTGAGAAGATTCTACCATCAGATTCATTGGGGCGTGTTGGATGTGAAATCCGATCGAGTTGCGGCTGCATGGACAACTTATCGGCGTTAAGGTAGAATCGATTCAGCCAGGTCATCTCCCTCCGGGCGGACTTATGATTCCAACCATTATTGCCATCGACGGGCCGGCGGCCTCCGGTAAAAGCACCGTGGGCGCGGCGCTGGCGCAGCAGCTGGGCTATCTTTACTTCGATACGGGCGTGATGTATCGCGCGGTGACGTGGGCGGCGCTGGCGCGCGGTCTGGACATCAACGACGAGCCGGCCGTGACGCGGCTGGCGCAGGAACTGGACATCGACGTGACCGCGCCGACGCAGGCCGACGGGCGCTTGTGCAGCGTGTGGTGCGACGGCGCGGATGTGACGTGGGCCACGCGCGCGCCCGAAGTCGACGCCAACGTTTCGGCGGTGTCGGCGTATCCCGGCGTGCGCGCGGCGATGACGGTGCGGCAGCGCCGCATCGGGCAGCGTGGGCGCGTGGTGATGGTGGGGCGCGACATCGGCACGGTGGTGCTGCCTGAAGCGCCGCTGAAAATCTACCTCGACGCCTCGGCCGAAGAGCGGGCGCGCCGCCGCTATGAGGAAGTGCGGGCGCGCGGTGGAAATACGCAGAGTTACGAAGAGATTCTGACGGCCATGAAACGTCGCGACGCCTACGACAGCAGCCGCGCCGCCGCGCCCTTGAAGCCCGCCGACGACGCGATCATCATCGATTCCACGCACCTGGACGTGGCGCAGGTCATCGCTCGCGTCCAGCAGTTGATGGCGGCCCTGGCATGATCGATCCGGCAACTTCCAAAGTGGAGTCACGCAAGACCCGATCGGCCCGCCGGGCCAATCGGTTTGTGAATTATCGTCCGCGGCTGATTCGCCATCTGCTGCTGTTCGGACTGCGCGGCGCGATGAAACTGCTGCTCGACATCCGCACCGAAGGGCTGGAGAACGTGCCGCGCAGCGGCCCGCTGATCGTGATGATCAATCACATCGCATTCCTCGATCCCGTCATCCTCACCGGCTTTTTCCCGCGGCATTTGATCTCGATGGCAAAGGTGGAAGCGATCGAAGATAAAGTGATCGGGCCGATCATCAAAGCGTTTGACGCCTTTCCGGTCAATCGCGGCGCGGCCGATCGCAGCGCACTGCGCACGGCCTTCGACGTGCTGGACGCCGGGCTGGCGCTGCTCATCGCGCCGGAGGGCACACGCAGTGCCGACGGCACGCTGGGCGAGGCGCACGTGGGCGTGGCCTTCGTCGCCGGCCGGGCGCACGCGCCCGTCGTGCCGGTGGCGATCAGCGGGACGCCGCAGTTCAAGTACAACTGGAAGAAACTCAAGCGCACCACGGTCACCTATCGCTTTGGTCAACCGTTTTATCTGGATGCGGGCGACGAGCGCCTTACGAGCGATGTGTTGAAGCAGATGACCGACGAGGCCATGTACCGGCTGGCCGCGTTGCTACCGCCCGAACAGCGAGGGATTTACGGTGATCTGGAGAAAGCGACGACGAAGTATGTGAGGTTTGCGGGGTGAGGGATTGCGCTCTGAACGCTAGCGCAGCTTCTGCCTTCTGGGTTCCGGCCTCTGGATTCAATTTTCCACCCCCGACACACGAGACCACATGACCACTCTCTCCGGCGGCCGCGTTGCCGCCATCGAACCGGATAGCTTCGCCGCCGACATCGGCTTGCGCATCGGCGACGAGGTGCTCGCCGTCAACGGCCACGCCGTCGAAGACGTGATCGACGTGCAGTTCTACGCCGCCGACGAATGGATCGAACTGGCGATCCGGCGCGGCGGGCTGACGCTCAATGTGGCCGGGCCGCGCCTCTACAATCAGCCGCTGGGCATCGAGTTCGAGCACCCGACCTTCGATATTGACATTCGGCGCTGCAACAATTTGTGCCCGTTCTGCTTCGTGCTGCAAATGCCCAATCGCATGCGGCGCGCGCTGTATGTGAAGGACGACGATTATCGCTACTCGTTTCTACACGGTCACTTCGTCACTTTGACGAACCTCTCGGATCACGACTGGGATCGCATCGCCGAACAGTTTTTGTCGCCGCTGTATGTCTCCGTCCACGCCACCGATCTGGAAACGCGCCGCGCCTGCCTGCGCAATCCCAATGCGCCCGACATACTTGAGCAGCTGGCCTGGCTGCGCGATCATGACATCGAGACGCACACGCAGCTGGTCATCACGCCCGGCCTGAACGACGGCGCACATCTCACAAAATCAATTCGTGACCTGGCCGAATTCTGGCCGAGCGTACAATCGATCAGCGTGGTGCCGGTGGGCCTGACGAAGCATCACAAGTATGATCGACGGCCGCTGACCCTGGACGAAATGCGCGCGATCGCCGATGAAGTGCAGGCGTTTCAAAAGGACTTTCTCGATCGCTGGGGCGTGCGTTTCGTTTACCTCACCGATGAGTTCTACCTGCAACTCGATCGGCCGGTGCCGCCCAAAGCGCATTACGATGGGCTGGCGCTTGAAGAGAACGGCCAGGGCATGGTGCGCAATTTTCTGGATGACTGGAAGAAAGTAAAGCGGGAAATAAAGCGAACCGGGGAGGCGCAGGCATCCTATGCTTCGGCGACACTGGCGACGGGCACGTTGTTCGCGCCGACGCTGGCGAAGACGGCGCGCGAGTTTACGCAGTTGACGGGCGTGCCGCTCGATGTCGCGCCGATCGTCAACGCGCGATTGGGCGACACCATCACGGTGGCCGGCCTGCTGATGGGCGGAGACGTGATGGCGCAGCTGACCGGTCGGGCTTTGGGGGACATCGTCGTGCTGCCGCGCATCATGTTCGATCATCCGCAGGGCATCGCGCTCGACGACCGCTCGCCGCTCGACATCGCGCGGCAGATCGATCGGCCGGTGGCCCTGGCCGACGCGATGGGCGACGTGCTGGACGCGCTGATGGGGCGCAATCGACTGATCGTGAAACCGACCGATGAGTTCATTCCCATCGACGTGATGAAGGCCGGCGGCTGGGCGGTGGAAAAATACCTGTGATTTTGACGCAATCTTTACCGTTTGTGCGCGAACTTCCGACCCCGCGCCAATTGCGCGCAAACCAAAGTCTGATAGAATGTTGATGAGACCTGATCAGAAGGAGGTGAAGCGAACCAACATCGGGGAAAGATAGCGCATGGGCTGGGATTACCCAGTTGACGAGGTGACGGTTCCTGCCGTGGGGCAGCGCTAACTCCGCAGCGCGGAGGAAAATCGAGGTATCAGCGGATGCCGTCAGGGTCACGCCACGACCCTCATCTTTTCCCCTCCTGAACGATGCAAGCGCGACGACAAACGATCGAGGCGACTCGATCACAAAACGGCGCGCGGTGGCGAAAGCAGTGGATGGTGAATAGTGGATGGTGGTTGGCGGCTGGTGATGAGCGGTTGCTGTTAATGACCCGCTTCCATCTCGACACTGCTGATCACTTGCCACTCGTCACCCACCACTCATCACAATTCCCCTACAGGAGGGTTCTCATGTGTGGCATCGTCGGTTACATCGGCCCGCGCAACGCGACGCCGATCGTCTATGAAGGTCTCAAGCGGCTGGAGTATCGCGGTTACGATTCCGCCGGCATCGCCGTGATTGACGGCGACCGGGTGGAGGTGCGGCGCGACGCGGGCAAGCTGGATTCGCTGCGCGACCTGCTGTTCACCAGCCCCATCGCCGGCCCGATCGGCATCGGGCACACCCGCTGGGCCACGCACGGCAAGGCCAATCAAATCAACGCCCATCCGCACCTCGACTGCACGGGCGACCTCGTCGTGATCCACAATGGCATCGTGGAAAACTTCCTCGAACTGCGCCACGAACTGCAGGCCAAGGGCCACGTCTTCAAGAGCGAGACCGATACGGAAACGATCGTACACCTGGTCGAAGCGTACCTCACAGAAGGCTGCGATTTTCAGGAAGCGGCGCGCCTGACGCTGAACCGCCTGCAGGGCGCGCAGGCGGTGGTGCTGATGAACAAGCGTCAACCCGACCGGCTGATCGCGGCCCGCATCGGCAACGCGGGCGGCGTGACGCTGGGCCTGGGCGACGGCGAAATGTTCCTCGCCTCGGACATGCCCGCCATCCTGGACTATACGCGCAAAGTCGTCTTCATCGAGTCACGGCAGATGGCGATCGTGCTGAAGGACGGCTTTCAGATCTTCTCACTTGACGGTGACCGATTGGAACCGCCCGTGCACACCATGCCTTACGATCCGGCGGCGGCGGTGAAGGGGGAGTATCGCCACTTCATGCAGAAGGAGATCTTCGAGCAGGCCCGATCGATCACGGACACGATCCGGGGGCGCGCCGATTTCGATCGGGGCGTGGTGGATCTGCCCGAGCTGCACCTCACCCCCGACATCGCGCGCAACCTGCAGCGCATCCTCATTACGGCGTGCGGCACATCGTATCACGCCGCGCTGGTGGGCCGCTATCTGATCGAGCAGATGGCGCGCATCCCGGTGGAAGTGGACATCGCTTCCGAACTGCGCTATCGCAACCCGGTGCTCGATCCGAGCGTGGGCGTATTGGCGATCACGCAGAGCGGTGAGACGGTGGATACGCTGGCGGCGATGGAACTGGCCCGCGACGCAGGCGCGCAGTTGTGGAGCATCAACAACGTCTTCGGTTCGCAGGCGCACCGCATGGCGCACGGCTCGATCTTGATCCAGGCCGGGCCGGAGATCGGCGTGGCGTCCACCAAGACGTTCACCGGCTCGCAGGTCGATCAGTATCTGCTCGGCGCGTACCTGGGCCAGCTGCGCGGCGCGCTGAGCGAAGCGCATCTGCGCCACCTCGTCGACGACCTGGCGCGCCTGCCGGCTTTGATCGGGCAGCTGTTCGATCGGGTGGCGGACATTGAAGCGCTGGCCGGCGAATTCTATCGCTACGAGGACTTCCTGTTTCTGGGGCGCGGCCTTAATTATCCCATCGCGCTGGAAGGGGCGCTGAAACTCAAGGAAATCTCGTACATTCACGCCGAGGGTTATCCGGCGGGCGAGATGAAGCACGGCCCCATCGCGCTGATCGACGAGAACATGCCGGTGGTCTGTATTGCCCCTAAGGACGGCGTGTACGACAAGATGATTAGTCAGGTGGAGCAGGCCAAGGCGCGCGGCGGCATCGTCATCGCGGTGGCGACCGACGGCGACGAGGCGATCCGCCGCAAGGCCGATCATGTGATCTACGTGCCGCCGGCCCCGCCGCTGCTGCTGCCGGTGCTCACGTCGATCCCGATGCAGCTACTGGCGTACTACATCGCCGTGCGGCGCGGCGCAGATGTGGATCAGCCGCGCAATCTGGCGAAGAGCGTAACGGTGGAGTGACGCCTGTTGATGGGCAAAATCAGGACCCTTCAGGCCGGCGCCCGAAGGGTCCTGGTTGAGAAGCGCCTGTTGGCTCATCAGGCGCCCTTATGAAAGATCATCCAGGAATTCGGCCTGCTCCGGGATGACGTCGATCACGCACGGCAGACCTTTCGCCGCCGATTGAGCGTGATAAGCGTGCATGGGCCGCAGCCGGCGAAGGTTCAGCAGATAATGGAGCAGGCCGGCCGGCGTGAGAATGTACTTGCGAGCCGACAGCCGCTCGTTGAGGCGCTGCACGGCCCGATCGACGTTCACGCTGGCGCGGCCACTGATCCGCAACACGCGGCGATCCGAGCGATCCCGCTCGATGTTGAAGAGCACGCTGACACGCGGATTAGCCTTGACGTTGCGCGCGGCCAGCGTCCACTCGGCGGTACCCAGCCAGATGTGACCATTGACGGTGACGAAGTACAGCGGATTGATGCTGGGTCGGCCGTTGACGGACAACGTGGCGATGCGGGCGACCAGGCAGCGCCGGATCACGTCGAGGACGATCGGATCGTCAACGCGCATCGTCCACCTCGTGCAGGGTGCCGTAATCCCAGGCGGCGATCTTCGTCGGGAGCACCTCGAACCAGGCGCAATCCGCGGCCGTTTTCGCCGGTGAATCAATCGGTCTAACGCGACCACGAATATAGATCGCGCGCAGATCGAAGAACCGCACGCCCCCATCGACGAGGAGCACGACTTCCTGATCGACCTGAAGATCGATTGACGCGGGCAGGCCGACGAGATAGCGGTCGTCGCGCCACACAAAGGCGATCGGCAGCGCACACGGCCCGGAATCGCCGGCGTAGGCGAGGCTGGCGCGCGGCGGATGTTGGAGCAAGTCCTGCGCTTCAACGGGATCGATGTCGCGGGTGATGTGTTTCATCTCGTCAGCACACGAGGCCTTTCACGCCAGGAACAGCAGCCCCACGCCGCTCAGCGCGACCAGCGTGCCGATCACGGTCTGCCAGCCGAAGCGCTCTTTGTAGACGAAGTAGCCGATCGGCAGCAGGAAGACCGGCGGCAGCGCCGTCAACGTGCTGGCCACACCAATCGCCGTATGTTGAATCGCCAGCAAAGAGGCAGACACGCCCAGCACCGGCCCGAACAGCCCGCCCAGCATCAACAGCCTGAGCGCCGATCGATGATCGCGCAACGCTTGCAGGGTCGGCGCAGCCTGTCGCTGCGCGAAGGTGACGAGCCACAGCGCGACAGCCGCGGCTGACATGCGAATGGCGTTGCCGGCGAATGGCGAAAAATCGCCGCGCATGCCCGGGCGCGCCAGCACCAATCCCAGTCCCTGTCCTGCCGCCGCCGTCAACCCGAAGACGATGCCGCTCAACGGCATGCCCTGCCGCGCTGTACCGTTGGCGGGGCGTGCCGCCACCACCCACGCGATCCCGATCAACGTCACCGCCATGCCGGCAATCTGTCCCGGCCGCAGCGTTTCACCAAAGATCAGCCACGCCGCCACGGCGCTGATCGCGGGCGCCAGACTCATCAGCAACATGCTCAAGCGCGGACCGATGAGAGCGTAAGCGCGAAACAAAAATTGATCGCCCAAAGCCAGCCCGATCACGCCCGACAATCCCAGCCAGGCCCAGCGATCGAGCCCGGCGTCGATGGGCAGCGGCCGACTGAAGAGCACAAGATTGATCACGGCCAGATAACTCAGGGCGATGATCAACCGCGCCCGATTGGTGTTCAGCGCCCCGATCTGCCGGCTGGCCTGCGTCAGGATCACGGCCGAGATGGAAAAGCACAACGACGTGAACAGCGCGGCAAATTCGCCAAGGTAGTTCATGCGCGAGTGGTCTGGTGGAATCGAGTTGATCGTGGACAGAGGCGAGAGGGGCAAATGGCATAAGCATTTACCCGTAGGCGGTTTTGGGGCCGATCAGCCTCACCGGCCCGGTCGGGCATCAAACAGGCTTCAATCTCTCTAGCCTGCGCCTCTTTCCGCGCGGAGCTCATAGTGCTGCGAGCGAGCGTCGAAGTGGGCGAGCACGGCGCGCGCCTTCGGCGGCACTACCGCCACTTCGTAATCATCGCCCGCGAATTCGCGGACAGCCTCCAACGAGTCGAACCGCATGATCGTGACGAACTCAACTTCGGCGCCCGCTGCCGCGGCCACATCGCGGCGCAGCAGTTGAATGCCGTGGAAGCCGGCGATGCGGCGATTCTCGATGCCGACGAAGATTTCTTCTTTGAGCAGCGCCTCGTAAACGTCGGCGTTGTCAGGCGTCGTCCAGCCGTGCCAGATGCGGATGATCATGGGTTGATCTCCCTTCTTGGAAATTAGCGTTCGCAATCTGTCGTTAGATAGCCCCCGCGATAAACTCACGCGGCATGCCCGTCTTTTCGGCGATGCGTTCGATCGACCAGCCTTGCAGGTAAAACCGCCGCACGGTGATGTCCAGCGGTTCGCCGATTTCAATGATGTGCCCATCCGGATCATACAGGCGCATGGCGCGTTGGCCCCAGGGCTGTTCTCGAATCCCCTCGATAAACTCCACGCCCGCCGCCTGCAACCGCTGATAGATCGACTCGATGTCATCCGCGTCAAAATACAGTTCGCCGTTGTGGGCCTTTGTTGTTATCGGATACTTGGCCGCATCGCCCAGCAAAGACTGGAAGTGTGACTTGAGATGAATGGTGAAGTCGCCTTCAAAAGCCACATCCACGCCAAAATCGAATTTGACCTTTTGCTCGAGGAGTTGTTCGTAGAACTGCCGGGAGCGGGCCATGTCCTCGACGACAATCAGGGGCGAGATGAATTTCAACACGCCAGCCTCATTCGTTAATTCGTTTCAACAATCCGCTGAACGCCACATCCGCTTCTCGGCTTCGACAGTGGGGTAGAGCGTACATTACGTGATGGTGAAGTACTTTTCTCTCACCAAAATTGAGCGACTCACAAGAACCTTGTCAATTCCACTGACACATTCTTTTGACTCTCGGCTATAGACTTTTGCGTATTCAGAAGTATTGGGATTTTCGATAGCATATTTTACAAGTGCGTAGGTCATAACATCTTCAGGTACTCCCCAGAATTCTGCTATGTCGCCCAGATCAGAACAATCAATCCATTGTTGGCGCGATAGGCTTGCCTTGATTCGTTTTTTTAGTGCGGTCCAATTCTGTTCTATTATTCAGGTTAACCAAAGTTGCTTGACACGCAGACCGGCGGCGTGAAAGAAACTGAGCAAAAGATCAGGACGCCGCCGCAACCGCTGAAAGCCTCGATCCAGGCCGGTGCGAATTTCGGTCTTAGTATTGGGCCGCGCATTCTTGAGATGCTGTTTGACGTTGCCATGACAGTATTCTTCAGGATTGAGTTCAGGTGCATAAGGGAGGGAAGGACCAGTCGCTGACTGACCCCGCATTTTAGTCTACTCAGCTTAAC
>CAZKBQ010000018.1:0-76294 GCA_964550855.1 uncultured Anaerolineae bacterium
GGCGTCACGTTCACGCGCGGCGGCTGGCCGTTTGTCATCCTGTCAGCCGGTTATCTGGGTAGTTTGCTGGCTGGCAGCGTGTTGCTCTATCTTTCCAGCCGTCAGCGGTGGGGGCGCGGCCTGATGATCGCGCTAGCGATTCTCATCACGATCTGCACGCTGATGTTGTTCCGCAATGCCTTCGGCGTGTTCTATGGCCTGCTGGCTGCGGTGGCACTGTGGTTCAGCGCCTATCGTCTACCCGCCGAGGTCAACCGGCAAATCGTGCGCTTCATCGCCGTTGCCAGCTGCCTGTACGCGCTGCTGGATATTCGCAGTGATCTGTTTGCGGCCGCGCCGCTAACCACGGGCGTCGTCAATGATGCCGAGGCGTTGAGCGCCCTCACCGGGATTCCGGCCATCATCTGGGCGATCTTGTGGTCGGCTGTCTCACTTGTCGTGCTCGGTTTCTTTCTCAAATCCGCGCTGCGCGCCGACCCATCGCCGCGCTCCATGTGACCCGCGTGCGATGTCGCCCTTCAGCCGGCGAGGCCGGCGCTTGAGCGCCTCACACTGGCGTGTGAGGCGCTGCCGGTCGGCTGTGCAACGGCAACCAGGCTGCGCCGGCATCCTGACTTTCGTCCACCACAAGGACTACTCGCCCGACCGGCGCGGCCTGAGTGTGCTTATTCTTCGTCTTTCATCACGGCCAGCGGCAGGTCATGATACGGGCGGCCCGACCGGGTGGGTGCGGCCTTTTGGCGCAGACGCTGACGCCGCGCTGCCCGTTCATTGGCCTGCGCCTGGCGGCGCTGCTCCAGCCAGTAGGCCTGATCGGCGCGCGGGGCGCTCTGGCGCATGGGCGGCGGCGCCGGCGGCTGCCGTAGACGCTGCCAGACTGCGACGAAGATCAGGGCCAGCACGCCGATCATCAGCGCGGTGACGATCTCGATGGTGATTACGGACAGCGTCATGCCCAGCGCAGCACGTTCGGCGCGCTGGAGCATCTGCTGCTGCTCCTCAGCCCGCATCGCAGCCAGCCGCTGCAGAGTTTTGACCAACTCTGCAACGCGGTCAGTCATCTGTGCGATTGCCTGCCCGACCTTGTAGAAGGCGGTTGAAAAACCGGCCGTCATAGCCGATGCGTATTCGACGGCATTCGGCGGCGCGGCTGCTGGCGCCGCCGGTGTCTGAGGGACCGGTCGTTGGCTGGTCGTCGGCGCAGCCTGTGGGCGGGCCGCCTGTGGGTCGCCAGGTGGGTTGAGGCTGTTCATGAACAGCACGCCGACCAAGACACCCACAAAAACGCGAATACAACCAGAGTCACAATCCAACTGAGCGAGGCGTTTTGTTGAGGCATGATGAACCTCCCTTCATTTTCGAAACGATGCTCAGTGCAAATCCATTTGTTCGTCAGTGAGCCAAGTTGTCAGCGCGCCCGAATCGCCTGGATCAGGCGTGGCACACAGGTGCGGGCCGCCGGGTTGATGGTCGGTCTGCGTTGAGCGTCTTCAAGTCGTCGGTCGGCCCGATCGTACCGCTGTACCGCCCGGCGATACTCATCATCAAACGGATCGAGCGTGAAACCATGACAGGCGGCGCGGGTCTGTTCGAGCACGTCCAGACTGCTGCGCGCCAGCTCGCGCTCACGCTTCAGCCGAGCAAGTTCTTCACAGTCGGTGGGCGATGATTGGTTCGACATAGCGCCCCCCTGTGAATCGAATGAGCAGCTCCTGTCAGGCCAATATGGCGACGGCCTGTGGGATCAAATTCGATTCCAAGATTCGTTCCACTGCCAGCGTGTGGCGGCACCAGCCCGTACCATAGGCGTGCTGCAGTGCGCTCCACATCCCACAATCGCACAGCCAGCCGTCGGCGTACAACCTCAACGTGTGCACGCTATGCCGTCCGTGAAAGGTGGCGCGTTCCCCATCAAACAAGATGACGCGCCCCGGCTCGTGTGCGTAAGCAAGACCCTTGATGCGTTCTTCAATCTGATCGGATAACATGGCTGGCCTCCCAAATCCTGTTCATGTGGATGAGTCATTCAGTTCGCCGTCGTTCTATCCATAGCATACCGTCTGCCGCTGACAAAACCTATTAGGGCCTGAGCCATAGCCTGACAAAAAACGGGGCGGTGATGGACACCGCCCCGTTTTGGGTCGCGCGAACCTGTCACGAACCTGTTACAGCAGACCATGCACCTTCATAAGTCTGAGCGATTCGAGCCTCAATGCTTCCGGCAGCAACGCCTGGTAAATCCGGCAGTTGGGGCTGGACACATCCCATCGCCCGGTGGCGCGATACGTTTCCAGCGGACAGCCGCCGCTGCAATAGTAACGGTATGTGCAGTCGCGGCAGCCGGTCTTGGTTTCAACCGACAGGTTGTGCAGCGGCCCGGCGGCCACCAGCTTCAGCACATCGTCGCCCAGATCCGCGCTCACGGGCTGATCCAGCTGCATCTGACACTGCGCGATCTGGCCGGTGTGGCTGATGACGATATAGCTCTGGCCCACGCCGCAGGTGTGCGCGTGCGCCCCGCCCTGCACCCGATCGAGCAGCCCGTTGAAAAACGGCTGCGTCGGGAGATGCGATTCGATCACTCGATAGGCGGCCAGCATACCCTCGATGATGATCGATTCCTCCAACGCCAGCTCTTCGGGTGTCGATCGGCCAATCGGCTGGCGGTAGAAATTCAGGCTTAGCGGCAGACCCCGATCGATCATCGCCCACTTCACGGCCTCCGCCGCGCCCGCCGCGTTGAGTCGAGTGATCGTCACGGTGATGTCGGGGCGCACGCCGCGCGGCAGCAACACCTCATCGATGGTGTGCGCCACGCGCTCAAACGTCGCGCCGCCGTGTTTGTCGGGCCGCAGTCGATCGTGCAGCGCGCCGACCCCGTCGAGCGAGATCATCAGCTTCACGCGGTTGTCGATCAGCCAGTTGACATCGTCGTCCGACCAGTAAGTGCCGTTGCTGAGCACGACGGCCTTGAGACCAAGGCCGGTTGTGTCCGACAAGTGACGCGCATGAGCGTGCAGTTCGCGCACCCGCTTGAAGTGCAGCGCGGCCTCGCCGCCCGCGTACTTGAGTTTGACCTGCTTGAAGCCGTGCGCCCGCGCGGAACGGAACACCGCCTCCACCGCGCGGCGGCCGATGTCCGCGCTCATGTGCGCCGACGACTTCTGCACGTAACAATACGGACAATCGAGGTTGCAGGCATTGGTCACGTGCAGCCACGCGGTCAAAGTCTCCGGTTCGGTCGCCCGTGCTCGCGGCGAACGTCCCGCCGGGGTGATGAGGTTCTGCGCCGCCAGCTGCTGATCCACCGGCTGGCTCAACGGCTGCGGACGTTGAAAATCCTGCCAGCGCGCCCACGCCGCATCGTTCAGCACGGCGGGACCGTCGGGCGCATAAGGGCTAAAGGCCAGATGACATCCTTGCGGCAAGGCGTCGGTGAGCACGCCCGGCAGCTGGGCATACGGGGCATTCACAACCTGTGCCGGCTCGCGCGAGCCGATCGATCCGGCGCAGGCGCAGTCATAGTCGGTCTCCGGCTCAACGCCGTCGAACGACAACACAAAGGCCCGATCGGGACACGCGCAATCGTCGTCGCGCTCCACCGATCGGGCGGCCAGAACCAGCGGCCGGTTAGTCATCGGCCCCTCCCTCCAGTTTGAGTATCTCATCGGACAGGCCGGCGACTTCGTACAGGAATTGCTCGATGTTGCCCAGGTCTTCGATGTTGGCGCTGATCGTATCGACCGGATAGCGCTGGCGTTGCGCCTGCACGGCGCGGTAGAAATCATCCTGTTCGCGGCCGTTGAATTTCTTGATATAGCTGTACAGCCGGTCGTACAGCAGGGTCAGCGAACTGGAGCGCGGCGAATACAGCTGCGCGTACCATGCGCCCAGCGAGTAGCACTCAGCCGCGCGGTTGAGATACTGCTTGGCCTCCTCATCGTGAGCCACCAGATGCTGACGATGTTCACGCTGCTCGTCGCCCGGATGTTCCTCGCCGATTTCTTTGGTGCGCTTCATGAATTGTTCCAGCGCCAGATAGCCGCGCAGGCCGTACATCTTGCTGAGCTGAGCAAAGATCAGCAGATTGTCACGTTCCGCCGGCCTGGGGGCATAACCTTCGGGCAAATTGTCTTTATCGATGGGGCGGATCAAATAGGGTCGTTTGGTTTCGATGCCATCCTGTTCGATTTCTTCTTCTATTTCCCTCAGGACTGTTTCAGCCTCTTGATATTTACCAGCATAGAAGTGCGTCAGCCCGATGTTGACGCGCGCATCCATTTCCAGCCGTTTCAGTCTGAGTTGTTTGGCTTCATTGGCGGCTTCCGTCAGATAGTACAAGGCGTCGCGGTAACGGGTCGGCCAGCGCGGCGAGCGACCTTCACCACTGGCCGCGCGAATGCGATCGCGGTGCAGGCAACCCAGCTCGATGCGGGCTTCGATACGGCGGGCTGGCTCGTTCAGGTCGATGCGGCCCGGTTCGGGATGATCGGGGTTGAGGGGCAGGAACAAGCCGTGCGCCTCGGTGAGCAGTTCTTCGGCCACGCTATAGAGCTGCTCGGCTTCGGTCACCGAGGCTTCCTGGTAACGGCTGCGATTGGCCAGGCGGCGCAGAGCTTCGCCCAGTTGGAGCAGTGCCAGCCCCAACCCGCGCGGTTCTTCGGCACGGCGGAAGTAGGCCACGGCCAGCGCCGCTTCTTTCCAGGCATCTTCCGGTTCATTGCGGTCATTGAAGATCAGCGCCAGGGTATTGTGACTGTAGGCAATGGCGACCTCTTCGCCCAGCTGCTTGCGGATCTCCAACCCGTCCCGGCAGACGCGCACCGCGCGCATGCGCCCCATATCCGACAGCAACCGCGACTGGTTGTTCAGCACGTTGGCCCGGAACGCCAGCATGCCGACTTCGCGGATGTAGTACAAAGCCCGGCCATAGTAGTCGAGTGCCTTGCGGAATTGACCCAGATTAACGCAGCCGTATCCCATGGCGTTGTAAATAAAGGAAATAACGCGTCGCATCAGCCGATAAGCCGGGTGGTGTGATGCGGTCCCCTGCATACCATTGCCTGGCACACCGCAAAAACCTTTTTCATCGACACCGACCTTTGATTCTGCAGCAGGAACGACTATCTCAGATTCCGTCTTGCGGGTAAATTCAACAAGGACATCTACCGTTTGTTTCAACTCGGACACCGCTTCTTCCACATTATCGGCCATTAAGATTCGTGCATAGCTACGCCAACAAGTCCGCTGACCACGCGCAAATGTATGATTCCAACTCCTCCAATCTTTCTTGTCTTGTTGGTTACCGAATTGCAGTGATTCAGCGGCACGATCAATGTTGTCCGCGAAGTCGATGGCGCGTTGATAGTCTTTGCGGAAGACAAAGCGCATCACCCAGCGTACAGCGTCATCGTGTTGAACAGCCCGCCGCAGCACTTGCAATAATGTCTCGCCGCGGTCAAAGACCACCTGACGAGGTTTAAAGTCAACAAAACGCAGGGCATCTTCATCATGCAGCATGCGCCAGAGCTCGGCCTGGATGAGAATTTCATAGTCCTCGTCTTCAGCCGCAATGAATCGTCGCCGTGAAGCTAGTTCAAAGAAATCTTCGTTAAAACCCTTCTCTGGATCGAGCAGTAAGCCATAATACATGGCTTCAAGATCGAGTTCTCGAATAGCCTCTTGAATCTTATTGCGGTGTTCTCGTTCCCGGTCGCCCAGCGGCGGAAATGTCAGGCGACGCGCCTCTGTTGGTGCGAACAGTCTCAGGCTGCGCTCATCGCTTTCCTGGTATTCGCGGCGTTGCTGTTGCAGTTTATCTCGCTGGAAAATGGCCCACTTTTGCAGTTGCGTGTACAAGGTGCGGCGGGCGGCCTGCTCATCGCGGCGATTCTGCTCGTAACGCGCGCGGTCGGCCTCCAGCCGTTCTCGAATCCGAGCCAGGCGCGTGTTCGGTTCCGGGTCCGGATACAAGGGCGACATATGCTCGGCGAACAGGCGGTAAATGTCATCCTGCAAGCCGTGCCGCACGGCGCCCGGTTGGGGCTCTGTCGTGTCCGCTTCGTCAAAGCGCCACCACGTGGGCCGTGAACGGACCAAAAACAACCCGGCCATCTGCTGCAGCTGTTCATCGATCTGATTGACGCGCTGCGGGTTGGCCTTCCACTCCTCGGGTGACAACCCTTTCAGGTTATCCAGCACAAAGTGCAACTGCGCAGCCGAGAGACCGCGCCGCGCCCGTACCAGCGCCAGCAAGATGCGATAGCGCAGATCGGCGACATTACGGGAATCGAACAACAGGTTGATGAAGTGCTCTTCAACTTGCCATTGCGCCCACTCCAGCGCCGGGGTGGTGTTTGCGGTCGAGTCTGTGCCAACTTCATTGACGACACGCTTCCACGACCACTGCAGCTGCTCGGGCACATGCCGACCCTCGGCCACCAATTGGGCGTACAGCGCCAGACGAACGGGCACGCCGCCTGTGTATAACCACACGACCTTGGAGCGTTCTTCATTGTCGGCCAGATATTGAATATCCTTGGCCAGCCGCGCGGCTTCCGGCTGGGGGCGTTGCGCCAATTCGGCAGCCAGCACACGGAAGTATTCGCGTGTCTCATCGGCGGTGAATGGTTCGGCCCACACTTCCTTGACGACGGTCCCGACTGCGGCTTCGCCATAGGCGTCCTTGACCGCCGTCTTTAGCTCGTCAAAGAAGCGCCGTCCGCCCCGGCCGCGCCCGGCGCAGATCAAAGTCGTATTGGGCAACTTTTGCGCCGCGATCTGGCGTTTGAGCCATTCCAATGTGCGCGTCTGCATGTCATCCGGGGTCAGCACGCCTTTGTCAAGCAGCCACTCCGAGCTGAGGATCGCCAGTTGTTCAGTGGTGTCCAGCAGCCACACCAGTCGCCGCTCCCCGGCTGTCTTCTCGTAATCAGTCAGGAATGCGCGTTCGGCGCGTTCGGCGGCTTCGCGCACCAGCCGATATTCCATGCCTTGACCGAGCTGGCGCTGATAATTCTTATAGGCGTCTTCGAAGGCAGGGAAGTGCACCTCGGCGTGATAGCTCTCGCTAAGCGCGCGCACAAAGTGGCTCTGAGCGTGCAGGTGGATGTCGATCAAATCGATCGGCTCAGTAACCGCCACCGGCCGATCGGCCCGCCGCTGCCAACGACTCTGCGGGTCGCTCAGCAGCCGATGAATCTCCTCGATCAAGCGGGTCTTGCCGTAACCGCCTTCCGGCTCGCCGCGTTCGGCCGCTTCATGCGGGCCGCGGATGAAGACTAATCGAAAGTCCGTGCCGGCCGCAAAGATCGCCTCTTGAATCTGGGCCAGCTCCGGCTCACGTCCGATCAGCTGCGAGGTCTTGTGCGCGGCGATCAAACCGGTGATGGTCTCGTCCATGATTCTCCTCCTCAGGGCAGCTGCGCCCAGGCTTTCGCCATCTCGCGCAGCCCGGGAGTGATGTAGTAGCGAGCGGTCTTTTCACGGTGCGCCACGATGCCGCGCTCAAACAGGGCCTTCAGGCGCGGATCATCAATCGGGACGACGAGGCTTTGGAACAGATCGCGCTCAGTCCAATCTGAATCAAACTGGCTCGCGAGAGCGACCAGCAGCTGGAACTGCGCATCGGATAGCAGCGACGTCAAACCGCCGGCGGCGACAGCGACAGTGACCGCCAACAGGCACTCTTTGACAATCTCTTTGGTGATAAGCGGCTGCACGCCCAGTTGATGGTGTTGAACCGCGCGTTTCAGCAGATGGGTATTGAGGCCGGGGTGATTCCACTGATAAGGCCTCAGTTGATCGGTCAGTTTCAGATCGGTCAACAGCTGCGCGGTGACGTCCGGCTGCTGTGGTGCGAGCACCGACCAGTTTTCCAGTCGTTTCTGCAGCTGCTGCTCTGGCTCGTCGCCTTTCAATTCCTCCAGCATCAGGCGACGCTCGTTCCAGGCCAGGTCGTTGGATTGCAAAGCGTATTCGTCGCGACGGAAGATCACCACGCGGGTGCAGCTGCGTCGCGCGAAGACGGCCAGCAGGCCCTCCTCGATTTCCAGCCGGAGCAGATCGTCAACTTCCTCAAAGCTATCGACGATCAAGAGCGGCGTCAGGTCGGCGCAGTCCCGGCATAGGTCCGCCGCCAGCGCATCCAGCATCGAGTCAACGGGCACCGTGGCATCGTAGGCGTGCACCTTTGCGCCGCACGGATGAGCGCAGGCGGCCGTGACGGCCTTCGCCACCCACTGTTTTCGGCCCTCGCCATCAGCGACGTCCGGTTCATCGCCGCGAATTTCGGGGGTGCGCGTCAGATTGATCCAGAAGACCAGGCGGCCGAGTTGACGCGCGTGATCGCGGAAGCGGTGGGCGAGGTAGGACTTGCCCATCCCCGGCGGCCCCAGTACGGAGAGCACCCGTTGATCCGGTTCCGGGTCGTCAATCCATGCCTGAAGTTGATCAAGAATTGCCTGCCGGCCAACAAATAACTCGGGGATAAAGGGTTCAGGCATTCGCTTCCTCCGGGGCGGCGCGGCTGCGCCACAAGAAATGAGCCGCGCGGCCCGGTCGCTCAAAGCGCTTCGAATCTCGGGGGCGGCGGCGGCTCGTGCGTCCAGTCCGTCCGCATGCGGCTCCAGTCGTCAAGCGAGATAAATCGATCGAGGGGATCGCGGAGCGCATGGGCGTCAATCAGCGCATGGATCAAATGCAGGTAACGTCGCGGTGAACCATTGGCAGCTTTGGCCAGCGCCTGGTCCAGACTATCTGGCAGGTCATCGGCGGCCAGATCGTCCCATCTTACTCGTCGGGAGCCGGCGGCGCGAAAACGGGCAGCCAGCAGACGTTGAAAGTCAGCCGATTGCCACTCACCCATTATGAAACTATTCGGATAATTAGTCAACCGGTTGGCTAACTCGAGCGGCAGAAAAAACTTAAACCAGACGCGGAGTTTCTCAAAGGCCGGCAGTTCGTCGAGTAGCGGCTGCAGCAGCGCCAGCATGAAATCCGGGGAGCGGCTGGTGTTCGCATCCACGCCATCCACCATTACCAGACATCGCTCAAAGGCCCAAGTCTCCAAGGCCGCGAAACTGTCGCTCAAGGGGTCTTCGGCCACCGCTACTTCAGTCATTTTCCGGCGGGCCTGTCGAAGCAGCGTCAACAACGCCTCAGAAGCCACAACGCGCCTGATGACGGGCCGGCGCACCATCGACCAGTGCGCGCTCAATCCGTAAACCGACGCGGGCTCCGGTTGATCCAGCACGCGCTTTATAAGATTTTGAACGGGCAGGCCGCCGATGACAAGCTGCTTGGCCAGCGCCGTAATTTGATCGTTGTCGGGCGGTGGATCGAGGGGGTTGAAGCGCTCGATGATCTGCACCGTCAGATCGATCGCCATCGCCTGCGCCAGCCGCTGCCGATGCTCGGCTGGTGTCGGCGCCTGCCGGAAATTTTCTTCCAACACGTATGAGGCGACCAGTACCCGCTCTGCACTGCGACGGCAGTCGGCTTCCAGCGCCAGCCGTAGCATGGTCTTGCCATCGCCGGGCCGGCCAAACACGAACGCCGTCTCGGGCTGACGCAGGACGGTGCGCGGCTCATCGACATCGATGGGCAAAAGGCCGGTCAAAGGGGGAGAAACAAAAAAATCGTAGAAGTAAGGTGGACGGGCGGCAGCCATTGCATCGGCTGCATTCATCTGCTCAGCTGATCGTCGTAATTCCAATTCGGCGACTGGCGTGTCAAACACGTCCAGCCATCTGAGACCAATGGTCTCGAGATAACGATCACGCGGCGGACGCTTGTCCGCCTCCCCGCCAAGCATATCAATATGGCCTCGACGCCGCGCCGAGCGAGGCTCGGGCGGCGGTGAATTTCGCCGGCCTGGGTTCGCATGAATGATGACAGGAAGATGGCGGAAAAACACCCAATCGGCGATGTAATTACAGCTTACTGATAGTCTCTGGCGGATTCAAGCGGGAGGCCTTCTGAAACCTGACATGAACCTTACACGTCGCTCTTGCCCGCTCGAACGACATTGTCCAGCCAGTAGCCGCCCTCGCCGCGATCGCTGATCAGGTAGATCGGGTGCGAAGGGTCTGGCTCAATGGCCTGTCGCAACCGCCGCGCCAGCGTGTGCAGCAGGCTCTTGGGGTTGGTGGCCCCACCCTGCACCGCTCGCCAGCCAGGTGAGTCGATATTGACCGGATCGTGACTATGCCATATCAGCTCCAGCAGTTTCAGTGGCTGCGGATCGATCGGGATGAAGCGCGGGCCGCGCCACACCCCGCGCTCGGTAATCAGCTCCAGCGGAAAATGCCGGGCGCACAGATCTCGCCACAGCCGATCGGCCGAGTCGGCTCCCAAGGGCCAGCTTGCGGGATCATCACCGCCGCAATGAAGCAAGGTCTCGGTCAGCCACACCCACCCTTGCGGCGAAACCTCGCCATACTCCGCCGCCAGACGTTCGCCTAGCTCCTTCAGTGCGTCGGGCGTTATCAGTTGATCGAGCCGAATTGATTGATCATTCAAGGCTACGCGCAGGCACTTCTCGGCCATTTCCCACACCCGATCGAGCTTCCAATCCAATCGGGCGAAGTTAGCCCGGCCACGTGCGCGCGTGATGAGATCGACTTCTTCAGCAGCCTCGCGGGGCACAGCCGCCATCATGGCCAGGCCGGGCTGCTGCATCAGCTCCAGCCAACTGAACAGATCACCCAGAGCCGAAAGCCGCGTTTGCGCCTCGCGGCTATTGACATCTACTGATAGAGCGATACGCTGAAACCCCAACCGTTTGATAAGGTTCACGGCTTCGTCAATCTGACCGACCACTTCAAGCGGTTGGGTGGTACTGGCGTAGAGCTGCTCGTAAGTCACAGCCTGTAGCGAACGCGCGACTTCGTCGGGCAGGCCGTCGGCCCAGCGATCGAACGCGCGCCGTCCCAGGTAGTCATTCATCATCCAGCGCAGCACCGTGCGCTGGCCCACCGTCAACCTCGCGATTTCGGCCGGCGTGCTGCCCAGATAGTCGCGCAGGCGCAGCGCGATGGCGGCCATGATCTGCGCCAGATGATTGCCGTCTTTGACCAGTGCGTGCGACGCGCCCGGCCAGCGCGACGGCGGGTAGCGGACCACAAACGATCGGCCTTCGGCCAGTTCGTTCGCTTCCAGCGCGGCCAGCACGACTGATTTGCCGCTGCCCGGCCCACCCAGGATCACGCGCCAGTGCGACCAGCCGGCGGCCATGCGGGCAGCGGCAGGTTCGTGATAACACTGTTCCCACCAAAGCGCAGCTTCATCGGGCGGCAGCGCGCCGGGTGAGCGAAAGGGCCAGCTGGCGTAGGTGAGGTTAGGCATGGGTCAATCAAGCCGACGGCTACGATGAAGCAGTGGCGCACACTCTCTCGACGGACGCGGCGTCAAAGATGGCGTTATTGCCACAGATATGTTCAAGCATACGCCACCGCTCCATGAAGCGGCGCGGAGTGTTGTTGTTGACCGCTAACAAATGCTGGAAAGCCTCAGGCGGATCAAATCGGCTCTCAATCTGCGCGCGAGTGGGACCGAACGCGCTCTGGTAGCGATGATTGACCATCTCGCGCAAGTAGGCGGGCGTCCACTCCAGCGCCAGCGGCGAATAAGGTGTTTCCAGATTTTCAATGACCGTCTGCGGCGCGAAGAGCAAAGTGACAAGGCCGTTATCCCGCCAGCGCTCAAAACGGGCGAATAGCTCAGAGTTGAGTCGAGTCGGATCAGTATCGGCGCTATCGATGACCAGTCGCACGCCTTCAAAGCCCAGCCGCCGCGCCAGCGCGCTCACCACGCGCGGCCAGTTGGTCCGTATGGCAGCTTTGGAATCAGCATCCACTATATACTGCACCAACTGGCGAATGAATGCCTGGCCTGGCTCACTGCCCGGCGCAGGATCAACCTGTGCATTTCTAAGATCGTCCAGCGCAGACTGTTTATCCAAGCCCGTACACAACAGCTCGGCCAAGAGCTTATAGTCAGCAGTGGTCAAGAGCATCAATCGAGCCGGCAGGTAACGAATCACATCCATTAACCGGCCGGCATAGCCTTCCAGAAGCCGCGCGTCATCGGGCAGCCCGGCCGCATAGAATGCGAGTTGCAAGCCGGTCACATACTTGCCCAGCGCCAACCCCAGGGCGGTGCGGCCACTGCCTTCTTCGCCGTGGACCAACTGAAAAGTCTGTGCTTGACTCAAGGTGCCAAACAAAGGATGTCCCGACCAAAAAGCAGCTCGGCGGCCCAGGGTGCTTCGCCCGAACAAGGCCGCCAGTTCAGCGGGATTGGAGGCGTCGCCGTGTTTGAAAGGCGCAAAGCGGGATGGCACTTTTAGTTGATGGATCGGCCATTTTAGAGGCTGGTCGCTCACCCAGTCTCGCGTAATGCTCTCAACCTTGACGAGCAACGCTTCATCTTTGACTTGATACAATCTCAGATGCTTGTAAGCTTCGCGCAGTTGGCGAGATGAACAAATCTGCGGCCGCTTATACACAAACACAAAAGCCGCGGCTGCTTCAGCCGCCCAGTCTTCAGGAATTTGATCGAACAACTCGGCCAGATCAGCCCCGGCATCGGCCGTGAGGACACGATATAGCGCCTCTGCGGATTCGACGTGCTGCCACAATTGCGGAAATGCCGCATGTTGTGCTTTCAGGGCTTGAAGTGCCTCATGGGCGCCGGCGACATCGCCTTTGTGCACCGCCCGCTTGAATTCCTCCAGCGCCTGCTGGGCCTCAGGCGGCAGGGCATTTTCTGTCGGCAGGTTGTAGATCACCTTGTTTCCTGCCACCTTATCCCCGCCAAACTTATCTCCGCCGAACTTGTCGCCGCCGACCTGATCGCCGACGATGGAGGTATTGCCGCCGGAAGTGGGATGATCCTCAGCCATGACGAGCTCGCTTCGCCGGGTCTAATGAATGACGCTGATGAACGGTTTGAGGCCCTCAAATCAATCTGATTTTAGACGGAAGCGGGGAGAAGAGCAAACGCAGCCATGCTCGTGCGGGTATTCTCACCCTCTCCGTCCATGCTGCAGCCGGCCACCCTTGCCACGATCCCGGTCTTGCGACTATAATCGCCACCAGCCAAGTCGCAGTCTGGTCCGATTCTCCGCCGATTACGCCAAGATCGACCTCACTGGCCGGGCTGCTGTTTCCGCGGCTGCCGGCCATTCCCGGTATCGATCGCCGCCCTTGGCGCCGTCGGGCCGAGCTGGAACAGTCGGGAGACTGAGCACATCTCTATCATCCGGGGGGCAGGTTGAAGACAATCAGGCAGCATCCCATGTGGTTCTTCTTCGGACTGGCTTATCTGCTGACGTGGATTTTCTGGGGGACGCAGGTGGCCGAGGCGCAGGGTTGGATCAACTTTCACCTGCCGCAAAGTTTGGGCTATTGGGGACTGGCAACGGCAACGTATCTTGTGGCTTTTCTGACCGGCGGCTGGCCGGCCGTGAAGGATCTGTTGAGCCGCCTCGTGCGCTGGCGGGTGGGTGCGCAGTGGTATGTGATCGCGCTGGTATTTACCAACATCATCGGGCTGGCCGCAGCCGCTCTGCTGGCGCTGACGGGTGGCCCCAGTCACATCGGCGAAGATTTGCCCGTCGGCCAGCTGCTGCCGTTCTTTCTGGCAAATTTCCCGCTGTTTCTGTTCACCGAGGAAACGGCCTGGCGCGGTTTCGCACTGCCGCGGCTGCAGCAGAAACACAGCGCGTTGCGGTCAAGCGTGCTGCTGGGCATCGGCTGGGGCATCTGGCATCTGCCGCTGTTCATGATTCCGGGCACTTTTCAGGCGCGCTTTCCATTCCCGGGAGCCATCGCCTCGTGGCTGGGCTTTGTCGTGTTGATCATCCCCGTGACGATCCTGGCAACGTGGCTGTTCAACCATACGCGCGGCAGCGTATTGATCGCGGCGCTGTTTCACACCGCCACCAACGTGGGGCTGGTGTTCTGGGGCGTGTTGACGCACGAGCTGACGCTGTTTATCCTCTACGCCGTGTTGCTGTGGCTGACGGCCGCCGTCGTGGTCTGGTTGGAGAAACCTGAACGGTTGGCGCGCACGGCCGATTGGCGCGACGTGACGATCGAGACGACATGACCAAACACTCCACGGCTGTGCCGGCCGCGCCGGGCGATGGCGATGATCACATCGGGCTGGAGCGCCTGATCTTCTTCAGCGACGCGGTCTTTGCCATCGCCATTACGCTGCTGGCGCTGGACATCCGCCTGCCGGCACCCGCCGCGGCATTGACCGACGATCAGCTGGCGGCGGAGCTGCTGGGCCTGGGCTCCAAATACCTGGCCTACGTGATCAGCTTCCTCGTCATCGGCACGTTCTGGTTCGGCCATCACCGGCGGTTTCGCTACATCCGCCATTACGATCGCCGTCTGGTGTGGCTCAATCTGTTGCTGCTGATGTGCATCGCCTTCATTCCGTTTCCGACGGGCGTGCTCAGCGAATACGGCAATCGCACGGCCACTGTTTTCTATGCGGTCACCATCGCCGTGACCGGACTATTGTCCGGCGCGCTCTGGTGGTACGCCGCGTGGCACGATCGCCTGATCGATCCCACCCTTCATCCGCGCCACCGCCGCTACGAACAACTGGCGCCGCTGATCATTCCCGTGATCTTTCTGGGTTCGATTGGCCTGGCCTTCATCAACGCGCAGCTGGCGATGTATTCATGGTGCCTCACTCTGGTGGCCGCCTGGCTGATCCGGTGAGCTGAATCAAGGTCGGCAATGAAACCCTTTAGCGTTGAACGATTGATGGCGCCCGTGCTGCGCCCGAGCGGGCGGTGAAGTGATCATGTCAACCGTCACCTGGTTGGGCGGCCCGACATTCTTGCTGGAGATCGGCTCGTTCAAATGGCTGGCCGATCCGATGTTTGGTGAAGGCCCGGCGGCCTTCATCATGCACGATCATCCTTCGACGGGCGCGGCAGTGGCCGAGATCGCCCGCCTCGCCCCGCTGCCGCCGGTCGATCTGCGCGGCCTCGACGGCGTGATCGTCAGTCATCTGCACAGCGATCATTTCGATCAGGTCGCAGCCGATCGTCTCGACAAATCACTCACGGTCATCGCTGCGCCCGAGCATGCCGCCCTGCTCAACGCGCGCGGTTTTCATCACGTGCAGCCGCTCCGCTGGTGGCACATCTGGTCGTCGCGGAAAAACGCTGAAACGCTAACCTTCACCGCCGTGCCCGCGCGCCATGCCCACGCCGATGCCTTGAACGCCGAACTCGGCCTCGTCAACGGCTATCTGATCGAGCACCAAACGGCGCACGGCAAATTGCGGATATACTGGACGGGCGACACGGTCTGGTTCGACGATCTGGCCGACATCCGGGCGCAAGCCGGGCGCGTCGATGTGCTGATCCCGCATCTGGGCGCGGTGGGTGTGGATGGGCCGTACGGCCTGATGACGCTGGACGCCGGGGAAGCGGCGCGCGTCGTCGATCTGTTCGAGCCGGCGGCCATCGTGCCGATTCATCATCACACTTTTTCGCACTACGTCGAACCGATCGCGGTCTTGCAGGCGCGGCTGCGCGGCACGCCGCACGAACATCGGCTGCACGTCTTGCAAGAAGGCGAAATGCTGCATTTTGAACCGCCGCATTTGCGATGAGTCAACCCTCGTCTCTTCAGCCTGTGCCCTTCGAGCGCCTCGCCATCCGTCTGCGGCCCGAGCTGCGCGCCGCCTCGGGCGAGGCGCTTCAGCGGGCCGTCAATGACGTGTTCGGCGTGGTGTACGCTGCGCCGCTCGCGCTGATCGGCCTGCTCTGGACGATCGCCGCCACCGACACCGCCGTGCTCGCGCGCGAGTGGCCGCGATTGCTGCTGGCGTGGGGGCTGCTGTGGGCGTTTGAACGCCTGCCGTTTTTCGTCGTCATTGAAGTCCGGCCCGGTTCGCAATCCGATTTTTCCGGTTCGCTCGACACCGTGGTCTTCTGGACGGCGTGTCTGATCTTCGGCCCCACCGCGATCTGGATCGGTGTGATCCCGATCGCGGTATATTTTGTCACAGGCTGGCGCGCTGCGACCACGGCCGATCAACGCTGGAACCGCGCCCGCAACACGTTGATCGATCTGAGCGGCACGACGCTGGCGGCGTTGATCGCGCTGGGCGTGTACGAACGATCGGGCGGCCGCTATCCGATCGATAGTTTCGCGCCCGGCGTGTTTGTCCCGGCCCTCATCGTCACGCTCGTCCATATCGTGCTCGACCGCAGCGTGTGGCTGCCCTATCTGCTGGTAACGTACGAGCGCGGCACCCTGCAGCAGCAGGCGCTGGCGCGGCGCTTCCTGCTGCTCTCGCTGGGCCTGCCCAGCCTGGCGCAGCCATTTGCCATCATCGCGGCCGGCCTGTGGGTTGAACACGGCGCGGGCTTGTTCCTCTTTTTTATCGGCGGCCTGCTGATCGTCAGCTGGCTGACCTACCAGTTGAGTCAGGCCGTCAGCCGCAGCTGGCTGCGCTCGCGCGAACTGGAACGGCTGGAATTGCTGAGCCAGGCGCTGTTGAACGCGCCGCCCGATGCCTCGACGCTGCCCGACATCCTGCGCGAACATCTGCCCGCGCTGTTCTCGCCCAACGCCATTTCGATCGTCCTGTTTCCCGATCGCGTCCTGCTGCACCATCCGGCCGATCAACCACCGGTGGAGGCCGAGGTGTGGGCGTGGCTCCGCGCGCAGCCGCGCGTGCAGCAATTTTCCGCCAAGAGCGTATCCCCGTGGCGCCGCGAGCCGATCGACAACAGCGTGATCCTTGCGCCGATCCTTGGCGCGGCCGAGCCGCATGCCCTGATCGGCGGGATCCATCTTGCGCACCAGAGTTTCATCCGCGACACCCGGGCCGCCACCGCCTCGTGGTCGGCCGTGCAGGCCGTGGCCGATCAGATCGCGTCCGCGCTGCACCAGGCCGAGTTGAACGCGCGCATGCTGGCCAACCAGCGGATCGATCAGGAGTTATCCTTAGCCGCCAAGATTCAGGCCAGTTTTCTGCCGCTGGCGCTGACCGATGCGCCCGGCTGGCAGCTGGCCGCCACGCTGGAACCGGCGCGGCAGACTTCGGGCGACTATTACGATTGGGGCATGTTGTCCAACGGCCGGCTGGCCGTGGCCGTGGCTGACGTGGCCGACAAGGGCGTGGGCGCGGCGCTATACATGGCGCTGACGCGCACCATCCTGCGGACATTCGTGTTTGAATATCCCGATCAACCGGCCGAAGCATTTGGGGCCGCCAATCGCCGCATTTTTGCGGATGCGCGCACCGATCTGTTTGTGACCACGTTCTACGGCTTGATCGATCCGGCCAGCGGCGAAATGGTGTACTGCAATGCCGGGCACAATCCGCCCTACGTGCTGCGGCGCGCCGGCGGCGAACCGATCCCGTTGATGCGCACCGGCCGGCCGATGGGCATGTTTGAAGACAGCCGCTGGACCACGCACACGATCGCACTCGAACCGGGCGATCGTGTGATCCTCTACACCGACGGCGTGACCGAGGCCCAAAACGCGCACGGCGAATTCTTCGGCGAGGCGCGTTTGCTGGCGGTGGCGCGCCGGTCCATGACCTGTTCCGTGGAGGAGATGCAGCGCGCCATCCTGGCCGACGTTCACGCCTTTGTGGGCAATGCGCCGCAGGCCGACGATATTACGCTCTTGGTGTTGGGCCGCGATGAATAGACTTTATCGGAATTACCGTAGCCGCCGCATCCCCATGCGGCGGGTCACGGGCCTGGGCACGCCCGTGCGGCCATTTCTGATAAGGTTCAATGAAGCCGATGCGTTGATGGTAGAATCCAACCACAGTCCGACCCGTCAAGGCTAAACGCGTGCCCGTTCCCCTGCTTCAAACCAAACTTTACCCGCCGCCCGACGTGAATTGGGTGCGGCGGCCCGGCCTGATTCAACGACTGGACGAGGCGTTGCGCTCAGGCGTGCGTTTGAGCCTCGTCTCCGCCCAGGCCGGCGCGGGCAAGAGCACCCTGCTCAGCAGCTGGGCGGCTGCGCAGCCCGCGGGCTGGCTGTCGCTCGATGCCGATGATAATGATCCAACGCGTTTTTGGACTTACGCGCTGACCGCGCTGCGCCGGCTGTATCCGGGCCTGGCCGCGGGCCTCTGGCAGGACCTGGCAGCTGCGTCCGCCGCTCTCTCCGCCGAAGCGCTGCGCGCGCTCCTGAGCGGCCTGCTGAACGAGATCGCCGCACTGCCGGATCGGGTGGCGTTGATCCTCGACGACTATCACACGATCAATCACGCCGACATTCATGACACCGTCGCCTTCGTGATCGACCATCTGCCGCCGACGCTGCAGATCGTCATCGCCACGCGCGCCGATCCGCCGCTGCCGCTGGGCCGCTGGCGGGTGCGCGGCCAACTGCTGGAGCTGCGCGCCGCCGATCTGCGCTTCACGCCCGACGAAGCCGCCGTCTTCCTCAACGAACGCATGGGCCTGAACCTGACCCGCGACGACGTGGTCGCGCTGGAGGCCCGCACCGAAGGCTGGATCGCCGGCCTGCAGCTGGCCGCGCTGTCCATGCAGGGCCGGCACGATACGCACGAATTCGTACAGGCGTTTACGGGCAGCCACCGCTTTGTGCTGGATTATCTGATGGAGGAGGTGTTGAACCGGCAGCCGCCCGACATTCAAACCTTCCTGCTGCACACCTCCATCCTCGACCGGCTGTGCGGGCCGCTGTGCGACGCGGTAGCCGATCGGGCCGGCAGCCAGGCCGTGCTGGATCAGTTGCAGCGCAGCAACCTGTTCCTGATCGCCTTGGACGACGATCGGTTCTGGGCGCGCTACCATCACCTGTTCGCCGATCTGTTGCGCGCCCGTTTGCCGCAGCTGCAGCCGGACCTGGTTCCTCAGCTGCATCGCCGCGCCGCCGCCTGGCTGGAACAGCAGGGCTACGTGGTCGAGGCGATGCCCCACGCGCTGGCTGCCGGCGATCTGGAACTGGCCGCCGACCTAATCGAACGCCACATGGTCGCCTTGATGACGCGCGGCGAAATGAACACTCTCCTGCGCTGGCTCAAGCTGCTGCCCGAGACCGTCACCCGACGGCGGCCGTGGCTGCTGGCGGCGGAGGGCTGGATTTACACGTTTGCCGGCAGCGTGGAGCTGGTGGAACCGCTGGCCCGACAGGCCGAGCAGCTGCTGCGCGAGCAAACGCCGGACGACGCCGGCCCGCGCAGCATCGCCCGTGTGGCGGGCAATCTGGCCGCCATGCGCGCCTTCGTAGCGCAGATCATGGGCGACGACGAGCACGCCATCGAGCTGGCGCGGGACGCCGACCGGCTGCTGCCGCCGGACGAACACGTGGCCCGCAGCGTCATTCCGTACACCCTGGGGCGCGGCTATCGCATGCAGGGTGAGATGTTCATCAGCACAGGCTATTTTGAGACGCTGCTGCAGGTGGGCAAAAGCGCCGGCATCTGGACGATGGCCGCGGCCTACCACGAGCTGGCAATCTCTTACAAGCTGCGCGGCGAGCTCCGCCGCGCGCACACGCTCTATCTGGAAGCCCTGCAGCAGTTGGACGCGCATCATGCCCGCCGCATGGGCGCAGCCGCCAAAATTGACATCGGGTTGGGCGATCTACTGCGCGAATGGACCGAGCTCGATCGAGCGCGGCCGCTGATTGCTGAAGCAGTGGAGCGCATGCGGCCGTGGGGCAACCCACTCGATCTGGTAGTGGGCTACACGCATCTGGTACGGGTGCTGGAAAGTGCCGGTGATTTTGACGAAGCCTGGGCGGCCTGGCGCGAGGGCGACCGTGTGCGTCGAGCGTTCGCGATGATGCCGTTTCTGTCGGTCAACCTCGACCTGTGGGGCGTGCGTCTGTGGCTGGCGACGGGTCGGTTGGTCGAGGCGCAGCAGTGGGTGGAGGCGTGGCTGAAAACGGCCGGCGGCGACTACGCCTTGCTGACGCGCGAACTCGAAGCGATTCAAGCCGCGCGGGTGCTGCTGGCGCTCGATCGATCAGCTGAAGCGATCGAGGTGTTGTCGCCCTATCGCGACGATGCCGCGCGCCAACAGCGGCACGGCCGCCTGCTTCAAGTGCTGGTGCTGACGGCAACCGCGCAGCGCGCGCTGGGTCAGCCGGCCAGGGCGCTCACCACGCTGGCGCGCGCCCTGACGTTGGCCGAGCCTGAAGACTACGTCCGACTGTTTGCCGATGAGGGCGAACCTGTGCGCAGGCTGCTGATCGAGGTCAGGGCGCAGCTTGATGGGCGCGCGGCGTCATCGGAAGAGCGCGCCCGGTTGCTGCCCTACATCGATCGAGTATTGGCCGCCTTCAAGACAGCCGCTCCCGCCGCGGCGGCACCGAATCAGTCGCTCATCGAGCCGCTGAGCGAGCGCGAACTGGAAGTGCTGCGCCTGCTGGCTCAGGGCCTCTCCAACGCGCAGATCGCCGATCGGCTGGTGGTGGCCGTCGGCACGATCAAGACTCACATCCACAACATCTACGGCAAACTCGGCGCGCAGAATCGCGCCCAGGCCGTGACCCGCGCCAACGAACTGAACCTCCTGAAATAAACCCCGCAATCCATCGTCCGATAGATGACGGCCTCCGTGGTTTACGGCTATGCTATAGCCAACTTGAACCGGAGGCAATGTCATGGCTGCTCAAACCAATTCACTGAACGTCAACACTGTGCTGGCGGCCGCGCTGGGCCTGATGGCGGCCGCGTTGGTCTTGCTCGTCCTGTCGGGCCGCACCCTGCCCCTCATCACCGACGACCGCGGCGCGCTGATCGCACTGGGCGTCATCGGCTTCGCGATGTGCACGCTGGCCGGCAGCGGCCGCGTTCCCGCCGCGATTGGCTGGGGGCATCCGATCTCGATCGCGGGCGCGCTGTTGGGCGTGGCCGCGCTGCTGGTAATAACGCTGCCGTTGATCAATGTGAAGCTGCCGGGGCTGGCCACCGACCGATCGGCCTTCATCGCCCTGGCAGTCATCATGCTGGTCAAGATCGGCCTGTCAGGTCTCAGCCGCTTCATCGCTTGATTCTCAAAGTCAAACCACTCAATTTCAAGGAGTCACTCTCATGCGTATCTTAGTAATCGTGCTGTTGATCGTCGCCGCGCATTTCAATCTGACCGCCAACGTGCCCGGCCCGCAGGCCCTAATCTACTGGCCGTTTGGCGCCAACACGCGGCCCAGCCTCGCACTGTTCGGCGCGTACCCCAACGCGCCCACCCAACTGCTCTCGGCCGTCGCGGGTCTCGGCTTTATCGCGGCACTGCTGGCAGTGTTCGGCTGGCTGGTGCCGGCCGGCTGGTTCGCGCCGCTGGTGATGGTCGCGTCGCTGGCATCCATCGCGCTGTACGTGCTGTATCTCGGCCCGTTCGCGCTGATTCCGCTGGGCGTGGATGCGATCCTGTTGTGGGGCGTGCTGGCGCAGGGCTGGTCGGCAGCCACCCTGGCTTGAGGCGGCACTCATGAGCGAGCAGTTTTCACCGCGATCGGCATCCGATCGCGGTGATTATTACGAAATTCGGCTGGGCGGCGAATTGGATCCGTGCTGGGCCGAGTGGTTCGATCGGTTGGAGTTGATCGCGCTGCCCGATGGGGACACGCTTTTGCGCGGCCCCATCATCGATCAGGCCGAACTGCACGGCGTGCTGATGAAGATTCGCGACCTGGGCCTCAAGCTGCTGGCCGTCAATCGCGTGACATGACCAATCGGGCGCGGAATTATCCGCCCGCCGCGTCCGACTGATCCAGCGCTTCGTCGGCCAGGCGCCGCCCGGCCGCGATGAGGTCAGCCGCGCGGGCAAAGTTCCACAGGCCGGGATCATCGTCGAGATACAGGTGCAGCACGCGCAGCCGCACGCCGGGTTCGCGCCGCACCGCTTCGATTTCCAGCCGCACCTGCCGATCGATCAGCAGCGAGATGGCCTGGCCGCCGATCGACAACATGTTCCTCGGCGCCGATCCGTCGGCCGTGGGGCGCGGCCCAATGCGCAGCGCGTAGAGGTCGGTGGCGCCGCGCGCTACGGCCACTTGCAGCGGCAGGTGCGAGATCACACCGCCGTCCAGATAGGGCACGCCGTCCACCGTCCACGGCGGATAGTACGGCGGCATGGCTGTGCTGCTCATCAGCCCGTCCAGCAGTCGGTCGGCCGGATCATCGCCGAAAACGCGCAGCGCACCGTCGGTCAAGCGGGCGGCCACCGTATATAGACGCGGCCCGCGCAAATCGCCAAATGTGCCGTCGGCAAACGGCCAACGACGCAAGAACCGGCGCAGCGGCTCGCTGGACAGCAGGCTGTCCTTGCCGCTGATCAACCTGAAACCCGCGCGCAGCGCCGGCACGTGCGGAAAGTTGGCCGCGGCTTCCTCGCGCCAGATGCGCGCCAGTTCGCGCACGCCGTCCAGGGTGGGATGCGCCGCCACCCAGGCGGCGTTCAACGCGCCCGCCGACACGCCCACCAGTATGTCCGGGATCAGGCCGCGCTCAAACAGCGCCTCCAGCGCGCCCACTTGCTGCGCGCCATAGTTGGCGCCGCCGCTCAATACGAATGCTCGCATAACCGATCACCTCACGTTTGTCCCGACAAGTATAAATCATAAGATGGAAATGCGCCCGATCAATCCGTCATGGATCGGCGGCTCAACCCGATTGGCTCGTTTTGCCTCAACGGCCGGTCAGCCGGAGTGCGCGTCATTGATTGGCCGACCGACTTCTCCGGCGAATGAATTCGCGTCTGGTGGGCGTGTCGCCGATCGTCGGCCTGCGCCGACGAGTTCTGGCACATTTCGTCCACGCCGGTGGACGGTCGGCCAACAGCTCGCCAAGTGCGATTGCAATCGCCAGCATGCTTTGGCGCGCACTCGGTCGGCCCGAGCCTGTTGCGCCGGATTTCACTTGATGCTATAGTTGCGGCAGCCAGGACAGCGCACCGCTGTCATCCTCGTCCCTCATCAAACCGTTCTAAACGAGCAATTGTGATACGTCGCCAGCCGCTTGAAGGCCGACGGAAAGGACGTCATGATCAATCGATCAAGTCGTGTGGCAGATCGCCTTGAAGCATGGGCGCGCGCGCCGCGGGGCCAGGCGATCATTATCGCCGCTGCCGTCGCGCTGATCCTCTGGCCGGCGGGCAGCCTGATCATTGGCGCGTATCGTGCTCAGCTGCTGGCCGGCGGCTCGACGGCGATCTTCGAGGTGGCTGGCCTGATCGGGTTGGTGCTGCTGGCCGGCCTGATCTACTACGCCGTCAGCCGCCGCTCGCTGCTGAACGGGGCGCGTCAACGCGAAGCTGATCTGCTGGCTCGTGAAGCGCGCAGCCAGGCGCTGCTCAACGCCATCCCCGATCTGATGTTTCGGCTGACGCGCGACGGCACCTTTCTGGACTATCACGCCGAGCAGACCGATATGGTGATCCCGGCGAATGACGTTATCGGCGCGAATCTGCGCCAGCTGCCCATGCCGCCGGCCGTCATCCAGCGCATGCTGGACAAGATCAACGCAGCGCTGGACACCAACCGCATCGAGGTGATGGAATACACGCTGCCGACGGTGGGCGGTGACAAGGATTTTGAAGCCCGCATGGTGGCCTGTGCGCCCGACGAAGTGGTGGCCATCGTCCGCAATATCACCGAGCGCAATCGCGCCGAGCGAGCGCTGCATCGCTGGGCGCACATCTTTGAGCACGCGGAGTGGGGCGTGGCCATCGGCAGCGCCGACGGCCGCACGCTGGAACTGATGAATCCCGCCTATGCGCGCATGCACGGTTACACCGTCGACGAATTGTCTCAGATGCCCATCGCCAGCGTCTTCGCCCCCGGCACCGCCGACGAGCTCAGCCTGTTGATTCAGGCCGCGAATGAGACCGGCCACGCCGTCATCGAATCCCGACACATCCGCAAAGACGGCACGATCTTTCCCGTGGTGGTCGATCTGACCGCGGTCAAAGACGACGCCGGCCAGGTGTTGTATCGCGTCGCCAACGTGCAGGACATCAGCGAACGCAAGCAGGCCGAGGCGCAGCTGCGCGCTTCGGAGGCCGAACTGCGGGCGCTGTTTGCGGCCATGCCCGATGTGATCCTGGTGTTGGATGCGCGGGGGCGCTACCTGCGCATCGCGCCGACCAATCCGTCATTTTCGCAGCGGCCGCCCGACAACCTGATCGGCCAGTCGCTGCACGATGTCTTCCCGCCTGCCAAAGCCGCCGAATTCATGAGTATGATTCAGGCTGCCCTGCGCACGCAGCAGCCGGTGCAGGCCGATTACAACCTGGCCGTTGACGGCGAGACAGTGTGGTACACGGCCACCATCTCACCGCTGCCCGACGACACGGTGCTGCTGGTGGCGCGCGACATCACAGAACGCAAACACTCAGAAGAAACGCTGCGCGAGCGTGAAGAGCAGTATCGCAGCATCTTTGAAGCCAGCCTGGACGGGCTGTTCATCAACAGCCTCGACGGTTACGTCGTCGATGTGAACCCGGCCGGCGCGAGCATGCACGGCTACACCGTGGATGAATGTCGCGGGCTGCGCTCGGCCCAGCTGGTGCCGCCCGATCGGTTGGCCGGCCTCGAAGAATTCCTCGACCGTGTGCGCCGCGGCGAACAATTCCGCGCGCAGGGGTTTGACCTGCGACGGGATGGCGCACAGTTTCCGGTGGAGATCGTCGGTACGCAGTTCATCTATCGGGGGCGGCCGCACGCGCTGGCCATTGTGCGCGACATCACCGAGCGCGTGCAGGCCGAGCAGACGCTGCGCGAGCGCGATCTGCAATATCAAAGCGTCTTCGAGTCCAGCATCGACGGCCTGGCCATCAACAACCTGAACGGCGAGCTGGTTGAATTCAATCCGGCCATGGCTTACATGCACGGCTACACCGTCGACGAGTTTCGCCACATCCAGCCGCCGCAGTTCATTCACCCCGACTCGCAGCCGATGTTTGCCGAATACATGGCGATGGTGAAGGCCGGTCGAGAACTTCGCGGCCGGGCCATGGACGTACGCAAAGACGGCTCGATCCTCCACGTCGAAGTCATCGGCACGCCGTTCACGCTGCGCGGCGAACCGCACGCCTTTGCCATCGTGCGCGACATCAGTGCGCAGGTGGCCGCCGAGAAGGCGCTGCGCGATCGGGAGGAGCAATACCGCAGTGTCTTTCAAGCCGTCAGTGACGGGCTGTTCGTCGACACCATCGATGGGAAAATGGTGGACTTTAATCCGGCGGTGGCGTACATGCACGGTTACACCGTGGAAGAGTTCAGCCAGATCCCGACGATTCAGATCATCCATCCCGACTCGCTGCCGCTGTTTGCGGAATTCGTTGAGACGGTGAAGGCCGGCCGCGAATATCGCTGCCGCGCCATCGACGTGCGCAAAGACGGTTCGCTGTTTCCGGTGGAAGTGACCGGCATCCCCATCACCTATCGCAGCGAACCGCACATGCTGGCCGTGCTGCACGACATCACCGAGCAGGTGCAGGCCGAGCAGCTGCTGGAGCAGCGCGTGGCCGAGCGCACGCGCGAACTGTCGGCTTTGCTGGACGTGTCGCGCAATGTGGCCTCCACGCTGGAGATCGAGCCGCTGCTGGGCCTGATCCTGGATGCGCTGAAGGTGTTTGTGGATTACACCGGCGCCCGCATTTATACGCGCGAGGGGACCCACCTGCGCGTGCGCGCGGCGCGGGGCCAGAATCGCACGGATCGCACCATCGGCGGTGACTTCCCCCTCAGCGGCCGCCTCTCCGAGGAAGTCTTCATCCAACGGCGCGTGCTGGTCATCCCCGATCTCACCTCGCCTGACGATCCCTGGGCCGTCGCGTTTCGAACCGAAGGTCCGACCGACATCGCCGACATCGTCACGCGTGTCCAATCGTGGATGGGCGTGCCCCTCATCGCCAAGGATCGCGTCATCGGCAGCCTGGCGCTGGAACATGCCCGGGCCGGCTTCTACGACGCGCATCACGCGGAGATCGTGCTGGCGCTGGCGAATCAGGTGGCCGTGGCGCTGGAAAATGCGCGCCTGTTCACGGAGGCGCAGGGCAAAGCGGTGCTGGAAGAGCGTCAGCGGCTGGCGCGCGATCTGCACGATTCGGTCACGCAATCGTTGTACAGCCTGACGCTGCTGGCCGAAGCAGGCCGCCGCCTGATCGATTCTGATGTGCCGCAGGCCGCGCGTTACCTCGGCGACATGGGCGAGATCGCGCAACAGTCGTTGAAGGAGATGCGGCTGCTGGTCTATCAACTGCGGCCACTGGCGCTGGCGCACGAAGGGCTGATCGGCGCGCTGCAGGCCCGGCTCGATTCCGTGGAAAAACGCGCGGGAGTTGAAGCACGCTTCCTGATCGAGGGCAGTCTGGGCAACCTGCCGGCCGTGCTGGAAGAAGGCCTGTTCCGCGTGGCACAGGAGGCGCTGAACAACGCCTTGAAACATGCCGCGGCCCGATCGGTGGTGGTGCGCTTGCGCGGCGACGATGACTGTGTCACACTTGAGGTGATCGACGACGGGCGCGGCTCAACGCGGCTGACCGACGACGCGAAGACGGGCGGCCTGGGCCTGACCAGCATGCGCGAGCGCGTGGCGCAGCTGCGCGGCACACTCCAGATCGAATCAACGCCGGGCCGGGGCACGCGGGTGGTCGTCGAAGTGCCGCGCAGTAACCCGAACGCGTAAACTGCAGGCAGAGTTAATCACCGGAGGAATTTATGGCCGACCCTATTCGCATTCTCATCGCCGACGATCACGCTGTAGTGCGGCACGGGCTGCGCGCGCTTATTACCACCGAGCCCGATATGGAACTGGTGGGCGAGGCCACCGACGGCGTGGAAGCGGTGGACCTGGCGCTGAAGCTGAAGCCCGATGTGATCCTGATGGACATGGCGATGCCGCGCAAGACGGGACTGGAAGCCATCCTCGACATCATGCGCACCGACCCACAGGCGCGCATTCTGGTGTTGACCAGCTTTGCCGAAGACGAGCAGGTCTTTCCGGCCATCAAAGCGGGCGCCGCCGGCTATCTGCTCAAGGACACTGCCCCGCGTGAACTGCTGCAGGCCATCCGCGATGTGCAGAACGGGCTGGTGTCACTGCACCCCACCATCGCGCGCAAGCTGGTGGGCGAGTTGAAACGCCCGGCCGATCTGCCGCCCGCCGCCGATCCGCTGACCGAGCGTGAAGTGCAGGTGCTGGCGCTGGTGGCGCGCGGCCTGTCCAACCAAGAGATCGCCGATCAACTCTTCATCGGCGAGCGCACCGTGCGCACACACATCAGCAACATTCTGGGCAAGCTGCACCTGGCCAACCGCACACAGGCCGCGCTGTACGCGCAGCGCGAAGGGTTGGCGCATCTGGAGATGTAATTCACCGCGCGCCCGGCGCATTCCGGCTCGTCTCCCGCCCGATCGGCCTGCCGCGCGATCGGGCGGTTTTGTGCCGGATTTCACCTCGGCCGATTGACGTAGTCGTATCGGCGGTTTGACGTACCGCGCGGTTTGCTGCAAGTATCCTCTTTCTCCGCGTGAATTTCCCTCGCCCCGACGATGTGAGCGCACCCCGGACACGGTAAGATGATCGATGAGACAAGACCGAAAGCCCTGATCGATCATGATTCCGACTGCCCTGGCCATCATCGCCGCACCACCCGATTTCTTGCGTTACAGTCTGCAAGCGCTGCTGGCGCGGCTGCCGCAGATTGACGAGGTGCGCGGGGCAGCCGACATCCGATCGATCCTGGCGGCCTCGCCGGACACGAGACTGCGGCTGGTGGTGGTGGATGCGGGCCTGCTGCGCGGCGAAGCCGGCCCCGTGCTGGCACAAATCAAAGCGACGGCCCCGCACGCCCGCCTGGTCGTGCTGGTCGATCGCATTGATCAACAACAGGCCCTGCAGGCCACCGTGGCCGATCGGGTGTTGTTGAAGGGCTATCCGGCCGCCGCCTTATTTGCCAGCCTGGAACAACTGTTGGTTCAAACGGATCGAAATGATGAACAGCTGCCTGCCGACGTGGAGTGAAAAGCGAGGTAGTCTATGACATACATCACCAGCGAGTCCTGGTACGCTGCGCCTCACGCGCTCCAGCCGCCGGCCAGTGAAGAGACTTACATTCAAGCCGCGCAGCGCGGCGACCTGGAGGCGTTTAACGCGCTGGTGCTGATGCATCAGGCGCGCGCTTACAACCTGGCCTACCGCCTGCTGGGCGATGAGGCCGCCGCAGCCGATGCCACGCAAGAGGCCTTCATCCGCGCCTATCAGCACATCCGCGCTTTTCAGCGCGGCGCGTTCTTCACGTGGCTGTATCGCATCGTCGCCAACGTCTGCTACGACCTGCTGCGTTACCAGAAACGGCGGCCCGCTCTGCCCTTTACGCAGCTGTCCGGTGAGGCCGGCGGCGTATCGGACCACGACGCGCCGGACTTTGACGCGCCCGCGCCCGAAGACGATGGCCCGGAAACGATAATCCAGCGCCGCGAGCTGGCCGCCCTGCTCCAACAGCACATCAACACGCTGCCGATCGAACAACGCCTGGCGCTGGTGCTCAGCGACGTGCAGGGTCTGAGCTACCAGGAAATCGCCGAAGTGACCCGCAGCAATCTGGGCACGGTCAAATCGCGGCTAAGCCGCGCACGGACGCGGCTGCGCCGCAGCCTGAGCGCGGCACAGCTGGCGCTGTAAGCGACCCTCTCATTCCCCGCCGCGCAGCCGATAACCGACGCCCGGCTCGGTGACGATGTACCGTGGCCGGGCCGGGTCAACTTCGATCTTGCGGCGCAAGTTGCTGATGTTCACGCGCAGCATGTGCAGCTCGTCGTCATAGCCCGGCCCCCACGCCTGCCGCAGCAGTTGATGATGCGTCAACACCTTGCCCGCATTGACGACGAACAACCGCAGCAGATCGTACTCCGTCGGGGTCAGCTGCACCTCCTGGCCGGCCACGCTCACCAGCCGCCGCGCCAGATCGACGACCAGATCGCCCATCACAAACACCGGCTCATCGGCCGGGCGCGCCGCGTGCCGGACCGCCGTCCGAATGCGCGCCAGCAGTTCGCCCACGCCAAACGGCTTGGTCAAATAATCATCGGCGCCGGCATCAAGAGCCGCAATCTTGTCGGTCTCATGCTCGCGCACCGACAGCACAATAACGGGCACCGTCGTCCACTCCCGCAGCCGCCGCGTCACCTCAACGCCGTCGATATCGGGCAGACCCAGATCAAGAATGATCAGATCGGGCCGATTGGCGATCACGGCATCCAGCGCGGCCTGGCCGTTTGCCGCCTCGAAGATGAGATAGTGATGGGCCGACAACGCCGCGCGCAAGAAACGGCGGATCGGCGCTTCGTCGTCGACGATCAGGACGCGCAGCTCGCCTTCACTCATGATTGACCTCGCGGCGTTGCGCCAGCGGCAACCCGATGGTGACGATGGTGCCGCCGCCCGATCGGTTTTCCGCGCCGATGAAGCCGCCGTGCGCTTCCACAATGCCTTTGCAGATCGACAGGCCCAGCCCCGTGCCGCCCACATTGTCGGGATTCTGCACGCGATAGAACTTGTCAAACACCCGCGCCAGATCGTCGTGCGGAATACCCACACCCCGATCGGCCACCGCGATCTCGGCGAACGCCCCCGCATACGATACGCTGATCTCGATGGGCGCAGCCGGCGGTGAGTACTTGAGCGCGTTATCGAGCACGTTCACCAGCACCTGCACGATCAACACGAAGTCCATCGGGATCAACGGCAGATCGGGCGCGATGTTCAGCGTTATCGTCCGATCGGCGGCGCGCTCGCCCAGCCGTTCCAACGCGGAACCGATCACATCCTGAATATCACACGGTTCCTCTTGAAGGCGCAGCGCGCCCGCCTCCAGCCGCGTCATGTCCAACAGATTGCCCACCAACCGATTGAGCCGTTCCGCCTCACCGCGCGCCGTATCGATCAAACTGCGCCGCGCCGTTTCGTCCAGCGCGCCATCCTCGTGCAGACTGCTCAGCGCGCCCGTGATGGACACCAGCGGCGTGCGCAGATCGTGCGAGATGGAATTGAGCAGCGCGGTCTGCAGCTTCTCGGTGGCCTGCAGCACCTGCGTCTGGCGCGTCTGCTCGGCCAGCTGGGCGCGTTCGATCGCCACGGCGGCCTGGCTGGCATACACCTCCATCTGGCGGCGCTGATCGGGCGTCAGGTGTTTGGTCGAATCGTGCGGCATGACGCCCAGCACGCCGATGACGCCGTGCGCGGTTTTCAGCGGCAGATAGCGCACCTTCGCGGCGGGCAGCGTATCCGTATCGCGACCGGCCGGCTGGCCGTGCTGATACGCCCACGCCGCCACGGCCAGCTCGCTGTCGTCCAGTTGAATATCGGGACTATGGCCGCTGACCGTCAAATGCTGATTCTCCGGCAGCAGCACCACGACCTCGCGGCTGAAGTTTTCGCCCAGCTGCATGACGATCTGGTCGATGATTTCTTCCAGGCTGGCGGCGGCAGCCAGCGCGCTGCTGAACGCGTACAGCGTGGCGGTCTGCGCCTCGCGCTCGCGCGCCGCCTCGGCCTGCTCGCGCGAGCGCACGGCCAGCGTGCTGATCACCAGGCTGACGATGAACAGGCCCAGAAACGTCAGCAGATATTCGGTGTCATAGACCGTGAGCGTCAGCTGCGGCGGCACAAAAAAGTAGTCAAAGGCAACCACACTTAAAAAGGCCACCATCAACGACGGGCCGCGCCCCAGATACAGGGCGGCAATGACCACACTGGCCAGATAGATCATCACCAGGTTGGTGGGAGCCGTGACAAACGAACGCGCCAGAGCGCTGAGGACCGTCGTCGCCCCCACCAGCAGCAGACCCTGAAAATAGCGCCACAGCGGTCGGTGCGGCCGCCAGCTGCTGCTCTCCGGCAGGTGTGGCTGAGCGGTCGGCTCGTTGCTGATCACATACACATCGATGCCGCCGCTCAGCCGCAGCAACTGATCGACGATCGAGCCGCGCAGCAACTCGATCCAGCGTGGTTGCGGCGACTGGCCCACGATCAACTTGGTGATGTTGTGCCGGTGAGCATAGTCCAACACGACCTCAGGCACCGACGGGCCGGGCAGACTACGCGTGCGCGCGCCCAATTCTTCGGCCAGCCGCAGAGTGCGTGCCAGCTGATCGCGCTCGTCGCTGGACAGGCGGGAATAGCCGGGCGTTTCGACGTTGAGCGCAAACCATTCGGCGCCCAGCTGATCGGCCATGCGGCGCGCGGCGCGCACCAACCGCTCGCTCAACGGACTGGCGCTTACGCATACCAGCAGGCGCTCGTTGGCCGGCCACGGGCCGGGAATCGATCGGGTGCGCATGTAGTCGCGCATCTGATCATCGACGCGCTTGGCGGTGCGCCGCAGGGCCAGTTCGCGCAGGGCCGTCAGATTGCCCTTGCGGAAGAATTCCTCGATGGCGCGCACGGCCTGCTGCGGCAGATAGACCTTACCTTCGCGCAGCCGCTGCAAAAGTTCGTCGGGCGGCAGATCGATCAGTTCGATCTCGCCCGCTTCGTCGATGACTTTGTCGGGCAGTGTCTCGCGCACAATCACGCCGGTGATCTGCGCCACTACATCGTTGATGCTTTCCAGATGCTGAATGTTGAGCGTGGTGTACACGTCGATGCCGGCCGCCAGGAGTTCTTCCACATCCTGATAACGTTTGGGATGACGCGAGCCGGGCGCATTGGTGTGCGCCAGTTCATCCACCAGCGCCAGCTGCGGCCGGCGGGCCAGCACCGCGTCCAGGTTCATCTCCGGCAGGGCGATGCCGCGATACTCGACTTGCCGCAGGGGAATGATCTCCAGTCCGGCGAGCAGCGCCTCGGTGTCAACACGGCCATGCGTTTCGACGCAGGCCACGACCACATCGACGCCGGCGGCCCGGCGGACGCGGGCCGCTTCGAGCATGGCGTAGGTCTTGCCCACGCCGGCCGCGTAGCCGAGGAAGATCTTCAACTGGCCGCGCGCCGTGCGACGTTCCTCGGCCTGAACGCGGGCCAGCAGCTCATCGGGATTGGGGCGATGCTCGATCATGGCATCAGGGCCGGGGCGAAGCATTCGAAACAGGTTTGATTGAGCCGCTGGACGCGACCCGGCTGATGATCAACCTGGCTGTGTGGTGTGAATGCCTGCCCCCGTGGTTATTCTAGCATTTATTCACGCCGCGGGCGTCAGCAGCCGTTCCAGCGCGTAGGCGGTCTGCGCGGCGAAGTTCTGAATCAGGCGATTGTCGGCCGGCGGCAGAGGCGAGTGGCCGCGCCAGATATTGATCTCGCCGATGAGGCTGCGCGCCGACAAAAGCGGCACGATCAGATCGGGCCGGCCTGCTTCCGATCGGGCAGCCGGCAGCGTCACGATCACGCCCGCCGGCTGATCGGCTGCCTGCACGTTGACGCGGACCAGGCGGGCCTGGTAAAGCTGCTGCAGATGCCGGGCCAGCACTTTGGCCGCCGCCTCAGCCGTGCGCGCCATCGCCAGGCCCGCGCTGAGTTCGTACATATACAGCGCCTCGCGCTCGCGCTGCCGCGCCAGTGCCAACCCATATTGAATGCGGCCGATGACGATCAACGCCACTGCCAGAAAGATGATCAGCAGCAGCCAGCTTTCCAGCCGTCCGACGATGAAGGTGAAGAACGGCGGGATGAAGAAGAAGTTGAAGCAGAAAAACGCGATGACGGCCGCGCACGCGCCCGGCCCCGGTCCCCAGCGAGTGGTGGCCCAGCTGATCGGCACGAGATAGACCAGCGCGATGACGCCTTCGCCCAGCGTGTCGCGGCCGATGGCAAACATGATCGCCGTGGTGGCGAGCACGCTCAAGGCGGCCCCGACGCATTCGGCGAACATCTCAATCGTAAACGTCAGTTTTGGAATCCGCACGTTGCGCCTCTTGATGCCATACAGAATCGGAACGGTTTGGTCGTCAGGCCCGCAGGCTCGCTTCGCGTCGGGCATTCACGTGATCGATCGGCGCGCCCGGCTGATGGGGGCAGTTGGCTGCCCGCCTAAAGCGCGCGGGCTTGACGCGATCAATTCGCAGCCTAAAGCACAGCGGTTAGCGCGCCGTCAGTGCATCCAGCGCCAGATTCAGCTTAAGCACGTTGACGCGCGGCTCGCCCAGCATGCCCAGGGTTCGGCCGGATGTGTTCTGATCGATCAGTGTCTGCACCACCGCGGGATCAAGCCCGCGGGCGCGCGCCACCCGATCGAGCTGGTAAGCGGCCGCGGCCGGGCTGATATCCGGATCGAGCCCGCTGGCCGAGGCTGTGACCAGATCGACCGGGATCGGTTGAACGTGCGTTGGATCAGCCTGCTTGAGCGCCTGGATGCGAGCTTGAACAGCTTGCAGCAGTGCCGGATTGAGCGGGCCAAGATTGGAGCCGCCGGACGAGGCCGCGTTGTACGCCAGCGGCGCGGTGGCCGAGAGCCTTCCCCAGAAATACTTAGGATCGTCGAACGCCTGGCCGATCAACGCCGAGCCGACGACTTGCCCGCCCTTCACGATTAGACTGCCATTGGCCTGCTGCGGAAAAGCCACTTGGGCCAGGGCCGTCACCAGCACCGGATAGACGATGCCCGTGAGCAGCGTCAACAACAACAGAGAAACTAATGCGGGTCGAAGTTGAGACGACATGTAAGCCTTTCCTTAAAAAGGCTGAACTTTTCATACTTCAGTCTTCAGCCTTGATCGTCAAACCAGATGCAGCGCGACCAGGATCATATCGATGAGCTTGATGCCGACGAACGGCGCGACAAGTCCGCCCAGTCCGTAAATCAACAGGTGATCGCGCAGCACCTGCGCCGCGCCGACGGGGCGATACCGTACGCCGCGCAGCGCCAGCGGGATCAAGGCCACGATGATCAGCGCGTTGAAGATCACGGCGGACAAAATGGCGCTCTGCGGCGTCGCCAGCCCCATGATGTTCAACTTACCCAACACTGGATACGTCGTGGCAAAGGCCGCCGGGATGATGGCGAAATACTTCGCCATGTCGTTGGCGATGCTGAACGTCGTCAGCGCGCCGCGCGTCATCAACAGCTGTTTGCCGATCTCCACGACCTCGATCAACTTGGTGGGGTTGGAATCCAGATCGACCATGTTGCCCGCTTCCTTGGCGGCCTGCGTGCCCGTGTTCATTGCCACGGCCACGTCGGCCTGCGCCAGCGCAGGCGCGTCGTTGGTGCCGTCGCCCGTCATCGCCACCAGACGGCCGCCGGTCTGATACTCGCGAATCAATTTGAGCTTCGCTTCGGGCGTGGCCTGCGCCAGAAAATCATCCACGCCGGCCTCGGCCGCAATGGCCGTCGCCGTCAGCGGATTGTCGCCCGTAATCATCACGGTCTTGATGCCCATCTGGCGCAGGTGCGCGAAGCGTTCTTTGATGCCGCCCTTCACGATGTCCTTCAGTTGAATCACGCCCAGCACCCTGGCGCCATCAGCCACGACCAGCGGCGTGCCCCCTTCCTTTGCAATGCATTCGACGCTGTGTCGCACCGTCGCCGGAAAACTTCCGCCCTGCTGCGTCACATAGGCTTCGATCGCATCCGCCGCGCCTTTGCGGATCTGCCGCCCGTCGAGGTTGACGCCACTCATGCGTGTCTGCGCGGTGAACGGCACGAAGGTCGCGCTCAAACCGTGAATATCGCGCTCACGCAAGCGATATTGCTCTTTTGCCAGCACGACGATGCTGCGGCCTTCGGGGGTCTCATCCGACAGCGACGCGAGCTGGGCCGCATCGGCCAGCGCGTCCGGCGATGTGCCGTCGGCGGGGATGAAGGCTGTTGCTTGCCGGTTGCCCAGCGTGATGGTGCCGGTCTTGTCGAGCAGCAAGACATCGACATCGCCCGCTGCTTCGACTGCGCGCCCCGACATCGCGATCACGTTGGCCTGGATCATGCGATCCATCCCCGCAATCCCGATCGCGCTCAGCAGCCCGCCGATCGTTGTCGGGATCAGACACACGAGCAGCGCGACCAACACCGTTACCGTGACCGGCGTACCCTGACCGGCGGCCCGCACGCTGTAAATGGAAAACGGCAGCAGCGTCACCGTCGCCAGCAGAAAGATGATCGTCAGCGCTGCCAGCAAGATGTTCAGCGCGATCTCGTTGGGCGTCTTCTGCCGCTGCGCGCCTTCGACCAGGCCGATCATGCGATCGAGGAACGTCTCGCCGGGGTTGGCCGTGATGCGCACGATCAGCCAATCGGAGAGCACGCGCGTGCCGCCCGTCACCGCCGATCGATCGCCGCCGCTTTCGCGGATGACGGGCGCGCTTTCGCCCGTGATCGCGCTTTCATCAACCGAGGCGGCCCCCTCGATCACTTCGCCGTCGCCGGGGATGAAGTCGCCTGCCTCGACGAGCACCACATCGCCCTTGCGCAGCGTGCCCGCCGACACTGCAGTGTAGCTCGCGCCGTATTGCGGCTCGGCCAATTTCCTGGCGCTGATGTCGCGCCGCGCCTTGCGCAGCGTATCGGCCTGGGCTTTGCCGCGCCCCTCGGCCATCGCTTCCGCGAAGTTGGCGAACAACACGGTGAACCACAACCACAGCGAAACGGCCAGGATAAAACCGGCCGGCGCTTCACCCTGGCCGAACAACGCCTGAATGAACAAGCCCGTGGTCAAGACGCTGCCGACCAGCACGATGAACATCACCGGATTGCGCAGCTGCACGCGCGGACTGAGTTTCTTGAAAGAGGCCACGATCGCCCGGCGCACGATGGGGCCGTCGAACAGCGGTCGGGCTTTGGCATGAGTATGAACCGTCATGATGTTTCCCCTAATTCCTGGACGGTCATGCCCGAATGCTATTGTCGGGCATCCAGTCTGGCGATTGGCAGATCACGTTGATCGCGTTCTGGATTCCCGCCAGAAGCACGCGGGAATGACGTTGCCCTGCGATATCGTAACTCAACCTGGATACCACTCTAATGCGCCATCATCAACTGTTCCACAATCGGCCCCAGCGCCAGCGCCGGGATGAACGTCAGGGCGCCGACGAGCACCACCACGCCGATCAGCATCACGATGAACAGGGGCGTGTGGGTGGGCAATGTGCCCGGCCCGGCCGGCACAATCTTCTTGGCGGCCAGCGAACCCGCAATCGCCAGCGTCGGAATCGCCAGCCAGTAGCGGGCCAGCAGCATCGCCAGGCCGCCGACGAGGTTGTAAAACGGCGTGTTCGCGCCCAGCCCCGCAAAGGCGCTGCCATTGTTGTTGCCCATCGACGAGAAGGCATACAGCACTTCGCTGAAGCCGTGCGCGCCGGGGTTGTGAATCGCCACCCGGCCCGCGTCTGTCGTCACCGCCAGCGCCGTAAAGCCGAGCACAATGATGGGCGGAATCAAAATGATCAACGACGCCATCTTCATCTCGTAAGCTTCGATCTTCTTGCCCAGATATTCGGGCGTGCGGCCGACCATCAGCCCGGCCACAAACACGGCGATGATGGCAAACACCAACATCCCGTACAGGCCGGAGCCGACGCCGCCAAAGACCACTTCGCCCAACTGCATCAGCCACATGGCGGCGAGTCCGCCCAACGGCGTGTACGAGTCGTGCATCGAGTTGACCGATCCATTTGACGCGGCCGTCGTCGCCGTGGCCCACAGCGCCGAGTTGGCGATGCCGAAGCGCACTTCCTTGCCTTCCATGTTGCCGCCCGGCTGCCGATCACTCGCGGCCTGATCGACGCCCAGCGTGGTGAAAGCGGGATTGCCGTTGTATTCGGCGCTCACCGACAGCGCCAGCAGCGCCACAAAGATGGCCGTCATCGCCGCCAGCACCGCCCAACCCTGCCGCGTGTCCTTCACCATCTTGCCGAAGGTGTAGCACAGCGCTGCCGGAATCAGTAGAATTGATAACATCTCAAGGAAGTTCGAAATTGGCGTCGGATTTTCAAACGGATGCGAAGAATTGGTGTTGAAGAAGCCGCCGCCGTTGGTGCCCAGTTGTTTGATGGCGATCTGCGAAGCCGCCGGGCCCATCGGCAACAGCTGCGTCGTCACGACCGCGCCGTCGGCGCCGCGGGCGGCCTGCAGCAGCGATACCGGTTGATAAGCGCTGAAGTTTTGAATGACGCCTTGCGACACTAGGGCGATTGCCAGGACACACGACAGCGGCAGCAGAATATACAAGGTGGTGCGGATCAGATCGACCCAGAAGTTGCCAATCGTCTGCGCAGATTTGCGGCGCAGCCCCCGGATCAAGGCGACCAGCACTGCCATGCCCGTGGCCGCCGAAACGAAGTTCTGCACCGTCAAACCCAGCATCTGCGTGAGGTAACTCAGGGTGGTTTCGCCGCCATAGTTCTGCCAGTTGGTGTTGCTGGTGAAACTCACGGCGGTGTTGAAGGCCAGATCGGGCGAGACCGGCCCCAGCCCCTGCGGATTCAACGGCAGCGCCTGCTGAACGCGCTGCAAGACGTACACGCCGATCAGGCCGAGCAGGTTGAAGATCAGTAGCGCCACGGCATACGTTTGCCAGTTCATCTCCACCTGGGGGCGGATGCCGGCGGCCCGATAGATCAGTCGCTCGATCGGGCCGAAGACGCGATCCAGCAGCGTGGGCTCGCCCTCGTACACCCGCGCCATGTATGATCCGAGCGGCTTGACCAGCGCCAGCAGCACGATCAGATACAGCATGATTTGCAGCAAGCCGTTGCCCGTCATCAGAACTTCTCCGGTTTAAGCAGCGCGGCAAACAAATAGGCCAGCAGACCCAGCGCGATCAGCCCGCCGATCAGATAGAGCACAGTCATATTTCCTCCTAAAGCCTTTCGCACAGCCTGACCAGGGCGTAAGACAGGCCAAAGAATGCCACGCCAATCAACAGATAGACGAGATCCATCGTTTTCTCCTGAAAGGTCTGAAGGTGATCTTAGCCGGAACGGCGTCAAGCCGGTGACAAGGCTGAGGCGGGCGAGGTCAAGAAAACATCAAGGTGGGTATAATTCAGCGTGCCTGCCCGGCCCCCTCGCCGGGACACTCGACAGCCAGGGAGATCCCATCTCATGAAGAACGCTTACGAAATCGCCGAGCCGGATTTTGATCTGAGCCCGCACACCGGCATGACGCGCCGGCACTACATCGATCTTGCCAAATATCTGCTGACTCGCGCGTTTACCCACGTCCCGTCGCCGGACACCCCGTTGTCATTTCCCGTCGTGCCGGGCAAGACCTATCCGCAGCCGAATGATCCGCCGTGGCGACATCGGTCGCTGGAATTCGAGGCGCTGGAACGGACGCTGACGCTGGCCGGCCCGCTGATGCACGTGGAACCTGAAGCCAGCATCAACGGCTTCAACCTGCGTGAGTATTACTGCCGCCACCTGTACAACGCCCTCACGCCCGGCCACGCCAACTCGCTGCCCTTGCCGGAAGATTTGCCCGACGCGACGTATCAGTTTACGTGCGAGTTTGGCGGGCTGTTCAAGACGCTGCTGCTGCTACCGGATGTCCTGTGGCCGCACTTCACGCCGCAGCAGAAAGACGAGATGGCGGTTACGATCTCGAAGTGGGCCCACCACCGCACCACGCAGAACAACTGGCGCATCTTCAACATCGTCACGCTGTCGTTCTTGAAGAAGCACGGCTACGCCATCGACGACGACCTGTTGAAGAGTCATCTCCTGTGGGTGGCCTCATATCATTCGGGGGACGGCTGGTACCTGGAGCAGACGTACAACTATTACACCATCAGCCTCTTCGTCGTGTACGGCACGATCTGGAACCGGACGTTCGGCGACGAACACTATCCCGACATCGCCGCCGCCATCGAAAAATCCGCGCAGGAACTGATGAAGACCTACACCCGCTTCTTTGCCCGCGACGGCTACATCAACATGTGGGCGCGCAGCATCTGTTATCGCACGTGGATTTCGGGCGGCTTCCCCATCTCGTTCATGCTGAAAAGCGCACCCCCGATCGATCCCGGCTGGGCCCGACGGCTGTGCTCCGGCTCGCTGCTGCAGTTTGTCACACGCGAGGAATTTTACGAGAACGACATCCCCAGTCTGGGCTTCTACGGACACCGCGAATTTGTGCTGCAAAACTACAGCTGTCCGGCCAGTCCGTTTCTGATGTTCCTGCCGTTCGTGTGTCTGGCCCTGCCCGCCGATTCGCCTTTCTGGACGGCGCGCGAAAACGATGGCCTGTGGGAAACGCTCGGCGCTCGCTCCGAGCGGGTGATCCTCGACAAGCCGGGGCTGACGCTGGTCAATCACGGCACGACCGGCACATCAGAGATCGTCCCCGGCAAGACCTACTACGCTGATCAAAACTATTCCAAGCTGGCATTCAATACGCATTTCCCGTGGGAAGATCACGATCCGCGCGGCGGCACGGCGATGGAGTACAGTTTTCGCAGCCTCGATCCGCGCGACCTGCGCGGCGACGACATCAACTTCTATCTCACCGGTCACGCGCTGCGCAACGATGCCGATCGGCATGCCTATACCACTTCGCAGAGCATGCTCTACAACGGCGTGCGCGGCGACGTGCTGTACCGGCAGGCCATCATGCGCCAGCCGCCCAACAACGGCGTCGGCTACATCATCGATCTGGCTGAGATCACCATTCCCGGCGGCGTCATCCGCGTCGATCGATCCCGCCTGGCCTTTGAGCACGAACTGACGCTGGGGCACTTCGGCCTGCCGCACCTCGGCGGTCAACCGGCCAGCGTACGTCGCTTTGAAGATGACACGCGAAAAGCGCTCACCGCTGCCATTCCCGGCCGGCAAGTGGCGCTGATCGCCTATCGCGGCTGGGACGGCATCGACAGCCGTGTGCATGTCGGCTGCAACGCCGAAGCAGATGAAAGCACCATACTGTACGCTCACAAGAAACGCACGACGAAGAATCCGGCCATGGAGTTGATGATCGTCGTCATGCGGCACAAGACCGATGACGCGCCCTGGAGCGAAGAGGAGTTGTCGCCCATCAAGGCGATCGAGCTCAGGGACATCACGCCGAGCTATTCACCGTTGGGGGCCACGATTACGCTGTGGAACGATCAGACGTACGTGATCGATTTCGTGGACATCGACGGCGAGCGGGCGTGTTGAATCGGGCCGCGCTACGAGCTTCACGCCCGCCACCGCTTCTTCCAGCCGCTGCTGCGTGAGCGAGCGCACGACGCGCCAGCGTGGCGCTACCCCCGCCAATGGCTTGCACACTCTCGATGGTCTGATCGACCACGCGGCGGCGCAGGACTTCTTTCACCACTTCGAGTTCGGGCAGTTCGGGCATGCGGGGAGTATACACCATCATGAAACAGAAACCGGGTTTCTCTGTGCCCGACTGCGTAACCGGTCGAGATGGAGAAACCCGGTTTCTACGAGTTTGCCTTCTACTCCGTCACGATCAACACCAGCGGCGGCACTTCACCCGCGTGATCAGGATTGTAGTAGTCATACGCCGCGCTGGCCGGCGTCTGCACGCTGAGCGGATACTTGGCCTTCAGGCGATAACTGAAGTCCAACGCTTCTGTACCGCTCAAGTTCGTGACGTAGACGATGACCTGCCGCCCGGTGAGTTCATACCGTTCGATGCGGGCACCCGCATAATCGGCCGGTAGATCGCGGTAGTGCGCCACCAGCCGATCGAGGTCTTCGCTCTGCACGGCGAAGCCCGGCGGCACACCCAGATCGATCAGCGCGGAATCGACGCGTGCGTTCGGATCGTTCAGGCGCACATCGACGTTCACCGTCACATTGTCGTTCATCTGCAACTGCGTGCGATCGTACTTCACACCGATCGACATCGCCTCGCCTCGATCGCTGCCGCGCGACACGGCACTCCACGGCAGATAGTAGTTGGCGGCGATCTGGTACATCAAATTGCCTTCGCCCTGCGCCGCGATCTCGATCGTGTGATCGCTTCCCGGCGTGAGGTCGTTGAACGTCACGGCCTGCACCACGTCGAAGTTTTCCGGCGTCACCTTCACGCTGCGCGCGGCGCTGCCGTCGAGTTTGATCGCGATCGCGGCGTTGACGTTCTCGCTGCCGACGCGCAGGCTTTGCAGCAGCGCCTTCAGCGCGAGGATCGTCGTCTGCGTGGTGTACCACGTGCCGGACGCATCCTTCGCTTTGATCAACGCCGTCAGGCCGCCGTTCGCCACGTCGGGCTGCGACTCGGCGCGCAGCAGGGCCAGCGTCACCAGCGCTGTCGTCTCGATGCTGCCCGTCTCGCCCTGACTGCCCATGAACGTGGCGATGTTGCTGGGCCACGTCACGGCGTTGTCCTTCTTCACGCTCATTTCAGCCAGACGATTCAACACTTCTTGTGTATCCGCACTCAACGTGAATGGCTTATCAGGGCCACTGGCCGATCGATCAGCCGCAACGAGCGCGTTCGCCACCAGCGCGACGACATACGCATCGTCGGCTTCACCGAGATGTTCGCGCACGTAAGCCAGGCCACGCTGCGCCCGTGGGTCGTTGCCGAAACCCGCATCCATCAAACTCCACACGATGTAAGCCGTCACGGGCAGACGATTGTTCTTCAGATTACTCCACGAACTTTCATGCACGAGGCCGCGATCGTTTTCCCACGAACCGTCCGACTGCTGCTGGCTCAACAACCATTCGGCGGCGCGCTGGATCAACGCCGGATCGACATCGTGCACGCGGCGCATGTCGCTGAACTCTTGCAAGCCGTAGGCCGTCAACATCCGATCGGCTGGTGCACGCCCGAAGAGTGAGAAGCCGCCGCCGGGCACTTCAAACGTGGTCAAGCGTTGATAGCCCAGGTTGATGTATTCCTCGGCCTTCAGCTGCACTTCGGGCGAAGCCTGCTTGGTCTGCTGCAGATAATCGAGCACCAACGCATTCGGATAAGCCGACGACGATGTTTGCTCGAAGCAGCCGTTGGGCATGCGCAGGATGCTGTCCAGTCCTTCCACCACCTGGCTCACGATGCCGGGATAAATCTTGACGGTGATCGCCTGCGTGCCCGGAATCGCTTGCGCGGGGATGCTGACCGTGCGCTGGATCGTGGCGTTGCTCTCCAACCGATCGGACTGCGCCGCCGACTGCGCTTTGCCGTTGGGCAGCACGCGCACCATCTTCTGGATCGCATCCGACAACTGTGAGCCATACGCGGTGACTTTGAACGGCTGCAGGCCGAACAATTTGGCGCGCACGCGGAAGTACACCACGCTCACGTCGTTGCCCGCAATCTCGATCGCTTTGCTCGGCTCGTCGAGCAGCTCGTACCAATCGGCTTGAGCGAGTTCCAACCGCACCGTCTGCTTGTCGGGCAGATAGTTAAACACGCCGATCGGCACGGCGATCTCATCGCCCACCGTCAAGGCCACCGGCAGATCGAGATCGACGAAGAAATCCTGGAAGACGCGCAGGCCGCTCGTCGTGCTACCGATGCGCCCGTCACGCGTGGAAGCGAGCGCCGTCACGCGCCACGTGGTGATGCTGTCCGCAATCGGCACATCGACCTTGAGCTGGCCGTTTTGATCCGTCACCGCATTGGGCAGCCACAACATCGTTTCCGGGAAGTATTGACGCAGGCGCGGTTCTTCCGCGGCCGAACCTTGCTTCGCACTGGCCTGTCGTTCCATCGCTTGCTGTGGCGCAGCAGTAGGCTGCGCCGCCGGCGCCATCATCAGCGGCGAAGGCGTTGTCGCTGCGGCGCAGCCCGACGAAACAATCAGCGCGAACACCAACCCCAACAGCAGCACTTGCGTGCCACAGCCGCCGGTGATCTCGCTGAACAGCAGCATGAAATACATCACGACCATCAGGGCCAGACCGATCAACGCAAGTAGTTCAAAATCGAAACTGAAGCTGAACGATCGAGCCTGCACGAAGCCGATGAGGATCAACAGACCCACGTTAGCCGCCATCAACCCGATGGCGCGGCGGAAGGCTTTGTCTTTGCGCTTGGCCGCTAACGAGATCATGACGAGGAATCCGATGACCAGCGTCGCGCCGAGGCCAATGAGAATCAGCCAGTACAGTTCGTACATTCGCGAGCCGCTCATCATGAACAAGCCGATGATCAGGAAGATCACCAGCAGGAAACTGAAGCCCAGCCGCTTGCGGCGATGCAGCGACACGCCGCCGTACCACACCACCGCGCCCGATATGATGACGGACAAAACGCTCAGCAAGTTGCTCAGGCCGCCGAAGTACGCGCCCTGCCGCATGCGCAAATCGCGGCTCACTTCATCGTGCGTGTTTGAATTCAGGCTTAAATTAGCCGGTGCAGAGACGGCTTGCGCCAGTGCAGCGCGCGCCGCCACATCCTGCGCGTTCCGCAACGCGATTTCTTTGGCAGGCTCGGCCATCGAGCGCGTCAAACTGAAGCCGTGCAGATCGTATTTGGGTTGGAGGAGTTCCTGTTCCAGCAAGAAGTACAATCGCGCAAAACCGGGATCCTGCTCGGCCAGCGCAAAGACCGATTCGTCGACGATGGCGAGACCCAACGCGGCTTGCGTGCCTGCACCCTGTTGATCTTTAACGGCAATATCGAGCTGCGCCTGATCGCCGGGGCGGTATACATCCTTATCGGGATTCAGCGCCACGCCGAGTTCAGTCGCATCGTCGACGAGGATCAAGCGCGTGTCACGCACGATCTGCCCGTCGCGCGTGATGCGATAAGCGTGAACTTCCAGCGTGCCGTCGAGATCGGGCGTCAGATCGATCGCCACTTGCGCGCGGCCTTCCGTAAACGGCACGGCGCGCGTGCTGGCCGTCTGCCCGTTGCGCACGAGGTCGAGATAGAACGTGCCCTGCTCGCCGGTGCTGAACACCGTCACGCTCATCGTCTCCCCCACGCGATAGATCGGTTTATCCGTGCGCAGCAAGATGCTGTCGCTCGTAGGCCGAGTGTCAAAGGAAAAGTCGCTAGCGGCTCGTGCCCCATTAGCGGCCTGAGCTTCAATGCGCACGGATTGCGGTGTTTTCTTCGGCGTGACGCGCACCTCACCCAAGCCATATGCATCGGTGTGAACTTGCTGCGCTGGACCAGCGCCAGCGGCGTACACGGTAAGATCAGTTGCCAACGGCGTGCCGTCGGGCGCACTGGTCAACACGTAGATCACATTCTCGAAACCCCACTGCAATTTGCCGCCTTCGGGAATGGCGCGAATAACGATGGGGCTGGCCGTGACGGGCAGCGAGAGATTCGTCACTTCGGTGTGCTGCGCCTGATCGATCACGCTGGCTTGCACGTAGAAGCGGCCCTGCCCGTTTTCGAGATCGCTGCCCGCGATGTACTTGGGCAGATCGAACGAGAATTCAAAATTGCCATCGGCGGTCGTTTCGCCAGTGAGCGTGATCACGCTGGTGCGTTCCACATCAAACGTGTAACCTTCGATCTTCACTTGACCCTGACTGACAGGCTTGCCGAAGAAGTAATTGGCCCTCAGCGTGCCGCGCACCGTCTCGCCGGGCTGGTAATACGTCCGATCGGTCTTCAGATCGATCGCGAACTTGGGCAGCACGTAATACTTCACTTCCACAGTCTTCTCGGACAATGTGTCACCCAATTGCGCCGTGATCTTGTACAGGCCGGTGTTCACTTCGTTGGCGAGTTGGAAATCCGTGGAGGCCACGCCGAAGTCCGACGCGGTCAACGTCTGGCGAAAGACGCGATTGCCCTTGCCGTCGGCGATGCTGATCTCGATCGGCTGTTGGGCCGCCGCCGAATGATCGGCTGTGCTGAGCGCCAGCGCGCGCAGATGGATCGTCTGGCCGGGTTGATAGATCGGCTTGTCGGTGGTCAGCAGGATGCGATAATCGCGCTTGATCACGATCGGCGGTTTCGTTTGATGCGTGCCGCGATCGGATCGCGTTTCGACAATCAACTGTTGATTGGGTGCGGCGTCTTTCGGCACAATGAAAGAAACGTTGAGATTGCCATCCCGATCGGTTCTGCCCGAAAACACCGGCACGGCCTCTTGATCAGGCGCCTGCAGCGAGACCGTCACAGCGGCATCCGGCAGCGGTTGTGAAGAGTTGTGATCGCGCACGAGGACGCGAAAGGCGGCGGGCGCGCCGGGGGCAAATCGGCTTTCGCCGACGACGAGGGTATCGGGCGGCGCGGCAGCGGTGGGCAAAGCTTCAAAATACAACGTGACGAGGGCGAGCAGGATTGCCGCAGCGATCAGCAATCCCTTGAACATCTTCGAGCGGGACATGGCGCTTCCTCCTTGTTCAATGTGCGGGCGATCTGCTTTTACGACGCAGGCCGCTTGAGCAAGGTTCCGCAAAGCCACGTAACCCGCCATCGAATGAATTCGATGGCGGATAAGAGAAATGTGTTGAAACACATTTTAAGGTGTTTTCGCTATCAGCGGCGAATGAATTCGCCGCGCCGGTCGGGCGCGCCCGGCCCGACATCGACCGTCACCCTCGCCCACGCGGTCACGGTGACGACCGTCAACCCGCAATTGATCAGCCACACCGCCGTCATCGCCAGAGAATCGATCGGGCTGTTGGAGCGCCGCGCAACGATCATCGTCAACGGGCACACAGCCTGCGGGCCGTCGATCAGGAAATGATCGGCGGCATAGCGATAAAGTGCAGCCCGTTAGTCCCGGTTTTGTCTATGTTCAATGACAACCCCGTATCAATCCACCGAGTGGCCCTAATGTGCCATTGTCCAGCCGTCATGACGATGGCACAGTAGGGGACAGCCTGAAGTTGGCGGAGGCCAAGATGCGCATCAAATATCTACTCATACTTTTTGTCGGGCCGCTCATTGGCCTGATGGTTGCCTCGACGCTCCACCCCGCCGGCGCTACTCCGCAAGCTGCGCGCCCGCGCCGCGTAAATATCCCTTACTTTTCCGGCGCAGTGAACGAAAGCCAGTCGGCCATCTTCTGGTTCGGCGTGAACGAATGGTATCAACACATTCCCGGCCGCAACTACGTGGATGTGCGTATCGCCTATTCGCCGGCGGGCCTGTATTGGCGGGCGACGGGCATCGATTACTACCTGTGGTACAAGGCAAACGCGACGCCGGGCGACGATCTCACGCGCTACGATGCGCTGGCGCTCTACATCGATACCGGACACGATCGTGCCGCTTCACCCCAGCCCGATGATTACTTCTTCCTTGTCGGCCTGCACGGCGATACCGGGCCTGATACGCCGCAGTACCGGCGGCAGGCGCGCGGCACCGGTTCCGGTTGGAACACAAGTTGGACTGGAACGTGGTCCGATTATTCCGGCTGGCAGTGGAGCGATAACGGGCCAAACGACAACAGCGGCAACATCGATTATGGCTGGGTCATGGGCGGCACGATCCCGTGGTCGACGTTTGGCCTATCGGGTCCGCCGGCTAATGGCACGGTCTGGGGCTTCGGCGTACTGCAATACGATCAAGATCAATCCATCGGCGCGCCGCTGCAAGAGACCTGGCCCGAGACATTCAGCCCCAATCAACCCAACACCTGGGGCGAATTGCATTTTGGCCCGGCGAGTTACACGCCGCAGCCGGCTGTGCCGCGCGGCAGCACCCTGATCCGTGCGGCCACCCCGCTCGATAACACGGTGGAAGATGCGTGGATGGGCGGTGGCGGCTGGTGCCAGGCCGGGCACGAAGGACACAGCGAAGACAATCACGGCAACGACGAGCAGCTGTTTGTCGGCTCCGAGATTCAGCCCACGCATTTTCCCTGCTACAATAAATCGTACCTGCGCTTCTCATTGGCGAGCGTGCCCGCGAACAAAGTCATCATCTCCGCCACGCTCACGCTGCACCACTGGGGCAACGCCAATCCCGACATGCACACCGATTCCTACGTGTGGCTCTTCAGCGTGACCGATCCGTGGAATGAGCTGACCATTCACTGGAATAATGCACCGCTGGCTCAGGAGAATTTCTCCATGCAGCGCATTCCGCAAGTGTCGGTCTTTCCGGGCTGGCCGGGCATCCCCTACACCTGGGAGGCGACGCAAGCCGTCGCCGAAGCGTATGCCAGCGGGCAGCCGGTGAGCTTCGCGATCTACGATTCGACCACCGGCCAGGACTCGAGCAAATACTTCACCGCCTCCGAATCCGGCCTCTACGACGATCCCTCGTACTGGAATTGGAATATCGCGAGCCGCCCTCGCCTTGATATTGTGTGGGGTGACGCCGTAGCGACCTTGAACAAGCGCGCCGCGCCAACCAGCGTGGCGCAGGCCGATCGGATCACCTATACCCTCAGCCTGCTCGGCGCCGGGCAAACGCTGGCGCTCACCGATACATTGCCTGCGGCGTTGAGTCATCCCTCGACGCTGACGGCGACGTTCGGAACGCCGCAATACAACACCGCGACGCGACAACTCACCTGGAGCGCCGCGCCCGCCGTCGGCCAGCCTGTAACGATCACGTATGCCGTAACCGCCACCGCACACGGCCCGCTGGCGATCGGCAACACGGCGACGCTCAGCATTCCCGGCAGTCCACCGAGCACCGCCACAGCCTGGGTCATCGTGGACGGCCATGCAATGTGGCTGCCGTTGATCAGATGGTAAGCGGTGATTGGCGCGGACATCGACGGCGAGCGGGCATGCTGACTTGGGCCGCGCACATCGCAATCAAACGGGAAGAGGGCCGCGCATCGCAGCCCTCTTCTCAATGACCAGCTTCAGCCTTTGCGCCTACGCTGCCGGCTGTTTCCGCACGTACTCCCCCAGATTCTGCAACTCCTGCCGGTAGATGCGACGCATCACGGGCGGATTGAAGATTCGCTCCAGCCAGCCCGTCGGGCCGGGGCTGAGCGCCGCGTCGGTGGCGATGGTCACCCGCGAGCGACTGCCGCCGTCGAGCGGATCGATCGTGAAAGTGGTGCGCACACCCGCCGCCTCATCCACTTCCTTCAGCACGCGGCCCGGCTCCGGCTCGCTGATGGTCTGGCGATACCCAAACGCCTTGCCCATCACTTCCATCTTCACCCGCACGATCGTGCCGGCGCCCCGCCCGCCTTCTTCCACCACCACGTCCTTGAAGTACGACTTCGGCAGGATGGCGGGATGGCTCACGCGATAATCCGCCAGGATCGCGTAAATCTTATCGGGGCGCGCCTCGATCACTTCGGACACTTCAACGTGTATCTGGCTCATCTCGAATCTCCTTCTTTCTCGCCGCATTGTCGAACCCTCTCCTGAGCGAGAGGCCATTTCCCCGATTCAGCTCAGGAGAGGGACTTGCTTTGCTTCGATCAGCTGCCTACCACTTGCCCTGCGTGCAGACCTTGCCGTACAGCTTGGCCTGCGCCGAGACTTTGCCGTTGCGCAGCAGCCACTCCGGCCCGCCACTGATGGTGGGCTGCAATCCTCCCTTGCTGGGATCAAACGTGATCGGCCCGAGTTCGCCCATGGGTGTGGCAACCAAGCCGCAGTCGTCGAACTTGATGTTCAAGCCCACGCCGCCGACGCCGCCAAACACCGCCTTGCCTTCCACGCCGATCTCGGAACCGGGCGGCTCCAGTCCGCCGTTGTCCACGCCCACGTTCACGCCCACGCCAAAACCCACCTCGCCGCAGAATGATGCACCCTCGGACGTGATGCAGGTCTGCACGCCGCCGCCGATGCCAGCGTAAGCCGAGACGCCGATGCAGAACAGCCCCAGCGGGTCGCGCAGATTGATCGGGTCATTGCCAACATACACGTACAGGTTGGCCTGCTGCCCGCCGAAGAAGATCGGATCGCGCGCCGTCCAGCGGCCCGCTGCCGGATCGTAATCGCGGAAGCCGAAGCGCACTAGGCCGGTGGCCGCATCGCTCAGGCCGCCCGCAAAACCGATCGGCAGATCGAAGCCCGGCGCGCTGTCGTTGACGACGTTGCCGAAGCTGTCATACTCGATCGCTTTCACCACCTGCCCGGCCGCATCGGCCACTACGCGCGGCGAACCCACTTGATCGGTGGCGATGGTATAGCGCGCCCCGTTGCGATCCATCGCAAAGATCAGCCCATTGTCGTCATAGTAAAACACGCTGAGCTGACCGCCCGGGCTGCGCACCGCCGATAGCTGGAACGGATTGTTCGGATTGCCATACAGATACTGCGTCGTCCCGTTCACATCCGATCGGCCCACGCGGCGATTGAGCGCATCGTACGCATACGTGATCGTCTGCGCGCCCACCGTCGCGCTGATCAGCTCGCCGCGCGCGCTGTAGCGGAACGTATCGCTGCCGCGCTGCCGCAGGTAGCCGTCCACGTCGAATTGATAACTCACGCCGCCCAACGCCGTCAAGCGATCTTGCGTGTCATACGTCGCCGTGATGATCGGCCCGGCGTTGAGCTGCTTCGACAACCGGTTGCCGTTGAGGTCATAGGTGTATGCCTCGCTGACCGCGCCGTCGCGCGCCACCTGTATCAGCCGTCCATCGGCGTCATACGTGTACGTGAAAACGTGCGTGCTGCCCGCCGTCTCGGTCTTGCTTGAGATGCGGCCGACGTTATCGTAGCTCAGCTGCATCTGATAGACCGGCTGACCCGCCGCCGTGTGCGTGCGGCTGATCACGCGCGCCAGTGTGTCATAGGCCAGCGTCGTCGTCAGCACGTTGTCGCGCAGCAGGCTGGCCGTGCGGCCGGGGCCGTTGCGCGTGATGGTGTACGGGCCATAGCTCGTCAACAGGCCATCGGCGTCGTAGCCCAGCGTCAGCGTGACGTTATCCAACTGCCAGCCCGTCAGCAGGAAGCGATTGTTGTACGTGTAGGTGAACACACCCTGCGCCGCGCCCGACCACGCCGCGCCCGTGACGAAGCTGCCCTGATAGCTCAGTCCGATCGACTGCGCGGGGCCGCTGGTCGGGGTGCGCGTCAACGTCGTCGCCCGATCGGTTGGATCGGCATAGCCGAATTGAATGGCCGCTTCGGGATAAGTGTAACCACTAACACGCCCGCTGCTGTCGTAGCTGCGCGTCACCGCGCGGCCGCCCGGCAGCGTGGCGCCCGCCAGTGAGTGATCCGCGTTGTGCGCGAACAGATATGCGGCGTTGCCCGGCGGCGTGTAGCCGGCAGCCTGATTGAGCGCGTCGTAGCCCAGCAGATGCGTTGAGCCATCGGGCATGACGATGTGCGTGCGGTTGCCGCTGCCGTCGTAGTCAAAGCCCAGCGTGCGGCTGCTGGGCAGCGTCACGGTGATCAAGCGCCCGACGTTGTCGTAAGCGTAAACGATCTGATCACCGGAAGCCGCCGTGCGCGCGCTCAACTGCTGCGCGGTGTCATACGCATAGCTCCAGCGTTGATTGCCCTGCGCCGATTGGCTGAGCTGGCCCGACGCGTTGTACGTGTAGGTGATGGGTGCCTGTCCCGGCGCCAGCGTCGTGCTGACGACGCGCCCCCACAGGTCGAGCTGCGCCACGCTGCGTTGACCGGCGGGCGTCGTCGTGGTGATCAGGCGATTGGCCGTCGTGAACGTGATGACTGTCGTCGCGCCGTTCTTGCCCAGCCGATCGACCACGCGCTGCACGCTGAACGGATCATCGGGGATGCCCAGTATCACCGCGCGCGAGTAAGTCTGCGTCGCCGTGATGCCGCCCGGCAGCGTCAGCGTCACCGTCTGCGGCAGCGAAGCCAGCATCCCCCAGCGCGGATCGGGCATCTCGATGCGCTCGATGGTGGACCCATCCGCGAACAGCGTCAACTGTGAACCGTCGGGCCGCAGATATGATTCGGTGCGCGCGCCGCTTGGTTCGGTCCGCGCGCGCAGCACCGTGCCGTTGCCCGCGTCGCGCACTTCGTACGTGGTGGTGCGGCTCAACGGCGATTGCACGTCCACCCGGTAGCCGTCGGCCAATTTCGTGCGCGTGAGCGTCGTCACGCCCTGCGCCGCGTTTTCGTCGCGGATCAGATAGCCGTCGGCGTCGTAGGTAAACTTCGATACGCCGCCGCGCGGATCGATCAGCTGCGTCAGCAGACCGGTCGAAGTGGTGGTCAACGTGATCGCCTGCCCGCTGTCGTAAGACACCGAGGAGAGATAGCCGTTGGCGTCGAGCGCCAGGTGCGTGGTCTGGCCGCCGGGCGCAACGATGCCGATCGGGTGGCCGTTGCCGTCGCGCTGGATCGTCGTCGTATTGCTGAAGGCATCGGCGATCGTGATCAATCGTCCGCTCGCGTCGTAACCAAATTGCAGCTGCAGCGTGCCCGTGATCGGATCGACGGTGCGCAGATGCCGCCCGGTGAGGTCGAAGACGTAAGCTTCCGAGCCGTCTTCGGCGGGCACGACGATTTCAGCGGGATTCAGGCCCGTGACTTTGGGCGGCGCGGCGCGGCGGATGCGGAAGTTGCCCGTATCGGCGATGTACACACTGCCATCGGGCGCCACGGCCACGCTGTTGGGCAGCGTCAACGAGGTGCGCCGGCCCGGCAACCCGTCGCCGTTGTAACCGTTCATGCCCGCCACGCCGATACCCGCCAGGGTCGCGATGTCACCGTCGGTGCCCACCACGCGGATGCGTGAGTTGACCTGATCGGTGATGTACAACCGTCCCAGCCTATCCACTGCCAGGCCCATGGGGCGGCTGAGCTGTGCCACCGTGGCGGGGCCGCCGTCGCCGCTGAAGCCACTGGTGCCGTTGCCCGCCACCGTGTTGATGATGCCGTCCGGCCCGATGCGGCGCACGGTGTTCATGAAGAAGTCGGAGAAGTAGAGGCTGCCGTCCGGCCCGACGGCAATGCCGTGCGCTGCATTGATGCGCGCCTGACTGGCCGGCAGCCCATCGTCGTTGCTGAAACCGGCTTGCATCCCCGTCCCCGCGATGGTCGTGATCAGGCCGTCGGGGCTGACGCGCCGGACGCGGAACTGGCTTTCCTGCGCGATGTACAAGCTGCCGTCCGGTCCCACCGCGATGGCCGCGGGCGACCAGAGATTGGCCGAGGTCGCTGGAATGTTGTCGCCGTTGTAAGCCGTGGCGCCTGTGCCCGCCACGGTGGTGATGATGCCGTTGGCATCGATGCGGCGAATGCGGTGATTGCCGGTATCGGCGATGTACAGACTGCCATCCGGCCCCACTGCCACATCGCGCGGCAGGTTCAACTGCGCGCCCAACGCCGGGCGATTGTCGCCGTTGTAGCCGCCAAGCCCGGTGCCGGTCACGCGCGTGATGATGCCCGTCGTCGAGATTTGCCGCACCCAGCTGGCCGACCGATCAACCACGTACCAGCTGCCGTCCGGAGCAAAGTCCACCGCGTATGGCGCGCCGAGCGCGGCCTGGGTGGCCGTAATGCCCTCACCGGTGAAGCCGGACACGCCCGTGCCGGCCACCGTGTTGACCACAGCGCCCGCCGCATCGATGGCGCGCTGCTCGCCGGTGCCCATGTACAGCACGTCGCGATTGATGTCGTACTTGTGATACGGGCTGAGGCTCCAGCCGCCCAGACCGAATTGCTGCGCGTTCAGGTTATACAACGTCACCCGGAATTCCTGCCGGATTTCCACTTCCTGCCGCGCGCGCACGGCCGTGAGCGCGTCGCCGAACAGGGCAAAGGCCACATTGTTCTGTGCGGGGGTGCGATAGACCGCTTGATACACGTACTTAAGCACCACGGTGGCGACTTGCGTGCCCTGCACCACGTTGCCGTTCACGTCTTTGCCATCCCAGACAAAGGTGTAGCTCTGTCCGCTGGTGGCCGGGAACGATTTCTCGATCTTGCGCCCGGCGATCAGGATATCCACATCGATGCGCTTCACCTCGGGCGGCAACGTCACACCCTCACTCAAAGGGATCACAATCGTCCGATCGACCACACGCCCCGGCACGCGATCGCTGGTGTAGTGGAGTTGAAAGGGTGTACCCGGCACAGGCAGCACTTCGCCCAGCACCTGATTCTGACACGCGATGATCGAGCCACGTCGGATACATGGGCGTGGGGTGGTTTCGGCGCGCGGCATCGACTGCCGGGGCGCAACCGCGCCCTCGGGCGGGCCGAACGGCCAGTTGCAGTCCCACGCGCTGAAGTGCGGAATGGGCACGCGCCACAGCGTCTGCCCGGCCTGATAGAGCGTCGCCAGGTTTTGTCGCTCGGCCAACGTGATGGTGAGGTCCATCGTCGAAGTGACGACATCGCCGTTGTCGATCACACCGTCGCCGTCGGTGTCAAGATTCGCCGCGCCGCCGGTGATGCTGACGATCTTCACCACCCGACCGTTCTCCGAGCCGATCCAGGCCGCCTTGTTCCGATCGTAATAGCCGGTGGGCACGGCCATACCGGTGTCAAAACCCAGGAAGTTTTCACTGTAATGAATGAGCGGCTGACTGAAGCGCACTTCCGTGGCGCCGGCGGCCAGCGCTTCGTCCACGCTGTATTCCAGCGCATACGTGTAACCGCTGGCGGGCGGCAATTCGGCGGGCATGGCCTGCGGGCCGTTGGGCCCCACGGTGTACTCGGTGGCGCGCACGTTCAACGTCGTCAACGTCTGCGTCACGCCGCCGGGCAGCACCAGCTCGGCCTGCGTGCCGGCCGGAAAGAAGATGCGCGCCTGCCGCGTGCCGTCGTCGTCGGTCATCACGCTGCCCTGCGCCACCTGCATGCCGCCCGCGTTCAGATCGATGGTCGTGACGTTCGCATCCAGCGTCAGCAATGCCACTTCGGGCAGCAGCGCGTAATCGCGCATCGCCGGCGTGATCTGGCGCTGCGCGGGCAAATAACCAACCTTCTCGTAATTCACGGTCAGCAGTGTGCCGCCGTTGACGAGCAATTCAAACAACCCGTCGGCATCGGTCAGTGCCGCGCCATATTCGGGATGCTGCTTGATGCTGACCGTCACGCCAGGCAAAGCTGCGCCATTGTGCGTACAGACCTTGCCGCGCAGCACGGCCGCTGTCTGCGGATCAATCATGGCGGTTGCCACCTGCAGCCAATCGGGTTGTGGCAGCCCCAACGGATTGCCGTCCGGCGCGGCGAGCGTCGCGCCGCTGCGCCGCATGAGTGGCAGGAACAGCTTGAACAAATTCGTCTCGGCCGCGGTGCAGATCGCGGCTGCGGACACAGCCGGCCTTGACGGCAGCGCATCGGTGCTCAGCCACGGCGCAAACAGCGTCGTGACGATGAGGATGAGTGACAGCCCGAGCGAGAATGAGCGTGAATGGTGAGTCGAGTGCATTAGGTAGTCTCCTCAAGATCAAGCTGGCGACCCACCGCCCGGTCGGGCAGCGGGTCGGGAACAGACCGCGATCGATTAGTTGTTGGCGGCGCCGTCAACGCCCAGATCGTAACTGTGGCTGAAGCGATTATCGGGATCGTACAGCGACTTGAGCGCCTGCAAGCGACGATACGCTTCCGGCGCGAAGCCCTCGCGCGAATGCGCCACCGCTTCTTCACCTTCCAGAAAGTTCAAATACACGCCGCCGGTCAGATGAGGCTGCAGCGCGTCTTTGAGCTGCGCCGCGCGTTGTCGAAAACCGGCTTCCATCTCAGGTGTGGCGGCCATGCCGATCAGGTACAGCACATGCGGAGCGAGGCGATGGCTATATGCATTGCTCCGTGGATCAACCCGCGCCATGGCGCCGCCGGCGTGACGCACCTCGGTTATAACGAGGGGCGATGGCTCGTGTCTGGCCGCGCCGTGATCGATCAGCGTCGCCAACGTCTCATCACTCAAGTCTTTCAGCCATGCCCCGGTGGTTGCGCCCGGCATCGGATCGACCGGATCGTTGCTGACTTTGGCGATGTCGGAGAAAGGCCGCGCCGCGAAGTCGTCGATGAGCGGCGCCTGCCAGTCGCGCCAGAACTTCAGCAGAGCTTCGCCCTGCTCGATCGGCCCGCAGTACGCCCCACGGATCTGCGCGATGGTCTGGCCGCGCAGTGCTTCGGGGAAGAACGGCAGCGGCGGATAGTTCATGATCACGATGGCGGAGGTGAGTTCATCGGGCGCGTCCGCGATCCACTCGCGATAACGGGCGAACACTTCGGGCGCGCGATCGATCGGGTAATAGAGATTGCCGCCATAAAACTCGGTCACGGGATACAGGCGCACTTCCATGCCGGCGACGACGCCCAGGCCGCCCCCGCCGCCGCGCAGCGCCCAGAACAAATCGGTGTTCTGCGCCGCGCTGGCTTCCACCATTTCGCCGTCAGCGGTGACCACTTCAAAACAGTTGACGCTGTCGATGGACAGACCGTATTTGCGCGCCAGCCAGCCCATGCCGCCGCCCAGCGTGTAACCGATCGCGCCGACGTCGGGCGCCGAGCCGAGCAGCGGGGCCAGCCCCACGGCCTGCGCCTGCGCCAGCACCTTGCCCCATTTCGCGCCCGCGCTGATCCAGGCTGTGCGCGCTTCGGCATTCACGCGCACGTCGGTCATGCGGGATGTGAGAATGAGCAGGCTGTCATTAGCCGGTCGGATGACGCCGTGGCCGGTGGCCTGCACGGCCACTTTCAGATCGGCTTCGCGCGCGTAACGCACGGCAGCGGCGATGTCGGCGGCGCTCTGCGCAGCGACGATCACCGCCGGGTGTTGATCGACTGCCAGGTTCCATGCGGCGCGCAGTTCGTCGTAATGCGCTTCGCCCGGCGCGGCCACCGTGCCCTGCACGCGGGCCGCCAGTTGAGAGGTTACAGTAGTTGTCATGAGTCTCCTTTGATGAATGGGTGATGTGAATCAGGCTTTGACGACGCGGCACGGCTCGGCGACCATGAAGAAGCCGAGTTCGCCGCCTTTAATCGTGCCCTCGATCGTGATCGTCTGCCCGATCGAGATACCGTCCGCGTCGGCGGCGTTGGTGAGATAGCACTGCAGACCGGGCTCGTTTTCAGACTCGCGCAGCAGCAGAGCCTTGACGTCAAACACATCATTGATGTTGGTGACCTTGCCGCTCATAATCAGAGTTTGGCCTTTGTACTGCGCGTCAGCGGCGGCCTGATCGGCTTCATATGCCTTGATGATGTCCGCCGTCGGGACAACAGGGACCGGGGTCGCGGGCGCGGCGACCGTGGCAGTTGGATCGGCGGCGGGCGTGGGCGAGACCGCGCATCCGGCCAGGCTGATCGCCAACGCCGCGATCGACCACAGATGGATCAGACGTCGAATCATGATGAACACTCCTTCTTGAGTTAAGTCAGGTGCTAGCACGGCGACCAGTAGATGTGATCGCCGTCGAGGATCAGTCGGGGCGCAGACAATCGATCGGGGTGGAACCGCCACGTCATGACCGGTTCGAGGTTGCGCGGCGTCGTCAAGGCCGATCGATCGGTTTCAAAATCCAGTTGAAGGTTGAGGCGATCAGACTGAATGCCGACCGCGGTATAGACACGGGTGACGTATGAGACGCCGTCGATCAACCGGTGCACATCGCGCACCTCGAGCAGTCCCGACCATTCGTCGGTGGATGACGGCGCCTTGATCGCGTACTCAAAGACCCGCGCGGTTGAGTCGTCAAGGATGACGCGCTTTTCAAAACTGCCAGTGATGGTCATGCTGTTCCCCCCGCTCCGTCCGGCATCCCGCCGGGACGGTAACACCCGTGTTTCGCTCGAGACTACGGTCACATCTTATAACAGCGGAGGTTGAAACACATCGGCGGGTTGCGAGAAATTGCGCTCGGAGGAAGAGGAGATTTACGAGTGGTGGTGTGGTGAGTCAGTCAGCCGCAGTGACTACGTCAAATGGCCGAGGGCACGAGGGGCAGCTCACTTTTACGGGTCATACCAAGAGAGGGCCGCTCATCGCAGCCCTCTCTTGGTCTTTGCAACCTGGCTTTCTGGCGCAAACGGCTTCGCTACGGCGTCACGTAAATCTGCACGTACAGCGGCGTCTCACCCTGTGGGCCAACACCGCGCAAGCCGCCCTCGTTCACCATGAACATCCACTCGCTGCGCTGCCAGCCAAATCCGCTTGGCGCGACCATGTCGATGGACAGATCGATCACGCCGCCGGGTTGTACATCCGGCATATCGATCAGAACCGGCGCGCCAAAGGGATTGTTGTTGACGTTCGTGATCGAGTGTACGCGCGCATTCGCCCCCCACGCGCAGGTGCCATCGTTGCGCAGCCGCCACGTCTTGCGGAACGCCTGACCGGGTTGCATCGGGGTGTTATCGGGAATTGTCACATCGCCCAGGAACGTCGCGCGATAGGTGCACGGTGCATTGTTCGGCACCACGATCTGCACGTACAACGGCGCTTGTCCGGTGGGGCCGACGCCGAATAGTTCACCGGTATCGGCCTTGAATTTCCATTCGGCGCGATACGTGCCCGGCAGGCCCGGCGACACCAGCGGCACCAATAACTCGAACGATTGTCCCGGTTGCGCGTAAGGCACCTCCACGCGCGTCTGAAGATTCATCGACGTGCCGCCGATAAAGATCAACGAACGCATGGCCGTGCCCGGCCCCCACGCGCAGGTGCTGTCATTGCGCACACTCCAGATCTTGTTGAACGGCGCATTCGGCGCGATGGGGCTGTTGTCAGGCACCGACATATCGCCCAGGAACGTCGCGCGATACACGCACGCCGGTTCCGGGACACCCTGCTGCACTTGAATCTGCGCGTACAAGGGCGTCTGATAATTTGGCCCCACGCCAAACAGCGGCCCCTGCGCCACCATCAGCATCCATTCGCTGCGATACGTGCCCGGCATTTGCGGCGCGATCAGATTCACCGACACATCCACCACGCCGCCCGGCGGCGTGTACGTGGGCAGCGGCACGACGCTCGGCGCGCCCATGGGCGAACCGTTGAAGAACGCCAGCGAATGCACCATCTGGCCCGGTCCCCACGCGCAGTTACCGTCGTTGCGCAAGCGCCACGTCTTCACCATCACTGTGCCCGGCGCCGTGATCGTATTATCGGGAAACGACACATCGCCCAGAAACGCCGCGCGATAGATGCACGCCGTCGAGGTGGTCGCCGGCGGGGTAGCGGTCGCGACCGCCGCGGTCGGCGTCGGCGGAACCGGCGCTGAAGTGGCAGTCGCAACCGCTACAGTCGGAGCCGCCGTAGCCGGGGCCGCCAAAGTCGGCGTGGCCGGGCCTTGAAGCGTGAATGACTCGCGCACGCCGTTGACCACGACCGTGTACGTGCCCGCCGGCAGATCGGTGAAGGTCAGCGGGATCACTTTGTCGAACGGCGTGGTTACTTGCTGGCAACCCCGATCGGTGGGGCTGATCGAAAAGATCGCGATCTGATATTCAGTCGGTTCATACCGCTGCTGAACATTGTCGCTTAACTGCGCGCAGGCTTCGGTCAAGTGGCCGTGGGCGATGACCGTAATCTGCCGCGGCGACGATTCCACGACCTGAATCTCGATCCGATCGATCTGCGCTTCGCGCAGCGCGAGCGCGTCGGTTGCGCCCGGCGTGGGTATGTTTTCGGCTTGAGCAGCCTGGCAGGCGGCCAGCAGCCCGATCGAGACCACCATCAACATCAAGCACATCATTCGCTTAAACATGCTGAATCTTCCTCCGTTTGAGTCGTGCATTTACCAAACGCATCGACCGCGTGTTTCGTTCCTGAAAAAGCGTTAGAGGCGAGTTACAAACAGGTTACGCCGATCGCCGTGACATCCCGTCCGGCGGATTGAATCCGAGTGCGGCTCAGTGTGACGGCTTCATCTTATGATGTCGCTGCGGAAAACACATCCGTCAGGCGGGAGAACTTGCCGCGGAGAAAGAGGAGATTTGCGGCGGCACGAGCGGTGAGTCAAAATGCCAAACGGTCTACGTCAAACAGCCGAAACACGGTACATCCGTGCTGGTGCGACGGGCACCGCCCTGATCGCCAATCAAGTGCCGGTCAGGGGAGAGATCGTCCCCTGACCGGCACTCGAATCAAAACTGCTGACATTTCAACAAGGCGCACGCGGGGCGCAGACGAGCGATCGGGTTGGAATGACCACTCCTTTTACTCATCGACTTCTCAGCCGATTGGTAATCTCCATGACGCCAAAGGTCAGTAATGACAGACCGAGCAACATCCACAGGATGCCGCCTACCAGGAGTGCCATGCGTGGGACGTAAGGGTTATCAGGTCCAAACGCTTCGCCCCACCCGCCAATCGCAAAAACCACGCCCAACAGGCACAGGAGGACGACGGCAACTGTTCCCCACCAACGGCGGCGGGTGGCCAGCAACGCGCACGCGATCAAGACGACCCACGGCGCCAACGGAGTCGAGAGCGCCGTTCCTGAAACGAGGTCGGACAGCGTCACCGTTGAGTCCGCCACCTCGCCCAAGACGAATTGAGACGGCCACTGAAAGATCAAGCACAGCTACCCGTACGCCCGTGAGCACATCGGCGCACAGGGAGAATTTACGCTCGGAGAAAGAGGAGATGTGCAACGGCAGAGAGGGTGAGTCGAAGCGACGAATGTTCTACGTCAAATGGCCGATGTCCCGGCGAGCGACCGCGCGGAGACCCGCCGGCAGAGGCAGCTCAGATCACAGCACGCTCGTTACAATCGGTAAGCGCGCCCCGGCCAGAAAGGCATCGACGACGGCGATGAGATCGCCCTCGACGGCTTCGCCCAGGACATGCGGCAACTGGTTCAAAATCGCGTCACGATCTTGCCCGTGCGCGTCAACCGTGTGGCAATGACTTTGATCCGGGCAACATCGGCTGTTAGCTCGGCTTTTGAAACCGGTGGGGGATTGTGCCCTTCCAGATAGTGGGTCACGTCGTAGCTCAATACCCGATCGAGCAGCGCGGGATACAGCGCCGTCGTCAGGCGGCGCGATGCAGGCCTTGCGGTTTGAACGGCCCTTGATCATTACGCTGCACGCTCAGCATTTTGGCGATCACCATGGAATGCTGGAGGTGATCCGTCAACAGCGGCCGTCTGAGCGGGAATCATGAACCACGGAGAGCACGGAGGACACGAAGACAGGCTCAAAACTCCGTGTGCTCTGTGTCCTCCGTGGCATATCCTTTACCGGGTTCTTGCGACAACTTCGACTGGCATCCCGCCAGATCGATCATTGCGGTTGCTGCGCCACCGTGAACGGCCGGCTGGCGATGTAGGCATATACAGCGGCGAGTTCCTCGTCGTCCATGCGGCCAAAGTTCGGCCACGGCATCAACTTGTCGTTCAACTTGTGTCCATCCGGATCGACACCGGTGCGCAGCGTGGCGATGAATTGCTCTTTCGTCCAGCCCTTGACCACGCTCAGGTTCGGGCCGACCGGCGCCAATTGGCTTGGGTCGCCGCCCGTCAGATTGGCGCCGTGGCACAGCACGCAGTCCTGATAGCTCAAGATATACTGACCGAACTCGACGGTGGGGCCTTTGGCGGGCATGTTAATCGCCGTCGTGATCGGCGGCTCGCCTTCCGGGATCATGCCCGCGCCGATAAGGATGAGCGCCAGGGCATTCGGCTGATCGAGCGGCGTCTGCGTTTCGTTCGCCACCGCCGGCTGGCTGCGCAGGTAGGCAATCACCGCATGGATGTCTTCATCGCTCAGATGACGGCCGCGCGCGCCCGACATGGCGAATAGCGTCTGTCCGTTTTTATCAACGCCGTTGCGAATCGCGCGGAAGATCTCGCCATCCGACCAGTCCTTCAGCGGCCCGCCGGGCGTCAAATTCGCCGTGACAAAGGTGCCCAGCGGCATGGGAAAGTCCTTGCCCAAATCGACGCCGCCCGTCAGCGGCAGTTCGTTCGTGGCCGAGTGACAACTGGCACAGAACGAATTGGCGATGTGCTGGCCGCGCGCGATCTGCTCCGGCGAGCCGGCCACGCTCAATGTGGGCACGGGCGCGCTGCGCGGCGCAATGAACTTCACGAGACCGATCAGCATGAAGACGCCGACCAGCGCGACGACCAGCGTGAGCAGGCTGCTCACAAGGCCGCCGGCCACTTTCACAACGATTCGCTTTGACCGCCAGGCGCGAACGGCCAGGACACCCAGCCCCACCGCGACCGCGACCACGACCAACCACATGAGTATATTGACCAACATGCTGCTCCCCCTTTGATGTGCGGTTATGGCAGCATCATATAACTTCGGGGGCCGAAGCACATCCGTCGGTTGGGAGAAATCCCGCTCGGAGAAAGAGGAGAATTACGGCGGCGGCGGCCGTGCGTCAAACCGCCGAGGCGCTATGTCAAACGGCCGATAAAGCATCCTCTTCACCGGCAGGTGCGCGGCTGATCAATCAAGGCGAGCAGTCGGTGTGCTATAATCATCAGCAAGCGGAGCTCCCCTTCAAACCTGTTTTCCGATCAGACAACAATTGAATAGCCGACTCAATCCTGCCGTCTGCCTGGGACTGAGACAGGTGAATGCCATGGGCAAATTGCCGATCGGCACCGTCACTTTTCTGTTCACCGACATCGCGGGCAGCACCACACTGGCCCGCCAGTATCCTGCGGCCTGGCCGGCCTGGCTGGCACGTCATCACGCTATTTTGCGCGAAGCGATTGAAGCCCATCACGGCCACGTCTTTCAGATCATCGGCGACGCCTTTTGCGCCGCCTTCCATACGGCCAGTGACGCGCTCAATGCTGCCCTTGACGCGCAGCGCAGCTTGCAGCGCGAAGCATGGAATCCTGCTCCGATCAAAGTGCGTATGGGGCTGCATACGGGTATAGCGCAAGCCGGCATTAGCGAGGAGCGCGCCGACGGCTACTCAGGTTATTCAACTCTGGCGCGGACACAGCGCATCATGTCGGTGGCTTACGGCGGGCAAGTCCTGCTGTCCAATGCCACGGCGGAATTGGTGCGCGATGATCTTCCGGCTGAAGTTGCGCTTCGCGACATGCGCGAGCATCGCTTGAAGGGGCTGGAACAACCTGTACATCTGTGGCAAGTTGTTGCGCCGGGGTTAGCGGTGGAGTTTCCGCCACTCAAATCACTCACCACCGTCCCTAATAACCTTCCGTTACAACTGACTTCATTTGTCGGGCGCGAGAAAGAACTCGCCGACCTCAAGGACTTGCTTAACACAGCACGTCTGGTTACGTTGACCGGCTCAGGCGGCACGGGAAAAACGCGGCTCGCACTGGAAGTCGGCGCAGAAGAATTGGCGACTTTTGCCAATGGCGTCTGGTTGATCGAACTGGCGCCACAGACTGATCCGGCGCAGATCATCCCCGCGTTGGCGCAGGTCTTTGGCCTGCAGGAACTGCCGTTCAATCCATTGGCGAACCTCGTGCTGGATTATCTACGCGATAAGAAGATTTTGCTCCTGCTCGATAATTGCGAACATCTCATCGAAGCCTGCGCGCGTCTGGCGAATGATCTGTTACATCACTGTGCGGGACTCAAGATTCTGGCCAGCAGCCGCGAGGCGTTGGGCATCGCAGGTGAAGTGGCCTATCGCACCCCCTCACTGGCGGATTCGGAGTCGACGCAACTCTTTGTTGATCGCGCCCGTGCCGCGAATTCCAACTTCAAATTGTCGGACGCGAACGCCTCGGCCATTACTCAAATCTGCCACCGGCTCGATGGGATTCCGCTGGCGATCGAGTTGGCCGCTGCGCGCGTCAAACTGCTTTCCCCCGAACAGATCGCGGCGCGGCTCAACGATCGCTTCCGGCTGCTCGTGGGCGGTAGTCGCACCGCACTGCCGCGCCAGCAAACCCTGCGCGCGTTGATCGATTGGAGTTACGACCTGCTCTCGGACGAAGAGAAGCGCCTGCTGCAATTCGCGTCGGTCTTTGTCGGCGGCTGGACGTTGGACGCGCTTGAATTCGTCGCGGATGAACCGAACACACTGAATTTGCTGGAGCAGCTCGTCAACAAGTCGCTGGTCGTCACGGAAGAACACGAAGGCGCGATGCGGTATTTCCTGTTGGAGACGATTCGCCAATATGCGCGGGAAAAGCTCTTCGAAGCGAAGCAGGCGGCGGCAGCGCGTGACCGGCACTTCATCCACTATAAGAACTTAACGAACGGCTTATGGGATGTCTCTTACTTCGCAAGAGAAGCGGAAACGCAAAGGTTGAAATCCCTACAGGTGGAATTGGAAAATCTGCGTGCCGCATTTGAATGGAGCTGGCAGAACCATGCGCAAGTCGCCTTGGAACTCGCCGCAGACATAGGGATGAGCATGAGCATGTTGGGAGGTCAGATAGAAGGAATTACCATGCTCAAAACGGCCATGGAGAAGTTTCGCGCCTTGCCGCCTGTGGAAGGCGAGGCGAACCGCCTGCGAAAAGAGATTTACGCTCATGCCTGTTTTAGCCTGGGTACACTCCTTCAGGGTACGAATGAAATCATGTATGCGCGCAGTAGCTTGCAGGAAGCCATCGCCATTGCCCGTGAACTCGGCGATAAACATCTGTTGGGATTGTGCCTGGAAATGTACGCAAACGGTTCCGCCATGATCAAAGCCGATGACACCGTTACCGCCGCGCAGGAGGGGCTTGAAATTTTTAGCGAGCTCAACGACAGCAGCGGGATGGAGATGGCTTATGGCAATCTGGCGCGCTGGGCAGCGATACATGGCGATTTCCAGGAGAGTGAGAAATATGTGGCATTGGCTCAGGCGAGCATGAAAAGTGGAACCATATCTATTCAATCTGCTTTTCTCAATATGGGTCTGGGCATAGGCGCGCGGTCTCAGGGTCGCCTTGATGTTGCCCAGCGTCACTTTGAAGAGGGGCTCAGGATATTCAAGCACATTGGTCACAAAGGCATGATCGCGGCAATGACTTCCGAGATCGCGCACACGCAACGCGCCATGGGCAATTACACCAAAGCCAAGCAAACCTATCGCGAGACCATCAAGGTTTTTCAGGATTACGGCAATCGTCCATCTGTGGCACATCAATTGGAATGTTTTGCGATGATCGCCATTGTGGAGGAAGAGCCGCAGCGCGCCGCGAAATTATTCGGCGCGGCGGAGGCCATCCGTGTGGTGACGGGGCATAAGCCAACAGATGAAGAGCAAGCGGAAGAATCGCAATTCATCAGTCGACTGCGCTCCATGCTCCCCGATGCGGAATTCACCGCGCTCTGGGCCGAAGGCAAATCCATGACGATGGAGCAGGCGATCCAGTTGGCACTTGAACAAGAATCCTGAATCGTAAAGGAGACACATGAACTGGTATCCTGTCATCAAGTATCTGCACATTATTGCCGTAGCCATCACCATTGGCGGGATGTTTGCGCGGCAGTTGGTGCGCGGCTTTGCCAAACGCAGTGACGACATCAAAACGGTCGCCTCGTTGACACCGGTGGCCCTTCGCATCGATCGCACGATGGTCATTCCCTGGAGCAACCTGATTCTAGTGCTAGGGATCATACTGGCTCTCATGCAGCAGTGGCCCATCTTTGGCTTTTTGCAGGGCGCCGCGCAAAACTGGCTGCTGGTGTCCAACATCCTGTTGATCATCATGCTGGCGCTGATCCCGACGATATTCATTCCCCACAACAAGAAGGTGGCAGCGCTGCTGCAGACAGCGCTGACGGAAGGGCGCATCACGCCCGAGTTGAGCGCCGCGCTCAACGACCAGAGGAACCGAATCGCGCATCACGCCGAGGAGATCATCGTCCTCGCCATTGCGGCGTTGATGGTGCTCAAGCCGATCTAGCATGGCAATCATCCTCGAAACCCAACGACTTGTCCTCCGGCATCCCGTCATGGCGGACCTCAACGATCTGTATGCGTTATATCGTGATCCTGAAATTCGCCGGTATTTTCCCGATGGCGTCTTGAGCGTCGAGGAAACTCAAGAGGAATTGGAATGGTACCTGCATGGGCATCCTGACAATCCCGCTCTAGGGCTCTGGGCGACAATCGCGCTTAATTTGCTTGATTGATCCCGACAATCGCGCCTCCCAGCGCGTCGCCGACAGAATCGGCATGACACTCGAAAAGAAAGTGGACGGAATTACCGGGGACAGTTTTCCCACGCTAATCTATGCGATTAACAAGCGTAACGCCTGATGCATGACGATCGACTACAAGACTGCACGACTACAATTGCACCGCACCAAACCGCGTGCAGTTGCAGTGCAGGTGTCTCACGATTGCACTATCTCACTATCGCGCTAACACCCTATGCAGCGTCTCGCGGCCTTCCTCCAGATCCGATCGGGTGAAGCGCGGCTCGCCGGCTTTGTCGCCGCTTTGTTCGCCTTGATCGAAGGGGGGCGCGGCCTGGGCGGCAATACGGCCGATGCCCTGTTCTACACGCGCTTCGGCGTCGAGTATCTGCCGTATATGTTTATGCTGTTGGGCGCGGCGAATTTTATGGTCTCGCTCACCTATGCTGCCAGCCTCGGCAGGTTCGATCAGCGCCGCTTCTTCGTATTAATCTTGATCGTCCTCGCCGGTGTGATCTTGATTGAACGCGCTGCCATCGCGCTCGATGTAGCCGCCCTTTATCCAGTGTTGTGGATTTCGATCAACATCAGCGCGTCGATTGTCGGCCTGCTGGCGTGGAACATCGCCGGGGCCGTGTGCGATGCGCGGCAGGCCAAGCGCCTCTTTTCGATCTTCGTCAGCGCGGGCATTTTGGGCAGCGTCATCGGCAACTTTATCACGGGGCCGTTGGCCCAGATCGTCGGCACGCAAAATCTATTGATCTTGTATGCCGTCGTGCTGCTCGCGTGCGCCTGGTTCGCGCGATCGATCATTCGGCGTTTCTTCAAACCGATTGTCAAGCGCGGCGAGACCACGAGTTTCGTCGCCGAAATCCGCGCCGGATTTGATTACGTACGCGCTTCAGCGATGTTCAAACTCATGGCCGCCGGCTCGGTGCTCTTCTCCATTTTGTATTTTTCCATTTCGTTTCCGTTCAGCACCGCCGTCTCGGCCGGTTTTTCCACCGACGCCGACGTGGCCGGTTTTCTCGGCGTATTCTCAGGCATCGCCACAGCCATCACGTTCTTCGTCTCGCTCTTCGCAGCCAGCCGCTTATATGCGCGCATCGGCGTCGTCAACGCGGTGCTGCTGCTGCCCATCGCTTATCTCATCGGCTTTGTGCTCTTTGCGCTCAACTTCTCACTCGTTAACGCCGCACTGGCGCGACTGCTGCAATTAGTTGTCCTTGGCGGCATCGCCGGCACGGCCTACAGCACCTTCTTCAATGTTGTGCCAGCAGAGAAACGCGGGCAAGTCCGCTCATTTGACTCGGGCGTGCCGGAGCAAATCGGCGTAGCTTTGTCGGGCGTACTGCTCATTTTGGGCCAGCGCGTATTGACGACGACGCAGATTTTCATCATGGGTATGCTTGGCTCGATCGTCTGTGGCATCCTGGTGTGGCGCTTGCGCCACAGTTATGGCCAGGCTTTGCTGGGGGCGCTGCGCGCCGGGCGCGTTGACGTGTTTGCCGCCGACGATCGGGTCTTTGCCGGCGTGCCAGGCGATGCGAACGCGATCCGCACGATCACCGCCGCATTGCATGACCCGAAACCCTCCCTGCGTCGAATTGCCGTCGAACTGTTAGCACGACTGCGGGTGCGCTCGGCAGCGTCAACCCTCATGCCGCTGCTGAATGACCCCGATCGAGATGTGCGTCTGACCGCGATTCGTGCGCTGGGCGCGCTCAAGAGCCGTGAAGCCGCCAACGCCGTCATCGCCTTGCTCGACGACGTTGACGCCGAAATTCGCGCAACGGCGCTGCACATCCTGCCTGATCTGCTCGCGCCGATCACACACTCCGTCATCGAAATCATTGATGCCCGGCTCGCGGATGACAATCTCGATGTGCAGCTGCAGGCTGCCATTGTGCTCCTGAAGGCCAGGCAGCCTGATCGGGCCTGGCCTGCGCTCGCTCGGTTGTTGCGCGATCCACAGGCGGCCGCGCGCGCCCGCACCCTCGAAGCGCTGGGCAACGCGGGGGTTGAGTTTGATCCGGCGCCTCTAGTGCAGGCCCGGCGCGATCCAGATCCAATCGTCCGGCGAGCCGCCTGCCGGGCTCTCGGGCAAACTCGATCGATTTTGGCCGTTGAGCTACTGGTCGAAGGGTTGAGCGATATTGATGGTACCGTGCGTGCCGCCGCGGCGGGAGCGTTACAAAGTTTTGGAGCCGCCGCTGCGCCGTTCGTACTGCCCGTTTTGAATCATGCCAATGCTCAAACCCGCGAGGCCGCCCTGGCCGCGCTTACATACGATCCGTCCGCCATCCAGCCGTTGTACGTTTTCATGCAACATGAGATCGAGCAACTACGCTCGTTGCGAGCATTGGGCTCAGCCATACCCGATCAAGACCGGGCCACCCGCTTTCTGCGCGAGATGCTGGCTGATCGGGCTGGCGCCTGCGAACAACGGCTGATTACGGCCCTCGGGTTGATAGGTGATCGCGGCGCCATGCAGCAAGTGGGCCACGGCTTGCGTTCGCGCTCATCTGCTTCACGTGCCGCGGCCATCGAGGCCCTGGAAACGCTGGGCGATAAGCGGCTGGTCAAACACATCCTGCCGCTGCTTGAGGATGCGCCGACCAGTGAGCGGTTGTCGATGGAGACGGCGTTGCGCCAATGTCTCGCTTCGCCTGAGGTGTGGCTGCGCGCACTGGCGGTGCGCGTCATCGCCGAGGTACGTGCCCTCGAGTTGATCCCTGAACTGCGCGCGCTGCGCGCTGACGCCAACGTGGTCGTGAGCGCTGCCGCGGATGAGGCGCTGCACCAGCTGGAGGAGATAGCGATGGAAACCTTGCAGACGATGTCGGTGATAGAGCGTGTGCTGCTGCTGCACGACGTGCCGCTGTTTGCTGCGCTGACCCCCGACGATCTGGCCCAGGTGGCGAATATCGCCCGCGAACAATGGCACAGTAACGGTTCGCTCATTTGCCGCGAAGGTGAACTGGGCCGGGAAATGTATGTTCTGGCGCAGGGGCAGGTGCGCGTTACCCGGCAGACCCCTGACGGCGAAAAATACCTGGCGACGCGCTACGTCGGCGACTTCCTGGGTGAGATGTCGATTGTGCTGGCCGGCCCGCGCACGTCAACCGTGCGGGCTGAAGGCGATGTCCGGACGCTGGTGATCAGCGATGAGGCCTTCATCACGATCCTGCATGATCGCCCCGGCGTAGCCCTGGCGACACTGCGGGGTGTGATGCAGCGCCTGCTCGAAAAGGAATAGCGCCAGACCGAAGCTGCTGACTTGCGGCGCATCTCGTCGTGATCTGCTGGTGCCCACCGCCGCCAAGCGCCAAACGACCAAGACGCTGCGCCAAACGGCCGATGGGCGCACAAAATAACCGCCCGATGAAGTATAATCTTCATCGGGCGGTGTGAGCCGTCTGGGACTCGAACCCAGAACCAAAGGCTTAAAAGGCCTCTGCTCTGCCAATTGAGCTAACGGCCCGTCAAACTCGCGCGAGATTGTAGCACGCCCCCCAAGGACTGTCAATCAAATGCGGCCGGTTTTTCTCTCGCCTCACCCTGACGACGCCGTGTTATCGTGCGGCGGTTTGCTCTATCAGCTGGCCCAGGCCGGCCAGCGGCCCGTGGTGTTCACGATTTTCGGCGGCGATCGCCCTTCGGGTGCGCCGTTGTCCGATTTTGCCCGCGCGCTGCAAACGCGCTGGCAATTGAACGACGACGCGCCCGCCGCGCGCCGCGAGGAAGACCGCGCTGCCTGCGACCGGCTGGGCGCGATGCTGATCCACCTGCCCTTCGCCGATGCGATCTATCGGGTCGCGCCGGGGACCGATCGGGCGTTGTACGATTCCGAAGAGGCGATCTTCGGCGACGTGCGCGATCCCGGCCTGATCGATCTGATCGCGGCGGCCCTCCGGGCCAAGTTCCAGCCGATCGGTCTGTCGGCGATCCGCTGCTTTACGCCGCTGACGGCGGGTCATCACGTCGATCACGTCCTGACGCGCGCTGCGGCCGAACGGCTGCCGATTGAGCTGATTTATTACGAAGACTATCCCTACGCCGAGCAGCCGGAGCAGCTGGCCCGGGTGTGGGGCGAAGACCGTTGGGACAGTGAAGCGATCGGGTTGAGTGAGGCCGCGCTGCAGGCCAAGATCGAGGCATTTTTATGCCATCGCTCGCAGCTCAGCACCTTTTACCGCGACGAGGCCGAAGTGGCGCAGCGGCTGCGCGCTTACGCGCGCTCGACCGGCGGGGGGCCGCTCGTCGAGCGCTATTGGCGCCGGAAGGGTGAGGCTTACCCGGCCAACGCAGTCGTGCTATAATGGGCGCAACTATTGGGCTTTGCCCGGGAGGTACAATCCCATGCCAGGTATCGGGACACCTGAACTGCTGATTATTCTTGTCATCGTGATTCTGATCTTCGGCGTCGGCCGCATTGGCAAGGTCGGCAAAGAGCTGGGTACCGGCATCCGCGAGTTTCGCAAAGGCATGTCCGGCGAAGACGAAAAATCGACCCCGCCGGCCGGCGACGACAAGAAGTCGAGCTGAGCCGCCTGCCCCAATAAGCAGCCGCCCTTACCGGCGGCTGTTTTGTTGCGGGCCTACGGGACGCGGTAGGTGCCGACCAGCTCGCCCTGCGGGTTGCGGAGATAGGCCACGGTGCCGCGCGCGCCCCAGCGGGCGGCGGTCTGTCCCCAGTACAGATCGGTGGTGGTGTTGACGCCGCTGCCGGTGTGAATTTTGACTTCGGTGCTGGCCAGCAGCGTGAGATCGGGGAAGGTGAATTTGTTGCCCTCGCCGTCGGCGATGGACCAGCCCGCCAGATTGACGCGCTCCCCCAGATTGGCCACCACCACGGCTTCGGCGTTCAGCACGCCCGTGTTGATGATCTCTTTGATCGTGACGAAGGCTTCGCCGCCCGCGCTCAGCGTCACGGTGAGGGTGGCAGTGGTGACCGGCCGCAAACGGATGGGCGTGGGGGTGGGCGTGACGGCGGCCGCCGTCGCGGGCACCGAGCCGGGCGCGGGAATGATCAGCGTCTGCCCGATGGACAACAGATCGACGTTGACCAGGTTGTTGGCCGCCAGGAGATCGGCGACGGAGACATCAAAGTTGCGCGCGATGCTGCTCAACGTGTCACCCGGCTGCACCACGTAGGCGCGCTGCCCGACGGTGGGCGTGGGCGCCGGCGCAGTGGCGGTGGGCGCCGGCGCGGTTGCCCCGGTTGTCGCGGTTTGGCCGGACACTGCGGCGGGCGTCGGCAGGGCGGTGGGAATGGGGTGCGGCGCGGGGCGGCCGGCCTCCCACGCATTCAGCACCAGCAGCGTGGTCACCACCGACACGAGCACGTTCAAGCCAAGGAAGATCGCGATGCGGCGCCAGTTCATAATCACCACCGCCTTCAAGGTGTTTGCATGATAGCACATCCAGATCACAGCGTCAACGCGCGCCTGCTGCTTGCCTCTGCTTCGCCGCGCCGGCGGGAGCTGATCAAGCTGTTGAAGCTGCCGGTGACGGCCACGGCGGCCGACATCGACGAGACGCCGCTCGCCGGCGAGACGGCCGCCGACATGGCAGTGCGCCTCAGCCGCGAGAAGGCGCAGGCCGTGACCGCCGATCGAACGTCGATCGTCATCGCGTCGGACACGGTGGTCTCGGTGGACGGCGAGCCGCTGGGCAAGCCGGCCGATGCCGCCGAGGCGCGCGCCATGCTGACGCGGCTGCGCGGCCGCGTGCATCAGGTTTACACGGCGGTCACCGTGATCGATCGGAAGACCGATCGGGCGGTGACTGAGCTGGCCGCCAGCGATGTCCGCATGCGCGCTTACACGGATGACGAGATCGAGCGTTACATCGCCAGCGGCGATCCGTTCGACAAGGCGGGCGCGTACGCCATTCAACACGACGGGTTTTCGCCGGCCGATCGGTTTGAGCACTGCTTCGCCAATGTGATGGGCCTGCCACTGTGCCACGTCACGCGCGCGCTGCGCCGTCTGCAGATCGAACCACCGGTCGATGTGCCCGCGGCCTGTCAGGCGCATCTGAACTATCGCTGCCCGGTCTATGCGCGGATTCTGGCGGGAGAGGAGTGATGATGAATAATGAGTAACGAGTAATGAGCAATTCGTTTCATCGATCCCTGTCCACGGCTCACTAACCACTGCCCACTACGCACTATCCACTCCCCCGCACTCACGCTATAATCGCGGCATGTTCAAACGCTATGTGCTCCTTCTGGCGCTGCTGCTGGCTGCGTGCAGCCCGGCAGCCACGCCCACTCCCGAACCCACCGCCGTGCCCACGTTTGAAGGCCCTGCCCCGGAAGCGACGGGCGAAGCGTTCTTGTCGGCGTGGACGCAGGCCGATTACCCGACCATGTTCAATCTGCTGTCGGCGGCGGCGCAGGCGCGGCTGACGCCCGATACCTTTGCCAACCGCTATCGCGCCGCGCAGACCACCGCCACCGTGCAGTTTGTGCGGGCCGAAGCGCGCGCGGCCCTGCGCGACGGCGATACAGCCCGCCTGAATTATCACGTCGAGTGGGATACGGCGATCTTCGGAACGCTGACGGCCGATCACGACATGCCGCTGGTGTATGAGGGCGGCCAGTGGCGCGTGGATTGGGATGAGAGCCTGATCTGGCCCGATCTGCCCAAAGGCGGCGCATTTCAGATTCAGTACCAGGTGCCGCGCCGCGCCAACATCTACGATCGCGAAGGCAAAGGGTTGGCGGTGGAGGGCAAGCTGGTGACGGTGGGCGTGGTGCCCGGCGACATCGAAGATGAAGCAGCCGTGTTGGCCGGTCTCAGCCCCATCGTCGGACTGGCGCCCGACGCGATCAAGGCCAAATACGTCAACGCGCGTCCCGACTGGTTCGTGCCCATCGCCGACATCCCGTTTGAGGTCAGCCAGCAGAATCAGGCTTTTCTGCAGTCGCCCGGCATCGAGCGGCGCGAACGTTCGACGCGCGTGTACAGCGGCCTGGCCGCGCACGCCATCGGCGTCATCAGCCAGATTACGGCAGAGACGCTGTCGGAGTGGAAGCAGCGCGGCTATCGCGGCGACGAGTGGGTGGGGACCAGCGGGCTGGAAGCGTGGGGCGAGCCGTATCTGGCAGGCACGCACGGCGGCACACTCAGCATCCTCGACGCGCAGGGTAAGACCGTGAAGACGCTGATCGATCGGCCGGCCACGCCCAGCCGCAGCCTCTACACGACGATCGATCGGCTGCTGCAGGAAGCCACCGACAACATCATCGCAGGTCACACCGGCGCCATCGTGGTACTCGATCCGAACAACGGCCGCGTCCTCGCCATGTCCAGTTATCCGTCGTTCAACCCCAACGCCATCGTCAGCCCCGAAACCGCCAGCCAGCCCGCAGATGCCTCGTTTTTCAATCGGGCGACGCAGGGCGCTTATCCACCCGGTTCAACGTTCAAGATCATCACGATGGCGGCCGGGCTGGAAGTGGCGGGACTGCAACCGTCGTCCACGTTTTTCGATCCCGGTTACTGGGACGGGCTGGGCGAAGCGTTCCGCAAGTACAACTGGAAGCCGGGCGGCGACGGCACGATCGATCTGGTGACGGGACTGAGCGCCTCCAACAATACGGTCTTTTACGAAGTGGGCAAGCGCGTGCAGGATGTCGATCAATTCGCGCTGCCCAAGATGGCCCGAGCGTTTGGTCTCGGCTCGACGACGGGCATCACCGGCGTGGTGGAAGTGCCCGGCGTCATTCCTGATCCCGATTGGAAAGTGAAAGAGATCGGCGAGGCCTGGGTGCCCGGCGACGGCGTCAACATGGCGATCGGCCAGGGTTACGTGCAGGCCACACCGCTGCAAATGGCTGTCGCCTACGCGGCCATCGCCAACGGCGGCAAGGTCTATCGGCCGCAGATCATCGACAAGATCGGCTCCAACAACGAACCGCCCGAAGAGATCTTCCAGCCCGAAGTGTTAAACACCCTGCCCGTCACACCCGAACATTTGCAGGCCATTCAGCAGGGATTGCGCGGCGTCATCGTCGGCGCCAAGGGCACGGCGGGCTTTGTGTTCCGGGGCTTTCCGCAGACGGTGGCCGGCAAGACCGGCACCGCCGAAGCGGGCGGTGCCGGGCAGGAGTCGCATGCCTGGTTCGCCGCCTACACGCCATACGAAAATCCACAGATCGTGGTGGTGGTCTTCCTGGAGAACGGCGGACAGGGATCATACAACGCCGCGCCGCTGGCGCGGCAGGTGATGGAGGCCTACTACGGCCTGCCGCTCACACCGCCGCCGGCCGCGCCACCCGCCGGCCCGATTGATCGATAACAGGGAGACCTCGGAGGTTTTGGGCGATAGGCGGGCAGCGATCGATCATCGATCTGCTTGATAGTCGGTCAAGGACAGACCGTCTATTAAAACCTCCGAGGTCTTTCCACACCGCAGTTCTCGCCGGCCTCAAATGGGAGTAGAATTGCCCCACCATGAACCGCGCGCTGGGCATCCTCTACATCATCGTCTCCGCAGCTTCGTTCGGCACGCTGGCGATTTTGGGCCGCTACGCGCGCGAGGCCAACATTGACACGTTCACGCTGCTGTTTCTGCGCTTCACGTTCGCCGCGCTGATCATGGCGGGCATCCTCCTCGTGAAGCGCAGCCGTCTGCCGCGCGGCCGGCCGCTGGCGCTGCTCGTCGGCATGGGCGCCATCGGCTACGTGGGGCAATCGTTCTGTTATCTCACCGCCACGCAGTACGCCTCGGCGGGCTTGGTGGCGCTGCTGCTGTACCTGTATCCCATCTTCGTCGCCATTCTCTCAGTAATCTTCCTGAGAGAAAAACTCAATCGCCGCAAAGGGATCGCCCTGGCGCTGGCGACGACGGGCGTGGCGCTCATCGTCGATCCGCAGGGCGGGCAGTGGACGGGCATCCTGCTGGCGATCGGCGCGGCGGCGATCTATTCGATCTACATCATCGTCGGCGCCGGCGTGATGAAAAAAGTCTCGGCCATCTCCTCCTCGACGGTGATCTTCGCCTCAGCGGGCTGCGTGTTCGGCGGGCTGATGGCGTTCAACGGGCCGCACTGGCCCGCCAGCGCCGACGGGTGGTTCACCGTTGCAGCGACGGTGCTCATCGCCACCATCATTCCAGTCGTCACCTTTCTGGCGGGACTCAAACGCATCGGTCCCACGGACGCGTCGATGTTGTCCACGCTTGAACCGGTGGTTACGGTGATTCTGGCGACGCTGCTCTTTCAAGAGAAACTGCAATCCATCACCCTGCTCGGCGGCGCGTTGATTCTGATCGCCGTGATCGTGCTCACACGCAGCGAACTGCGGCAGACGAAAGCCGTAGCAGATTTATCCAGTGCTCAAGGCGGACGATAGTCCGCCGTTTCCCCGTGCTGGACTTTCATCCAGCACGAGCACTTTGCAAGATATGGAACTTCACACCCCCCGCCTGCTCTTACGTGAATTCGTCACCGGCGACTGGCCGGCGGTGCTGGCCTATCAGCGCGATCTGCGTTACCTGCGCTACTACCAGTGGACCGATCGCACAGCGGGCGACGCGCAGCGTTTTGTGCAGATGTTCATCGAGCACCAGACGGAACAGCCGCGCCGCAAGTTTCAACTCGCCGTCGTGCTGAAGTCGAGTGGACAGCTCATCGGCAACTGCGGCATCCGCCGGACATCTGCGGACGCGCGCGAAGCCGACATCGGCTACGAACTGGCGCCCGATCACTGGGGGCACGGCTACGCCACCGAAGCGGCGCGCGCCATCGTGCGGTTCGGCTTTGAGGAATTGAAAGTGCATCGCATCTGGGCGTGGTGCATCGCCGACAATGCGGCCTCATCTCATGTGCTGGAGAAGATCGGCCTGAAATTGGAAGGCCGCCTGCGCGAGAAGGAACATTTCAAAGGCCGCTGGTGGGATACCTTGATGTACGCCATCCTGGAAAACGAATGGCGCGGCTGATCATGTCATTCTCCCGCTCAAATACCTCCTCGTTGAAACCGAATGCCCGCCGGAGTGATGCGGCTTCGATCGGCCCCTCTGCCGCGACGGCGACGTGGTCTTCTGCGTCGGTCGATCACACCGGGCTTATGATCGCGCTTGGCAGCACATCGCGGACGGCTGCAAAGCGCGCTCAATTGGCGGCCCTCGCCCCGGCCCGATCGGCCTGCGCCGCCCGGCGCGCCTCTCCGCTGCCCGCACAGCCCCCACCGGCACAGCCACGAAGCCGAACACGCCGGGCCGGCCGACGCGCGCAAAGTAGCCTCTTTCGGCGTATAATCTCCTTAGCCCTCACACTCACCCTGTTTCCGGGAGGATAACGCATGTTCGACCCAGCCAAGTTGAACGCCATCGCGCAGGCCCGCGATAAATGGGAAGAGACCACCCTGCACAACTCAATCGGCAAGCTGCCCGAGCGCGCCGCTGAATTCATCACCGCCTCCAGCGAGCCGGTGGCCCGCCTGTACACCCCGCTCGACATCGCCGACTTCGACTACAACGCCGATCTGGGTTTTCCGGGCGAGGCGCCGTACACGCGCGGCGTGCACCCGACGATGTATCGCAGCAAGCTGTGGACGATGCGCATGTTCGCCGGCTTCGGCTCGGCCGAAGAGACCAACGCCCGCTTCAAGTATCTGTTGGAGCACGGGCAGACCGGCCTGTCGGTGGCCTTCGATCTGCCGACGCTGTACGGCTACGACACCGATGCGCCGGAAAGCGCCGGCGAATTTGGCAAGTGCGGCGTGGCGATCTCCAGCCTCAAGGACATGGAAGTGCTGCTGGACGGCATCCCCACCGATCAGATTACGACCAGCATGACCATCAACTCGCCCGCCGCCATCATCTGGGCCATGTACATCGCCGCCGCCGAAAAACAGGGCGTGCCGATGAGCCAACTCGGCGGCACAATTCAGAACGACATCCTCAAGGAATACATTGCGCAGAAGGAATTCATCTTCCCGCCGGCGCCGTCAATGCGGCTGGTCACCGACACCATCGAGTTCGGCTCACAGCATTTGCCCAAATGGAACACCATCAGCATCAGCGGTTATCACATCCGCGAGGCCGGCTCGACCGCCGCGCAGGAACTGGCGTTTACGCTGGCCGACGGCATGGAATACGTGCGCTGGGCGATCGAACGCGGGCTGGACGTGGACGAATTTGCGCCGCGTCTGAGTTTCTTCTTCAACGCGCACAACGACTTCTTCGAAGAGATCGCCAAGTATCGCGCGGCCCGCCGCATCTGGGCGCGCGAGATGAAGGAGACCTTTGGCGCAAAGAACCCGCGCTCGTGGCTGCTGCGCTTCCACACGCAGACGGCGGGCGTCACCCTCACCGCGCAGCAGCCGGAGGTCAACGTCGCCCGTGTGGCGATTCAAGCGTTGGCCGCAGTGATGGGCGGCACGCAGAGCCTGCACACCAACAGCATGGATGAGGCGCTGGCCCTGCCCAGTGAGAAAGCCGTCAACGTCGCTTTGCGCACCCAGCAGGTCATCGCGCACGAAACCGGCGTCGCCAACACCATCGATCCGCTGGGCGGCTCATTCTACGTCGAGTGGCTGACCAACGAGATGGAGAAACGCGCCTACGACATCTTCAAGCAGATCGACAACTTTGGGGGCGTGATCAAAGCCATCGA
>CAZKBQ010000019.1:0-72361 GCA_964550855.1 uncultured Anaerolineae bacterium
TCTACGATCTCGATCTGATCACCGATCGGCGGGCGCTGATCCCGCGCCCGGAAACCGAATGCCTGATCGAAGCGGCGCTGACCCGCCTGGCCCATCACCCCGCGCCGCTGATCGCCGACATCGGCACCGGCTGCGGCACCATCGCCGTGACGCTGGCCAGGCATCTGCCGCGCGCGCGCCTCATCGCCACCGATCTGTCGCCCGACGCCGTCGAGCTGGCGCGCGAAAACGCCGTGCGGCACGACGTGGCCGACCGCATCGATTTTCGCGTGGGCAATTTGCTGGAGCCGGTGACGGAGCAACTCGATCTGCTGGCGGCCAACCTGCCGTACATTGACGACAAGGATTGGCCGTTTCTGCAGAAGACCATTCGCGGCCACGAACCGAAGATGGCGTTTCTGGGCGGGCCGGACGGGCTTGATCTGGTGCGCGCCATGTTGAGCGATGCGCCGCGCGTCATCAAGCCGGGCGGTTTGATCCTGTTGGAGATCGGCGCCTATCAGGGCGACGAAGTCAGCGCCATTGCCCGGCAGCATTTCCCTGGCGCGCAGATTTCAGTGCAGCCAGATTATGCCGGACTCGATCGACTGGTGGTGATTGAAGTCTAATGCGCACTCTCGAACTGCGGCGGCATTCCATGCGCGCGATCCCCGGTCAACACTTGACCCAGGCGGGCGTCGATCTGGCGCGGCGCATCGGCCGCAGCACCGGCCCCTTCGATCGCGTGATCACCAGTACCGTCACACGCGCGTTGGAAACCGCCATCGCCATGGGCTTTGCGATCGATCAACAACTGGATGCGTTCAGCCAGATCGCCGTCGGCGTGGCCGACGAAATAAGTTGGGACGCCGGTTGGGCAGAATGGACCCGCGTGATCAAACTGGGCGGCGCAGCCGCGCAATACGCTCGTGCTCAGGCGGATGTCTTGCGCTCGATCGTGCGAACGCTGCCCGACGGGGGAAGTGCGCTGGTTGTGTCGCACGGCGGGATCGTCGAAGCGGGTGCGATCGGGTGTTTGATGCCCGACGTGCCGGCGCTGAATGAACCGTTCTTTGGTTACTGCGAAGGCGCGCGCCTGACGTTCGATCGGGAGCGCGTGATCGATGTCCAGATTCTGCGGATTGCGTGACGCATGACTCAAGTCCTTCAACCCGATCAACTTTCACTGGCCGCGCGGTTGCTGCTCGACCACCAACTGGTGGCGTTTCCCACCGACACAGTGTATGGTCTGGGCACGCCGGCCTTTGACGGCCCCACAGCGCTGCAGCTCTACGTGGCCAAAGAGCGTCCGCCCGAAAAGGCCATTCCCATTTTGATAGCCGACAACACTGATCTCGATCGCGTGGCTGTCAATGTACCGCCGATTGCGTATCGTCTGATGGAGCGATACTGGCCGGGCGCGTTAACGCTGGTGGTGCCCAAACGGCCCGATGTGCCCATGGAAGTCAGCGCCGGCGAAACGGTGGCCGTGCGCATCCCCGATCTGGAGCTGGCGCGGGCCTTGATGCGGCTGACCGGCCCGCTGGCCGTGACCAGCGCCAATCGCTCGGCCGGGCCGAATCCGCGCACCGCGCAGGACGTGCTCGATCAGCTGGCCGGTCGCATCGACGCCGTGATTGACGGCGGCCCGACGCCCGGCGGCGTACCCTCCACCGTGCTGGACTGCACCACGCCCCAGCCGCGCGTTCTGCGGGCGGGCGCGCTGGCCGATCAAGTATCGGCATTTTTGCGTAACCAGCTGTGATACAATCGGGCGCGATGACTCCCCTCGCGCTTATCGGCATCGACGCCAGCCGGTCGGTGATCGAACAGCCCACCGGCACCGAGTTCTATTCACGCCGCCTGATCGACGCGCTGATCGAGCGCGGCCGCGGACGTTTTCGCTTTCGCCTGTACTTCAATCAGCCGCCCCGCCGGCCAATTCCGGATCCCGACATCGACATTCGCCAGCTGCCGTTTCCCCGGCTGTGGACGCACCTGCGTCTATCAGGAGAAATGCTGACGCATCCGCCCCAGGTGTTGTTTGTGCCCGCGCACGTGCTGCCCGCCGTGTCGCCGCGCCGCAGCGTGGTGACCGTGCACGATCTGGGTTACGCCCATTTTCCAGAGACGCATCCGCCGCGCCAGCGCTGGTATCTGGCGGTGACGACGCGCCGGCACGCGCGCCAGGCCGCGCACCTGCTGGCCGATTCGGTTGCAACCAAGAACGATCTGGTGGCCCGGTACGGCGCCAGACCCGATCGGGTTACGGTGGCCTATCCGGGTCTCGATCCGGCGGTGGAGCGGGTGACCGACCCGGCCGACATCGCGCGCGTCAAGGCGAAATACGGCGTGGAGGGCGCGTACGTGTTGTATCTGGGCACGCTGCATCCGCGCAAGAACCTGTCGCGCTTGATTGCCGCGTATCGTCGTTCGGGTCTGCAGCTGCCCCTGGTGCTGGCAGGCAAGCGCGGCTGGTATTACGAACAGCTGATCAAAGAGGCCGGCAGCGGCGTGCGCTTCATCGGCTATGTGGACGAAGCGGACAAATCGGCGCTGCTGTCCGGCGCGCGGGCGTTTGCGTTTCCGTCGCTGTACGAAGGCTTTGGGTTTCCGGTGCTGGAGGCCATGGCGTGCGGCGTGCCGGTGCTGTGCAGCAACACCTCGTCGCTGCCCGAAGTGGCGGGTGAGGCCGCGCTGCTGATCGATCCCTTGAACGTGGACGAGATCGCGGCGGGGCTGCGGCGGGTGGCCCTGGATGCGGACCTGCGCCGGACGCTGATTGAGCGCGGCTTCGAGCAGGCGCGGCGCTTCACGTGGGCGCAGTGCGCGGATGTGGTGTTGAATGTCTTTAAGCAAGTGCTGGCAGAGTAAAGGGCGGGTGACGGGGTGAGATGATCAGACCGGCTGCGGTAATCATCCTGGACGTGCCCGTGCACGATGTGACGATGGCCGAAACGCTGGATCACATCGGCCAGCTCATCGCGCAGGGCGGGGCGCATCAAATCTGCACCGTCAATCCCGAGTTCATCATGGCCGCGCAAAACGACCCCGAATTCAAGCGCATTCTTCAGCAGTCGGCATTGAACGTGCCCGATGGGGTGGGTGTGCTCTGGGCGGCCAGACGCCTGAAGCGGCCGCTGCGCGAACGGGTGGCCGGCTCGGACTTGATCGGCGAGATCGCCGCTCGGGCGGCGCAGACCGGCTGGAAATTGTATTTGTTGGGCGCGGCCGAAGGTGTGGCCGCTCGAACGGCGGTGGTGTGGCGTGAGCGGTATCCCGCGATCAACATCGTAGGAGTGTTGGCGGGTCGAGCCGGGCCGGAAGGCGACGAGGAGAGCGTGGCGCGCATCCGCGCGGCTGCGCCCGATGTGGTGCTGGTGGCGTATGGAGCGCCGAAGCAAAACAAATGGATCGATCGCAATCTGGCGCGGACGGGCGCGGCCGTGGGCATCGGGGTGGGCGGCGCGTTCGATTTCATCGTCGGTGCGCAGCGCCGCGCGCCGCGCTGGCTGCAACGCGCCGGCCTGGAGTGGCTGTATCGACTGCTGAGAGAGCCGCGTCGCTGGCGGCGGCAGCTGGCGCTGCCCAGGTTTGTGTGGCGCGTGCTGAGCGCGCGTTGATCGAGCGGTGTCCGGGTCTTGTGCTATGATTATTCCAAATTCAAGTTCGAGGAGGCAGACCATGACGATCACACACACCTGGCTGGGACACGCGGCACAGTCGCTGAATGTCAATGGAAAGATTGTGCTGGTCGATCCGTTTCTTGAAGGTAATCCGATGGCGCCGACGACGGCCGACCAGGTCTCGGCGGATTTCATTCTGGTGTCGCACGGGCACGGCGATCACGTGGGCGACGCGGTGGCGATTGCCAAACGCACCGGCGCGCTGGTGATTGCCAACTTTGAGATTGCCAACTGGTTTGAACGGCAGGGCGTGAGCAACGTGCACGCGCAGCACATCGGCGGCGGGTTTAATCACCCGTTTGGCTATTTGAAGTTGACGCAGGCGCTGCACGGCTCGGCGCTGCCCGACGGTTCGTATGGCGGCAATCCGGCGGGCTTCCTGTTGACGGCCGACGGCCAGAAGGTTTATCTGGCGTGCGATACGGGGTTGTTCGGCGATATGAAGTTGATCGGCGAGGAGGGCCTCGATCTGGCGGTGCTGCCCATCGGCGACAACTACACGATGGGGCCGGATGACGCCCTGCGGGCCGTGAAGCTGCTGACGCCGAAGCACGTGATCCCGGTGCATTACGACACGTGGGGGGTGATCGCGCAGGATGTGAATGCGTGGGCGGCGCGTGTGCGCGCGGAGACGAGCGCGCAAGTGCACGTGGTCAAGCCGGGGGAAAGCTTTACGCTGTAGGCCAGTGGCGGCAACCAGCTCCGTGCGGCCCGAAGAAGCAAATTTCTTCGGGCCATTTGCTACGTAGCGCCACTTAGTCGTCGCCGGTGGCCACGGGCCGCGCCGGATCGGTGATCCATTCGCTCCATGAGCCGGCATACAGGCGGGCGGTGCCCAGGCCGGCGTGTTCCATCGCCAGGATGTTGTGCGCGGCGGTCACGCCGGAGCCGCAGTAGACAACGGCGCGCTCGGCCGGTGTCTGGCCGAGCAGGGCTTGATAGTAATCGCGCAGGGCCGCGACGGGCTTGAAAGTCCCATCGGGATTGAGGTTGGCCGCGTAAGGGGCGCTGACGGCGCCGGGGATGTGACCGGCCACCGGATCGATCGTTTCGTTTTCGCCGCGAAAGCGATCGGCGTTGCGTGCATCGAGAATTTTGCAGGCGGCGTCGGTTCGGCGCGCGGCCACCTCGTCGCTGGTCCACCACCACCCCGATTGGATCTGCGGCACGAAGACGCGCGCCGGACGTGCGGCCGGCTGAGCGGTGACGGGGCGGGCTTCCGCGAGCCACTTCGGCCAGCCGCCGTCGAGCACGGCCACCGCGCGATGGCCGAGCCAGCGCAGGAGCCACCACACCCGCACGGCCATGGCGCCGCCGGCGTCGTCGTACGCGACGACCTGCACGCGAGCATCGACGCCGTGGCGCGAGAAGAAGCGCGCCATCGCGTCCACGTCGGGCAGGGGATGCCGCCCGGTCTGGCCGGGCACGACGGGGCCGGAGAGATCGTCGTTGAGGTGTGCGTAGATCGCGCCGGGGAGATGGCGGCGCGCGTAGTCGCGTCGGCCGCGTTCGGCATCGGCCAGTGAGAAGCGCGCATCGAAGATGGCCCAGGCGGGATCGTCGAGGTGCACGGCCAGATCGGCAGTGGAGATCAACGTTGTGTAGTTCATCGTCAAGGCGCAGGCGACATCGTGACGGTTTGATCGAACAAGCGACGCGCCAACTTGTGTATTTTACACCAGACGATTAAAAGTAACTGAACAACCAGCTTGAGATGTCTGACATCCCGTGATGGACTGCCCGCAAATGATAGTCAAGTGTCATTTGCTTTGCCGACAAAAATCACTATACTCAGATTTATGCCATCGACCATCGTCCCCCAAGTCCGTTTTCAGCGTCGCAAACTCCGTGTCAATTGGAATGCCCTTGCCTTCAGCCTGTCGCTGCCCGGCCTGGCGCTGTTGGTGGCGTTGGTGATCGGCGCGGTGCTGCTGCTGCTGCTGAACGCCCATCCGCTTGAGGCCTACGCGGCGATGTTGGACGGCGCGTTTGGCAGCGTATCCGGCATCACGCAGTCGCTGGTGAAGGCGACGCCGCTGCTGCTGGTGGGGCTGGGCATCTGCATCGCTTTTCGCGCCAGCGTCATCAACATTGGCGCGGAGGGGCAGATCATCATGGGCGCGGTCATGGCGACATGGTTCTCACTGCAGTTCCGCGACTGGGCCGGCTGGCTGCTGATCCCGGCGACGATGATCATGGGCTTCCTGGCCGGGTCGTTCTGGGGCTTCATTCCGGGCATCCTGAAAGCCCGATTGGGTGTGAACGAGATTCTGAGCACCGTCATGCTCAACGCCATTGCCTTGCAGTTCATGAATCTGATGATTCGCGGCCCGCTGATCGATCCGGCGGGCATCACTGCGGGTACTTATCTGGCGCAGTCGGAGCGGCTGCCAGAACAGGTCTGGCTGCCGCGCCTGGTGCCGCAGACGCTGCTGCACACGGGCGTGCTGGTGGCGGTGGTGCTGGCGGTTGTGGTGTACGTTTTTCTGTGGCGCACGACGATCGGATATCGCATCCGCGCGGTGGGGTTGAACCCGGATGCGTCGCGCTACGCCGGCATCCGCGTGCCGGTGTATCAGGCGCTGTCGTTGACGCTGGCCGGCGGCTTCGCGGGGCTGGCGGGCGTCATTGAAGTCATCGGCGTGCAGCATCGCTTGTTGGAGGGCATCACCAGCGGTTACGGGTTCAGCGGCATTGTGGCGGCGCTGTTCGGCGGGCTGCATCCGCTGGGCACCATTCCGGCGGCGTATTTGTTTGGCAGCTTGCTGGTGGGTGCCGACAAGATGCAGCGCGCGGTGCAAGTGCCGTCGGCGCTGGTCGGCACGCTGCTGGGCCTCATCGTGTTGTTCGTGGTCGGCTCGCAATACTGGGCGCGCAAACGCGCCGCGCGGCGCGTGGACACAGCCATGACCGCCGCAGCGGAGGAGCAGGCATGAACGATCTGTTCCAGCTGCCTGTCTTGATTGGCATCCTGACCTCGGCCATCCGATTGGCTACGCCCTACCTCTACGCGTCGGTGGGCGAGATGTTTGCGCAGCGCTCGGGCGTGGTGAATCTGGGCGTGGACGGCATCATGCTGGTGGGCGCGTTCACGGCTTTCTACACCGTGCTGCACACTGGCAGCCTATGGCTGGCCTTGGTCTTTGCGATGCTGGCCGGCATGCTGATGGGCCTGCTGATGTCGCTGATCAGCGTCACGCTGAAGGCCGAACAGGGCATTAGCGGCATCGGCCTGTATCTGTTTGGGCTGGGTCTGTCGAGCCTGCTGTTCAAAGTGCTGGTGGGCACGGTGAAAACGGTCGACGGTTTTCCGCCGGTGAAAGTGCCGCTGCTGGGCGATATTCCAATTGCGGGCGCGATCCTCTTCAACCAGAGTCTGCCGGTGTATGGAGCGTTTTTGCTGGTCCCGATCGCGTGGTGGTTCCTCGAGAAGACGACCTGGGGGCTGAAGATCAAAGCCGTGGGGCAGAACCCGGCCGCGGCCGACACGTTGGGCGTGGATGTCAATCGGGTGCGGTACTTCTGCGTTTGTCTGGGCGCGGCGCTGGCGGCGGTGGCGGGCGCGTCGCTATCGATCTCTCTGCTCAATCTCTTTCAGGAAAATCTGACGGCGGGGCAGGGCTTCATCGCCGTGGCGCTGGTGTATTTTGGCGGTTGGCGGCCGCTGGGCATCATGCTGGGCGCGCTGCTGTTTAGCACGGTCAATGCGCTGCAGTTGTGGATGCAGGTCTTGAACGTGCCCATTCCGTCGGACGTGGCCGTGATGCTGCCCTACATTTTGACGATTGTGGCGCTGATGTTTGCGACAAACCGGGCGCGGCAGCCGGCTGCGCTGAACAAGCCGTTTGAACGAGGTGAAAACTGACGATCGAGCAAGGAGGTGATCGACGCCGCCGACTGTGTTGGTTGATCGCAACCGTTCGATTTGGGATCTCACATTTCACGAGGAGAGAAGATAACATGAAGACCCGGGTATTGCTTGCAGTTTTGGTGGTGGCCGCGCTGGTCACTGCCTGCGCGCCGGCCGGCGGCACCACCGGCGGCAAGTTCCGCGTGGCGGTGGTGATGCCCAGCGCCACGACGGACATGGCCTTCAGTCAGTCGATGTTCAACGCCCTCAAGGCGGTTCAGGCCGAGATGGGCGGCGAGGCCAACTTCGAGATTAAGTTCTCCGAGAACATGTTCAACGTGCCCGATGCCGCCGCAGCCATCCGCGATTATGCGTCGCAGGGCTTCAACCTGGTGGTGGCGCACGGCTCGCAGTACGGCGCTTCGGTGGAAGAGATCGCCAAAGACTTCCCCAATGTGGCCTTCGCCTGGGGCACGGACGTGAACACCTTTGGGCTGCCCAATGTGACGGCTTACACGGCGGCGGCTGAAGAGGGCGGCTACGTCAACGGCGTGCTGGCGGCCAAAGTCACCGTCAGCAAGAAGATCGGCGTGACCGGCCCGGTGGAAGTGGGCGATGCCAAGACTTACATCGACGGCTTTGTGCAGGGCGTGGCTTCGGTCGATCCGACGATCAACGTCGCCAAGACGTGGACGGGTTCGTTCTCAGACGTGGCGCTGATGGCCGAAGCTGCCAAGACGCATATCGCCAACGGCGCCGACGTGCTGACCGGCTCGTCGCAGTCGGTGGTCGGCTCCATTCAGGCGGCCAAGGACGCGGGCAATGTGCGGTGGTTCGGCACCCAGCAGGATCAGGCCTCGCTGGCGCCGAACTTGGTGGTTGCCAGCCAGGTGTACGACTGGACCGGCATGCTGAAGGAGATGATCAACGACATCAAAGGCGGCAAGCTGGGCGGCAAGACGTTTGTGCTGCAGCTGAAGAACGGCGGTTTGAAGATCGCTTACAACAGCGGCTACAACCTGCCGGCGGATGCCAAGGCGGCCGGCGACAAGGCCATCGAAGACATCAAGAGCGGCGCGGTGAAGGTCAATCCGTAATACGATTCAGGCCGGAGTTCACGGCGCGCGCGCGCCGTGAACTCCGGCCCCGGCGGCAGGCTGGGGCTCATGGCGACCACCTTATCCACGTCCAACGCGCAGCGCATCAAGACACTGGAGATGCGCAACATTGTAAAGCGTTTCCCCGGTGTGCTGGCGAATGATCACGTCACCTTCGACGTGAAGGCCGGCGAGGTGCACGCGCTGCTGGGCGAAAATGGCGCAGGCAAGAGCACACTGATGCGCCAGCTCTACGGTCTGTATCAACCCGACGAGGGTCAGATCCTCATCAACGGGCAGCCGGTGGTGTTCAAGTCGCCGGCCGACGCGATCCGCGCCGGCATCGGCATGATCCACCAGCATTTCATGCTGGTGTCCACCTTGACCGTGGCTGAGAATGTGGCGCTGGGGTTGAGGTCATCGCGCGAGCCGCGGCTTGATCTGGACGTGGTTTCAAAACGGATTACAGCGCTGTCCGGCGCTTACGGCCTCAAGATTGATCCATCGGCCTATATCTGGCAGCTGGCGGTGGGCGAGCAGCAGCGCGTCGAGATCATTAAAGCGCTGTATCGCGGCGCCAGTCTGATCATTCTGGACGAGCCGACGGCGGTGCTGACACCGCAGGAAGTGGACGATCTGTTCGTCACGTTCCGCAATATGGCGAAGGAAGGTCATGCGTTGATCTTCATTTCGCATAAGCTGCACGAAGTGATGGCGATTAGCGACCGGATTACGGCGCTACGCGATGGCCGGCTGGCCGGCACCCGTCCGGCGGCCGGGGCGACACGCCAGGAACTGGCCAAGATGATGGTGGGGCGCGACGTCAAGCCGCTGGCCCCGCAGCCGCTGAAAGCGGGTAATGTCCGCTTGAAGATTGAAGCGCTCCGGGCGATGGGCGATCGGGGCACCGAAGCGCTGCGCGGCGTGAACCTGGAAGTGCGCGCCGGCGAGATCGTGGGCATCGCGGGCGTGTCGGGCAACGGCCAGCGCGAGCTGGCGCAGTGTCTGGCCGGCCTGCGCAAAGTGACGAGCGGCCTGATTACGATTGACACGCACGATCTGACCAACGCCACGCTGCGACAGCGGATGGAGGCGGGGCTGGCCTACATTCCTGAAGAACGCATGCGTGACGGCGCCATCCGCGAATTCAGCGTGCAGGAAAACATATTTCTGCACGAGCACGCTTCACCCAAGTTTACGCACGGCATTTTCCTGAATTTTCCGGAAATGGCCGCGCATGCGCGGATCCTGGTCAATCGGTTCGCGGTCAAGACGCCCACGCTGGACACACCGCTCAAGAATCTGTCGGGCGGCAACATTCAAAAGTTGATCATGGCACGCGAGTTGTCGCGTTCGCCCAGGATCCTGATCGCCGCGCAGCCGACGCGCGGCGTGGACATCGGCGCTTCCGAGTACATTCGCCAGCGTCTGCTGGAACAGCGCGACGCGGGCACGGCTATTCTGCTGATTTCCGAAGACCTGGACGAGATTCAGGAACTGTCTGATCGGATTCTGGTGATGTTTGAAGGCCGCATCGTCGGCGAAGTCAAGCGCGGCGAGGCCACGCCCGAAGAGATCGGGCTGTTGATGGCGGGTGTGGTCAAAGAGGGCGCGTAGCGTCACATCGATGTTCGCCGAGGGGCAGACACCCCGCCCACGGACAGGCCCGGCGGTCTGTCGCCACGGTGTGATATAATTTTTCCATCCTCGATCGATGGTCGGTGCACGTCGGACGTGCAGCGGCGGTGAACACCCCCGTTCATCGAAAAGCGCCAGCGATCTTGAAGTGCCACGTTGAACAAGAGGGGGAGGTATGCCACTCTGGAACGAGTACCATTTGCCGGCATCCGTGGAGGAAGCCATATCATTGCTGGCCCGGTACGACGGCCGCGCGCGCGTGGTGGCGGGCGGCACCGATTTAATCCTCGATTTGCAGCAGGGTAATGAGCCGCCGGTGGAGGCGCTGGTGGATGTGACGCGCATCAGCGGTCTCAATGCCATCGACGAGCACGACGGTTACATCACCATCGGCTGCGGCGTCACACACAACCAGATCGTCGAGAGTCCACTGCTGCACCACAAAGGCACGGCGCTGGTTGAGGCCAGCTATGTGGTGGGCGGGCCGCAGGTGCGCAATGTGGCCACACTGGGCGGCAACGTCGCTCACGCGCTGCCCGCCGCCGATGGCACCACGGCCCTCAACGCGCTGGAGGCGGAAGTGGAAGTGGCCTCTTACCGCGGCCGTCGCTGGCTGCCCTTTGCGGCGCTGTTCCTGGGGCCGGGTAAATCGGCCATCGATAGCACGCGCGAAGTGTTGGTGGCGGTGCGCTTCAAGGCGACGGGCGAGCATGAGGCCAGCGCCTCTTCGCGCATCATGCGGCCGCAGGGCGTGGCGTTGCCCATCCTCAACATGTCGGTAAAGGTGCGGGTGATCGACGATCGGTTCGACGAGGTGGTGATTGCGACTGCGCCCGTCGCGCCGACGCCGTTCCGCTGCCGGCAGACCGAGGCGTTCCTCGCCGGCCAGCCGGCCACCACCGCGTTGATCGAAGCGGCGATCCCGGTCTTGTTGGGCGAATGCCAGCCGCGCACCAGCCCCCATCGAGCGACGGCCGAGTATCGTAAGGAAGTGCTGCCGGTCCTGCTGCGCCGCACGCTGAGCAAAGCGATTGAACGAGCGACGACGGGCGAAGTGACGCCGGAGATTTATCGGGTGGAGTAAAACGCGAAACGCAAGGCGTACCGGGACAGTTACGTTTTACGCATTACGTTTTACGCTTCACGTTTTACGCATTACGTTTTGTGCACCAGAGGAGACGCCATGGCAACGCTAGACTTTATCCTTAACGGCCGACCGGTTGCCGTCGAAGTGAACGCCAACGAATTTCTGGCCGAGGTGTTGCGCTACCGGTTGGGCTTCACCGGCACGAAGATCGGCTGCAATGAAGCTGAGTGCGGCATCTGCACGGTCATCGTTGATGGACAACCGATCGATTCGTGCATCTATCCGGCGTTGAAGGCGCAGGGCCGCTCGGTTGAAACGATCGAGGGTTTGGCCAACGGCCACCTGCACCCGCTGCAAGAGAACTTCATCAAGTACGGCGCGGTGCAGTGCGGCTTCTGCACGCCAGGCCTGATCATGCAGTCAAAAGCGCTGCTCGATCGGAAACAGGGCGAGCCGGTGACCGACGAAGAGATTAAGATCGCGCTGAAGGATTCATACTGCCGCTGCACCGGCTACGTCGCCATCGTCAACGCCATCAAGGCCGCGAACGGGCAGGCGGTGGCGCTGGAAGACTATCTGCCGGAGACCAAGCACGGCTACAACGTGGTGGGCGAGGCCAGGCCGCGCGCCGATGCGGTGGCCAAGGTGACGGGCGCGGCCGTGTACGCCGATGATGTGAATTTCCCGGGGATGCTGTGGGGCGCGACGCTGCGCGCCATGATTCCGCATGCGCGGATCAAGAAGATCGATACGAGCCGGGCGAAGGCGCTGCCGGGCGTGCAGGCAGTGCTGACCCACGAAGACGTGCCGGGCCGCAAGAACCACGGCCTCGTCACCATCGACTGGCCGGTGCTCTGCTACGATAAGGTGCGTTACGTCGGCGACGCGGTCGCCATCGTGGCGGCCGATACGCTGGACATCGCGAAGTCGGCGCTGAAGCTGATCGAGGTGGAGTACGAGCCGCTGCCGGTGGTGGATACGCCGGAATTTGCCCATCAACCTGATGCGCCCAATGTTCACGAGCAAGGCAACCTGCTGAAGCACATCAAAGTCGCCAAGGGCGATGTGGAACAGGGCTTCGCCGAGTCTGATGTTGTCATTGAGCGGAAGTATCATACCGCCTCGACCGAACACGCTTTTCTTGAGCCGGAATGCTCGATCGGGCGGATGACGGACGACGGGCGCTTTGAAATCTACGTGGGATCACAGATCGCGTATCAGGATCGCGAACAAGTGGCGGCGGCGTTGGGCGTGCCGGAAACGCAGGTGCGCATCATCGGCACGCTGATCGGCGGCGGTTTTGGCGGCAAGGAAGACATCATGGGGCAAATTCATGTGGCGCTGCTGGCCCAGGCCACCGGCCGTCCCGTGAAGATGTTGTACACGCGCCACGAATCGCTGATCGCTCATCCCAAGCGGCATGCCACGACGATCACCGTCAAACTCGGCGCGAAGAAGGATGGACGGCTGGTGGCGGCCAAGGCAGAGTTGTATGGCGATACGGGCGCGTACGCCTCGCTGGGCGAGAAGGTGTTGACGCGCGCCACAACTCATGCCAATGGGCCATACGACGTGCCCAACGCCAAATCCGATTGTTTTGCCATGTACACCAACAACGTCCCCGCCGGCGCATTCCGCGGCTTCGGCGTGACGCAATCGTGCTATGCGGTGGAGATGACGGTGGACGAACTGGCCGAGCAGCTGCAGATCGATCCGATCGAATTGCGGCGGCTGAACGCGCTGCATGTCGGCTCGATCACCAACACCGGCCAGGTGCTCACGGAATCGGTGGGCCTGTCGGAGTGCTTCGATAAAGTGGTCGAAGCCATGAAGATCGATTACGAGCGTGAACGAGGTGAGCCGTTTATTTACGGCCGCCCGTGGAAGATCGGGAGCAAGAATTACGCGTGGGGCATCGCCATTGGCTACAAGAATACGGGCCTGGGCGGCGGCGCCAATGACTGCGCGGGCGCGGAGATCGAAGTGTATCCCAACGGCACGACCGAGATTCGCACCTCGTCGGCGGAGATTGGGCAGGGCCTGCCGGGCGTGCTGGCCGCGGTGGTGGCCGAAGAGCTGGGCCTGCCCCTCGAGCAGGTGAACGTACTGCTGAGCGACACCGATCTGACGCCGAACGGCGGGCCGACCACGGCTTCGCGCCAGACGTATGTCAGCGGCAATGCCGCGCGGCACGCGGCGATTCGCATGCGCGAGGTGATGGCGGGCGTGGCGGCCGAACGGCTGGACGCGCCGCCTGATGCGTTGAAGTTTGAGAACGGACAAATTCGCTACGACGGCAAGTCGGCGTCGTTTGCCGAAGTGGTGGAGTGGATGCAGGCCGAAGGCCGCGCCACCAAACTCACTTACGAATACACCGCGCCGGAGACCAAACCGTTGGGGCAGGGCGGCGACATGCACGTGGCGTTCTCATACGCCGCGCACGCCGCGCTGGTGGAAGTGGATACGGACACGGGCGAGGTGAAGGTGCTCAAGGTCATCGCCGCGCACGACATCGGCCGGGCGATCAATCCGTTGGCGCTGGAAGGCCAGATCGATGGCGGCATCGTGATGGGCATTGGCAACGCGCTGACCGAAGAGTTTCCGCACGAGATGGGCGTGCCGTGGGCGCAGTGGCTGGCACGCTACAAGATGCCCAGCATCAAGCACATGCCGCAGATCAAGTCGTTCATCGTGGAGCACGAGGTGTCGTCGGGGCCGTTTGGCGCCAAGGGCGTGGGCGAGATCAGCAGCATCCCGATTACGCCTGCCATCACCAACGCGATCTATAACGCGGTGGGCGTGCGCGTGCGGCGGCTGCCCGTCGATCAGGACTCGCTGCTGCGGGCGATGAAACGCGGCGACAAGAGCGTCGATTAGGCGCTCTGAATACGGTGTTGCCCTCAAGAGCCGACTCGCCGTCGGCTCTTTTGTTGGCCGATTAATGACCCGGCCAGGGTGGCCGCCGTTTGGGCTGCAATTTCAGCAAACCGTGCATGGCCTGCCCCAATTCCTCGCAGAATTTTTCGGCCGCGGGTTCAGGCCCCATCAGCAGCTGTCCGCTCACACTGGCGCGCAAGCCGCCCGTCCGCACATTGAGCTGCAGCCCAAAATCCTGCGTGCCGCGCGGTCGAAAGACCCTGACGCGCAGATCTTTCAGCAGCGCCGACGCCGCGACGGTGGTTGAGTGATCGCCGCTGCGGGCCCAGATCAAACGGTCGGGTGTGAGGATCAGCGCCAGATAAGATACTGTGTCGGGATCGCCGTCAAACAGGGCGTCGAGTCGTGAAGTGGTGATCTTGTCGGAGGTCGTTTCGCACACGACCCAGGTATCGTGGGCCGCCTCGGCCAGGCCGACCGTGGGCAGATGTTCGCGGACGGCGCGGGCCAACTCGGGGCGCAGATGGTCGAGGGTGCAGGCGCGGGTGTTGCGGCGATACTCGGTCATCGGCCAGGCTTCCTTGGGGGACTGAGTTGAGTATATGCACTTTGCAGGCTCTGGTCAACGGGCAATTGACACCGGGGACGGCGGCGAGTATGATGGAGGCATCCCGCTGTGCTAAGGAGGCATCCAGATGACTGGACTTAAACCCTACACCGTGGGGGAGATCATGACCTCGCCGGTGGTCACTGTGCCCGCTTCCATGCCGGCCGAAGACGCGCTGCATCTGATGCGCGCGAAGCACATCCACAGCGTGGTCGTGGAACCTGAGCGGCCCGGCGGCGCGTACGGCATTATGACTCAGCGCGACCTGCTGAAGAAGATCGTGGCCGCCGACCGGCCGCTGCTCAACGTGACCGCCGGCGATCTGATGTCGTCGCCGCTCATCACTGTCTCGCCCGACACGCCCATCAAGCAATGCTCCATCATCATGCTCGACGCCAACATTCGCCGCGCGGTGGTGATGAAAGAGGGCCAGCTGGTCGGCATTGTCAGCGACACCGATATTTTCCAGACGGTGGAAGAGCGCGGCTGGGGGCCGGATTAAGTCGGCCGGCCCGATCGGGCGTAGCTGTCCCAACGGCCCGTGTCGCCATAGCGAAGTCGGGGCGGGCGTGTTACAATCGCCGCATGCGCCCGCGCGATGTCGGTTACGTACAACTCCTTAAACGCAATCCCGGCTTCACCCGCCTGTGGATCGGACAGTTGGTGTCCAACCTCGGCGACTGGTTCAACACCGTCGCCGTGTTGGCGCTGGTTTACGATCTGACCCAATCGGGGCTGAGCACCGGCCTGATCATCATCGCCAGCACACTGCCCGCGTTTGTGCTCACGCCGTATGCGGGCGCGCTCGTCGATCGGTTTGATCGACGCAAGATCATGATCGCCGCCGACGTCACGCGCGGCGTGATGGCGCTGGGCATGTTACTCGTCCGCACAGCCGATACGATCTGGCTGTTGTACGTCTTCAGCGCGCTGCTCATCGCCTTTGCCAGCTTCTTCGGCCCGGCGTTGAACTCGGCCATTCCCAATCTGGTCCGGCCCGATGAATTGATCTCGGCCAATGCGCTGTCGTCGGCCACGTGGGGGTTGATGCTGGCGGTGGGCGCGGCCGTAGGCGGGGTGGTGATCGCCGCCCTCGGACGTGATGCGGCCTTTGTGGTGAATTCCGCCTCGTTCTTCTTCTCCGCGGCGATGGTGTTCTCCATCCGCAAATCGTTCGGCCAACCGGGCCAGTCTTCAACTGCTCAATCGCGCAGTGCCTGGCAGGACTTTCGACAAAGCCTGGGCTTTTTGCGATCGTATCCGCAGGTGTTGTCGAGCGTGTTGGTGAAAACCGGCATCGGCTTCGCGGGCGGCATCATTTTGCTGCTGACGGTCTTTGCGCAGGGCGTGTTCAAGATCGGTGACGCGGGCGTGGGCTGGCTGTACTCGGCGCGCGGGCTGGGCGTGTTGATCGGGCCGTATCTGGCGCGGCCACTGGTGGGCCACGATTTGCTCAAGATGCGGCGCGCGATTCTGATCTCGTTCGTGCTGGCGGGCGTGGGTTATCTGGCCTTTAGCGACGCGGGCGTGTTTGTGCTGGCCGCGATCTTTGTGATGATCGCGCATATGTTCACCGGCATTCTGTGGACGTTGAGCTCGACGATGCTGCAATTGCTCACGCCCGACCGGCTGCGCGGCCGCATTTTCGCGCTTGATTTTGGCACCAACACCGTGACCACCGCGCTCTCCACGTTTTTGGTCGGCGTGCTGCTGGAGCAGTGGGAGCCGCGCGTAGTCGCCTCTGCGATGGCGATGGTTTTCATCGCCTACGCGTTGCTGTGGGGTGGGCTGGTTCTGCTCAGCCAGCGACGGCATCCGCAGGCCTGGGCAGCGGTCGGGTCGGCTGAGGCATCGGCCGGGCAGCCAGCAATTACCCGATCGAACGAAGCGCCGCCGGCCGCGCATTCCGCCAGCGATACGCGCCCACCAGGCTGACACCCGCCAGGCATAGGACCGCGCACAAGAAGATGGCCAGGCTCACGCCGGCCGCCTGACCCACACTTCCCAGAAACAGTCCGCCGATCGGCGTGCTGCCCTGCGCCAGCAAGACATTGATGCTCAACACGCGCCCGCGCAGGTTCTCCGGCGTATTGAGCTGCAAGAGCGAGTTGGTGGAAGTGGCGCACGTGATGCCGGTGACGCCCAGCAGCACGAATAGGCCCATCGATAGCCAGAACGACTTCGACAGCGCCAGCGCGCCCAGCAGCACGCTGAACAACGCCCCGCTGATCAACATCCGCCGCATCGTGATCGTGCGCGCGTAGGCGGTAGCGATGGCGGCGATCAACGCACCCACGCCCATCGCCGCGCTGAGCAGCCCGAAGCCGGCCGAGTCTGTGTTCAAAATATTGTCCGCGACCAGCGGCGTGACCACGGTGAAGTTGTAGCCAAATGTGCCGATAAACGCCACGACGATCAGGATGGACAGAATGATCGGCGTGCGGGCCGCGTATCTCAGCCCTTCCTTCAGATTGACCCACACCGAACCGCCACGGGCGGGCGGGGCGGCAAAGAACGAACGCGCATCCATCTTCAGCAGCGCGCCGATCACCGGCGCAAAACTGATCGCATTCAAGATCAACGTCGGCGCGATGCCGATCAACTTGATCACCACACCGGCCAGCGCCGGGCCGAAGATGCGCGCGCCCTGAAACGTCATGGAGTTCAGCCCGACGGCGTTGACGATGTCCTTGCGGCCCACCATCTCAAACAGAAACGCCTGCCGCAGCGGATTGTCCAGCGCCGTGATCAGGCCCTGCGTGACGGCCAGCACATACACGTGCCAGAGCTGAATCACGCCCGTGAAGACCAGCAGGGCGAAGATCGCCGCCTGCGCCATCAGCAGCGATTGCGTGATCACCAGCGTGCGGCGCTTCGGCAGCCGATCGGCCAGTACGCCCCCGTAGAGTGCAAAGAGCATCACCGGCAGAAATTGCAGGGTGATCACCGTGCCCAAGGCCAGCGGCGAATCGTCCGTCAGTTTCAGGACCAGCCAGGCTTGCGCCGTGGTCTGCATCCATGTGCCGGTGACGGAGATCACCTGACCGAACCAGAACAACCGAAAGTTACGAACGCGCAGTGCTTCGAAGCCGCGCGCAGCGGCCAGCCACCAGCCGTGCAGGCGGCCATTCAATGCAGAAGTGCTCAAGATGAACCTCGATGATGTCGGCGCGGGCAGAAGCGGAGAACAATCGGGATGTTGCCGGGCCATGTCGCGCTGAGTTTGGCAGGAGTAATTATCGTCCAGTCGGGTGAAAGCGCAACCCGCGCGAGGGGCGTCGTTTCGTTTGCCGATTTGATTTGCTTTTTGCTGCCATCATTGAACGATTTGACCACCAGACTCTTGTCGATCAGCGACGTGAGGCCGGCGCCAACGTCCGGCATCTGCGCCACAGCCTGGGCGGCCTCAAGCGTGAAACCGCCCGAAAAGACAGACAAACGCGCCAGCAACGTCTGCTCGTTACGGCTCAACAGATCGTCGCTCCAGGCGATGGCCGCGTGCAGTGTTTTCTGACGGGCAGGTATTCCGCGCAGCCCGTCAGCGTGCAGCGTTAAGTCGCGTGTCAAATTCGATAACAACGTCTGAGGCGACATCAGGCGCGCCCGGGCCGCGATCAATTCGATCGCGAGCGGCAGTCCATCGAGTCGGCGGCAGATTTCTGCAACCGCCGGTAGATTCTCTGGCGCCAGCACAAAATCCGAACGCACGGCGCGGGCGCGATCGGCAAACAGGCGCAGCGCTGAAAATTGCTCCAGCCCTTCAACCTTCAGCGCTTCGAGCTGCGCGTCGTCCGGCGTGAGCAACGGCGGAACGGTGTACAACCATTCGCCGGGCGTGCGCAATGATTCGCGGCTGGTGACGATCAGTTTCAAACGCGGACAGGCCGCCAGCAGCTCGGGCACGAGTGGCGCGGCTTCGATGACCTGCTCGAAATTATCCAGCACGATTAAGATCTGCCGATCGGCAATGCCCTCAATGAGGCGCTCGTGAGGCGGGCGCTGATCGGCCTGAATGAGGCCGAGCGTCTGGGCGATCGTCGGGGCGACGAGGGCAGGATCGCTGATCGGGGCCAGCGGGACGAAAAAGACGCCATCGGCAAAATCGGGCAGCAGTTCATTCGCCACCTGCAAACTCAACCGCGTCTTGCCGATGCCCGGCGGCCCCATCAACGTGACATGGCGCGTTGTCGGGCTGGCCAGATATTCACGCACTTTGGCAACATCGCGCTCCCGCCCGATGAACGACGTCAGCGGCGCGGGCAGGCGAGAGCCGGGTGTCGCCCGCTCAACATGCCAGGCTACACCGGTCAGGAGCGACGCGGGAGCGGCTTGCCAGTTGCCGCGAGCAAAGCGCTGGAAAGCGGCGTGATCGGAAGGAGCAATCGCGAAGATGTCTGCCAAACGATCGATGATTGACGACGAGGGGCGGCGCTCTTCGGCCTCAAGCTTGCGCAGCGCGATGGTCGAGCAACCGATTTGTTCAGCCAGCTGCGCCTGAGTCAAACGCAAGCGTTTGCGTTCGCGCTGAAGCCATTCGCCAAACGTCATTTCAGCCATCGTGCCCCCGTGCCACGGCTGACAAGGGTATCACTTTTGTATCGCTCCAGCGATACCAGCGCGCTTGAGAGGGGCGTGACATCTCTTTTCCCGGTCGATAAAAAGGAGACAAGTCATGAACACCGGAACATTCCAACGACACGGTCTGATGCGATTAGTAAGTGCACTGCTCTTGCTGGCCAGTCTGTTGGCGCTCGGAGCCAGCCTCACGGTTCAAACCCCGGTAGCCCAGGCGGACAATAAGCGCGGACTAGAAGGAGCTTGGCGCGTGCAGGTGACGCTGTATAACTGCGCCACCGGCGCAGCCGGAGCGACCTTCGGATCATTGCTGTCATTCGCGCCGGGCGGCACACTCAGCGAAGCCACTTCCAGTCCGGTCTTCCAACCGGGTCAGCGGGGGCCCGGTCTCGGAATTTGGAGCCGCGCCGGTGCGCACACTTACCGGGCCGTGTCTGACGCGTTTATCCTCTTTACGACCGCGCCGAATCCGCCGGCGCCTGGTTTCCAGCGCGGTACGCAGCGCATCACCCAAGAAATTGAAGTGAATGGCGATCAGTTCACCGCCGTCGCCTCCATTCAGTTTTTCAATGAGGCCGGCCAGGTGGTGGCGACCGGTTGTGCGCGAGCGAGCGGTCAACGATTCACCGAGTAGATCGGCAAGGCAACTTGGCCCTGGTAAGGGAGGAGAACCATGAGTAGCAAACGTTCAATCGTTTGGGCGGTAATGCTGATTGGATTGATCATTAGTGCTTGTGCGCCGACCGGGGCTGCGCCTGTGCCGATTGCGCCTTCTGCACCGACGGCGGCTGCGCCAACCCTGGCAGCTACTGCTGCTCCTGCTGATCCGGCTGCTGTGGTTAAGGCGTATATCACTACGGCGAATACAGGCAACTTTGATGCGACTTCAGTGTTCTATGCCGACAATGCTGTAGTCAAGAATCCGTTGGGGCTATTTGTCGGCAAAGAGCAAATCGACGGGTGGTTGAAATCCGATGTGCAAACGACGCGAGCCAAGCCGGTTGGGTTTCAGGTCAACGGCAACACCGTGATCGTCACAGGCACGGTGACGCTGGATCGCTTCGTCAAGTTGGGCATTGACCCGGTCGCCTTCCGTTCCGAGTACCTCATTGAAGGCGGCAAGATCAAGTATTTTTTCGCCGGCGGTGTTGTTGACTCCGGCGCAACAGGACAAAGTCAAAGCGGCTGCCCCGGCGCAGCCGGTCGCCGTTGATCTGGCCGCGATCCCGAAGGCCTATATTGCTGCTGCCAATTCAGGTGATTTCGATAAGGCGTTGGCGTTCTATGCGGACGATGCCGTGGTCAGGAATCCGCTGGGACTGTTTGTCGGCAAGCAGCAGATCGGCGAGTGGCTTAAGGTGGATGTAAAGACCACGCGCGCCAATCCCATAGGCTATCAAATCGTCGGCGGCAACACCGTCATGGTCACCGGCACGGTGTCGCTGGATCGGTTTGTCAAGGTTGGCATTGACTCAGTCGCCTTTCGTTCGGAGTACCTTATCGAGAATGGGAAGATCAAGTTCTTCTCGCCAACGGTCTTGCTCACGCCGGAGCAGCAAGCCAGGGTTGCCGCCGCAGCGACTGCGCCAACGCCAACGGCTGTCAAGTAGCCCCATGTACGCCCGGCCGACAACTTCATACCACCTCACCCAACCTGCGCCAGATCAAACACCTGGCGCAGGTCAGGCCAACGCCCGCTTGTGCTTCCGTCGGCGACGGGCTACAATCACTGCATGGGAATGGGTCTGCATAGCGGCGGCGGTTGGTTCGGCTATCTCCGCGCCACCGATGAAAAGCCAAAAGTCACCTGGTCGTTGTTGAAGCGCGTCCTGCGCTACGCGCGACCGTATCGCCGGCACATCGCCGGCATGCTGCTGCTGATTTTGCTCACCACCGGCACCGGCCTGTTGATGCCGCTGATCTTCCGCCGCATGATCGACGTCACCATTCCCGCCGGCGATGTCAATCAGCTGGTACTCCTCGCGCTGGGCCTGCTGTTCATTCCCGCTTTCAACGGTCTGGTCAATGTGGCCCAGCGCCAGCTCAACGCCCGGGTGGGCGAAGGCGTGGTCTATGACCTGCGCGTGGATCTGTTTGCGCGCTTGCAGCGCATGTCCCTCCGTTTCTTCACCAACACCAAAGTCGGCGAGCTGATGAGCCGCCTCAACAACGACGTGGTCGGGGCGCAAAACGCCATCAGCAACACCATCGTCAACATCATTACCAACTTCATCCAGGCCGCGGCGGTGCTGCTGGTGATGCTGACACTGGAATGGCGGTTGACGATCATCAGCGTGGTAATCCTGCCGCTCTTCATGCTGGCCGCCCGGCAGATGGGCACGCGCCTGCGCGACGTCTCGCGCCGACAGATGGATGCCAACGCGGCCATGAACGCCATGATGGTCGAGACGCTCAGCATCGGCGGGGCGCTGCTCGTGAAGCTGTTTGGCCGCCGGGACGTGGAGGTCGATCGGTTTGCGGCGCGAGCGCGGGTGGTGCGGGATACCGGCGTCCGCCGGGCCGTCGTCGGCGTGATCTTCTTCGTCATCGTAGGGCTGCTCAGCGCCATCGGTACCGCGCTGGTGTACGGCCTGGGCGGCTATCTCGTCATTCAGCGCGCCTTCACCATCGGCACCATCGTAGCCTTCGGCGCGTATCTGACCAGCCTGTACAGCGCACTGCAGGGGCTGGCCAACGCGCCGGTCGATTTTGCCACGTCGATGGTGAGCTTTGAGCGCGTCTTTGAAGTGCTCGATCTGCCGGCCGAAATTCAGGAGAAACCGGGCGCATTGACGCTGCCGATGGTGCGCGGCGATCTCGTCTTCGACAATGTATCGTTTCGCTACGATGTGGACGATCGACAGCTGCTCAGCGAAGTGCAGCGCTTCGGCCAGATGTCACAGGTGAAGGCGGTGCTATCGGGCGACGACCACAAGCCGATTGATCCCCGCAGCCCCAACGGCGACGAACCACCGGCGTCTCAGAGTCAGGCGCGCATCACCGCGCTCGACGGCATCTCATTTACGGCGCGGCCCGGCCAGTTGACGGCGCTGGTCGGCCCCAGCGGGGCAGGCAAGACCACGCTGACCTACTTGATCCCGCGCCTCTACGACCCGATCGCCGGCCGCATCCTACTCGACGGGCACGATCTGCGCGACGTGACGCTGGATTCGCTCGCCGCGCAGATCGGCATGGTGACTCAGGAGACGCACCTCTTCCACGACACCATCCGCACCAACTTGCTGTACGCCAAACTCGACGCGACCCAGGCCGAGATCGAACGCGCCGCGCAGGCCGCCAACATCCACGACTTCATCATGGGCCTGCCCGATCGCTACGACACCATCGTCGGCGAGCGCGGTTATCGGCTGAGCGGCGGTGAGAAGCAGCGCATCGCCCTGGCGCGCGTGATTCTGAAGGACCCGCGCCTGCTGGTGCTGGACGAAGCCACCAGCTCGCTCGACAGCGAATCGGAAGCGCTGATCCAGGACGCCTTAAAGCGCGTGATGGCCGGGCGCACCAGCATCGTCATCGCGCACCGGCTCAGCACCATCCTCGCCGCCGATCAGATCCTTGTGCTCGACCGCGGTCGAATTGTGGAGCGCGGCACGCACGCCGAACTGCTGGAGCGCGGCGGCCTGTACGCGCACCTGTACGAAACGCAGTTCAATCGCGGCCAGCCCGCCCTGGGCCTTAGCGCTCGAGCAGCGGCAGGTTGACCTCGAACTCGATCGCGCTCAGCAGTCCGCCGGCCAGCCAGGCCGCATCGCTGATCGCCGTGGTGGCCTGAACCCGCTCGCCGTCGTCGGCCGCAGATCCACCGCTCAGTCGTCCGACCGTAGTCGTGTCGGGCGCGCGATCGGACCGGGGCACAGACGCCGTCGCCGTCACCGCCAGGCTCAAGGCCGCGGTCACCACGGCCGCGACACCGATCAGCATCAACACCCGCAGCGCCGTCCCGATCTTCATGGCCGCACCTCGACACCCTGCACTACACGGCAATCGGTGCTGGCGCAGCCGCAATTCGTCCCGCTGGTGTCATTGGGATCGAAATAGATGCCCAGGTGACCGTTCAGCGCTTTGACTGTCGTAAACACGCTGAGCATCCGTGAGGCCGTGGCCGAATCGGTGGTAGTGCAAAAGGCGAACCAGGAGATGGTGCCGTTGTACGCTACGGTACAATGAGCGTGGACTCGGTTGGTAAACGCAGCCACATTATCCACTGTGCACGAGTAAAAGACGTTCGGTGCGGCCGGCGCCCCGGCCTGCGCGGGCGTGCTGGCGGCCAGCAGCGCCGCGACGACGATCAATACGATGGCGGCCGGCGCGAGTCGGCCGTAACGAGTTGCGATCTTCAGCATGTCAGCCTCCTCTGGATGACCCTCCATGAAACGCCGCTCGAACGCGACGCCGACGCGCCGCTGATCGTATTATCAACCAATAGCCCGGCGCGTCAATGACGTGAGTCACACCGGCCCGATTATGCTATACTGATTTCAATCACCAGCGCTTCAGTCAGGGAGCCGCGCCATGTGCCGCAGCATCAAACAGCTTCGCCAACCCGATCAGCCTCCGACCCCCGACGAGATTCAGGCCGCCGCCCTACAATATGTCCGCAAAGTCAGCGGCTATCGCCGGCCGTCGCGCGCCAATGAAGCGGCCTTCAACCAGGCCGTGACCGACATCGCCGCCGCCACCCGCACGCTGTTGGATCAGCTGCAGGTCAAAGCCTAAGGTCGATGCAGGAGGTATGACATGCGTGAGGTCGTCATCGTCGAAGCGGTGCGCGCCCCAATCGGCAAGCGCAACGGATCGCTCAGCGGCCTGCTACCCGTCCACCTCGCTGCGCGCGTGCTGCGCGAAGTGGTTGCGCGCGCCCACATCGATCCCGCACTGATCCAAGACGTCATCCTGGGTTGCGTCACCCCGCTGGGTGAGCAGGGCGCCAACATCGCGCGGCTGGCTGCGTTGCAGGCCGGCCTACCGGTGCACGTGCCCGGCGTGACCATCAATCGCATGTGCGGCTCCAGCCAGCAGGCCGTGCACTTCGCTGCGCAAGCCATCGCCGCCGGCGATATGGACGTGGTCATCGCGGGCGGCATCGAAATGATGAGCCGCGTGCCGCTCGGCTCAGACTGGCCCGCCACATGGCCGCCCGACTTTCCGTATCCGCTGGTGAGCCAAGGCTTGTCGGCCGAAATGATCGCCGAACAGTGGCACTTCTCGCGCGAGGAACTCGATCGCTTTTCGATCACAAGTCACGTTAAAGCGGCTGCCGCCACCCGACGCGGCGACTTTGCCAAAGAGATCGTCCCGATCGAATTTACCGCGCCCGACGGTTCCAGCGAGTGCCTCACATACGACGAAGGCATCCGCTTCGAGCCTGACCCGATCAAGATGGCGCAGTTAAAGCCCGCCTTCAAGCCAGACGGCGTCATCACCGCCGGCAATGCCAGTCAGATCAGCGACGGCAGCGCGGCGATCCTGTTGATGTCGTTGGATCGAGCAATCGGGCTGGGACTGAAACCGCGCGCCCGTCTCGTCGCCCGATCGGTGGTCGGCAGCGATCCCGTGATCATGCTCACCGGCCCCATCCCCGCCACACGCCGGGTGCTGGATCGAGCCGGGTTGACAATCGAGCAAATCGACACCGTCGAAATCAACGAAGCCTTTGCGCCAGTGGTGCTGGCCTGGCAGCAGGAAATCCAGCCCGATCCGACGCGCGTCAACCCGGACGGCGGCGCCATCGCCCACGGCCATCCGCTGGGCGCCACGGGCGCGATCTTGATGACGAAGCTGCTGCATCGTCTGGAACGCACCGGCGGCCGTTATGGCCTGCAAACGATGTGCATCGGCCACGGCATGGCCACGGCCACCATCATCGAACGGCTGACTTAAGCTGCGGCCGGCGAGATTCTGCGGTTGGTCGCAAGCCGGTTGCGACGCGCCGCGCGGCCATGCTATACTGAACTGGGAAGCATCGGCCATGACCATCCCCGACAGTTCAGCTGATCAACATCAAGCCCGGCTGGCAATGGCGCTGGAACGTCGCACGCGCGAACTGCAGGCGCTGCACGCGATCTCGCTTGAGATCAACACCCAGCCCGATTTGCCCGCGCTGCTGCAGACGCTCGTCGCGGCGGCGGCGCGTCTGCTCAACGTACCCAGCGGCGCGCTGTACCTGATGCGGCCGGACGGGTGCAGCCTGGAACTGGTGGTGTCTCACAACTTGCAGAGTGACATGCGCGGCACAGTCATTCAGCTGGGCGAAGGACTGGCGGGCCGCGTGGCGCAATTGGGCCAACCGCTGAGCGTGCCCGACTATTCCATCTGGGAAGGACGCGCCGCGGCCTTTGAGATCAATCCATATAAGCGGGTGCTGGGCGTGCCGCTGCGGCTGCGCGACACGGTGCTGGGCGTTATTGACGTGGTGGATGACAGCAGCACCGCGCCGTTCGACGCCGACGACCTTCAGCTGGCGCAATTCTTCGCCGATCAGGCCGCCATTGCCGTGCAGAATGCGCGCCTGATGGCCGAAGCGCAGCACGAGATCCGCGAGCGCGCGCGCGCCGAGCGCAGCCAGTCTGTGCTGCTGCGCATTTCCGAAGCCGCTCACACCTCGGCCGGGCTGGACGCGTTGTACCGTTCCATCCACGCGATCATCGGCGAGTTGATGCCGGCCGACAATTTCTACATTGCCCTGTACGACGCGGCCACTGATCTGATCGACATGCCGTACTTTGTGGACGAACAGGATAATTGGGAGCCGCCGCATCATCCCGGGCGCGGCCTGACTGCCTACGTGCTGCGCACCGGTCAGCCGCTGCTGGCCACACCGGAAGTGTTTCGGGCCATGATGGCGCGCGGCGAGGTGGAACTGGTGGGCGTCGATTCCATTGATTGGCTGGGCGTGCCGCTGCGCGCGCGCGGCCAGACGATTGGCGTGCTGGGCGTGCAGACCTACACGCCGGAGGTGCGCCTGACCGATGAGCATCTGCGGCTGCTGGTTTTTGTGTCCGATCAGGTGGCCGCCGCCATTGACCGCAAGCGTGCCGACGAAGCACTGCGCCAGAGCGAGCGCGAATATCGCGAACTGTTTGCCGCCGCTCAGCGGCAGACGCAGGAATTGTCGCTGTTGGAGCGGGTGCGCTCGGCGCTGACGCGCGAACTGAATCTGTCCACGGTCTTTCGCACGGTGTGCGAGGCGGTGGCCCAGACTTTTGGCTATGCACTGGTGTCGCTCTACCTGCGCGAAGGTGACATGCTGGTAATGCAGCATCAGGTCGGCTATTTGCACCCTCTGTCGGTGATCCCTGCCGCGCGAGGCGTGATGGGGCGCGTGGCGCGTACCGGCGAGCCGGTATTGCTGCGGGACGCTCATTCCGATCCGGACTTCCTGCAAGCCGAAGATGCCATTACTTCGGAAGTGTGCGTGCCTCTGTTTGACGACGGCCAGGTGGTGGGCACGCTCAACGTGGAGAGCCGCCCGGGCGTCGAGTTGTCCGAAGCTGATCTTCGTCTGATGATCGCCTTGAGCGAGCATATCAGCATCGCCATCAGCCGGGCGCGCCTGTACACCGCTGCGCGCCAGAATGCCGCCCGGCTGGAGGCCGCCATCGAGAGCCTGCCATTTGATTTCTGGATTTGCGATCGGGCTGGACGCTATGTGATGCAGAACTCTATCAGCCTCCGACACTGGGGTAATCAGTTGGGCAAGTCGCCCGCCGAGCTGGACATGGAGCCAGGTCTCCGGGCGCGCTGGTTGTCCAACAGTCAGCGCGCGCTGGCCGGCGAGATCGTGCGCGGCGAAGTGGCCTACGAACAAGACGGCCAGCTGCGCGTGTTTCAAGAAATCCTGGCGCCGGTGCGCGAGGGCGATGAAATCAAAGGCCTGCTGGGCGTCAATATCGACATCACCGATCGCAAGCATGCGGAAGAAGCGTTGCGCCAGACACAAAAAATGGAAAGCCTGGGCGTGCTGGCGGGCGGCATCGCCCACGATTTCAACAACCTGCTGGTGGCCATGTTGAGCCAGGCTGCGCTGGCGCTGACCCGGCTGCCGCCCGACAGCGCCGCACGGCCACACATCGAGAAGTCAGTCAGCGCCGCCCGGCACGCCGCCGATCTCACCCACCAGCTGCTGGCCTATTCGGGCGGCGGCCAGTTCCAGCGGCGGCCGATCGATCTGAACGCGCTGATCCGCGACAACCTGCACCTGCTCAGTGTGGCTTTGCCCAAGAGCGTGCAGCTCAACACCGAACTTAGCTCATCACTGCCTCTGATTGAAGGTGATCCGGGCCAACTGCAACAGGTGATCATGAATCTGCTCATCAACGCCGGTGAAGCCGTGGGCACGCAGATCGGCTCCGTCACGGTGAGCACCGGCGTGGTTGACATCGGCCCGGCTGACGCCGCGTGGAGCCAGTATCTTAGCGAGCCGCTGCCGTCCGGCGTTTACGTGCAGCTGCAAGTGCGCGACACCGGCATGGGCATGGACGCCGACACGCTGCGGCGCATCTTCGATCCGTTTTTTACCACCAAGTTTACGGGACGGGGGTTGGGACTGGCCGCCGTGCTGGGCATCGTGCGCGGTCACCACGGCGGCCTGCAGGTCGAAAGTGCGCCGGGACGCGGCACCACCTTTCGCGTGGCCTTTCCTGCCTCAGCCGCCACAACCGCCCGGCCTGTCCCAACGTTTTCGGAGGTCGTCAACGATATGACAGGTCTGACCATTCTGGTGATCGACGATGAAGAGCCGGTGCGCATCGCCGTGGCCGACATCCTGGAATCAGAGGGGCTCACGGTGCTGGGCGCGGCCGACGGCGAGCGCGGCCTCGAAGTCTACCGCGAACACCAGGCCGCGATCGATCTGGTGCTGCTCGACCTGTCCATGCCGGGCCTCAACGGCGAAGAGACGTTTCACCGCTTGCGTCAGATCAATCCGGCGGTGCGCGTGGTGCTGTCATCGGGCTACAACCAGACGGAAGTGGTGCGCCGTTTCGGCGAACACGGTTACATCGGCTTCATTCAAAAGCCCTATGACGACACGCAGCTGCTCGGCGAGCTGCGCCGTCACCTAAGGCAGGCCTGACATGACCCGCACTTTGATCAAACGGGTCAGTGTGATTACACTGGACGATGCCGGCACGGTGCTGCCCGAGGCCGACATCGTCATCGAGGACAGCGTCATTACAGCGGTGGGCGGCGCCCCGATCGATTTTCAGCCCGATCAGGTTATCGACGGCTACGGGCACGCCGCGCTGCCCGCCTTCTTTAACGCGCACTGCCACGCCGCCATGACCTATGAGCGCGGCTGGGCCGAAGACCTGCCCTTTCCACGCTGGCTCAACGAAAAGATCTGGGTGGCCGAATCGGCGCTGACCGCCGCCGACGTGTATTGGGGCGCGGCGCTGGCCGCCTGTGAAATGATCCGATCGGGCGTGGCCGGCTTCAACGATCACTACTTTTACATGGATCGCGTCGCGCAGCTGGTGGAACAATCGGGCTTAAAAGCGAGCCTGGCGTGGTGCGTGTTCGGCATCGGCGATGACAAGGAGATCGGCGCCAATCTGGCCGGCACACTGGCCTTCATCGAGCAGTGGACCGATCGGGCGGGCGGCCGCCTGAAATTGATGCTGGGGCCGCACTCGCCGTATATTTGTCCGCCCGATTTTCTGGCGCGCATTGCGGCGCTGGCGCGCGAGCGCAATCTGTCGATTCATTTGCACGTTTCCGAATCGCCGGAACAGGTCGATAACTCGCTCAAGGCGTACGGTCAAACCCCGATCGGTCATCTGGCCTCACTGGGCATTTTCGACGTGCCGTGTGTCGCCGCGCACTGTCTGGTCGTCACCGACGACGATCTGGCGATCTTGGCCGGGCATGGCGTGACGGTGGCGCACACGCCCATCACCTACATGAAGCTGGCGATGGGCGTGAACGATCTCTCGCGATTTCAGGCGCACGGGGTGAACATCGCCATCGGTACCGACGGCCCCGGCTCCAACGCCGACATGGACATGCTGGCGGCCATCCGCCAGACCGTGATCTTGCAGAAGCACACGCAGCGCAATCCCGAAGCACTGCCCGGCGATGCGGCGCTGCGCCTGGCCTCCCAGTGCGGCGCGCGGGCCATGGGGTTCGATCGGAGCGGGGTGATTGCGCCGGGTCACGCGGCCGACCTCGTATTGATCGACACCGATCGGCCGCATCTGCTGCCGCGTCACAATCTGGTCAGCAATCTGGTGCACAGCGCCAAGGCCGCCGACGTGACGCACCTGTGGGTGGACGGGCGGCTGCTGTATTGCAACGGCGAACTGCTGACACTGGACGAAGAACGCATCAAACGCGAGGCCGAGCGCGGCGCCTTCCGGCTGGTGGGCCGGGACTTGCGCCGGGTGCGCGAGTACCGCGCCTGACGCCGACCGCGCGGCTCGGTATTTATACTTATCAAGTGCGATGTGATCATTCATCAGGAGCCGCCCATGACAACCGAAATCTTCACCCCCGTCGATGCCGCCTGGCTGCACATGGATCAGCCCAGCAATCTGGCGATGATCGCGGGCGTGATGATGTTCGACACGCCGCTGGACTTTGAACGACTGCGGGGTTTGATCGAGAGCCGGCTGCTGATTTACGACCGCTTCCGGCAGCGCGTGAAAGAACCCCTGCTGGGGCTGGGCCTGCCGCGCTGGGAGACTGATCCGGCCTTTGACATGGACTACCATTTGCAGCGGATGACGCTGGCCGCGCCCGGCGACGAGGCCGCGCTGCAGCAGCTGGCCGGCCGCCTGATGAGTGTGCCGCTCGATCGACGGCATCCGCTGTGGCAGTTCCATCTGGTCGACGGTTATGGCTCGGGTTCGGCGGTCATTGCGCGGCTGCATCACTGCATTGCCGACGGGCTGGCGTTGGTGCAGGTGCTGCTGTCAATGACCGACGCTTCGCCGGATTCCGCGCCGCTGGCTGAAGCCGCCGCGCCTCCTCCGGCCGCGTCCCCGCTGGAGAACCTGTTTGCGCCGGTCAATCGCGTCGTCGAGACCACCGTTACGACGGCCGAGTCAGTGCTGCAGGCGGGTCTGCTGACGCTGGCGCATCCGAGCCGACTGGTGGATGCGGCCAAGCTGGGCGCGCTGGGGGTGCTGGCGGCCAGCAAACTGCTGCTCATCAATCCGGACCGGCCGACGCTGTTTAAGGGGAAATGCGGAGTGTCCAAACGCGCCGTGTGGTCGCAGCCCATCCCGCTGGCCGACATCAAAGCGCTGGCGCACTCGCTGCACGGCACGGTCAACGACGTGCTGCTGGCCGCCGTCACCGGCGCGCTGCGCCGGTATCTTGAAGCCAAAGATCAACCGGTGGCCGGGTTAAACATCCGCGCCATGGTCCCGGTCAGCATCCGCCCGCCTGATCGGCTGAACCAGCTGGGCAATCAATTTGGGTTGGTCATCCTCTCACTGCCGGTGGGCGCGCGTGATCCGGTTCAGCGCCTGCTGGTGCTCAAACAGCGCATGGACGACATTAAGGGTACACCCGAAGCGCTGGTCGCCTTTGGTTTGCTGGGCGGCATGGGCGTGACGCCTGCTCAGGTCGAAGACCTGCTGGTGCGTTTTTTTGCGGCCAAAGTCTCAGCAGTGATGACCAATGTGCCCGGCCCACGCGAGACGATCTACCTGGCCGGTCAGCCGCTGAAGCGCATCATGTTCTGGGTGCCGCAGCCGGGCAACCTGTCGCTGGGCGTTAGCATCATCTCATACGCGGGCGAAGTGGTGGTGGGTGTGGCGACCGACGAAGGTCTGGTGCCCGACCCTGATCAGATCATCGCTGCCTTTGACGATGAAGTGGCTCACCTGAAAGCGTGGGTGACGCCGGGCGATCTACCGCAGCGCGCCGCCCCATCGAAGCATCCCGCCGCCGTGAAAGCAGTGGAAACGCGGGCCTGCCACGGGTACACCAGGTCCGGCCAACCGTGCAAGAATCGCGCCCTGCCGCACAGCGACTATTGCCGCGTTCATCAACCTCCCGAGGCGTAACCGGGCCGCCCGGCGGCGCGCCTCCGTCCAAAGTCCTAGCTGCGGCTGAATCGCTTGCCCGATGTTCCGGTAGCGCAGTCAGGGTATACTTGACCCGTGTCCGCCCAATGTCGGCCGGCTGGCAGGCACCATCGCCCGGCCGATGATACAATCGTGGGCGATCGGGCCATGATCATCGGCATATTTCTCCACGATTCACTCAACCGCATTCGTGTCGTGGATCCATCGAGGTGAATATGAACCCCACTGTCAGTGTTTCGCATCTCAGCAAGTCCTTTGGCCCCGTGCACGCTGTGGAAGATGTCTCGTTTGAAGTCTTCCCCGGTGAAATCTTTGGCTTGCTCGGCCCCAACGGCGCCGGCAAGACCACTTCCATCCGCATGATGCTGGACATCTTCAAGCCCGATCATGGCGAGGTCAGCGTGCTGGGCGGCCAGATGGACGAGCACAAGAAAGATCGCATCGGTTACCTGCCGGAAGAGCGCGGCCTGTACAAAGACCTGAAACTGGAACCGACGCTGGTGTTCATGGCGACGCTCAAAGGGCTGGACGAGAAAACGGCGCGTGCGCGGTTAAGCGACTGGCTGAAGCGGCTCGATCTGTATGACCACCGCCATAAGAAGATTTCCGAATTGAGCAAAGGCATGCAGCAAAAGGCGCAGGTTATCGCCACGCTGGTGCATGAACCGGATTTGATCGTGATCGACGAGCCGTTCTCCGGTCTCGACCCGGTGAACACCCGCCTCGTGGAAGAGATCATTCGGGAACAACAGGCCGCAGGCAAGACGCTGATCATGTCCACGCACCAGATGTATCAGGTGGAGCAGCTGTGCAGCCGCATCGCGCTGATCGACAAGGGACAGGTGGTGTTGTATGGGCAGGTCGATCAGATCAAGCGCGACTTTGCGGGCAACTCGGTGGCGGTCAAAGGGCAGGGCGATTTTCAAAACGTGCCCGGCGTACTGGAGACGCGCCGCGTCAACGGCGACTGGCACATGGCCCTGGCCGCCGGTACCAGTCCGCAGGACGTGCTGCGGGTGCTGGCCGCTCGCCCCGATGTGAAGATCGAGCGGTTTGAGATCGCCGAGGCATCGTTGGACGACATCTTCATCTCGGTGGTCAAGGGCAAGGAGGGCGCTCATGCGTAAGCTGCTGCGCATCGCCCGGCACGAATACGTGAAGGTGGCGGGCAAACGCTCATTCATTGTCAGTACGATCGGCTTCCCACTGTTCTTCATCGCCATCATGGCCTTCAGCATTTACATGTCCATCGGCGGTTCAGACGGCCGGGCGCTGGGGGTGGTGGACGAGGCCGGCGTGCTGGTTCCCCAGGTCGCGCCGACCGAACGTGCCAGCGGCGAGCCGCTGGTGGCGGTGCGCCGCTTCGCCGACGAGGCGGCCGCGCAGGCGGCGCTGCGCGACGGCCAGATTCAGGGGTATTACTTATTGCCCGCGGGTTACCTTACCGGCTCGCCGGCGAAGTTGTATTTCTGGGACAAGATGCCGGCCAACGCCGTGCAGCGCGACTTTGATTATTATCTGCGCGCCAATCTGGTGGAGCAGGTGCCGGCGGACGTGCGCGCCCGCGCGCTGGCCGGCCCGGAAATCACCGCGCGTTCGGCCGACGGGCAGCAGGAAGTCAGCGGCAACGGTCTGGTCAACTTTATGCTGCCATTCGGGATCGGTTTCTTCTTCCTGATCGCGGTGATGAGCGCGGGCGGTTACATGCTGCAGGCCGTCACCGACGAAAAGGAGAACCGCACGGTGGAAGTGATGGCGACCTCGGTTTCGCCCAACCAACTGATCTTCGGCAAAGCGCTGGGCCTGATCGGCGTGTCGTTGACGCAGCTGCTGATCCTGCTGGCCGTGATCGTGGCCGGGCTGGCCGTCGGCGCGCGCTTTGTCGATGTGCTGCAAGAAGTGCGCGTGCCGTGGTCGCTGCTGCTCACCATCGTCCTGTATTTCCTGCCGTCGTTTGCGTTGATCGCCGGCATGATGATCGCCGTCGGCGCGGCGGTGACCGAGCTGCGTCAGGGGCAACAGATTGTGGGGGTGCTGAACCTGTTGTTCACGCTGCCCTATTTCTTCGTGGTGGTGTTTTTCACCGCGCCCAACAGCCCGCTGGCGACGCTGCTGACGCTGTTTCCGACCACGTCGTTCATCACTGTCACGCTGCGCTGGGGCGTGTCGACGATCCCGGCCTGGCAATTGGCGGCGAGCTGGCTGCTGCTCTGCGCCTCGGCGGTGGCGATGACCTGGGTGGCGGCGCGCATCTTCCGGGCGGGCATGCTTCGCTATGGTCAGCGCCTTGATTTGCGGGGCATCGTGCGCGCAGTGAGCGCGCAGGCGAAGTGAGGTTGGCATCATGCGCAATGTACTGTTGGTCATCAAGCACGAAGTCAAATCCATGCTGGCCCGGCCATCGTTCTGGCTGACGACCTTTCTGCTGCCGCTGGCCATCATCGGGCTGAGCTTTGGCTCACAGCTGCTGGCGCGCAGCTCGGCGGCGACCGACGGTTCGGCGTCGTTCATCAGCGAAGGCGGCCCGGTTGGGCTGCCCGCCGGCTATGTGGACGAGGCGGGGCTGATCAAATCGATTCCCGATGCTGCGCCGGCGGGCGTCAGTTGGAAGTCAATCCGGCTTCGCGCGTACCCCGATCGGGCTGCCGCTCAAACCGCGCTGACTGACGGAAAGATCGGCAAGTATTACATCGTAACGCGCGATTACGTGCGTACCGGCGAACTCATCGTCGTGGACAGCCGCTTCAGCATCTTCAACAGTCTTGAGAACAACGAGTGGATCGAGTACATTTTGCAGTGGAATCTGACCGGCAATGCCAATGTGGCGCGGCTGCTGCTGAAACCGACCGCCAGTGCCGGCCAAGTTGGTCTGGCGCCGACGGCCCCCACGCAGGCCAGTGAATTGGCGGCGTTTGGCGTGCCGTTCGCGGCGCTGTTTATCTTCTTCTTTGTGATGACTATGACCAGCGGCTATATGCTGCAGAGCGTCTCGCGCGAGAAGGAGAACCGGACGATCGAGCTGCTGCTGCTCAGCATGCGCCCGCGCGATCTGATGTTGGGCAAAATTGCGGGGTTGGGCCTGGTCGCGCTGCTGCAGGTGGCGATCTGGATGGGCGGCGGCCTGTTGATGCTGGACCGCGGCGCCATCAGCGGGTTCACCGCGCTGCCCGATGGGTTTGCGGTGTGGAGCCTGCTGTACTTCGTGCTGGGTTATCTGCTGTATGCGTCCATTCTGGGCGGCCTGGGCGCGCTGGCGCCGTCGGCCCGCGAAGGCGCGCAGTTTACGTTCATCGTGCTGCTGCCGATGATGATTGTGGTGTGGGCCAGCAATGCGCTCATCGATGCGCCCAATGGCCCGACGGCGCTGGTGCTTAGTCTGTTTCCGCTCACGTCGCCCATCGCCATGGTGACGCGGCTGGCTTCGGTGCCGGTGCCGATGGAACAGCTGCTGCTGGGGCTGGGCCTGCTGGTGGTGACGACTTATGGCATCATCAGTCTGTCGTCCAAATTCTTTCGGGCCGACACACTGCTATCGATGAGCAGTCTCAATTTGCGGCGCATCTGGCGTGAACTGCGCCGATGAGCCAGGCGGCCCCGTCGGGCCTGCCCGCCCGACGGGGCCGTTGTTTGACGGGGGAAGTGTCCGCGTCTAGCGCTTGGCTGACTGACGTCGGCCGGCCTTGTGCGCAAAGCGCGAGCGCAGCCGCCCGCTCTCCAGTGCGCGGTTCAGCGCCGACATCCGCACGCGGAAGAAGCCGCGCTCATCCTGCGCAGCCGGCACGCGCTGCGGCACGGTGCGCACCGCCGAATCGAGCGTGGTGACCGGGATGCCCACTCGGCGCGAGGCTTCCGCCACAGACAAGAACGGCTCCGGCTTGCCCAGCGCCTCGCGCACTTCGTCCGAAGCACGCAGCCAGGCCGCCAGATTGCGTCCCATCAACCAGTTCACCACCACTTTCAGCTGTGCGTCACTGAGCGCTTTTCTGACGTCTTGCGGTGCCAGGGTGGCTACCGCGGCGCGCTGGCCGCTGATGCGCCACTGGGTCGTCTTGATCGTGTCGTAGGTGTAGGGCAGGCCGCGCTGCTGCCGACCCTTCACCTGAATCAAGTATACGACCTGATCCGGATTGTCCACATCGCCTGAACCAAAGCTAATGCCCGGCCACATGCTCGCCGGGTCGCCACTGACGAGTTCGGCCGCCAGTTGATTGCTGAGCATCAGGGTGATGCTCAGCGGGGATGTTTCAACCAGATTTCTCATCTCGTCCTCCTGGTAGTGTAGAACCACGATACTTAATTATAAGTTGAGGTGGATCAGCACGCAACTGCTATCCTTATTATAACGTGAATGGCCGAGGGTTGTCGATAGGAATCGCGGGTAATTTGGCTATTTCTTTTTGAGCTCGTTTCATGTAGAATAATACCGGCGGCCGGTACGCCAATCTTTTTCGATCGATAAACCAGGCCATGCTCAAGATATTGTGTCTTAGCGCCGAAGTTGCTCCGTTTGCCAAGACCGGCGGATTGGGTGACGTAGCCGGTTCACTGCCCAAAGCCCTGGCTCAGCTGGGCCACGATGTACGCGTGGTGATGCCGGCCTATCAAGCCATCGAAGACAGCTACCACTCGGGCCGGTTTGACCTGCACGCGCTGCCCGGTCAGCTGCTGGTGCCGACCGGTGTGGGCGCGATCCCGGCGGGTGTCTTTGAGAGCCGATTGCCCGGCAGCGATGTGCCCATCTACTTCATCGCCGAGCGCAACTTGTTTGGCCGGCCCAACATCTATGGCTATAGCGACGATGCGTACCGCTTCGCGTTCTTCAGCCGGGCGGCGCTGGAACTAACACGGCCGCTGGGCTGGCAGCCCGATGTTGTCAACGGCCACGACTGGCACGCAGCCCCGGCCATTACCTGGCTGGCTACGGCCGGCAGCATTGACCCCTGGTTTCGAGATTGGCCCACCCTGTACACCATCCACAACCTGGCCCACCAGGGCAAAACCAGCTGGGACATCTTCAACTACCTGCAACTGATCACGTACAGCCTGCGCGAAGAGCCGTTTGGCGAGGTGAACTTCATGGCGCGCGGCATTTCGCACGCCACGCTTATCAACACCGTCAGCCCCACCTATGCGCGCGAAATTCTGACGCGCGAAGGCGGCGCCGGCATGGATGATCTGCTGCGCATGCGCAGCCACGATGTGCACGGCATCCTGAACGGCCTGGACGAGGACGTCTGGAATCCCGCCACCGATCGGTTTTTGGCACAGCCATTCAGCGCCGATCAGCTGGACCGGCGCGTGTTCAACAAGCGGGCGTTGCAGGCGCGAGCCGGGCTGCCGCAGCACGACGACGTGCCGCTGGTGGCCATGGTGTCGCGCCTCGACTGGCAGAAAGGTCTGGATATCACCGGCGAAGTGGTGCATCGCCTGCTCAACAGCTGGGCGGGCGAAGCGCAGTTCGTCGTGTTGGGCACCGGCGCGCCGGAATACGAGCAGATGTTCGCGCACCTCACCGGCTATCATCGCCAGAAGTCGGCGGCGTTTCTGACCTATGCCGCCGATCTGGCGCCGCTCATCTACGCGGGCAGCGACATCTTCCTGATGCCGTCGCGCTTTGAGCCGTGCGGGTTGGGTCAGCTCATCGCCATGCGTTACGGCAGCGTGCCGGTGGTGCGCGCCACCGGCGGCCTGGCCGACACCGTGCAGGATGGCGTGACCGGCTTCACGTTTTTCCAGTACACCAGCGACGATTTCTGGGCGGCGCTCGCGCGCGCCATCTTCATCTACCACACCGATCGCAGCAGCTGGCGCGCCATGCAGCGCAGCGGCATGACGGCCGACTTTTCGTGGCGGCGATCGGCGTATGGCTATCAACAATTATACGAATGGGCGATGGCCCGCGTGGGTCGTTAGCTGCGCGGCCGCGCGGCAGACAATCATGACGGAGCTAGCCTTTGCCGGCCAGATCAACCGCCTGTTGATCGATCAAGCCTTTGACGGTGTGACCCTGGTCGATCAACACGGCGTCATCATTGAGTGGAACCGCGCGCAGGAGCAGATTACGGGCATGCTGCGCAGCGACGCCATTGGCCGGTTCCTCTGGGATGTCCAGCATCAGCTGACCCCGCCTGAGCAGCGCACCCCCGACGCGCTGGATCAGATGCGCGCCTTCATTCTCCGTTTGCTGTCAACCGGGCAGGCATCCGCCGCCACCGACGATCAAGAGCGTGTCATAGCACGACCTGACGGCGAGCAGCGCGTCGTCCTCTCGCGCCTTGGGCCGCTGCCGGTGGACGGCGGCTTCATGCTCATCTGCACGCTGCACGATGTCACCGAGTCGCGCCGGCTGACGGCCGACCTGCGCCGTTCCGAGGCGTGGTATCACGTGCTGTTTGAGCAGGCCGGCGAAGCCCTGTTTCTGGAGAATGAGCGCGATGAGATTCTGGACGTCAACCGCCGCGCGTGCGAGCTGCTGGGTTACACGCGCGACGAGCTGCTGCGCATGAAGGTATCCGATCTGCAGGCGCCGGAAGCGCGCGGCGAGGTCGGTCACATCGTGACGGGTGAACTGCTGCGGTATCAAGGCCAGCCATTCGAGGCCGTGGACGTTCGCCGCGACGGCACACGCCTGCCGGTGGAAATCACCGAGACGCGATTGACCAGCCCTGATGGCGACCTGGTGCTCACCACCGTGCGCGACATTACCGACCGTAAACAGGCCGAACAGCTGCTGCGCGATAGCGAGCAGCAGTTTCGGCTGGCCTTTGACGGCGCGGCCATCGGCAAGGCGCTGGTCAGCACCACCGGTCAGTTCCGGCGCGTCAACGACGCACTGTGCCGCATGCTGGGCTACTCGGCCGACGAACTACTGGCGCGCACCTTCCGCGACCTGACTCACCCCGATGATCTGTCGGTCAGCGATGCCGCTTTTCAACGCGTGATCAGCGGCGAGCTGGACACGATTTCCTTCGAAAAACGCTACCTGCGCGGCGACGGCAGCAGCGTCTGGGTCATTGTCAGCAGCTCGCTGATCCGCGACGCGCAGGGGCGGCCGCAATACTTCATTTCCGAGATGCAGGACGTGACCGAACGCCGACTGGCCGAAATCGCCCTGCAGGAAAGCGAAGAAAAATACCGCCAGCTGTTCGAACTGGAATCCGACGCCATCTTTGTCATCGACAACGAGACCGGCGAGATCATGGAGGCCAATCCGGCCGCCTCGAACATGTACGGCTACTCGCACGACGAACTGTTGCACATGCGCAACACCGATCTGTCCGCCGAGCCAGACCGCACGCGGCAGGCCATGGCCCAACGCCAGTCGGTCATTCCCGTGCGCTGGCACCACGACCGGACGGGCCGGATATTTCCGGTCGAGATCATGGCCAGCTTCTTTACCTGGCGCGGCCGGCCCGCGCACCTGGCCGCCATCCGCAACATTACGGATCGATTCAACGCCGAACAGCAGCTGCGCGAAAGCGAGCAGCGCTATCGGGCCGTCGTCGACACGTCGCCCGACGCCATCATCCTGGCCGACCTCGAGGGACGGCTGGTGATGGCCAATCAGCGTGCGGCCGACCTGGCGGCGCGCGCCGCGCCGGCCGATCTGATCGGCCTCAGTCTCTTCGATCTGCTGGCGCCCGAAGAACGCGCCCGCGCCCGCGACAATATGGCGCGGGTCATGCGTGAAGGCACGCTGCACGGCGAAGAATACCTGGGCAGGCGTCCCGATGGGACCCTCATACCGATCGAGGTCAGCGCCTCGGTGGTCAACGGCGCCGATCAGCGCCCCATGGGGATGGCGGCGGTCGTGCGCGATATCACGGCGCGCAAAGAGGCCGAGGCGCTGCTGGCGCAGCGTCACCGCGACCTGGCGCAGCTCAACGCCGAGCTGCAGGTGCGCAATGAGGAACTGGACGCCTTTGCGCACACGGTGGCGCATGATCTCAAAAACCCGCTGCACCTGGTGATTGGCTTTGCCGAGACGCTGCGCGACGTTTACGCTTCGCTCAGCGACGAGGAGCGCATCGAAGCGGTACACCCCATCGTGCGCAGCGCGCGCAAGATGAACAACATCATCGACGAGCTGCTGCTGCTGGCCGAAGTCCGCAAGTCTCAAGTGTCTTTGATTCCCATCGATCTGGAGCGGATCGTCGCGGACGCGCAACAGCGTCTGGCCGATGTGATTGCCGACGCCAAAGCGTCCATCACCTTGCCGGCCAGCTGGCCCTCCGTGCTGGGCCACGCGCCGTGGGTGGAAGAAGTGCTGGTCAATTACCTGAGCAACGCCATCAAGTATGGCGGCCGTCCGCCGGTGATTACGCTGGGCACGGATGAACTCGATGGCAACCGGGTGCGGCTCTGGGTGTGCGACAACGGCGACGGCATCTCGCCGGATGTGCAGGGCCAGCTGTTCAAGCCGTTTTCACGCCTCGTTCAGGTGCAGACCAAGGGTCACGGCCTGGGGCTGTCCATCGTCCAGCGCATTGTCGAGCGCATGGGCGGGCAGGTGGGCGTGGAAAGCAGCGGCCAACCCGGCCAGGGCAGCCTGTTTTTCTTCACGTTGCCGACGGCCAATTGATGCGGCCCGTTGCGCCGTCCGCTCCTCGATGGACGCCGCTCGCCCATCGGGTCTTGAAATTACTCCGTAACGTTTTCGATACCCATCCCCCTGTTTAGCTGGACTACAATCAAGACAACACCGGGCCACTCCCATGGGCCACGTTGCCGCGCGTTACTTCAATCGCAAGGAGCCGTCATGAATGTGCCGGCCAAAGTTCTGCTCGTCGACGACGAGCCTAAAATGCACCGTCTGCTGGAAGTTTGCCTGACGCCGCTGGGCTGCGAACTGGTCCCGGCTATCACCGGCGTGGAGGCGCTGGCGCGGCTGACCAACGAGCAGTATGCCGTGGCCACCCTGGATTTGATGATGCCCGACCTGCACGGCATTGATGTCCTGCGCCGCATCCGCGCAGCGCGCCTGCCCACCGAAGTGATCGTCATCACGGCCTATGGCTCACTGGATACCGCCATCGAGGCGTTGCGCTTGGGCGCTTACGACTACGTGCTGAAACCCTTTCACCCCGAAACAATCCGATCGGCGGTGCGCGGCGCCATCGACAAGCAGCAGCTCAACCGCAAGCTGGCCGCCGTTCAGGAGCTCAGCCGCGAGGTGACGCTGTCGCGCACCATCCATCAGGTGATGCGGGTGGTGCTGGACATTGCGCGCCGCACGCTGCCCGCGCACGATGCGGGCCTGTGGCTGTTCGATCAGCCGCGCGGCGAATTGCAGCGGCTCGATCGCACGTCCAGCGGACGCGACCCCGCGCTGGACGTGCTGAGCATCGACGGCCCCGGCATCATCGCGGCCGCCTGCCGCACCGGCGAGCTGATCTACGTGCCGGACACCGCCCGCGACGAGCGTTATCTGGCCGTGCAGCGTCCGTGCCAGAGCGAGTTGGCTGTGCCGCTGGCGGTGAAAGACCGCGTGATCGGCGTCCTCAATTTTGAGTACACTCAGCCGGCGGCGTGCACGCCCGACGAGATCCAACTGGCCTCCATCCTGGCCGCGCAGGCCGCGGTGGGCATTGAGAACGCGCGGCTGCACCAGGCCGAGCGCCGCGAGATCCTGGAGCGCCGCCGCGCCATGGATGAGTTGCACCAGGCCAAACAGGCCGCCGACGCCGCCAACCAGGCCAAGAGCGAATTTCTGGCGCGCATGAGCCATGAGATTCGCACGCCCCTCCACGCCATCATCGGCATGACGGAACTGGCGCTGGCCACGCCCCTCTCGCACGAACAGCATCAATACTTAGATCTCACGCGCTCGTCGGCCGAGGCGCTGCTGGGCGTCATCAACGACATCCTGGACTTCTCCAGGATTGAGGCGCACCGCCTGGAATTGGAGAATGCGCCGTTTGATCTGGGCAAGACAATTGAGCAGGCCGCCGGCATCCTGGCGCTGCGCGCGCATCGCAAAAATCTGGAGTTAATCTGCCGCATTCGGCCGGACACGCCCACGGCGCTCAGGGGCGATGCCGGCCGCCTGCAGCAAGTGCTGGTCAACCTCATCGGCAACGCGGTCAAATTCACCGAGCAGGGCGAGGTCTTTGTCAGCGTGGAGCCGGTTGAGGTCGAGGATGATCACGCCCGACTGCACTTTAGCGTGGCCGACACCGGCATTGGCATCGCCAGCGATCAACAGGCGATCATGTTTGAAGCCTTCAACCAGCTGGACGGTTCGTCGTCGCGGCGCTTCGGCGGCACGGGGCTGGGTTTGACCATCGCGCGCCAGTTGATCGATCTGATGGGCGGCCGGATCGCAGTCAGCAGCGAGCCGGGCGTCGGCAGCGCGTTTACGTTCACTTTGACGTTTCAGCGTCAAACCCCGATTGAGCCGCCCGGCCCCACGCTGCCCGCCGCGCGCGTGCTGCTGGTCAGCCCCAATGCGCATCTGCGGCAGACTCTGGCCGAGATGTTGAGCGCCGCAGGGCTTGACGTGCTGGAGGCCGACAGCGGCACGGCCGCGCAGCAGCGCCTGGCCGAGGTGGGCGGCCGGCCGGTACGTTTGAGCCTCATCGACAAGCGCCTGCCCGACCTGACGGGCTTTGAACTGGCGGAAAAACTATCGGGGCGGGGGCAGATCACCGTGTTGTTGCTGCCGTCCGATCAGCTTCACGATGACATCGATCACGCCCACGCGGCGGGTGCGCTGGCTCATCTGCTCAAGCCAGTGCGCCGATCTGATCTGTGGGAGACGCTGGACGTGCTGCTGGGCAAGAATGCATCGCGACCGTCGCATGGCATCATCGCCCGGCCGTTGGACGGGCCGCGGCTGCGCATCCTGCTGGCCGACGACAACTCAGCCGCGCAGCTCATCGGTCGGCAGACGCTGAGCAAGCTGGGGCACACGATTCAAGTGGCCGCCAACGGGCGCGAAGCCGTGCACATCGTCGACTCCGGCGAGATCGATCTGGTGTTGATGGATGTGGAAATGCCGGAGATGGATGGTCTGGAAGCCACGCGCGCCATCCGCGCCGCCGAGGCGATTACGGGCCGACACGTACCCATCCTGGCCTTGAGCGCGTACGCCATGCAGACCGATCAAGATCGCTGCGTGGCCGCCGGTGTCGATGGTTTTCTGTCCAAGCCCATCAGCCCCGGCAAACTGATCGAGGCGATCGATCGCTACTGGACGTCCACCCAGGCGGCGGCTGCCACCACGGATGTGCCGGTGGTCGATCTGGCCGCCGCGCTGGAGATGACCGCCGGTGACGCGGACTTGTTGCGCGAATCGGTGAGCTTGTTTCTGGAGCTGGACTATCCGCGTCACTGGCAGGCGCTGTGCACCGCGCTGGAGCGCGGCGATGCGCCCGCCGTCAAACGCGCCGCGCACGGCTTGAAGGGCGCGCTGGACAGTTTTGGCAGCCGGCCGGCGCGCGATGTGGCGGCGCGGCTTGAGGCAGCGGGCCGATCGGGCGATCTGGCCCTGGCGCGCGAGTTGACGACAACGCTGGAAGCGGAGCTGCGCCGGTTTGCAGCGTTCTACGCCCGGCCGGCCGTTGAGCAGGGCGCGTGAGGTGATAACATGCCTGGCATCGCAAAAGTTCTGGTGGTGGATGACAACGTCTCGCAGGTGCGCCTGATCGAAGGGGTGCTGCGCCGGCAGGACTTCGACGTGATTACGGCTTACGATGGCGTGGAGGCGCTGGCCCGGGCGCGGCACGAACATCCCGATTTGATCGTGTTGGACATCGTCATGCCGCGCCTGGACGGCTACGAAGTTTGCCGCCGACTCCGATCGGATCCGGCGACGGCCGAGATTCCCGTGATCCTGCTGAGCGTCAAGGGCCAGGTGGACGATCCAGACATCGATTCGCGCACGCTGAACGAGCGCATCAGCGAGCAGATGCGCGGCTTTGAAGTCGGCGCCGTCGAGTTCATTTCCAAGCCGGTGCGCGCCGGTGATCTGCTGGAGCGCATCCGCAACCACATCTGGATCGATCGGATGGCGGCCCAACGCGGCGCCGAGTGAATCGCGCTCAGGCCGGCGTGGACAGGGGCAGCCACACCCGGAAAGTGGTTCCGTCACCGGGCCGGCTGGACGCCTCCACCTGCCCGCCGTGCGCGTCGACGATTTCTTTGACGATGGACAGCCCCAGTCCGGTGCCGGGCAGCCGCGACTGGGCGGCGTTCTTTCCCCGATAGAACCGCTCGAACAAGTGAGGCAGATCGGCCGGATCGATGCCGGGACCGTTGTCGCTCACGTCAAACCCCAGCCGTCTGCCATCTGTAAAAGTACGTAACACAATCACCCCGCTCGGGCTGTAGTTCATGGCGTTGATCAGCAGATTGACGATGGCCTGGGACATGGCCCGGGCGTCGCCCCACACTGGCGGCAAGTCCGGCGCGCCTTCAAAGTGCAGGCTCTGGCCGGCGGCCTCGGCGCGCGGCTGATGGGCCAGCATGGCACCTTCCACCAGCGTGTTGAGATCAAACGGCTCAATTTGAGCCGGGCCGGCCTGCTCCAGCCGCGACAGATCGAGGATGTCGTTGACCAGCGAGTGCAGCCGCGCCGTCTGCATTTTAAGCGCCTGAAAATAGTGATCACGTTTTTCCGGCTTGCCCGTTTCCATCAAGTCCACATACAGGTTAAGGCTGGTGACCGGGCCGCGCAGTTCGTGCGAGACATCGGCCACAAACTTGGACTTCAGCCGGTCCAGATCGGACAGGCGAGCGATGGCGGCGGCCAGCTCATGCGTGCGATCGAGTACGCGCTGTTCCAGCGTTTCCAGCACCACGGCGCGAGCCAGCGCGGTGGCGGCGATCTCGGCGATGGCGATGAGCAGCTGCAGGTCGGCCGAAGTAACGGCGCGCCCGCTAGCCCGACCGATCCACAGCGCGCCCACCGTGTACTGCTCCACCACGAGGGGCGCGCAGCCCACCGACGTGGCTTCGCCATACAGTTCCGGGTGAATGATGCGAGGGTCGCGCGTGACATCCTCGTTCCGGTAAGGCTGCTGTGAGGCGATCACGTGATGTGTGAGACTGGACGCCGGTTGCAACCGCCGACCCAGCCAGCCTGTCCAGGCGCCGCGAGCGGCCGCGGCTGTCACTTCGCCGGACACCGGGTCCTGCAAATCGATGACCACGCCGTCAGCCTGCAGCAGGGCCTGAGTCTGATCGACGATGATGGGCAGCATCTCGTCACGAGTGTGCGCGGCGCGCAGGGCGGCGCTGATGGCGGCGATGGCTTCCAGCTGACGGGTGTGTCGCTGCTGTTCGGTCACATCGGCAAAGATGACGGCAAACTGGCCGGGCTGCGGGCAAAAGGCGGTGACCAGGAAATGTTTATTCAGGGCTTGCGAGTAATTGGCCATGACCACGGGTTGGCCGGTCAAAGCCACCTGGCCGTACGTCTGAATCCAGTAGGACTCGGTATCAGGCATGACTGTCAGCACGGTGCGGCCGACGATATCGGCGGCGCGCAGGCCGGTGAGCTGCTCGAAGGCGCGGTTCACTTCCAGGAAGCGGTAATCGATCGGGCGGCCGGCTGAATCGCAGATGATCTCGTGCAGGGCAAAACCGTCGAGCATTTCCTGGAAGAGCAACCGATAGCGGTTTTCCGCCGCGTGCTGATCGGTGATGTCCTGCACTGCGCCGTAAAAAACCGTCACCCGGCCCTGCGCGGCGTCCCACACGGGGCGGGCGCGATCGATAACCCAGTGGATGTTGCCGGCTCGATCGACGAGGCGATACTGCACCGTGCAGGCGCGATTGGCCCGCAGCTCATCGATCTGATACTGCACGATGGGCCAATCGTCCGGGTGAGTGAAGGTGCGCCAGCCCTCTGGCCCCAGCAGTTCGGCTTCAGTGACCCCGGCAAACTGCGCGACCGCGGGTGTGATCCATTGAGGCTGCAGAGCGCCATCGGGAGTAAACTGAACCGCATAAGCCATGTCGGAAACCGTCTCGGAGATCCAGCGATAGCGCTCTTCGCTCTGGCGCAGCGCTTCTTCGGCTTGCCGGCGCCGGCTCAGATCCGTGAGGACCCAAATTTCGAAACGCCCCACCATGCAACCGCTCCACTCGATGGGGCGGCGCTGACCGGAACGAGTCATGACTTCGACCTCGCGCGGCGCGGGGAAACCTGCCGCCCGATCAGCTTCATAGGCCCGCCGGACTTCGTCGCTGCGCGCGCCGAAGAGGGCATCCAGCCAGCGATCGACGGTGGGCAATTCGCGGCGCGCATAGCCGAGCAGTTGTTCGCAGGCGAGATTCATCGTCATATCGTCGCCGTCGCGAAAGGCTGCGGCCACGGGCAGGTATTCGATCAGCGTGCGGAAGCGGCGCTCGCTGGCGCGCAGGCGCTCTTCGCCGCGCTGATGCTCGATGATCAGGGCCAGGTGGCGGGCAATGGCTTGCAGCGGCTCCAGCAGCTCGGCGGCATCGGCGCGCGAGACAGGATCGGCGGCCGACAGCGTGCCCAGCACCGAGCGGCCCGCCAGGATGGGCACGCATACAAACGTTTCGATGTTCAGGGTGCGCAGGACGGTGTCGATGTAATCGGCGCGCGCGCCGGCTTGAGTCTCGATCACCGGCTGCCGCGTGTGCGCCACCGTGCCGGAAATGGTCCGGGAGGCGGGAATCGATCGAAGTTGCAGGCGTGCCGCATCGGCCTCGTTGGAGCCAATGATGGTCATTTCATCCAGTGCTTCGTCGTACAATTCGATGGCGACAGTCGGCATGGCCAGGTGTCGGCTGATCAGCCGGGCGATGGCGGGAAAAAGATCGGAGGAGGTCGGCGTGGCGAAGAATAGCGCGGTGATATTTTCGATCAGTCGGCGCAGACGCTCGTGCTGCTGTCGCCCGGTGACATCGTGGCCCAGTACCGTGACGCCGGTGATCTGCCCGTCGGGCAGGCGGATGGGCTGAAACAGATATTCCATCCAGCGAACGACGGGAGCGAAGCGGGTGGGCAGTTCGATGCTGAAGGCTTCGCCGTTCAGCGCCCGATTGTAGTAGCTGCGCCATTCGGCCAGCGCCTCGGGAGGATAAGCGTCGACGAGGACGTTGTCGCCGGGCTGCAGGCTGCGCTTCAGGAAGGGCAGGGTGGCCTGCGTAAAGATCGAATTGCCGTAGATGAGGCGGTAATCTCGATCGACAGCCCAGATCCGATCGGGAGTGTTTTCGAGCAGCGCCAGCAGGTTCGAGTGTTCTGCCACCAGCGTGGCCTGGATCTGAAGTGGGTCGGGGCTGTCACTGCCAGTTGCCGAGGCGGCCGAAGCAGCGACTTCGGCCAGCGCCAGGCGCTGCCGCAGCTCGGCCAGCTCAGCCAGCAGCTGAGCTTTGGTTTTGCGGGCATCGTTCATGCGGCATCCCAGAGTGCAGAAAGAGATGAGTCATTCTAACATAGAAGAATAAAGAAGATGAGACGGTAACGACGCGACAGCGCGAGAGCGCGCGATTGTTTTGCCGACCGACTTCTCCGGCGAATGAATTCGCGTCTGGCGGGCGTGCCGCTGACCGTCGGCGCAGGCCGACGGTCAGCCCGCGGCTCCACAGGCGCGATTTCAATCGCCTGCACGTAGCCGCCGCAAAACTTCAGCGCGCACTTTGACGCGCACTTACATTGTGATGTCGATTGACATCTGTCAGTGCATTGACTTCTAACCCTTATCAGGCTTACACTGAAACCGTCGATCCGGCCAGATCGACCTGTGCCTCGCTGTATCAAAGTCTGTGTCATGACGGGCAGGAATTTGCCGCTGCGCGTCGGCAGACCCTACCAAATTCAAAAGGGAGGAAGGAAGCATGTCTCAGTCACGGACGTGGCGCTTTGGCGTCGCCAGTGCCCTCGCCGTCGCGGCAGTGTGCATGGTGGTCGTCATCACTGTCTTTGCCGCTAACACGATCGTCTGGCAGCCAGCCTCGACCGGCCTGCCCACCACCGGCCTCATCCGCGATGTCGCGTATGGCGACTTCAACAACGACGGCCAACTCGATTTGATCAGCGCCGGCACCAACGGCATCGTCGTGTACAAGGGCGACGGCGCGGGCAACTGGAACGGCACCGGCTTTAGCACGGGGCTGCCGGTGGCGGGTCAGTACGGACACGTCATCGTCGGCGATTTCAACAACGACGGCAAGCTGGACATCGCCGCCAGCCAGAGCAGCCCCGGCGCAGTGGGCGCGTGGACGGGCAACGGCGCGGGCACGTGGACGGCGTGGGCGGGCCTGCCCAGCGGCACGTATGAAGGGCTGGCCTTCGCCGACGTCAATCACGACAGCTGGCAAGACCTCATCGTGGCGGGCGGCGCGCCCGTTTACCCCGGTATCCTCGTTTTCCAAAATGCCTTTTCGTCTTTCAGCCAGACCACCTCGATCACAACCACCGGCACATACTACGATCTGGCCGTGGGCTATGTGGACGGCGACACCTGGCTCGACGTGGCGGCTGCCGCGCAGGCCGCGACAGGCGGCGTGAGATTCTGGCGCGGCAACTTCGGCACGTGGCTCTACAGCAACAGCGGTTTGACCACCACCAACACGTTCCGCGGGGTTGTCTTCGACGATGTCGATCTGGACGGCAAACCGGAACTGGTGGCCAGCCGCTTCGGCTTTCCCAGTGCCACGGGCGGCGGGGCGTTTATCTACAAATATGATTCGCTCGCCAACAGCTGGAGTCTTGCGCCCAATCAAATTCCAGTGGCCAACAGTTATTACAAGTTGAAGCTCAACGATCTGAATAACGACGGCTGGCTCGATCTGATCGCGGGCGGCGGCTCCACGACCGGCTCGCCCGGCCTCTACACCTATCTGGGATCGGCCACCGGTTTCATCAGCGTGACTTCGCCGTCGTACACCGGCAGCGCCGATCGGCTGGACGTGGGCGATCTCGATCACAACGGCCTGCCGGACATCGCCGCGGCCGATAATGCCGGCGGCGGCGTGCGGGCCTGGGCGGACGTGGGGGTGCGTGATCCGATCGGGGCGTGGCAGCCCATCGCTTCGCCGCAGATCACCGGCGTGATGAACGCCCTCGGCTACGGTGATTTCAATCGAGACGGCGATCTGGACGTGGTCATGTCGCGCGACATCGGCGCGGGACTCGTCGCTTACGTCGGCGACGGCGGCAATAGCTGGGCGTCGTGCAACATCACCATGACGCCGGGTGCGCAGACGGGCACCTGGGCCGACGTGGCCGTTGGGCCGTGGGGCAACATCGGGAGCATTGAGCCCGACGTGATCGCGGCCAGCGGCAGCGGCGGCGGCATCCGTTACTTCGGCCATTCGGGCGGATGTGGCTACTGGTACGACTTCTCGCTCGTGAATACCGGTTCGTATCGCGGCCTGTCTGTGGCGGATATGAATCACGATTTCTTCTACGACATCGTCGCCGCGCCATCGGACGGCACGGGCGGCCTGAGGCTGTGGGAGGGCGCCAATCACACGCTCATGCCCAACCCGACGTCAGTTGGCAATTACTACGACACTGCGTTAGGCGACTTCAATCACGATGGCAAGTTGGACATCGTGGCGGCGGGCGATACGAACGGCCTGCAAGTCTTTATGCAGGTCAGCCTCCGATCGTTCCAGCAGGTCACCGTGACCAGCGCCATTCAATATTACGCGGTAGCGGTCGGCGACTTCAATCAGGACGGCAACCTCGACATCGTAGCCGCGGCCAACGGCTCCAGCAATGGTGTGGATGTTTACACAGGCGACGGCGCGGGTAACTTCGCGTTGTGGTCCAGCCCCGACACAACCAATCAATTCTTCGATGTCGCCGTGGGCGACGTGAATCACGACGGCTGGCCGGACATTTTGGCAGGCGGCGAGAACATCGGGCCGCAGGTGTGGCTGGGCGACGGCGCGGGCAATTGGACGCCGTCCAACACCAACCTGCCCACGACCGGCTCGTACTTCCGATCGCAGTTCGCGCACGTCGATCACGATGGCAACCTCGATATTCTGGGGACTACACCGGGCGGCGGCCTGAAGGTCTGGACGGCGGCCGAGGCCGCACCGCCCACGATCAGCAACTTCCAGCCCACCGGCTGGATCACCACCACGCAGACGCCCACCATCACGGCCAATGTGCTGGACACGGGCAGCGGCATTAGCACCACCAGCGGTCTGTACCGGTTCTCGACCAACGGCGGCGTCTCGTGGAGCGGCTACTTCCCGGCGTCCATCAGCGGCAGCAATGGCTCCACCTCCACCCAGGTGATGACGGCCCTGGCGGTGGCGTTCAACCAGGATTCGGGTACGCAAAATCGCGTCGAGTTCCGCGCCAACGACATGGTGGGCAACCTCGGCACGGCGCAGGCCAACATCCAGATCGACACCACGCCGCCCAACATCCCCACGACGCTGACCAGCAGCAGCCACACGGTCTCGGTGTGGAGCAACGACAACACCATCGACATCAGCTGGAGCGGGGCCAGCGACGCCACCAGCGGCGTGTACGCGTACTCCGTTTCGTTTGATCAAAACCCGACCGGTCTGCCGGATACGACGGTGGACACCTTCGTTACCAACTTCACCAGCCCAGCGTTGGCCGATGGCAACAACTGGTATGCCCACGTGCGCGTGCGCGATGTGGCCGGCAACTGGTCGCCGGCGGCGCGTAACCTGGGGCCGTTCTTCATCGACACCACGCCGCCGTCGAACCCAACCAGCGTCAGCAGTTCCAGCCACACGTTGGGGGTGTGGTCCAGCGATCCATCCATCACGATGATCTGGTCGGGCGCCAGTGATGCCGGCAGCGGGGTCAGCGGCTACTCGTTCGTATTCGATACGTCGGCTGCTACTTTGCCTGACACAGTAGTCGATACCTTCGGCACGACCACGACCAGCGCTTCGCTGCCCAGCGGCGCCAACAAGTACTTCCACATTCGCACACGCGATGCGGCCGGCAACTGGAGCGCGGCCGCCGTCCATCGCGGCGCGTACTGGATCGACTTGATCGCGCCGTCTTCGTCGGTGTATGCGCCCACGTCGGCCAGCAGCAACTCGTTCACCGTGTTCTGGTCGGGCAGCGACGCGCATTCAGGCATCGCGTCGTACGATGTGCAGTATCGTGACAAGACGACCAACGGGGCGTGGACGACGTGGAAGAGCTTCACCACGCAGACATCCAGCACGTTCTTTGCCACGGGCGGCCACATCTACGAATTCCGCTCGCGCGCGCGGGACAACGTGGGCAACCTGGAAGCGTATCCGGCCGCAGCCGACCTGACCACGGAAGTGCGCACCATCGACTTGTTGGTGCGCAACCCCGGCGTGGAAGTCAATCAGGCCGTGCAAGACCTGAATAACAGCGTCACGCTCATTGCGAAGAAGCGCACCTTTGTGCGCTGCTACGTGCAGAGCAACGCCGGCACCATTACCAACGTCAACGCGCGGCTGCGCGTGTATCGCGGCGCGACGTTATGGGGCACGCTGTCGCCGTCCAACCCCGGCGCGCAGATCAACATCCGCACCAGCCCCGATCGCAGCCAGCTCAACGACGCCTTCTACTTCGACGTGCCGACGGCCTGGCTGACGGCCGGCAGCGTGCGCTTCGAATGCGAAGTGAACCTGCCCAAGAAATACGCGGAAAGCGATTACGGCAACAACGTCCGCTCCACGGCGAGCCTGAACTTCGTCAACTCGCCCGCCATGGACATCTGGCTGATCGACGTGCCGTACAGATATGGCGGCATCACACGGCACGTGCGCAGCGTCGATCGCACCCGTCTGAGCAAGTGGCTCAAGACTGCCTATCCCATCAACACGTTGAACGTTACCTATGCCTATCTGGATCCACCGTATGGCAGTCTGCCGTCCGAGAATACGGTCGACCTTGACCTGCTGTGGAACCGGACCCTGGCCCTGCTCGGCGGCAACACCGGCTGGTATGAACGATGGTATGGACAGGTGCTGCAGGTGGACAGCAATACCTTCATGCGCGGGCTGTCGTTTGGCATTCCGGCCATGGTGGCGGCCGGCCCCACGGGCGATACGGGCGGCTGGGATCCAGACGGCAACTTCGGCGACTGGTACGGCGGTCACGAAAACGGCCACTCGTATGGCCGCGCACACGTCAGAGGCGCGCCATACGCCGGCTCAGGCGGCTGTGGTGACGAAGCGGGGCCGGATGGATCGTACCCCTACGCGCAGGGTCGCATGAGCCCCGGCACCAGCATGTGGGCGGGCAACACGCTGTACGGCTTTGACTGGAGCCTGAACACGCCTTACATTGTGCCGCCCACCTGGTATGACATGATGACGTACTGCCCCGGCCAATGGATTAGCGACTACACCTATAAAGCCCTCTACAACCAGATGGTGGCCGAAAAAGGCACGCTACGGGCGCTGGGGCCGCAGGGCGTCGAACGGCTGATCGTGCTTGGCCAGATCGTGACGGCGACGAATACGATAACGCTGAGCACGTTCTATCGGCTGCCGAATGCTGACGATCTGTTCGATCGTGATGTCAACGGGACATACCACATCAAACTGCTGGGCGCCGGTAACAACGTGCTTGCCGATTACAACTTCTCGCCGCGCGGCGTCCCTGAGATCGACAATCCGGTTCAGAGCATGACCGAGATGGTCCCATGGATCTCCGGCACGCAGCAGATCGTTATCGCCAACGAGACGCAGGCGTTGATCACGCGCACGGTCAGCACGCACGTCCCGACCGTGACGCTGCAAGCCCCGACAGGCGGCGTGACGGTCACGGGCAGCACGCTGATCGCCAGCTGGGTCGCGTCTGACGAGGACAATGATCCGTTGACGTTCACGCTGGATTACAGCACCGACGGCGGCGCGACATGGAAACCGTTGTCGGGCCAGATCACTTCGACGACGGTGACGCTGGACGCCGATCTGCTGGCCGGCACAACACAGGGCAAATTCCGGGTGTGGGTCAGCGACGGCGTGAACACGGCTTTCAATGAGACCAACGGCGTGTTCACCGTGCCCAACAAAGCGCCGCAGATCAACTCGGTGCTGCCAGTGAGCGGTACGACTTACGTGCTCAGCCAGACGATTTCATTCGAGGCGGAGGCGTACGACATCGAAGACGGCATGCTGCCCGACGACCACATCACGTGGGAGTCAGACATCGACGGCGTGCTGGGCACGGGCGCGCTGCTGCAGATCGACACGCTGAGCCTGGGCACGCACACCATCACGCTCAGCGTGCGCGATAATCAAAACACGGTCACGACTCAAACGCTGATGGTGACCGTCGGACCTGAAGAGGAGGCAGGCAACACGCTGCCTGACCTCTACCTGCCGATTACACTGCGCCAGTAATCCCGCCGCCCGATCGGCCTGTGCCGCCCCGGCAGATCACCTGGTCTGCCGGGGCGGTTTTGCGGCAATGAACTTGAAATGGTTCTGCAAGCGAATTGAAAACCAAAATTCGCCGATTCTGGCTATACTACAGGCAATCAAGTTCACTCATTTTGCCCTTCTGATCCACCCGCGCCGGCGCTTATCGGATCCAGAAGGGCGATTTTTTGCCTCGCGGCGGGCCCCGCCGTTTTTGGTGTACAATTGCCCCGATTGGTTTTGCTTCGCTTTGGCGCCGGCAGGCGCGCGGCCTATTTGATGTGACATGGAGGAACTTCATGGATACCACGGCGGACATCATTGCGCACATTGACCAGACCATCGCCCGGCTGACCGCCCAGCGAAACGACCTCGAGCGGGAGATGCTGGCCGACGCCGAGCTGGCTCTGGCCGACTGGCTGATCGTGGAGGCGTGCAAGGACTACGACACCATCGACCTGGACCCGGACATGACGGGCAAGACCCGGCGCAAGCAGTTCAAGGCTCTGCGCGAACAGAAACGCAACCTGGAGAAAATCATCGTGGCGCTGCAAGATCTGCGGGCGCAGGCGCAGGGTGAGAGCGGCGACAAACTGCGCAAGAAATTTGAATCGGAAGCGGAGAAGTATCGGCAGTAAACCAGCCGGCCCGATTTGTGTACTTGGCCCAATCCGCCGCGCCGGTGGGGCGTGCAAGTTGCCCCTTGACACATTTTTGCCGCATATGGTAGTATAGCGCCATAAAGACGCTGACGGGGAAAAGTACGCTTCACCCGCGGCTGGTCAGAGAGTCGGACGGAAGGTGCTGCGAGTCCGATCCAGTTGCCGAAGCGGAATGGTCCTCCGAGTCGTGCGGGCAAAACCGATCGGGAGTAGCCCAAGCCGGAATCGCCACCGTTATCAGGGCAGAGAGCATCGTCGTCAGACCGTGCTTGCAAAGTGAGGCTGGCTCAGAAACCTGTCGCTATCACCGACAGGTTTTCTTTTTGCAGCGGCCTAAAGTGGGTGGCACCACGGGCAGCAGGAGCGCTCGTCCCAGACATCGCAGCAATGCGAGTCGGGACGAGCGCTTTTTTGATCTCGCGCAAAGACGCAAAGTCATTATCCTGGAGGCAAGTCATGGACACCGTAGCCAGTCAATCAGCAGTCAGCAATCCACCATCTGCAATTAAGAAGGGTCGCATCCTCACCGGCGATCGGCCCACCGGCCCGCTGCATCTGGGGCACTACGTCGGCACGCTGGCCAATCGGGTGCGGCTGCAGGACGAGTATGAAGTGTTCTTGATCGTGGCCGATTATCACGCGCTGACCCGCACGATTGACAAGGAACACGTCGCGGCCACCGTCGGCAATACGCGCCAGCTGGTGCTCGATTATCTGTCGGTTGGCATTGACCCTGACAAGACCACGATTTACGTGCAATCGGACGTGCCCAGCGTATGCGAACTGCACCTGTTGTTCTCCATGCTTACGACTGTGCCGCGCCTGGAGCGCGTGCCCAGCCTGAAAGAAGTGATGGACGCGGAGCACATCGAGCAGCCGTCGTATGGCCTGCTGGGCTATCCGGTGCTGCAAGCCGCCGATATTCTGCACGTGCGCGCCAACCTCGTGCCGGTCGGCAAAGATCAGGCGTCGCATCTGGAAGTCACGCGCGAGATCGCCCGGCGCTTCAACTTCTTGTATGGCGGCGAACTCTTCCCCGAACCCGATACGCTGATCGGCGATGTGCCGACGCTGGTGGGCACGGACAACAAAGCCAAGATGTCCAAGTCGCTGGGCAACGCGATCATGCTGTCGGACGATGAGGCGACGGTGCGTCAGAAGGTGATGAACATGTACACCGATCCCACGCGCATCCGAGCGGACATCCCCGGCAATCCCGATGGCAATCCCGTCTTTCAGTATCACGACGCCTTCAATCCAAACAAGGAGGAAGTCGAAGATTTGAAGTCGCGGTATCGGGCGGGCAAAGTGGGCGATGTGGAAGTGAAGAAGAAGTTGAACATCGCGCTGCAAAACTTCCTCGCGCCGATCCGCGAGCGTCGCGCGTACTACGAAGCCAAGCCGGGTCTGATCGACGAGATCATCGCGGCGGGCGCGGCCAAGGTGCGCCCCATCTCCGAAGAGACGGTGGCGCTGGCTCGCGAAGCGATGGGGCTGAAGCGAGTGCGATAGTTACGTTTTACGTTTCACACCTTACGAAATTCATTCCAGCAAGGAGAGCCATGTCTGATCAAGTGAAGTTCCTGCTCGACGAAAAAGATATGCCGACCGCGTGGTACAACGTGCAGGCCGATTTTGCGACGCCGCTGCCGCCGGTGGTCTCGCCGGCCGACGGCAAGCCGATCGGGCCGGAGGCGCTCGCGCCGCTGTTCCCGATGGAAATTATCATGCAGGAAGCGTCCGTCGGCCCGTATGCGGCGCAGTTCATCGACATTCCCGAAGAGGTGCAGGAGATCTATCGGTTGTGGCGGCCGACGCCGTTGATGCGCGCGCGGCGTTTGGAGAAAGCGCTCGATACGCCGGCGCAGATTTACTACAAGTATGAAGGCGTGTCGCCGGTCGGCTCGCACAAGCCCAATACCGCCGTGCCGCAAGCGTACTACAACAAACTGGCGGGTACGAAGCGGCTCGCTACGGAAACCGGCGCGGGGCAGTGGGGCAGCGCGGTCGCTTTTGCCTCGGCCTTCTTCGGCCTTGAAGCGAAAGTGTACATGGTCAACATCTCCTATCAGCAGAAACCCTATCGCCGCATGTTGATGGAATCGTACGGCGCGTCGATCGTCGCTTCGCCGTCGAAGGATACCAACGCCGGCCGCAAATTTCTGGCGCAGGATCCCAATCACAGCGGCTCGCTGGGCATCGCCATCAGCGAGGCGCTGGAGGACACGGTCACGACGCCGGACACCAAATACTCGATCGGCTCCGTGTTCAATCACGTGCTGCTGCATCAGACCGTCATCGGCGAAGAAGCGCTGAAGCAGATGGAGTTGGTGGGCGCGTATCCTGATGTGGTGATCGGCTGCGTGGGCGGCGGCTCGAACTTTGGCGGCATCGCGCTGCCGTTCGTGCGTGGCAAGTTGAAGGAAGGTCGAACAACGCGCATCGTCGCCGTGGAGCCAACAGCCGCGCCGTCGCTGACGAAGGGCATCTACACCTACGACTTCGGCGATACCGCGCAGATGACGCCGTTGGTCAAGATGTACACGCTCGGCTCGGCCTTCATCCCCGCGCCCATTCACGCGGGCGGCCTGCGCTATCACGCCATGGCGCCGATCGTGTGCAAGCTGTACGACGAAGGCGTCATCGAAGCGGTGGCCGTGGCGCAGAATCCGGTGTTTGCCGCGGCGGTGCAGTTTGCGCGCACGGAAGGCATCATCCCGGCGCCGGAATCCGCCCATGCCATTCGCACCGCCATCGACGAGGCGTTGAAGGCCAAAGAAGCGGGCGAGAAGAAAGTGATCCTGTTCAACCTCAGCGGGCACGGTCACTTCGATCTGGCGGGGTACCAGAAATACTTCGCGGGTGAACTGGAAGACTATGAGTATCCGCGCGAGGCGATTGAAGAGGCGATTGCGGGGCTGCCGAAAGTGGCAGCGTAATGAGATATGAGTAACGAGTAATCGTTTCTTTACTCATTACTCGTTACTCATCAAGCGGGGAGGGAACATGATTGCTGATCCGATGACCCATCAACGTACCGACATCCATCCTTCGCTTGAAGAGCTGCTGCCGTTGTCGGCGCAGGGCAACCTCGTGCCGATCTACCGGGAATTACCGGCCGATCTGGATACGCCGGTGTCGGTGTATTTGAAATTGGCGGGCCACGGCGCGTCGTTCTTGTTGGAGAGCGTGGAAGGCGGCGAGCAGATCGGACGTTATTCGTTCATCGGCGTGGAGCCGAGTGCGCTGTTGACGTTCAACGGGCAGTCCGTGACACGTCGGGTGAATGGCCGTGCTACGACGTTCGATCTACCGAAGGGCAACGATCCACTGCACGTGTTGCAAGCCGAACTGGCGCGCTTCAAGCCGGTGGTGCTGCCCGGCCTGCCGCGCTTCGTCGGCGGATTGGTGGGTTATCTGGGCTACGATGTGGTGCGTTTCTTTGAACCGAAGTTGGATGTCGATGGCGAAGGAGCGGCCAACGCACTCCCCGAATCGATCTTCATGCTGGCCGATACGCTGGTTGCGTTCGATCACGCGCGCGGCCGATTGTTGATCATCGCCAATGTGCACCTCAACGGCGATCCGTACACCGCGTATGCGGAAGGGGTGGCGCGGCTCGATCGGCTGGCCGAGCGACTGAGCGCGCCACTGCCCTCACTCATCACTCGTCGAGCGCCAGCGCCTGAACCGTTGACTTCCAACTTTACTCAGCCTGAATTTGAAGCGATCGTCCGTCAGGCCAAAGAGCACATCGCGGCGGGCGACATCTTTCAGGTGGTGCTGTCACAGCGCTTGTCGCGCCGTACGTCCGCTCAGCCGTTTGATATCTATCGGGCGTTGCGCCGGCTCAATCCCTCGCCGTATATGTTCTTCTTCGATTTTGGATCAGTCGCCGATCAGCCCTATCACGTGATCGGCGCCTCGCCCGAAATGCTGGTGCGATTGGAAGGCCGCACGGCCACCGTCCGCCCGATCGCGGGTACGCGGCGACGCGGTTCCACGCCCACCGAAGATGTAGCGCTTGAGCAGGAATTGCTGGCCGATCCGAAAGAACGCGCCGAGCATTTGATGCTGATCGATCTGGGGCGCAACGACATCGGGCGAGTCGCCGAATATGGCACAGTGAGCGTGCCCGATCTGTTTGTGGTGGAACGTTACTCGCACGTAATGCACATCGTCTCGCAAGTGGAGGGCAAAGTGCGCGATGGGATGACGGCCTTCGATCTACTGCGTGCGACGTTTCCGGCGGGCACGGTCAGCGGCGCGCCCAAAGTCCGCGCCATGGAGATCATCCGCGATCTGGAAGGCTTGAAGCGCGGCCTGTATGCGGGCGCAGTAGGGTACTTTTCCTACGATGGCGCGATGGACACTTGCATCGCCATTCGCACGCTGTTGATGCACGGCGACTGCGTCAGTATTCAGGCGGGCGCGGGCATTGTCGCGGATTCGGACCCGGCGAGCGAATATCAAGAGACGTTGAATAAGGCGAGGGCGCTGGCGGTGGCGATTGAGCAGGCGGAGAAGTGATGAGTGATGAGTAACGAGTAACGAGTGAAACCGGGCCATCACTCAATGTCATTAAGTTGGCACGTGTAGCATGTCATTCCCGCGTGTTTTAAGCGGGAATCCACCGCTCCAGCCGACATGAGTCGCCAACCGTCACGCTGGATGCCCGACGCGCAGCAAGCATTCGGGCATGACGTGCACCAGCGGCTTTTCCACTAACTTAATGACAATGACTCGTCACTCGTCAAGGAGGCAACATGATCGCCGTAATCGATAATTACGATTCCTTTACTTACAATCTGGTTCAGTATCTGGGCGAATTGGGCGCTGACATCCGTGTGTTTAGAAACGATCAAATCACACTCGATCAACTTGTCAGCCTGTCGCCCAGTCATCTGGTCATTTCGCCGGGCCCCGGCGACCCGAACGATGGCGGCATCTCCAACGAGGCGATTCGCTATTTCACGGGCAAAATTCCAGTGTTGGGCGTCTGCCTCGGTCATCAGTGTCTGGGCGCGGTGTATGGCGGCGTGGTCAGGCGCGCACCCTACTTGATGCACGGCAAGACCTCGCAAATTTACCATCAGGGCAAGGGCATTTTCGATGGTTTACCCAGCCCCTTCGAGGCGACGCGCTACCATTCGCTGATGGTGGATGAACCCGTGCCCGATTGTCTGGAAGTCACGGCGTTTACCAGCGACGGCATCGTGATGGGACTAAAGCACAAAGAGCATCCCACCTTCGGCGTGCAGTTCCATCCCGAATCGATTATGACGAAGCATGGCAAGCAGTTGTTGAAGAATTTTCTGGCGATGAAGAATTGACGAGTGATGAGTGAAAAGTGAAGTCATTATTCGTCACATAGCGCTTTCACTTTTCACTATTCACTTTTCAGCAGGAGGCCTATCATGATCAAGGACGCAATTGCCAAAGCGATTCGACGCGAAGATTTGACGCAGGCCGAGGCCGAAGCGGCAATGAACGACATCATGGCCGGTGAGGCCACGCCCGCGCAGATCGGCGCGTATTTAATTGCGCTGCGGATGAAGGGTGAGACAGTGGACGAGATCACGGGTTCGGCGCGATCGATGCGGGCCAACGTCGTGCCGGTGCCCGTGCGTGAGCGCGCCAACCTGTATGATACGGCCGGCACGGGCGGCGACGGCAAGCATACGTTCAACATCAGCACAGCGGCCGCGTTTGTCATCGCGGGAGCGGGGCGCAAGGTAGCGAAGCACGGCAACCGCGCGGCGTCATCGCAATGCGGCAGCGCCGATGTGCTGGCCGCGCTGGGCGTCAACCTCGATCTGACGCCGGAGCAGGTGGGCAAGGCCATTGACGAAGTGGGTATTGGGTTCTTGTTTGCGCCCAAGTTTCATCCGGCCATGAAGCACGCCATCGGGCCGCGCAAGGAGATCGGGCAGCGGACGATCTTCAACGTGCTTGGCCCGTTGACCAATCCGGCCGGGGCGGACGTGCAGATCATCGGCGTGTTCGATCCGGAATTGACCGAGCCGTTGGCGAAGGTGTTGGGCGAACTTGGATCGCGCGCGGCGTTTGTGGTGCATGGCTTCGGCGGCGTCGATGAACTCAACACGGCGGGACCGAATCGCCTAAGTCACTTGAAGGATGGCAAAGTCACGACGACGACGCTCGATCCCGAAGCGCTGAATTTGCCACGCGGCGATCTGGCGGAACTGCGCGGCGGCGCTGCCGAAGAAAACGCGCGGATTTTGCGGGGCGTGCTGAGCGGCTCATTGAACGGTTCGCGCAAAAGCGCGGTGCTGCTCAATGCGGCGGCGGCGCTGGGCGCGGAGACCGGCGATTTGCAGCATGGGCTGACGTTGGCTAAACAGTCGCTTGAATCCGGCGCGGCGCTGGCGAAGTTGGAGGCGTTGGTCAATTTTAGTTCGTCCATTTGAAATGCAGGACGTGAAACGTAAAACGTGAAGCGTAAAACGTGAAACGTGAAATGTCGGATGTGATTTGCGCCTTACGTTTTGCGCATTACGATCAACATGATTCTCGATCAAATTCTCGCTCACAAAGTTGAAGAAGTTGCCAGCTGCAAAGAACAAGTTCCGCTGGCGCGGCTGCGCGCGCAAGCTGAGTTGCAGGAGCCGCCACGCGACTTTATCGGGGCGCTGCGCGATGCACGTCGTCCCGCGCTGATCGCGGAGTGTAAGAAAGCCTCGCCGTCCAAAGGACTGCTGCGCGCCGATTACGATGTGCAGCAATTGGCGCAGACCTACGACGATAACGGCGCGGCGGCGTTGTCTGTGCTTACGGACGAGCGTTTCTTTCAAGGCTCGCTGGCGGATCTCAGCGCGGCCCGATCGATCTCCTTGCTGCCCGCGCTGCGGAAGGACTTTGTCATCGACGAGTACCAACTCTACGAAGCGCGCGCGGCGGGCGCAGATGCCGTGCTGCTGATCGTGGCGGCGCTGGACGATGCGCGGCTGAAGGCGTTCTATCAATTGACGTGCGCGCTGCGGATGGCGGCATTGATCGAGGTTCACGATCTGAAGGAATTGGAACGAGCGTTTCGAGTTGGGCCGCAATTGATTGGCGTAAACAATCGCAATCTGCGCGATTTCAGCGTGGATTTGCAGACGACGGCGAAATTGCGCGTGCGGATTCCGGGCAATGTGCTGGTCGTGGCGGAGAGCGGCATTCACTCGGCGGCGGATGTGGCAGAACTGGCGCTGATGGGCGTCGATGCGATGCTGGTGGGCGAGGCGCTGGTGACGGCGAAGGATGTGGGGGCGAAGGTGCGGGAGTTGACGAGTGATGAGTGAAACGTAAAACGTGAAACGTGAAACGTGAAACGTAAAGAGTGAAGAGTGAAGAGTGAAGGTTAAGATTTGCGGGATCACAAATTTAGAAGATGCGCAGGCGGCGATTGAAGCGGGCGCGGATTTGCTGGGGTTCAATTTTTACCGGCGGAGCGCGAGGTATGTTGAACCGCGTGTGGCGCGCTCGATCGTCGAGCAGATCCGATCGGGTGTGAGCAGGCCGCAGTTGATTGGCGTTTTCGTGAATTCATCGGCTCTTGAAATACAATCGATCTGGCGAGAAGTCGATCTTGATCAAGCACAGTTGCATGGCGATGAATCCGCTGAGATGTTGACGCAGGTGACGGGCTTCAAGGCCGTCAGGCCGCAATCGACGGAAGAGGCTGAAAAGCAGGCGAAAACGTATGCGGTTGAGAGCGAACCGGCGCTGCTGATCGATGCGTATCGTACTGGTGAGTATGGCGGCACGGGACAGGTGGGTGATTGGTCGCTGGCAGCGACGATTGCGAAGCAGTATCCGATTTTGCTGGCGGGCGGCCTAACACCGGACAATGTGGCAGAGGCGATTCGGCAGGTGCAGCCGTGGGGCGTGGATGTGGCGTCGGGGGTGGAAGCGGCGCCGGGGAAGAAGGATGCGGCGAAGATGCGGGCGTTTGTGGCCGCGGCGAGGTTTTCAGCGGATGTCTGAACGGATGAAACGGATGAAGCGGATGGTGTTTTTCAACGGATGAAGAACGGATGAACGGATAGCATGATCGCCTCAATCAGCAATCAACAATCAAAAATCGGCAATTCAAAGTTTGGCCCTTACGGCGGGCAGTTTGTGCCGGAGACGTTGATGCCCGCGCTCGGTGAACTTGAAGCGGCCTATGTTGAAGCGGTGAATGATGCGGCGTTCATGGGCGAATACGAACGTTTGCTGCGCACGTATGTGGGGCGGCCGACGGCGCTGACGCACGCGCGACGGTTGAGTGAACATCTCGGTGGCGCGCAGATTTATTTGAAGCGCGAGGATCTGGCGCATTCAGGCGCGCACAAGATCAATAATGCGTTGGGACAGGCGCTGCTGGCGAAGTTGATGGGCAAACGGCGCATCGTGGCGGAAACCGGCGCCGGGCAGCACGGCGTGGCCTCGGCGACGGTGGCCGCTTTGCTTGGCCTGGAATGCGTGGTGTACATGGGCACGGTCGATATGGCCCGCCAGCAGCCGAATGTGTTTCGCATGAAGCTGCTGGGCGCGGAAGTGCGGCCGGTCGATGTGGGCACGCGCACGTTGAAGGACGCCATCAACGAAGCGATTCGTGATTGGGTGACCAACGTCAACACGACACATTATCTGCTTGGCTCGGCGCTGGGGCCGCATCCCTATCCGACGATGGTGCGCGATTTTCAGGCGATTATTGGCCGCGAGGCGCGCGCGCAGATGTTGGAGATGACGGGGCGTCTGCCCGATCAGTGCATCGCGTGTGTGGGCGGCGGCTCCAACTCGATCGGTTTGTTTCACGCTTTCCGCGACGACGCCGACGTTGAGTTGATCGGCGTGGAGGCGGGAGGCGAGGGTATCGCGTCGGGCAAGCACGCCGCACGCTTTGGCGATCCGGCGGTGGGTCGATTGGGCGTGCTGCATGGGACGAAGACGTTTGTGCTGCAAAACGCCGATGGGCAAATCGCGGAAACCCACTCGATTTCGGCGGGTCTGGACTATGCGGCCATTGGGCCGGAACATGCGTACTTGCGCGACATCGGCCGCGCTCACTACACCTATGCGACGGATGATGAGGCACTGAATGCTTTCTCGATGTTGTGCAAGTTGGAGGGCATCATTCCGGCGTTGGAGTCGTCGCATGCGGTGGCGGAGGCGATCAAGCGCGCGCCCAAGATGAAGAAAGATGCGATTCTGCTGGTGAACTTGTCGGGGCGGGGGGACAAGGATTTGGACACGGTGATGAAATACGTGACGAGTGACGAGTAACGAGTGAAAAGTGGAGAGTGACGAGTGACGAGTTAAGTCACAAAGTTCGCGCACGGGCCAAGTCATTCCCGCATGCTTTTAGCGGGAATCCACGCACCGATCAGCACGACTTGCCGGTCGGATCTCTGGATGCCCGACGCGAAGCGAGCACTCGAGCATGACGTGTGTGCGATCAAGGCTTCTCCACTGACTTAAATGACATTGGGTGATGAATGACGAGTGATGAGTGATGAGTGATGAGTAACCAGCAATCAGCAGTCCACAATCAGCAATCGTTGGCGAGACTTGCCCGTTTGTTCTCAAATGGTCATGCGGCCTTGATGCCGTATTTTCCGCTGGGTTTCCCGGATGCGGAGACATCGTTGCAGGTCATCGAGGCGATGAGCGCGGCGGGCGCGGATGCGTTTGAGATCGGTCTGTCGTTTTCCGATCCGTTGGCCGACGGGCCGGTGATTCAGCACGCCACGCAGATCGCGCTGGAGCAGGGCATCACTGTGGCCAAGGCGCTGGCGATGATCGCGGAATTGCGATCGCGCGGCGTGACACAGCCGCTATTGCTGATGGGGTATTTCAATCCAATGCTGGCGTATGGTTTGGAACACTTCGTGAATGACGCGGCCGCGGCTGGGGTCGATGGTTTCATCGTGCCGGACTTGCCGCCCGAAGAGGCCGACGAACTCGATCGGTTGTGCGCCGATCGGGGTTTGGGCTTGATCTATTTTCTCGCGCCGACTTCAACGGACGAACGTTTGAAACTTGTCGCCGCTAAAGCGCGAGGATTCATCTATTTAGTCTCACTAACCGGCGTAACCGGGGCACGATCAAAATTGGCCGAGAATTTAGGCAGTTTTGTTGAGCGGGTGCGGCACGCCACCACGACGCCGATCGCGATCGGGTTTGGGGTATCAACGCCGGAGCAGGCTGCTAAGGTCAGTCGGTTGGCAGATGGCGTGATCGTCGGATCGCGTTTGGTGCAGATCGTCGATCGGGCCGAAGATAAAGCGCAGGCCGCGGCGCAATTCGTGCGTGAGTTGAAATCGGCGATGAAGTAGCCCCCACCTGGCGCTGTGCGTCACCCTCTCCCACAGGGCGAGGGAGTTATTAGGCACGATGGACAATCGGCGCTTGTGCAAAGTTGTGCAAGACGAGCATTGACAGGCCGTCGCGCGGATGATAAACTGTCGGCCATCATGACGAACGTGTCTGGCCGAGCCTACTTTTATTTTTACTTTTACGCGACGGTGAATCAACCGCCGCTGTTTCGGCTTGGCAGACCCTAGACGACATCGGGAATCTGAAGAGCGCGAGGCACCGGCCCCGCGCTCTTTTTTTATCTGGAGGCCTGCCATGATGGTGCGCGGCATTCGCGGCGCGACGACGGCGGAAGCGAACACTCGTGAAGCAATTTTGGCGGCGACCGATGAATTACTGCGGCTGATGATCGAGGCGAATGACTTGTGTGCGGAGGATGTGGCGTCGGTGATCTTCACGACGACGACCGATCTCACGGCCGATTATCCGGCGCTGGCCGCGCGAGCGCTGGGCTGGCACGATGTGGCGCTGATGTGCGCGCACGAGATGAATGTGCCGCACGGTCTGCCGAGGTGCATCCGCGTGTTGATGCACTGGAACACAGATCGCAGTGCGGCTGAAGTGCAGCACGTCTACATCAAAGGTGCGGCCCGGCTGCGCCCCGATCGATCTTTCACGCTGCAACAAGCCTGATTTTAAGGGAGGATTCTCATGGTCATTGTGATGCAGGAAGGCGCGAGTGCGAAGCAAATTGCGGGCGCGGTGGCGCGGGTCGAAGCGATGGGCTATCGCGCACATCTGGTGCAGGGGACCGAGCGGACGATCATCGGCGTGATCGGTGACGACCGCCCGATCGATCGCACGGCCTTTGAGCTGTTGGACGGTGTCGAGAAAACCGTGCCGATTCTGAAGCCGTTTAAGCTGGCGTCGCGCAATATGCAGCCGCAGGATTCAATCTTGTCGCTGGATGGCATCAAGATCGGCGGGCCGCAGATCATCGTCATGGCCGGGCCGTGCGCGGTGGAAGGCCGCTCGCAAATTCTGGAAACCGCGCAGGCGGTGAAAGAAGCGGGCGCCCAGGTGCTGCGCGGCGGCGCGTACAAGCCGCGCACTTCGCCGTATAGTTTTCAAGGCTTAGGCGAAGAAGGGCTTGAATTACTGGCTGAAGCACGCGAAGCGACCGGCTTGCCCGTCGTAACCGAAGTCATGTCCCCTGAGCAGGTGCCGACGGTGATGAAGTACGCGGATATGTTCCAGATCGGCGCGCGCAACATGCAGAACTATTCGCTGCTGCACGCCGTCGGCGAGGCCAATCATCCCGTGTTGTTGAAGCGCGGCATGATGTCCACGATTGAAGAATTGCTCATGTCGGCGGAATACATTTTGTCGCACGGCAATATGCGCGTGGCGTTGTGCGAGCGCGGCATCCGCACCTTTGAAAAATACACGCGCAACACTACCGACATCAACGCCATTCCCGTCATCAAGCAAATGTCGCACCTGCCGGTGATCCTCGATCCCTCACACGGTACGGGCAAGTGGGAATACGTCACAGCGGTCGCGCGGGCCGGCATCGCGGCCGGGGCCGACGGCTTGATCATCGAGGTGCATCCGCATCCCGAAGAAGCCGCGTCCGACGGTGCGCAGAGTTTGAAGCCGGAGAAGTTCGCGCAAATGGTGCGTGAAGTGCGGCGCGTGGCCGAAGCCGTCGATCGGTGCTAAGGGACTCAACCGCGAAGGCGCAAAGTGCGCGAAGTTTTTCTTAGCGACTTGGCGTCTTTGCGCTTCAATTGTTTTGAGAAGTGAGGTCAACATGATCATTGTCATGAAGAGCGGCGCGAGTGCGAAACAAATTTCGGCGGCGGTGGCGCGGGTCGAAGCGCTGGGTTATCGGGTGCATCTGTCGCAGGGCGAAGAACGCACCATCATCGGCGTGATCGGCGACGACCGCCCGATCGATCGAACGGCCTTTGAACTGCTGGACGGCGTCGAGAAGACCGTGCCAATTCTCAAGCCGTTCAAGCTGGCCTCGCGCGACATGCATCCGCAGGATACCGTCGTCGCGCTGAATGGCGTGAAAATCGGCGGGCCGCAAATCATCGTCATGGCCGGGCCGTGCGCGGTGGAAAACCGCTCGCAAATCTTGGAGACCGCGCACGCCGTGAAGGAAGCGGGCGCGCAGGTGCTGCGCGGCGGCGCGTACAAGCCCCGCACCTCGCCGTACAGTTTTCAAGGTCTCGGCGAAGAAGGCTTGCAGCTGCTGGCCGAAGCACGCGAAGCAACCGGCTTGCCCGTCGTGACCGAAGTGATGGCGCCCGAACAGGTGCCGCTGGTCGCCCGCTACGCCGACATGCTGCAGATCGGCGCGCGCAACATGCAGAACTACGCGCTGCTGCACGCGGCGGGCGAAGCCAATCATCCGGTGTTGTTGAAGCGCGGCATGATGTCCACGATCGAAGAATTGCTCATGGCGGCGGAATACATTCTCTCGCACGGCAACATGCGTGTGGCCCTGTGTGAACGCGGCATCCGCACCTTCGAGCGTTACACGCGCAACACCACCGACATCAACGCCATTCCCGTCATCAAACAGATGTCGCATCTGCCCGTCATTCTCGATCCGTCGCACGGCACCGGTAAGTGGGAATACGTCACAGCGGTCGCGCGGGCCGGCATCGCGGCCGGGGCCGACGGGCTGATCATCGAAGTGCATCCGCGCCCCGAAGAAGCCGCGTCGGACGGCGCGCAGAGTTTGAAGCCGGAGAAGTTCGCGCAGTTGGTGCGTGAAGTCCGCGCCATTGCCGAAGTGGTCGGGCGCCAGTAACATGGAGGCGGGCTTTAAGGCGGCGTTGAAAGACAGTCACGTCGGCGTCATCGGGCTGGGTCTGATGGGCGGCTCGCTGGCGATGGCGCTGCGTGAGGCGCAAGCGTGTGCGTCGATCGGCGGCTACGATGTCGATCACAGGACGCTCGATCAGGCGCTGCAACGTGGCATTATCGACCGCCCGATCGATCTCGGCGGCGATCAAGTTGATCTCTTGATCCTGGCCGCGCCCGTCAACGCCATTCTCGATTGGTTGATCAAGCTTCCGGCGGTTTTCTCCGGCGATTTTCACCTGATCGATCTCGGCTCGACCAAAGGCCGGATCGCAGCGGCGATGCAGTCCTTGCCCGATCGGATCAGCCCAATGGGCGGTCACCCGATGTGCGGCAAAGAAACGTCGGGGCTGGGTGTCGCCACGCCCGATCTGTATCGCAAGTGTTTGTTCGTGCTCACCCCGCTCGATCGAACGCACGCCACCACGTTAGCCGTCGCCCAGCAGCTCATCGACGCGATCAGCGCACGTGGGTTGATCCTCGAGCCCGATCGGCACGATCAACTCGCCGCCGCGATCAGCCATGTGCCCTATCTCACATCAATTGCTCTGGTTGAAGCGGCGCTGCAAACGCGCGACAAAACGGCATGGGACATGGCGGCCTCTGGTTTTCGAGACAGTACGCGCCTCGCGGCGTCAGATGTGACGATGATGCTGGACATTCTCCTGTCCAATCAGGCCGGTGTGTTGACGGGCTTAACGCGCCTGCAAGCTGCGCTTGAAACGTTGGCCCATCTCATCCAACAGGGTGATCGCGCCGCACTACAGGCGATGATGGACGCGGCTCGAGCGCGACGAACGACTTTGTTTACGTGAGTGTGCCATGAACTGGACTATCCAATCTTCAAACGGCTTGCGTGGCACCGTGTATGTCCCCGGCGACAAATCGATCTCGCATCGCGCGCTGATGCACGCGGCGTTGGCGCAGGGCACAAGTCGCATCATCAATTTCCTGCAGGCCGGCGTGACCGAAGCGATGTTGCGCTGTGTGCGCGATTTAGGCGTTGAAGTTGCAGTCCAGTCTGAAGGCGAAATTCTTGTGCACGGCGGGCAACTGCAATCGCCATCCGATATGCTGGATTGCGGCAACTCCGGCGCGACGATTCGCATGTTGATGGGCGCGCTCGCCGGACAACAGGCGGTAACTTCAACACTCACCGGATCAGCCGGGCTGCGTCGCCGTCCGATGAAGCGTGTGGCCGAACCGCTGCGTTTGATGGGCGCCGACATCGACGTGGACACGCCGCCGTTGACGATTCGCGGCCGGCGCCTGCACGGCATCGAGTATACTTTGCCCGTCGCCAGCGCGCAGATCAAAGCGGCGATGCTGTTGGCCGCGCTGCAAGCCGACGGGCAGACGACGATTCATGAACCCGGCCCATCGCGCGATCATTCCGAAAGGCTGCTGCGTTCGATCGGAGTCACAGTGATTTCTCAAGGTAACAGCGTGGTGCTCACTCCGCCCGATCGACCGGTGGCCGCCTTCGAGGCTACTGTGCCCGGCGACATTTCGTCAGCGGCATTCATCATGGCCGCGGCCGCGCTCGCGCCGAAGTCCGAAGTGCTGATCCCGGCGGTGGGTGTGAACGACACGCGCACCGGCATCGTGGATGCGTTGATCCAGATGGGCGCGATGATTCGCCTTGAAAACCAGCGTGAAATCAATGGCGAACCGATCGCGGACATAGCGATCAAGACCGGCGACTTGCGCGGCATCTCGGTTGGTGGCGATTGGGTCGTGCGCATGATCGACGAGTTTCCCATCTTCGCCGTATTGGCGACACAGGCGCACGGCGAGACGATCGTGCGTGATGCCGAAGAACTGCACGTCAAAGAATCGGATCGGATTGCGTCGCTGGCGCTGGAACTACGCAAACTCGGCGCGCAGATTGAAGAACGGCCTGACGGTTTCTGTATCGAGGGACCAACGCGTTTGCACGGCGCGGTCGTCGATTCGCACGGCGATCACCGGTTGGCGATGTCGCTGGCCGTCGCGGGCTTGATCGCCGACGGTGAAACGACCATCACGCACGCTGAAGCCTATCGTGAATCGTTTCCGAACTTTGTGGAGTTGATGCGCCTGCTGGGCGGGCAGATTGAATAGGACGCAGATGCACCGGTGCGCGGATTACGCTGATTTCGAACTCTGAAGCGGTTCCCGGCTTGATTTACGTCGATGCGGAACGTCATGCCCAAATGCCCGCTTCGCGTCGGGCATCCATATGACGACCGGCAAGGCACGCCGACTGGCACAGTGGATTCCCGCTTGAAGCATGCGGGAATGACGAAGCCGCGCGATGCTGCAAATCAACCTGGAAACTGCTCCACTTTGCAGAAATCGGCGCAATCAGCGTCCTCTTAATTACCTATGACACACACCGTTGGGCTCATCGGTTGGCCGGTGGAGCACAGCCGTTCCCCGGCGATGCACAACGCCGCTTTCAAGGCACTGGACCTTGATTGGCGCTATATTCTGCTGCCTACGCCGCTCGATCAACTTGCGGCGGTGGTCGGCCGCATTCGTTCGGGAGAATTATCGGGCGCGAACGTGACCATTCCGCACAAGCAAACGGTGATGGCTTTTCTTGACGAAATCGATCCAGCGGCGCAAGCGGTGGGCGCGGTGAATACGATCGTGCGGCGCGCTGATCGGCTGATCGGCTATAACACCGACACTTTCGGCTTCAAACGCTCGTTGTTGGAGACGGGCGTCGTGATCGAAAATCAACCGTGCGCGATTCTGGGCGCGGGCGGATCGGCGCGAGCGGTGGTGTACGTGCTGCGCGAGTTGGGCGCGCACATCACGATCTATGCGCGCGATGTGGCTAAAGCCAGTGTGTTATCATCAGACGCACGACCCTTAGGTGACGTGGCGCACATCGATCCGGCCACGCGCCTGATCGTCAACACGACGCCGGTCGGCCTGTCGCCCAACGTCGATGCTTCGCCGTGGCCCGCTGACGTACCCTTACCATCGCAGGCGTTGGTGTTCGATCTGCTCAACAATCCGCCGCGCACGCGTTTGATGCAGCAGGCCGAAAAACAGGGGTTACGCACGGTGAACGGTTGGGGCATGTTGGTCTATCAAGGTGCGGCCGCTTTCAAGTTGTGGACGGGTGTGGAGCCGCCGGTCGAGGTGATGATGAGGGCGCTGCGTGAAGCGATGAGTGGCGAGTGACGAGTGATGAGTGATGAGTGATGAATGCAAGGGTAATGTCATGCCCGAATGCTCGCTTCGCGTCGGGCATCCAGGCGACGATTGGCAAGGCACGCTGACTGGCGCAGTGGATTCCCGCTTAAAGCATGCGGGAATGACGTGACCAGCGCGTTAACTTACCGACATTGAGTGATGAGTGAAAAGTGAAGAGCAGTGTCATGCCCCGCGAAGCGTGCTTCTATCGGGCATCCAGGCGACGATTGGCAAGGCACGCTGACTGGCGCAGTGGATTCCCGCTTACGCCCTGTCCGCGAAGCGGGGGCGCGCCGGGCGAAGCATGCGGGAATGACGCCGTACTACGGCTGAGTAGTAACAAAACGTGAAGAGTGACAAGTGAACTATGCTACGATTCTTGACCGCCGGTGAATCACACGGGCCGCAGTTGACGGCGATACTGGATGGCATGGCGGCGGGTGTGCCGTTATCGTCGGCCGATGTCGATCGGGATCTGGCGAAGCGGCAGGTGGGCTATGGGGCCGGGCCGCGCATGAAGATCGAGACCGATCAGGCGCGGATCACGGGCGGCGTCATGGGCGGTCATACGACGGGCGCGCCGATCGCGTTGACGATCGACAACCTCGATCACGCCAAGTGGGCCGATCGCGACATCGCGCCGATGACGATTCCGCGGCCCGGCCACGCCGATTTGACCGGCGCGATTAAGTATGGCTACAAAGAATTGCGTCTCGCGTTGGAGCGCGCCTCGGCGCGGGAGACGGCCGCGCGCGTGGCGGTGGGCGCGATCTGCCGCAAATTCCTCGGCGAATTTGGTGTTGTGATCGGATCGTATGTGATTTCAATTGGCGCAGTTGAAGCGAAGGTGAATGACGAGACAAGTTATCTCGATCGCTTCGCACTGGCCGATCAATCCGACGTGCGCTGCCCGGATGCCGACGCTGCCGCAATGATGCACGCCGAAATTCGCGCGGCGATGGAAGCGAAGGATACGCTGGGCGGCATCACCGAAGTGGTGGCGCTGAACGTGCCGCCGGGACTGGGCACGCACGTGCAATGGGATCGGCGTTTGTCGGCGCGGCTGATCGGCGCGTTGGCGAGCGTGCACGCGATGAAGGGCGTGGAGATCGGTTCGGCGTTTGAAAACGCGCACAGGCGCGGCACGCAAGTGCACGACGAGATTCTGCGCGATGGCGATCGGATTGTGCGGGCGACGAATCGCGCGGGCGGCTTCGAGGGTGGCATCACCACCGGCGAGCCGATCGTGGCGCGGGTGGCGATGAAGCCCATCAGCACTACGCTGAATCCGCTGCGCTCGGTCGATCTGGCGACGGGCAAAGAGACGCTCACCACTTATGAGCGCTCGGATTTCTGCGCCGTACCACGCGCGGGCGTCATCCTCGAAGCAATGATGGCCTATGTACTGGCCGATGCGCTGATCGAAAAGTTGGGCGGCGACAGCATCGGCGAGATGAAGCCGCGCTTTGAGACATTGCGCCGCGCCCGGCTGGAAGATTTGATGATGGATAATGTGATGTGGAAATTCTAATGAGTAACGAGTAATGAGTAATGGGTAATTTGCGGTCTTATTCATTACTCGTTACTCATTAGGCAGGATTGATTCGAATGGAACCCAATCTCATTCTCACCGGCTTCATGGGCACGGGCAAGACCACTGTTGGCAAGGCCATTGCCGAACGGTTGAAGCGCACGTTTATCGATACCGACGTGTGGATTGAGAAGCGTGCGGGCAAACCCGTCGCGGCGATCTTTGCCGAAGACGGCGAAGATCGTTTTCGCGCGTGGGAGGCCGAGGCGTGCGCGGCTTTCAGCGAACCGCAGGAGTTGATCATCGCCACCGGCGGCTGGACGCTGGGGCCGGCGCACAATCGGGAGTTGATGGAGCAGGGCGGGCGCATCATTTGTTTGACTGCGACGCCGGACGCGATCATGGAGCGTGTGGGCGCGGCGACCGATCGACCGCTGTTGACTGGCGACGATCGCGCTGAGAGAGTGCGCGCGTTGTTGAAGCAGCGCGAGCCGGTATATCGCTCGTTTCCGTGGCAGGTCAATACCACCGAGATGAGTCCGGCTGAAGTGATGATGCATGTGATGGCGTTGTATGGCGCAATCACAAACTTGGCTGAACCAGATACGTTTGAACTACCGATGCACGAGCGCTCGATGTCGATTCTGCTGGGCGCGGACTTGCTGAACGTGCTGGGCGTCATGCTGCGTGCGCGCGGCTTGCGCGGGCGCGTGGCGTTGATCAGCGATTCCAATGTGGCGCCGGTGTACGGCGAGCGCGTGGCGAAGTCGCTGTCGATGTCGGGCTTTGAGCCGCAACTGCTGCGCGTGGCGGCGGGTGAGGCCAGCAAGACGCTGGACATGGCGAACGGCCTGTACACGGCCCTCGTCAGTGTCGGCCTCGAGCGCGGCGATCTGATTCTCGCGTTGGGCGGCGGCATGATCGGCGATCTGGCGGGCTTCGTGGCGGCGACGTATCTGCGCGGACTTCAGTGGATCGATGTGCCCACGTCGCTGCTGGCGATGATCGATGCGAGCATCGG
>CAZKBQ010000020.1:0-10879 GCA_964550855.1 uncultured Anaerolineae bacterium
GGTCGCGCCGCCCGTCAGCCGATCGCGCTCGGCGACGGCCGCGTTCAGCTGGGCCTGCGCGGCGCGCACCCCTGCCTCGGCCGCCGCGATTTCTTCCGGCCGCGCGCCGTCTTGCACCTGCGCCAAATTCGCCTGAGCCAACTTCAAGGCGGCTTGCGCTTGCGACACAGCCGCCTGCAACTCATCATCTTGCAGGCGAATGAGGGCCTGGCCCTGCCGAACGTGATCGCCTTCCTTGATCAGCACCTCGGCCACACGTCCGCCTGCCCGAAAGGCCAGATCAACCGATCGGGCCGGCTGCACAAACCCCTGCGCCGACACGACATCATCCTGTGTTTTGGTTTGCGGCACCGGCGTCGGCGTCGGCGCGGTCGGCGCCAGAAACTGCTGATAGCCCGCAAAGCCGATCGCGCTGAGAACGACCACGCCAACGGTCATGATGATGAGTTGTCTGCCCTTCATGAGTCCTCCCGCCGTAAAGAGTGGCGAGTCACCTACCCTGGCTCGTCACTCACTATTCATGCTTAATCGCTTCCACAATGTTCACCCGGCTGCCCTTCCACGCCGGATACAGCGCCGCCAGCTGCGACACCGCCAGCGCGATGAACAACGCCAGCGCCAGGGATTGCGGCGGCAGCGAAAATTCCAGTCGATAGCCGGTGGTGACCTTCATGCCTTCCACAAACACGCGCGATAGCAGCACGCCAAAGCCGATGCCAAAGACCGCGCCGATGCCGCCCAGCGCGCCCGCCTCCGCCAGGATCATGCGGATGACCTGCGCGCGCGTCATGCCGATGGAGCGCAGCGCGCCGATCTCACGCCGCCGTTCCAGCACGTTCATCATCAGCGTGTTGATCACGCCCAGCGCGGCCACAATCACCCCGATCGAGGCCAGCACGTCCAGCAGGCTGAAGGCGCGATTCGTCAATTCGCGGATGCGGTTGCGAAATGACTCGGTGGTCTCCACCTGGATGTGGCGGCTCTTGCCATAGCGATCTTCGATGGCCCGTTTCACGGCCTGCACGTCGGCGCCCGGCGCCAGCTTCAGCGTAAAGCGATCCACATCGTTCAGCCCGAAGTAGCGGCGCATCACTTCGATCGAGCCGTTGATCACAAAGCCCTGTCCCGTGAAATCGCTGACCAGGCCAGCCACCTTAAACGGCTGCACGCCGCGCCGCGTCTCCAATTCAATCACGTCGCCGCGCTTTAACTGGTAATGATCGGCCACGGTCGTGGACACAAACAGGCCGCCGGCGGCAAAGTCCTGCTTCATCGCTTCGATCTGATCTTTGTCTTCCGCAAACTGAAACGAGGCCACGTCCCAGTACGTAGCCGGATCGATCGCCTGATAGACCAGCGCCAGATCGTCGGCGGCGTTACCCGCCCGCCGCACGCCGAAATATCGCGCCGGCGTCACGGCCGTCACGCCGTCGAAGGCGGCCAGCCGCGTGCCGAAATCGAGCTGCATTTCCAGCGGTGAGCGCACGATCAAATCGCCGCCCACCGACGTATTGACCCAGGCGTCGATGTCGTTCTGGAACGAGCGGCTCATCGCGCCGATGCTGATGACCATGCTGATGCCGACCATCAGCGCGGCCACGGTCAGCGAGGTGCGGCCGCGCGAACGCTGGATGTTGCCCGCCCCGATCGCGCCTTCCCGCCCGAAGAGCCGCCCGATCACCGGGCGCACGAAACGCTCCAGCACATCGATCGAGCGCGGCACCATCAGCGTCGCGCCCAGCAGCATCCAGAACACCATGCTGCTGCCCACCGGATAGACCATCGACGGTCTAAGGGGAATCACGTAGATGAACAGCATGCCCACCACCACCAGCTCCACACCCGCCACAAAGCCCAGCCGGCGCGGCGCGCCCGCCGGCTCGTCGGCGCCGCGGATGCGCAAGGCGGCCAGCGGACTGATGCGGGTGGCGCGCAGCGCGGGCAGCAGCGCCGAGGCCAGCGTCACGCCCAGCCCCACCAGCAGCGATGTGATCAGCCCGTCCAGCGGCACATCCACCCGCACAATCTCCGTGGCGGTGATGGTGCCCATGATGGCGATCAGCCCCTGGGCCAGCACCAGCCCAAACAGCACGCCCAGCGCCGAGCCGATGACGCCCAGCAGCGCCGCCTCGATCATCACCAGCCGCAGCATCTGTCGCCGCGACACGCCCAGCGCGCGCAACAGGCCGATCTCCTGCGTGCGCTCGACGATGGTCATAGTGAACGCGTTGTAGATCAGGAAACCGCCCACAAACAGCGCAATCATGCTGAAGAATTGCAGGCCCAGCTGGTAGGTTGCCAGCTGCTGCGACACCACCTGACCGCGCTGCGCCGGGTAATTCACCAGGTATTTGCCGCCCAGCCTGTCTTGCAGCGCGCGCCGCAGATCGGCCAGCTGCGTCGTGGTGCCGGCCACTTCGGGCTGCGCCACCACATCGATCTGATCCAGCTGCCCCCCGCGCGCAAACAGTTCCTGCACCACCCCCAGCGGCACAAAAGCCACCGCCCCGCTGTTCATCAGGCCCGGCCCGTCCTTGCGCACAATGCCCACCACGCGCAGCGTCGCGGTGCCGGCGGGCAGCAGGATGTCCACGTCTTTGCCCACCGTCAGGTTATGCTCGTCAGCATAGTCCTGCGTAAAAACAGCCGAATAGCTGCGCTCGCCCGGCTGCAGAAACCGCCCGGCGTTGAGCTTGTACTGCCGCGCCAGCTGATCCACCGCCGGATCGATGCCGAACAGCAGTAAGCGATTGCCGCTGGTCCCGCCCAGGCTAAACGTATATTCCCAGCCCCGCGCCTCGGCCGCCAGCAGCGTAAACGCCTGCACGCTGGGCACTGCGGCTTTGACACCCGGCACACCGCTCACCCGACCCAGCGTCGATTCGGGGAAACCCGTATTGCCGGTGTAGCTCGACGGCACGATGACCAGGTGCGCCAGGCCGGACGCCTCGTCAAAAATGGTGTTGATGGAAGCCAGCGTGCTGCTGTTGGTGATGTTGATGGCCAGGATCACGGCCACGCCCAGCACGATGCCCAGCGTCGTGAGGAAAGTGCGCGTCTTCCGCGCCCACAGGTTGCGGACGGCAAGCGCGTAAAGATTGCGAAGAAAGATGTTTGACGGCATGGTCGTCTTCGTCTAACGAGTAACCGGCAACACGTAAAACCTCCCATTACGCATTACGCATTACTCATTACGCATCACTCTTCACTCTCCAGCCGCCCCATCACATCCATGATGGCCTGCATCCGATTGTCGGTGTGCGCCTCGCGGCGCAGCTCGCGCACGATGCGGCCGTCTTTGAGGAAGACCACTCGATCGGCATACGAAGCTGCATAAGCGTCGTGCGTCACCATCACGATGGTATGGCCCAGCGCATCGCACGACTGGCGCAGCAACTCCAAAATCGCCCGCCCCGATTTGCTGTCCAGATTGCCGGTCGGCTCGTCGGCCAGCACAATATCCGGCTCGGTGACGAAGGCGCGCGCAATGGCGACCCGCTGCTGCTGGCCGCCGCTCAACTGATCGGGTTTGTGGTGACGCCGATCGCTCAGACCGACCAGATTGAGTAAGCCGTCAATCGTCGATCGATACTGGTTGATGTCCCGTCCATCGATCAGCAGCGGCAGCGCAATGTTCTCTTCGGCGGTGAGCGTGGGCACCAGATTGTAAAACTGAAAGATAAAGCCCACGCTGCGGCGGCGCACCAGCGTCACTTCGTTGTCGTTCAGCTTCGACAGCGCCCTACCCGCCAGCGTGATCTCGCCGTCGCTCGCGCCGTCCAGGCCGCCCAACAGGTGCAGCAGCGTGGACTTGCCCGACCCGGACGGCCCCATGATGGCCACGAACTCGCCCGGTTCCACCGCAAAATCCACGCTGTCCAGCGCGTTCACCGTGACGCCGCCCATGCGATAGCGCTTGGTTACTCGCTCGGCTTGCAGTACACTCATTCCGGCCTCCGGCATAACAAGAGGCAAGACGCTTAAGGCCCGCGTGGCCTGCGCTCTTGCCTCCTGTCAGTTTTACCCGATTGTGAAATGCCTGTCAATATGAAAGCAAGTATGACAGCTGGTCGCCCACTGCACATTTCGCCAATTCGATGTAAGATTGTGCCGCCGCAGCAGCGCAAACTCCGAGAACACCATGACGAGAAAAACTATGCAAACAGGCCTGCGCCCGGCCCGGCCGTGGCGAAGCATCATCTGGATGATGAGCGGGTTGCTGGCGATGGTCGTGGCTGCAGCTGCCGCGCCCGCGCTGGCCCAGCCCAAACCGATCGGCCATCTCATCCCGATCGGGGGCGGCTACTCCGACGTTTACGCGGGCTTCGTCAAAGAGGCCATCGCCAACGCGCGCGGCGGCCAGGTCAACATTCTGGTGTTGCCGCTGCCGTATTCCACCAACGCCGATTCGATCACGGACGATGAACGCGCCACTCACACGCGCGATGCCGAAGAGCGCCGCTTCCAGATCGAAGAAGCCTGCAAACGCGCCGCCGGCGAGCGCCTCACCTGCACCGCCATCCTCGCGCCCATCTACACTCGCACCGACGCATCTGATCCGTCGATCGTCAAATACTTCCTCGTCGATCTGTCGGCCGTTTTCATTCTGGGCGGCGATCAAACGATCGGGATGCAGATCATACGCGGCACGCCGTTGGAACAGGAATTGACCAAAGCGTATGAGAGCGGCGTCATCGTGGCGGGCACCAGCGGCGGCGGCGGCATGCTATCGACCACCATGCTGGGCGGCTACGCCGAGCACTTTACGGTGGACAATGCGCTGAACTTCGGCGCACCCGTGGTGTGGAATACCCCCGCCAGACGCGGCCTGCCGTTTGGCGTGCAGGCAGCCATCGTCGATCAGTATTTCTATCAACACAGCGAGCTGGGCCGTCTGCTCAACGCCATTACATTGCCCAACGTGCCGCACGTCGGCGTGGGCATCGACGCGCGCACCGGCGTCAACGTGTACGACGGCACGCGGCTGCAGGATGTATTCGGCCTGTACACCGTGACGGTGCTCGATGCCGCAACATATCACGCTGCCGACGCCGTGCAGTATCGCGGCCCCGACAACACGTTAAGCCTGCGCAACGTGCTGGTGCAGCTGTTGGCGCCCGGCCGGGCCAGTTACGATCTGACAACGCGCGCCATCACGCTGCAGACCCAACCGTTGACGCCGCGCGCCAAACTCGATCGATCTTTCACTACCCTGACGCTCCCTCAGGGCGCGGGGCCACTGCTGCTGGCCGGCAACCTGGAGGGTGACCTGGTTGATAACCCGGTGCTGGCTCGATTCGTCCGACTGGCCGATGCGCCCCGCCGCCGCGTCCTGATCGTGGCGACCGGCTATCCCTCTGATCAATCGGCGCAGGCGGCAGCCGAAGACTACGCCGCCGCATTGAACATGCCGCACGACATCGTCGTGATTCCCGGTCGAGGCGACGTCTCTGCGCCGGAAGTGTCCAGCGAGATCACCGGCCTCGTCCTGCTCGCGCGCGATCAATCTCGTGTCAGGCTGGCGGCCCTCTCGTCCATCGTGGCAGCGTGGCGCAGCGGTCTGCCGCTGCTGGCCGATGATGCCGGCGCGGCCATCGCGGGCCGCTTCTATTCGGCACATCCGCCCACGCCCAAAGACGCCGACGAGGCCGAAATCGCCGTGCAACAATCCTTCATTCAGGGCACTACGACGATCTCCAACGGCCTGAACCTGCTCAATCTCATGGTCGAGCCGCAAGTATCTGCTGACAACCGCTGGGGCCGCCTGTTCTCGCTGGCCTACAACCATCCCGATCTGATCGCGCTGGGTCTGACCGACGGCACCGCGCTCGAACTCACCACCGACGGCGCGCGCGTCATTGGCCGCAACGTCATCTTTGCCCTGGATTTGCGCACGTCGCAGCGGGCACTGGGCACCGCCGATCAATTCGTCATTGCCAACGGCCTGCTGGACGTGTTCGCGCCGGGCGATGCGATTGCGCCAGTCAGCGCCGACACCCAGGCGCAACCGGTGCGCGCCGCCACGCCTGTCAGACCCACCGTCACACCCACCCCCACGATCACGCCCACACCCACGCCAACCGTGACGCCAGTGCCGCCCACCCTCACGCCGACCGCCACCCCGACGCTGCCTCCGACGCCCGTGCCTGTGCCCGATCCGGTTCCGGTGACCGGCACGCCGGCCTTCCCCCTCGCGTTGGGCGCCGGCGCTCTCATCCTGCTAGTCGTGCTGTTTGCCGCGCGCCGGCCACCCCAGAACCACGCCGCGCCCGACAATTGATTTGACCGTCACTCGTCAATCGGGTATACTAGCCGCGTTGCACGGCAGCCCGATTTTCAACAGGAGTGAACGCGTAGCGGCTGTTGAGAAGAGGATCAAGCAGGATCGACTGAGGCGCGGCCGTGCGGGCGCGCCTCTTTTTTCAGCCGACATCAGGAGCGAGTATGAAGCGCGACAGCAACGTCAAAACCAAGGAAGAAAAAATCGAGGTTGAAGGCACCGTCGTGGAGGCCCTGCCCAACACCATGTTCACGGTGAAACTGGACAACGGCCACACGGTCATGGGCTACCTGTCCGGCAAAATGCGCCGCTACTACATCCGCATTCTGCTGGGCGATCGCGTCAAGGTGGAGATGTCGCCTTACGATTTGAGCAAAGGCCGCATCACCTACCGCTTCCGCAGCCCCAGCCAGCCCGCCGCCGAATTCTAGCAACGCCGATTCGCCAGACCTCACGGACGTTAAGCCGTTGAGGTCTGGTTCATTTTCGCGCGATCAAACACACCCAGTCTTTATCCTGAAACCGATCGATGACGCTCAGCCCTTGCGTCTGCAGCGCCTCGCGCACGCCGTATTCCTGCGTATCGATCAACCCCGCGAAGATCGCCAGCCCGCCCGATCGGACCACTTGCCCCAGCCCTTCTTCACACATGGCGATGATCACCCGCGCCAGGATGTTCACCACGATCAAATCGTAACGCTGCGCGGCCGCTTCAGCCAGTGAGCCGACGGCGGCACGCACCTGCGCTTCGACCTGATTGCGCTGCACGTTCTCGATGGCCGCCTGCACCGCGATCGGATCGTTATCGACGGCGACGATTGACTTCACGCCCAGTTTCGCCGCCCCGATCGCCAGGATGCCCGACCCGGTGCCCAGATCGAGCAGATGCATCTCGGGCTGCGCATACTTCTCAAGGGCGGCCAGGCACATCTGCGTCGTCGGATGCAACCCCGTGCCAAACGCCATGCCCGGATCAAGTTCCAGCACAATCTCATGCGGCTGCGCGGTGTACTCGCGCCACGACGGCTTGATGACAAAGCGCTCACCCAGGTGTGCCACATGATAATGCTCGCGCCACGCATTGGCCCAATCGTCCTCGGCCACCACGCGGAACGTCGGCTCTGGAATGTGCGCGATGCGGCTCAGATGCCACAGCGCCTCCTCGATCTGCCGCTTCTTCCGATCGACTTCGTCGGCCATGGAGACGTACGCCCGCACCGCGACGATCTGTTCCAACTCCTGCGCCGCGCCCTCATCCGCGCCCAGCCCGATGTCGCGCGCCAGCTGCTCAATTGCCACACCGTTGGGCGCGTAGCGGCTCAGCACCTCCGACACCGCCTCGGCCGTTTCCGGCTCGGTCATCACACACACTTCCAGCCACTGCTTTGATTCTGAATTTTGGGTCGGGGATGCTTGATCGGAAGACATCATACCTCGCAACAAGAACGCCGACGGCAGGTCGGCGTTTGGTTTCATGGTGGATTTGTCTCGCCCGCGGGCTTTCCTACACCGTAAACAGGTCCTTCAGCTTGTCCAAAAAACCCTTCTCATTCTGCGGAATGACAGCCTTGCCCAGTGTCTTGGCCAGCTTGCCAAACAACTCGCGCTGCTCGGCCGTGAGCTGCGTGGGGATGGCGACCTGCACCACCACCAGCTGATCACCGCGCCCCTGCCGCTTCAGATGCTGAATGCCCTTGCCCTTCAACACCACCACGCGGCCGCTCTGCGTGCCCGCCGGAATGCTGATCTTCTCATCGCCCTCCAGCGTAGGCACCACCACTTCATCGCCCAGCGCGGCCTGCGCCACGTTGATCTGCACTTCCAGCACCACGTCGTCCTCGCGGCGGCGAAAGTAGGCGTGCGGCTTGACTTCCAGCACCACGTACAGGTTACCGGGCGGCCCACCGTTCTCACCTAACTCGCCTTCACCGGCCAGTCGAATCTGCGTGCCCGTCTCCACCCCGGCCGGAATTTTCACCGTGCGCGTGCGGGTCTCGCGCACCTTGCCGCTGCCCCGGCATTGCGTGCAGGGAATTGAAATCGTTTCGCCTTCGCCACGGCAGGTAGGACACGTCGTGACATTCACAAACGAGCCCAGGATCGATTGCTGCACGCGGCGCACCTCGCCCGTACCGTTGCAGGTGGTGCAGCGCAGCGGCGTGGTGCCCGGTTCGGCGCGGCGGCCCGAACAGCGCGGACAGATCTCGTAGCGCGCAATTTCCACCTCGCGCTCCACCCCAAAGGCCGCTTCCTCAAACGTGATCGACATAGCCAGCCGCAGGTCTCCGCCGCGCCGCGGCGTGCGGCGGGCACCCGCGCCGCGCTGCCCGCCAAAGCCGAAGAACTCCTCGAAGATGTCGGCGAACCCACCGAACCCGCTGAAGTCGCCGCTGAAGCCGCCCGCGCCCGCGCCTTCCACCCCGGCATGCCCAAACCGATCGTACGCCGCCCGCTTTTGCTCGTCCGACAACACCTCATATGCCTCGTTCACTTCCTTGAACTTGGCCTCGGCATCCGGCGACTTGTTGACGTCGGGATGATATTGTCGCGCCAGCTTGCGATAAGCCTTCTTGATCTCATCGCCGTTGACGCTGCGCTCCACACCCAGCACTTCGTAGTAATCGCGTTTGCGAGCAGCCATAAAACCTCAATGACAGATGACAAATGAACACTGAACCAACCCGTAAGTCATTGGCCAGTGTTCATTTATCTGCGCGGCTAGTTCTTGGTGAATTCGCCGTCGATCACGTCGTCACCGCCGCTGAAGCCGGCGGGGCCGGTCGAGCCGCCCGTCTCACCGCCGGGCGGCGTGCCCGCGCCGGGCTGTTCGTACATGGCCGCGCCGATCTTCTGGATCGACTGCCCCAGATCGTCGGTCTGCCGCTTCAACTGATCGACGCTGCCCGTCTCCAGGATACCCTTCAACGAATTGACCTTGCTCTCGATCTCGCCGCGCACATCGGCGGCCACTTTCTCGCCCAGATCGCGCAGCGTCTTCTCGGCCGTATAGATCATGTTGTCGGCGTGATTGCGCGCTTCGATGCGCTCCTTGCGTTTGGTATCCTCGGCCGCAAATTTCTCGGCGTCCTTCACCATCCGATTGACCTCGTCTTCCGACAGGCCCGACGACGCCGTGATGGTAATGTGCTGGCTGCGGCCCGTGGCCTTGTCTGAAGCCTTCACGTTCAAGATGCCGTTGGCGTCGATGTCGAATTCCACTTCGATCTGCGGCACGCCGCGCGGTGCAGGCGGAATGCCGTCCAGGATGAACTTGCCCAGCGTCTTGTTGTCGGCCGCCATGGGGCGCTCGCCCTGCGTGACGTGAATCTCCACGCTGGTCTGCCCGTCGGAAGCAGTGGAAAAGATCTGGCTCTTCTTGGTGGGAATGGTGGTGTTGCGCGGGATCAGCGCCGTAGCCACGCCGCCCAGCGTCTCAATGCTCAGCGTCAGCGGCGTCACGTCCAGCAGCAGCACGTCTTTCACTTCGCCGCCCAGCACACCCGCCTGAATGGCCGCGCCCACCGCCACCACTTCGTCGGGGTTCACCCCCTTGTGCGGCTCCTTGCCAAAGAACTTGCGCACCGCGTCCACCACAGCGGGCATGCGCGTCATGCCGCCCACCAGCACCACCTCGTCGATCTTGTCGGGCGTGATGTTGGCGTCTTGCAGCGCGCGCTTGCACGGCTCGATCGAGCGCTGAATCAGGTCGCCGGTCAGCTGTTCCAGCTTGGCGCGCGTGAGCTTGATCAACAGGTGCTTGGGACCGGAGGCGTCCGCCGTAATGTACGGCAGGTTGATCTCAGTCTCCATCAGCGTCGATAGTTCGATCTTGGCCTTCTCGGCCGCTTCCTTCAGACGCTGCAGCGCCTGCCGGTCGCCGCGCAGATCGATGCCCTGCTCCTTCTTATATTCATCCGCCACGTAATCGATGATGCGCTGATCGAAGTCGTCGCCGCCCAGGAAGGTGTCGCCGTTGGTGGACTGCACCTCAAACACCCCGTCGCCCACGTCCAGAATGGAAATATCGAACGTGCCGCCGCCCAGGTCGTACACCGCGATCACTTGATCTTTCTTTTGATCCAGACCGTAGGCCAGCGACGACGCGGTCGGTTCGTTGATGATCCGCAGGACTTCCAGCCCCGCGATCTTGCCCGCATCTTTGGTGGCCTGGCGCTGCGAATCGTTGAAGTAAGCCGGCACCGTGATCACGGCCTGCGTGACCGGCTCGCCCAGATACGCCTCGGCGTCCTGCTTGATCTTCTGCAGGATCATCGCCGAGATCTCCGGCGGCGAATAGTCCTTGCCGTCCATCACCACGCGGCAGTCGCCGTTGGGCGCTTCCACGATCTTGTAGGGCAGGCGCTGCATGGCGCGCTGCACCTGTTCGTCGCGCATTTTGCGGCCCATCAGGCGCTTGACCGAAAAAATCGTATTTTCAGGATTGATGACGGCCTGTCGGCGCGCTACCTGGCCTACGCTGCGCTCGTGTGTCTTGGGATTCACCGCCACCACCGATGGGATCAGCCGCGACCCTTCGGATGACGGAATGACCACCGGCTCGCCGCCTTCCATGACGGCCACTACCGAGTTGGTCGTGCC
>CAZKBQ010000020.1:10889-68857 GCA_964550855.1 uncultured Anaerolineae bacterium
GATCGATGCCGATAATCTTGCCCATGATGTCTCTCCGTTGATTAACTGAAAATTGGATATTGGAAATTGGCTGTTGGACTACTTCGCCACGCGGACCATGGCCGGCCGCAGCACCCGCTCGCCCAGCTTATAGCCGCGCGTCACTTCGCCGATAATATGGCCGCTTTCGATCTGCTCTGACTCTTCGTGCGTGATCGCCTCATGCACATTGGGATCAAACGCATCGCCCGGCGCAACCGGAATGGCCTTGACGTTGGATTGTTCCAGCAACCCCGTCAATTTGCGATGCACCAGCATCACCCCATTGACCCACGGCTGATCTTTCAGCGCCTCCGGCAAGGTGGCCGCTGCTCGATCGAAGTCGTCGACGATCGGCAGCAAGCGGGCCAGCACATCGGCGCCGGCGCTGGCCAGCAATTCGGCGCGCTCGGCTTCGGTGCGGCGCTTGTAATTGGCAAACTCGGCGCGAGCGCGCTGCCAGCCATCCAGATTCTCGGTGGCTTCGGCCCGCGCCTGCTTGAGCTGCTCCGTCAGATCCTTGAAGAGGTCGATCGGCTGCCCGGCTTCATCGGCACCATTGCTGGCCCCCACGGCGGGTTGTTCGTTGGCTTCTTCAGGCCCTTCTTTGATAACGTCGTCTGTCACGGTCAACCACTCCACAGGAAAATAGATGAACACACTCGAAGGCGTAACAGCGGCCGCTGCCGGCCCGCGCCTTCAGCTGCTAGAAAATATCCGAAATCAAATCTGTCATCAGCACAGATACGTAGCGCACGGCCGAGATGGTGCGGCCATACGGCATGCGCGTCGGCCCCACCACGCCCAGCGCGCCGGTGGCCCGTTGAGCCACGCCGTAGCGCGACAGCACCAGGCTGCAGTCGCGCAGCTCGGCCCAGCGCCCTTCGCTGCCGATGACGACCTGCACGCCGCCCACCGACGGGTCGAGCGCGGAATTCAGCACGTCCTCCAACAGCGCGCGCTCTTCAAACACTTTCAACAACCCTTCGGCCGATTCGCGATCTTCGAACTCGGGCTTGCGCAGCACGTCGCTCAGGCCGTCGCGGAACACATCGGCGGCCGCCCACTGATCGGCGCGGCTCATGATGTCGGTTACTCGCGCCAGCACGTCGGCCTCCAGGGCCGAGAGATCCGATCGGCGGGTGCGCAGCTCTTCCACCGTGCGATTGCTCAACAACGTGTTCAGCCGCGCCGAAACGGCATCCAGATCGGCCTGGCTCAGCGGATCGGCCAGCGTCAGCATTTCCTGCTTCACCGAGCCGTCCATCATCACCAACACAAACAGCACCAGCCGCCCCTGCGTGGAGATGAGCTGCAAGTGCTTGAACCGGGCCTGGGGGGCGCGCGGCGCTGTGACGATGGCGGCGCTGCCCGAGGCGCGCGCCAGCACCGACGATGCCAGCCGCATCCACTGCTCCAGGTCAAACCGGGCCTGGTGAAACTGGTGCTGAATGGTGCGCTGCTCTTCGGGCGGCAGATCGTCGTCGCCCATCAGCGATTCCACGAAGTAGCGGTAGCCGGCATCGGTGGGGATGCGGCCGGCCGAGGTGTGCGGATGCGTCAGCAGGCCGCGCTCTTCCAGCCGCGCCAGCTCGTTGCGAATGGTGGCCGGCGACAGGTCCAGGTGATAGCGCTCGACGAGCACCTTGCTGCCCACCGGTTGCACCTTGCGCGAACCGTCTTCAGTTTCGATCTCGCTGCTGATGTACTCGCGGATGACGAGACCGAGAATCAGTTGTTGGCGTGGGCTTAAATCTGGCATGGGATCACACGCTCACAAGCATTAGCACTCTCGCACAGAGAGTGCTAATCATAACGTGACAGATTATACCGCAGCGAGCGCAGGCGGTCAATCATTTTTGTATAAGAGATGTATTAGAAAGGCGCAGAAGCCCGATCGGGCCGGCAGCAACCCGACCGGCTTTCGCGGCGAAATTGTCGATTCTCGCCTCGGCCTGTCACTGCACCAGCAGCGGCAGCCACAGGCGGAAGATCGGCGGCCCGGGCGGTTCCGACGTCGGGATGACGGCGACGCCGGTGGGCAGGTCCGAAACGACGCGAGTAATGGTCGTGCCGCTGGACAGATTGACGATGGGCACAAAGTTGGGCGTGCTCCAGTCGATAAATGTCATGGGGTAACCCAGGTAAGCCTTGCCGTTTACGACTGCGATCGTATCCACTCCATAGAGCTGGCCTTCGGTAAGGCGCAGCAAATCCGCGATTCCGTTGGCCTTCAGGCGCACCTGCCCCGGCCCATCGATGGTCAGCACCGCCAATTCATCTGTATCGTCCAGCACGTTGTTGCCGCTGTTGCCATGCAGATACGCTTCGTAGCCGTCGGCGCTGAAGGCCACCGACTGCGGCGCGCGCGTCAGACCGGTGATGACGCCGGTGAAGCTCAGCACGCCGGGCGCGGTGATGCGATACACGCCCACCTCAAAGCGCGAATTGGCCGGCGGGTTGTAGGCAAAGCCATCGCAGATGATGACGGTCTGGCCGTCGGGCGCAATGCCGACGTTGGATGGATGCGGGCTGATCTCGCCGCCCACTCGTCCATCGGGTGTCAACGTGTAGGTGTACGTGTGGGTCAGCGTCAGCGCGCCGGTCGCATCGATGCGCAGCGCGTGGATCACGCCGTTCCAGAAGTCGACCGTGATGACCGTGCCGTCGGGCGCGATGTCCACGGCCTGCGCGTTGAGCGCGGGCAGACTCAACGTGTAGGCCACGCGGCGCGACAGCACATCCACTGAGACGATGGGGCTGTCGGTGCCGCCGTCGGTCACCACCGCAAAGCGGCCATCGTGCGTCAGCGCGATGTCTTCGGCCAGCAGCGGCAGTGTGACCGAGGTGATGACTGACGGGGTGAGCGGTTGGGTCACGTCCACAAAGTACACGGCCTGATAGCCAAAGTTGGTGATCAGCGCGGTGCGGCCGTCGGGCGTGACGACCACATCGAGCAGCGCCCCGCCCGATTCGCCCAGCTCGCCCGCGAGAAACGGCCCGTGGACGGTATCCGTGGCCGTATCGATCATCTCCAGCGTGCCCGTCAGATTGACCAGGATGATCCAGTCAGCAGGATCAGATTTGGCCGCGCGCGGCGCGGGTGAAGCCCGGACGGCAGCTGCGCGCCAGAAAGTCATCAGCAGCCAACCGATCATGGCCGTCACCAATAGCGTCAATCCCAAGCGTGCCCGATACGAAGTCGTCGTCAACATCTTGCTCCTTTCCATGTCAAGCCGATTACCGATCCGCGCCACTCAACTACTCTGCCCAATAAAAACAACACCGTCCGGCCCGGACAACGCACGGTCGGACGGTGACAGCGGGCGGGAGGCCATCAATAAGCGTTGCGATCGAAGAAGCCGCGGAAGACCTGGCGGATGATGATCTTGAAATCGAGCAACAGCGACCAGTTCTCGATATACCAGAGGTCGTACTTGGTGCGTTCGATGATGGAGGTGTCGCCGCGCAGGCCGTTGACCTGCGCCCAGCCCGTCATGCCGGCTTTCTCTTTGTGGCGTTCCATGTAGCGCGGAATGCTGCGGCGGAATTGCTCCACGTAAACGGGTCGCTCGGGGCGCGGCCCCACCAGGCTCATGTCGCCCACCAGCACGTTGATCAATTGCGGCAGCTCGTCCACGTTGAGCTTGCGCAGCAGCGCGCCCAGCCGGGTGCGGCGTGGATCGTTGGGCCGTGTCCAGCCGGGGCCGTTCGATTCGGCATCCTGCCGCATGGAGCGGAACTTCAACATCATGAACGGCCGGGCGTCCAGCCCCATCCGTTCCTGTGCGTAAAAGACCGAGCCGGGTGATTCGAGTTTGATGGCCACGGCGATGAGGAACATCAGCGGCGAAAGCAGCACCAGCCCGATGGCGCTGCCCGTGATGTCCATCAGCCGCTTGACGGTGACGCGCCAGCCGCGCAGCCGCACGTCGCGGATGCTCAACAGCGGCAGGCCGCCCAGATCATCGATGGAAACCTGATTGGCGATGATCTGAAACACGTCCGGGAAAACCTTGATGCTGAGATCGGCCTTGGCGCACTTGGAGATCAGGTCGAGAATGTCGTTGTGCGAGGCTTCGGGCAGCGCGATGATCACTTCGTCCACCTGGTGCTGATCGATCAGCCGCGGCAAATCCTCGGCCGGGCCGAGCAGTGGCGCGCCCGGTCCGTCCTCCGCGTCGTCACGACCGCCGTTCTGGCTGCCGCCGTTGTGGCCGTTGTCCCGGCTGACGAAGCCGACGACTTCGTAGCCGAGGAAGGGTGATTCGGTAATCTTCTCGTGCACCAGCCGGCCGATGTCGCCGGTGCCGACGATGAGCACCCGGTCGCGCCCGATGCCGTGTTCCTGCAAACGCACTTGCACGGCGCGATACAACCAGCGCCCCAGCGTCACCAGCACGATGGTGAAGATCCACGCGTAAATGATGAGCACCCGTGGAAAATCAAACTCGAAGCTCTTGAACAGCAGCGTGGAAGCGGCCACCGACATCATGGTGCCGATGGACACTGCGCCGAAAATGCCGTAGAACTCGTCGATCTTGGAGACGGCGCGCACCAGATGATACAGCCGCGAAGAGAACGCCACGCTGACGATGGCGGCCACTTGTACGATAAGCATGCCGGCGTAATCGGTCAGCGGGCCGATCTTGACGTTGGGATCGTAGCGGACGCTGTCGGCGCGCAGCAGATAGGCCATGAGGAAGGCCAGCGCGATCATGGCCGCGTCGGTGGCCATCAGCCCGATGACGAACAGCGTGCGAATCCGATTGTTCTTCGTTGCTCTCATGAGCGGCGTCTCATTTCGGCGCGCAGCGGCGCGCCGCCTTTCAGCCCCAGGCCCAGTCGCACCAGGGCATCGATCGGGCGCGGGGTGGCCGCTCGATAGTGTTTGCGATAGAACAGCCACATCGCCCGATCAAATTCATACTTCGCTCTGGCTGCACCCGCGTTGTCCTGACTGCTGGCGGCGCGTTTGACGTGCGTCACCACCACCGCGGGGTAATAATATACCGCCCAGCCGCACGCTTTGATGCGATACGCCCAGTCCAGGTCTTCGCCGTACATCCAAAACGCCTCGTCCAGCAGGCCGACCTGTTGAATGGCTTCGCGCCGCACCAGCATGAATGCGCCCACCACCGCATCGATCTCGGCGGGCTGATCGGGATCGAGGTAAGTCATGTTGTAGCGGCCAAACCGCCGGCTCTTGGGGAAAATTTTACTCAATTTGGTCAAACGCCAGAAGGACACTTCCACTGAGGGGAAGCTGCGGCGGCAGGCCAGATCAAGCGAGCCGTCCCGCCGCACCAGCTTGGGGCCGCTGACGCCGAACGACGGATTTCGATCCATGAGGTCGATCATACGCGCAAAGGCGTCGGGCGGCACCACCGTATCGGGATTGAGCAGGAGCGCGTACCGGGGAATTTCTGATTGTTGCCGGCCAATGGCTGATTCAACAGCGGCCTGATGCCCGATCTCCGATCCCGGCCCCCCGAATCCGAACAACTTCAAGCCGCGATTATTGGCCGCCGCGTAACCGAGATTGTCCGTGTTGCGAATCAACTTCGCCTGCGGGAATTCGCGGGCCACCATGTCGGCGCTGCCGTCGGGCGAGGCATTATCCACCACGCACACGTCAAAGGCGAGGCCGGTGCTGGCATACACAGAGTACAAACAGTCGCGGAGCAGATCGCAGACGTTGTAGTTGACGATGACGATGGCGAGATCGAGCATGATGAATGACGGGCGAAAATGATGCGTGATGAGACTCACCACGCCTTACGTTTCACGCTTTACGTTTTACGTTTTGGCCGTGGGCAGCGTCTTCAACGGGGTTCCTTGAATGGCGGCGCGCAGCGCTTCCCGGTCGTCCCACGGATACTCCACCTCTCCAAAACACATGGACTGTTCGTGGCCTTTGCCGCAGGCCAATACCACGTCGCCGGGGCGGGCCAGCGCGCAGGCAAAGGCCAATGCTTCACCGCGATCGGCGATGCGCCAGAAATCGACGCCTTCCACCCGGCCTTGATTCTCGATGGCGGCGGCGGTGGCGGCCATGATCTCGTCGAGATTCTCGGTGCGCGGATCCTCGGCGGTCACGATGATCTTGTCGGCGGCCCGACCGGCCACCTCGCCCATCAGCACACGTTTTTCGCGATCACGCAGGCCCGCGCAGCCAAAGACGACGATGACGCGGCCCTCGGTCAGATCGCGCGCCGCGGCGATGGCGCTGTCCAGCGCGTTGGGTGTGTGCGCGAAGTCCACGATGGCGGTGTAGTCCTGCCCGGCGTGCACGCGCTCCATGCGGCCGGGAATGCCCTTGAGGGCGGCAATCCCCGATCGGGCGGAGGCCGGATCAATACCCAGGGCCGTCACCGTCGCCGCCAGCGCAGCCAGGCAATTCGAGATGTTGTAGGCGCCCACCAGCGGAGTAGCCAGATCGATGTAGCGCTCGCCGCAGATCGCTTTGAAGTGAATGGCATCGGCGCGGTAGTCGATGTCGATGGCGGTGCAATCAGCGGGGCAGCAGCGCGCGTAGGTATAAATCGCGGGCGGCCGGCCGTCGGCGGACGCTTCGATCCACTCGCGCAAATAGGGATACGACGAATCGTCCAGGTTGAGGATGGCGGCTTTGGGTAAACCCTTATCGGCCGCGCCGGCCAGCGATTGAAACAGCATGCCCTTGGCGGCCCGGTACGCTTCCAGCGAGCCGTGCACATCCAGGTGCTCGTGGGTGATGTTGGTGACGACGGCGATATCGAATTCGCAGCCGGTCACGCGATGCTGCGCCAGCCCGTGCGAGGTGGCTTCCAGCACACAATGCGTAAGGCCCGCGTCCACCATTTCACGCAGGTAGCGCTGCACATCATCCGCGTCGGGCGTGGTGGTGTGCAGGCCAGTGTCCAGCACGCGCTCGCCGATGACGGCGTTGACGGTGCTGATGAGACCCGCTTTCAGGCCGGCCGCCTTCAAGATCGAGTAGATGAGGTTGGCAGTGGTGGTCTTGCCGTCGGTGCCGGTGACGCCGATCATAATCAGCTGCCGGGCGGGATAGTCGTACCACGCGGCGTTGAGCCACGCAAAGGCTTCCCGGCCATTGCGCACCCGCAGGTACGGCGCCTGGCGCATGGCAAACGCTTGGTTGACTTCGCTTGCGTCACGCTCGCCCACGATGGCGGCCGCGCCGCGTTCGAGCGCCTGCGCGATGAAGCGGTGGCCGTCGACGTTCACGCCGGCATAAGCGACGAACAAGGCGCCGGGGATCACCTGGCGCGAGTCGACGGTGATGAGCGTGATGTCGGGATCGTCGTCGAATGACGGCGTCTGAAAGGCGGGCAGAGCGGCAAGCAGCCGGCAGAGCTTCATGCGCGGGATTTTACCAGAGTTTGGACGGAAGGGCGGGCGCGATGAGGGGGCTAAATCCTCACCAGTCTCGCCTCTCGCCTCTCAAACTGCGTCACATATTTCAAGCCCGCTGTCCGCGCCGCCTCCAGCGCGATCTCCAAATCCGCCCCCAGGTGTTCGGGGCGGTGCGCGTCGGAGCCGAGCGTCACCCGCTCGCCGCCCAGCTCGACATACCACTTCAAAATCTCCACGCCCGGCGTCAGCACGCCGCAGGCCGCGCGCAGGCCCTGCGAATTGATGTCCAGCGCGATGCCGTGATCGACGCAGTTCTTCAGCGCGGCGCGAATCGCCTCTTCATAGCGGCGCAGATCGTACTCGCCATACGCGGGCAGACCGGCGCGCACCACCACGTCGAAATGGCTCAGCACGTCGAAGCCGCCCGCGCGCGTCATGCGTTCCAACTCCTCGAAAAACAGGCCAAAGGCCGCGTCGGCGGGACGCTCAAAGTATTTTCGATCGAAGACGAGCTCGTCGCCGATCCAGTGCAGCGAGCCGAGCGCGTAATCAAAGGGATATTGCTGCAGGAGCGTCTGCGCCTCCGCTCGATGGAGGTGCGGCTCACCCAGTTCGATTCCGGCGCGCACGATCAAGCGATCGGCGAACTCGGCCCGCACCCGATCGATCTCCGCCGCCCACTCGGCCAGCTTGAAATAGCCGGCACACTCATCCAGCGGCTGCAGATCGTAGTGATCGGTGAAGCCGATCTCCGGAAGGCCGCGAGCGATCGCGCCGGCGCACTGCTCGGCCATGGCCGCCTGGCAGTCACATGAATAGTGAGAATGCAAATGATAGTCGTGTGGAATCATGTCGAGTTGTCCCGTCCATTGAGCTTGGACTATAATCTTATCATCCTTGCGCCGCGAGGTCGAAATCATGCGCCATCCGCTGGCAGCTCTGCCGCCTGACAAACGCACCCGCGTCTTTGCGCCGCTGCTCATCGCCACGCTGCTGATCACCCTCGCCTTTCGCTTCATCGGCCCGGCCTCGCCCACCATCGTCGATTACGAACTGGCGGGCAGCGTGGACAGCGCCGCGCACCTCATCGGCGCATGGGGTGAGACCGATCGCATTCGCGCGGGCTTCAGCCTCGGCTTCGACTATCTGTACATGCCCATCTACTCCACGACGATTGCGCTGGCCTGCCTCTGGGGGACAACCGTCATCCGATCGACGTGGTGGCGCCCGCTCGGTCTGACGCTGGCCTGGGGGTTGTGGCTGGCGGCGATCTTCGATGCGGTGGAGAATCTCGCCCTGATCGTCATGCTCTTCGGCGCGCCGGGCGATCCTTATCCCGCCGTCGCGGCCGTTTGCGCCACGCTGAAATTCAGCCTGATCCTGCTGGGCCTGCTCTACGCGGCCGGCAGCGCGGCTGCGCGCGCACTCAACCGCATGTAACTTTCAGGGACAATCGACATCTAAGTCAGTGATGTTCTCAACGGCCAGCCTCACCATGATCTCACTCGGACAAATTCTGGGCCAACCCGCGCCGGAGTTGAAACCGGCGGAACTCCGCCAACGCCTGGACGATGCGCAGCCGCCGCTGATCCTGGATGTGCGTCAGCCGCGCGAATTTCGCACGGGGCACATCCGCGGCGCGGAGCCGGTGCCGCTGGCCCGGCTGGCCCGCCTCGCGCCCGATTTGCCGCGCAACCGAGACGTGGTGTGCATCTGCCGGACCGGCCGGCGCAGCCGCGCGGCGGCGCGTCAGCTGGGCAAAGCCGGGGTGCGCGCCTTTAATCTGGAAGGCGGCATGCTGGCCTGGTATCGGGCCGGCCTGCCGGTGGATAAGCTAGCAGCAGATAAGGAGCAGTCATGAGCAATTCGCTGGGTCACACCGTGAAACTGCAAACCGATTATGAAACCGCGCTTCAAAAAGTCACCGACGCGCTGAAGGCCGAAGGCTTTGGCGTGCTGACCGAGATCGACGTGAAGGCCACGCTGAAGAAGAAACTGGATGTGGATTTTCGCCCATACAAGATTCTGGGCGCGTGCAACCCGCCGCTGGCGTATCGCGCTCTGACAGCCGCGCCGGAAGTGGGTCTGCTGCTGCCGTGTAACGTGACGGTGGCGCAGGCCGACGATGGCGTCGAAGTGAGCCTCGTCGATCCGATCGGCATGCTGGGCTTTGTGGCGCATCCCGATCTGGAACCGGTCGCCGAGGAAGCGCGTCAGCGGCTGGCGCGCGTGGCGCAGGCGCTGGCCGAATAAGAGTCACAGGTGGGCGCGCCCGGCGGGCGCAGGTGTCCAGCGGGGGCAGAGCCGATCCGGTACAGTGGTCACTTACTGCGGCTGAACCACAATCCTGGACAACAGCAACCGATCACCGCGATCGACGCCGGTCGCGTCGAAGATGCGCCAGCGTACATTATCGGCGTAAGAGTACGCGCCGATCTCCAGTTGATACATCCCCGGTTCCAACCCGCAGGGCAGCTGCAGATCATTCTGCTGCACCCACACATCGCCGGTGCGCCAGCCCGCCGTGGGATAGCCCAGCAGATCGCGCCCGACCTTCAATTCGCCGTGCTCGTCCAGCAGATGCACGAACAGCGACAGCGGCAGCTGCTGCGCGTCCACGTCGTGCGCCACACGCCACACCATCCAGAAGTGCGCCCACTCGCACGCTTTGGCGCTCGAAGCCGCTTCGTAACCCAGAAAATCCAGCGCTTCGCCCACCCGGATCGGCGCAGTCAGCAGTGCGCCATCGTCCGCTGCCGCCACCGTGCTGATCGGCAGGCGCGGCGGTGTGGTGAGATCGAACACCTCAAAGGCGGGAGCGCCGTCGGCAAAGGCGATCGTTGCCTGCGGCGACGGCAGGAATCGATCGCGCAAGGCCGGATCGATGGGCGAATAGACCGGTGAGATCAGCAGCCCCGATCGGGCTGGAAACACGATCGAGAACGCCCGATCCACCCAACGCACGTCGTGCTTCGTCGGCAATTGAAAATCGAACAGGAATGGATCGAGATCGCGCGGATTCGTGCCCGCGACAATGATCGGCTCGTCGGCCGGCTGTTGTTCGATCCATTTTGCGGCTAAAGCCAGATCAGTGCGATAGACCTCACGCACGTCCGATCGATTGGGCCACACCTCAAAGTAATCGCGAATCGTCAGCACGCCGTTCAGTCCAACCACAGCGATCACCAACAGCGTCATGCCGAGCCGCCGTGCGGCGAAGAATCTGGCTGCCAGCCACTCCAGCGCCAGCGCCGGAAACAGAAACGTCACCGGCAGCGAGGCGCTGGCGCGCAGGAATGAGGGCGCGGCATCGCTGAGCATCGAGGGCAGCAAACCGATCGGCAGCCAGAGCAGTGCAAAGCGCTGGCGCGGTTCACGCCACTTGCTGAGCGCAAGCAACAGGCCCGCGTAAAACAGGGCGCTCGTGATCGGATCGAAGACCGGTCGGCCCGGCAGGTTGTAACGCGCGATCGGATCACCGCCGAACGAAAACATGCCCACGGTATCGAGCGTGTAGCGCAGCACCGGACCAAAGTCGCCGTTAAGCGCGGCCTGTAATGGCGCACTCAATTGCTGCAGGCGCAGGTCGGCCTGGGGCAGCGTGGCGAGCGTGTAGCCCAGCGGCGCAAACACCACCGCAGCCGTGATGAGCGTGACGAGCAGCGGTCGATTGATGCGGCGAGCGGCGATCGATTCCAACAGCCAGAAGAGCACGACGATCACCGGCAGCGTGCGCGCAGCGGGATATGTGTAAAGCGCCAACCCCAGCGCCACACCGGCGATCACAAATGGTACATAGCGGCTGCGCTGTCGGCTGCTGATCACCGGATCTTCAATGCCCCTGAACAACAGCCAGGCCGCCAGCGCGGCCATCATCGGCACCGAAGCGGCCCGCAAGCCCACCCGGCTGAGAAAGAGGGGCCAAAAATTCACGGTTAGCAAAGCCGCGGCGATCAACGCGGTGCGTTGATTAAAGGCGCGTCTAATCCACAGGTAAGTGAAGACCACGGTCAGCGTCCCGCAGATCACGGCGGCGAGGCGGATGCCCAACTCATTGTGACCCAACAGCCCGACGGTGATCGCCATCAGGTAGATGAACAGCGGCTCGTTGCCCGCGTTGGACGTGAAGTACAGCGGCCGCTCGCCCAGCAGCACCGTCACCGCGTCGTGGCCGTGAAAGACTTCGTCGTGCTGCAGGCCCGGCGGCACGTCGGTCAACGCGATCAGGCGCAGCGCCAGCGCGACGGTGAGGATGAGTAAGACAGGCAGAAAGCGGCGCATGGGGAGTTGGCTGGATAGTTGGTTAGTCGGCCCGCAGACGAATCAGGCCGCGAGTTTGGGGATGATGTAGTTTTGCAGCGCGACGACGCACAACCGCGCCAGGTACACGTAGATCAGCGCAAAGACGACGAGCTGCGCCTCGTCGAGCCACGGCGTCAGATCGCGCCGTGATCCGGCGGTGAGCCTGATCGCCAGCGACTTGAGCTTGCTCAACCACTGATCGATGCCCAGCGCGAACGCCAACCCGATCGGGATCAGCGCCGGGAATAAGTATCGTCCCTGATGCTGCACAAACGTGAGGTTGTAATAGATCAAGCCGCCCAACGTGAGCACAGTGAGCAGCGCCAGCAAGACGCGACGCGGCTCGCCACAGCCGGCATCGCGCTGCCTGCATCTTTCAACCAGCCGCCACGCCCACCCGATCAAAGCCATCGCCGACAGCGCGCCCAGCACCCGGTACACACTGTCCGGCATCGGCACGGCCATCCAGCCGAACTGTCCCCAGAACGAGTGGAACGTCGTCGTCAGCGCCTCAACGACCAGGCCGCCGACGCCGTAGCGGGTCAGCCAGTCGGCGGTGGCGGGCTGCCCGACGACGACGGCGTTATGCCGCGCCAGTCCCAGCATGTCCAAGCCGCCGTACACGCCCAGGTTACGCAGCCACCACAGCGCGCCCAGCGCCAGTGCCGGCGCAAAGACCAGCGCGTAGGCGGACGGCCGCCGCACCCGCGACAGCGCGAGGGCGACCACGGGCACGGCAGTGTAGTACACCGTGGCCTTGGTCAGCAACCCCAGGCCCAGCGTCAGGCCCAGCAGCCAGAGCGCGCGGCTCGTCGGCCGGCCCGGGCGGAACAGCCGCAGGCTCTGATACACCGCCAGGGCAATCAGCAGTTCTGCTAATGCATCGCTGTTGACGGCCGACAGCATGGCGAGATGCTGCGGCACAAACGCAACGAAGGCAGCCGTTCCGATCGGGATGATCAACCGATCGGGGTACAGCTCCGCGCCGATGAGATACGCCACGACGATCAACGCTCCGCCCAGCGTCAGCGAAAACAACCGCAGGGGCACTAGCCAGCCGTCCGTCAGCGCGTAGACCGGCGCGGCCAGCAGGTAATACAGCGGCGGCGAATAATTCTCGTAGCGCAGCGGCTCGATCGACATCGACTGCGTGTTCTGCGGCGTGCGTGTGAAGGTTTCGTTGTAAGCCTGATCGTAGTCGCCGGCCCTCAGCACCGGCAGCGCGCCGTGCTCCGCGATGAACTTGATGTAGTTGTAGTGCGCGGGTTCGTCGGGCGCCTGCCACGGCGGCGTGGAAATGGCGTAGGCCGCGCCAATGGCACCATACGCGATCAGGATCGCCAGCAGCAGCAGCGTGGCGGTGGAACGGGACATGAGGCAATTGTAATGCGGATTGAGGATTGCGTAAAACGAGGGAAGCCGGTAACGAGTAACGAGTAATGCGTAAACGGCGCCGTTACGCATTACGCTTTACGCATTACTCATTACGCTTGACCCTTCACGGCCCCACCGTGATCCGGTTTTTGATCTTTTCAAACAGCGCCGGGCCGATGCCTTTGACGTTGTCGATCTCCTCGATGGTCTGGAATGGGCCGTGGGCGGTGCGGTAATCGATGATGGCCTGCGCGATGGACGGGCCGATGCCGGGCAGCGTATCAAGCTCCTCCAGCGTGGCGGTGTTGATGTTGATCAGCGCCCCGATCGCACCACCGCCCGATCGGGTATTGGTGTTGACCGACGGCGCCTCGCCCCGGCGCGGCACGTGGACTTGTTGTTGATCGTTCAGGCGCAGCGCCAGGTTGACGTGATCGAGATCGGCGTCCGCGGCGGCGCCGCCCGCCGCGGCGATGGCGTCCTTCACCAGCGATCCGAGCGGCAGCGTATACACATCCGGCTGCTTGACCGCGCCGCTGACGTAGACGTTGATCGGCGCGGGCGTCGGCGTCACGGGATCGAGCGTGGGGCGCGGCTGCAGCGTAATCGTCATCACCGGCCCGGCCGGCTCCGGCCGCTTGAGGATCACGTACACGACAAACAGCCCCAGCGCGCTGACGACAATGAGAAACACCGTGCGGGCAAGTTTCAGCCGATCCATGCTGCGGCTCCGCGATTATTGCCCCAGCTTGCCGCGCTCGAGCTCGACGATCTGCTCGTCGAGTTTCTTGAACAGCGGCGCGACCGCGCCGAATTTCTGGCCCGGCGGCAGCTGACCGGGCTGCCAGCGCTCTGTCAGCGAGTCGCGATCGAACGTCAGCGCGCGATGCGAGCGGGTCGATTCGTGATACTCTTTGATGGTCTGCCGCCCGAACAGATCGCCCGCGTAGCCCAGCATGCCGTGCAGGCGCTGGCAGGTGAACGGCAGAAACGGCGCAAAGATCACCTTGAGCGAATCGATGGCGCGCAGCGCCACGTAGAGCGTGGTGGCCGTGCGCGTCCGATCGGTCTTGATGCTGAACCACGGCGCGGTGTCGTCCACGTACTTGTTGACTTCACGCGCCAGCCCCATCGCCTCGGCCAGCGCGGCCTTGAATTTGCAGGCGTCGATCAGCGCGCCGACAGACTCGAAGCCGCCGTCGATGCGGGCCAGCAGCGCGCGATCGGCCTCGGCCAGCTCGCCGGGCTGCGGCACCGCGCCGTCGAAGTGCTTGTTGGTGAACGACACGATGCGATTGACCAGATTGCCCCACGTCGCCACCAGCTCGTCGTTGTTGCGGCGCAGGTAATCGTTCCAGTTCCAGTCGCTGTCGCGCGTTTCCGGCATGACCGCCGTCAGGTAATAGCGCAGCGGATCGGGATCGTAAGCCTGAAGATACGTGTGCCCCCACACCGCCCAGTTGCGCGAGCCGGAAATCTTGCGCCCTTCCAGGTTCATGAATTCGTTGGCGGGCACATCGTAGGGCAGATTCAACGCCTTATCGTCCGGCCCGGCGTAGAGTTTGCCGGAGCCGATCAGCTGACCCGGCCAGAAGACCGTGTGAAACGGGATGTTGTCCTTGCCGATGAAATAGTAGGTGCGCGCGGCCGGATCGAACCACCAGGCTTTCCAGGCGTCGGGGGTGCCATTGTTTTGCGCCGCATTGTTCGCCGCCCATTCGATCGAGGCGGAGAGATAGCCGATGACGGCCTCGAACCAGACGTACAGGCACTTGCCCTCCCAGCCCTCGATCGGCACGGGGATGCCCCAGTCAAGATCGCGCGTGATGGGGCGGCCGCGCAGGTCGGCCACGATGTTGCGCGTGAACGACACCACGTTTGATCGCCAGAATTCCTTGTCGTCGTTCAGGTAGGCCAGAATGGCCGGCGCCAGTTTGCCGTAGTCCAGGAAGAAGTGCTCGGTTTCGCGCACGATCGGCCGCGAACCGTCGATCTTGGAGCGGGGATTGATCAGCAGCGCGGCGTCCAGCACGTTGCCGCAGTTGTCACACTGATCGCCGCGCGCGTCGGGATAGTGGCAGATATAACACTCGCCCTCCACATACCGATCGGGCAGAAAGCGTTTCGATGTTTCCGAATACAGCATCTGCTGCTTTTCGCGGTAGAGATAGCCGTTGTTCAGCAGCGCCAGGAACATATCCTGCGACACCTTGAAGTGGTTCTCAGTGTGCGTGCTGGTGAACAAATCGTAGGAGATGCCCAGCTTCACGAACAGATCGAGAAAGCGTTCCTGATAACGCTCGTACACGGCCAGCGGCGTCGTGCCTTCGGCGTCGGCGCGCACGGTGACGGGCGTGCCATGCGAATCGGTGCCGGAGACCATGAGCACATCGTGGCCGCGCAAGCGGTGATAACGGGCAAAGATGTCGGCGGGCAGGTGCGAGCCGACGATGTTGCCGACATGAATATCGGCGTTGGCGTAAGGCCAGGCGACGCAGACAAGAATTTTTTCGGACATGCTAATGACTCCTGAAGATGGGCGCGATTTTACCATGAAAACAAAACCGCCAGCACGAGGCTGGCGGTTCGTTACACGCAGAGTAACGCCTATCGGGAAGCCCCGCCTCCCGATCGGTTTTCACGGCCCGACATCAACATCGCTGCCCAGTAGCGCTGATTCATGGGTTGATTCTACCACTCTGTCAAGCTTAGCTCAAATAATCGCGCAGCTGGCGGCTGCGGCACGGATGGCGCAGGCGGCGCAGCGCCAGGCTCTCGATCTGGCGGATGCGCTCGCGCGTCAGGCCGAACTTCTGGCCCACTTCCTTCAGTGTGTAGGCGCGCCCGTTGACCAGCCCAAAGCGCAGCCGCAAAATGTTGGCCTCGCGCGGGCTGAGCGTGCTCAACACTTCCTCCACTTTGTCGCGCAGCATGTTCTGGAAGGCGGCCTGCGCGGGCGAGGGCGTGGCATCATCCTCGATGAAGGCGGCCAGCTCATTGTCGTCTTCCTCGCCCACCGGCTGTTCCAGCGACAGCGGCTGCCACGACGCCTTGAGCATCCACTGCACCTTGCGCGCTTCCAGGCCCAGCTCCTCGGCGATCTCCTCGGCGGTGGCCTGCCGGCCGTTGGTCTGCTCGATCTGTCGCGCCACCTGGTACAGCCGCCGCAGCCGATCGCTCATGTAAACGGGCAGGCGAATCGTCCGGGCCTGATCGGCAATCGCCCGCGTGATGGTCTGCCTGATCCACCATGTGGCATAGGTGCTGAAGCGAAAGCCGCGCTTGTAATCGTACTTCTCCACGGCCTTCATCAGCCCCAGATTGCCCTCCTGGATCAAATCCAGAAACGGCACACCCTGCCCCATATAGCGTTTGGCGATGCTGACCACTAGCCGGGTGTTGGCCTTGATCAAATGTTCGCGCGCCTGCAGCCCCAGCGCCACATGTTCCTGAAGGCGGGCCAGGCGCTGCGGATTGCGGACGCTGCGCTGCGCCAGCTCGCGCTCGGCGGCGCGGCCGCGCACAATCTCCACCGCAATGCGATGCTCTTCGTCGTGGGTCAACAGCGGCACACGGGTCATCTCTTTCAGATACAGGCCCACCGTGTCATCGCTCACCACCGCGCCCATGTCCAGATCTTCCAGGTCGTCAAACGCCGAGTCGAGCTCTTCCTCTTCGTCGAAATCCGCCTCGGCGTCTTCAAAGATGACCTGATCGTCAGGCGCGGCCTTGGCCTCATACACATCGATGCCCGCGTCCTGGAGCTGCATCACCACTTCCTCCAGCCGGTCGGCCAGATCATCCGAGTCGGGCAGCACTTCCATGATGTCTTCGGTCAACAAATAGCCCTGAGCCTCGGCCCTTTCGGTCAAGTCAGCCACCAACGCTTCCAGCGCCTTGTCCGTCGCTTGTGCCATCGCCATAGCCTCCGTGCCAGGCGCCCCCTACAACAGGGCCTTCAACGCCGCCAGTCGTGGATCGATGTCTTCGGTATCACAGCCGCACGGCCCCTCGTTGAGATTGGCGCCGCACTGACTGCACAAGCCTTTGCAATCGGGCCGGCACAGAACCTGAATAGGCATGGCCAGCAGTATTTGTTCGCGCAGCGGTTGCTTGAGGTTGAGCCAGCCGCCGTCATCGACATAGTAGACGGGGTCGGCGGCGGCTGATAACGCAAACAACTCTTCCAACTGAAACTTGAGCGCCAACTGAAAAGGCGTCAGACAGCGGACACATTCGGTATCAACAGCCGCCTGCAACACCCCCTTGACGAGGATTCGGCGGTTGGTGCGGGTGAGGCGAAGCGTCCCGCGGATGAAGTCGACCTGCAAATCGCCGAGGACCTGATGGGCTTCGTCAACCGCCAGGTCCATGGCGGCCCCGACTTCAGGTCGCAACATGGGGGCTACGTTGTACTTCAACACGTTCGTGACAGCGGTGTTCGCTTGAATATCTCGCCCTGGCTAACGGCGAACGAGACTAGAACGCTACGTAAAAAATATGGCAACATTTTAACATATTGTGATCGGCGCGTCAAGTACACGTTTTCGGATAAACTATAAACATAAAACTAAGATTTATAACTACTCCCGTCAAAATCATCCAAATCCCGATCGGATCTTCTGGCCTTGCCAGCAGCGCCCTTTTCAATATACTTCTCGCTTGAGAGGTGAAACCATGCAACTGTTGATCGCAACGACCAATCCCGGCAAGGTGCGCGAATATCGGACCTTGTTGAGCGGCCTTGATCTTGAGATGGTCGGCCTGCAAGATGTGGGAATTACTACAGACGTGGACGAGACCGGATCAACTTACAGCGAAAATGCCACACTCAAAGCGCGAACTTACGCGCAGCTGAGTGGCCTGTTAACTCTGGCCGATGACTCTGGTCTGGAGGTCGATGCGCTGGACGGACGACCCGGCGTTCACTCAGCCCGCTACGCGCCCGATAGTCCCGCCCGCATCCAAAAACTGCTCAAGGAACTTGAAGGGGTGAGCGATGAGCGGCGCACGGCGCGCTTTCAATGCGTCACCGCGCTGGCCTGGCCCGATGGACGCCTCGAATTGACCTGCGGCACAGTCGAAGGCGTCATCGCGCACGCCCCGCGCGGCGACAATGGCTTTGGCTACGACCCGATCTTCTATCTGCCCGATCGCGGCCTGATGATGGCCGAGCTGCCGCCGGCCGAAAAAGACCGCATCAGTCACCGGGGGCGCGCGGCCCAGACGATGCGGTCGGTCCTGGAGAAGATCGTCAACGCCGCTTAACCGCGCTCAATCTCGCGCACGAAGCTCTCCACCTCAGCCGCCACAGTGGACGCCGCCTCGATCATCACCATGTGCCCGGCTTCAGGCACGACGACCAGCCGAGCCTGCGGGATGCGCTCGGCCAGAAAACGCGCATACTTGATCGGCGTCAGCTGATCGGCTGTGCCGCCGATCACCAGCGTGGGCGCGGCGATCTCGCTCAGCCGCGTCGTCACGTCGAATGCATTGCACGCGCCATAATCGCCGTGAACGACCTGAGGACGATTCGTCATGATCTGCTGTTTGCCCAATCGCTTAATCTGATCAGGCACATTCGATCCCCATTCCCGCTCGCTGATGATATCCGCCGCGGCCGCCAGATCGCCGCGTGTCAACTCCAACAGGCGTGGATCCACTCGCAGCTTCGCGCCGGTAGCGACCAGAATCAGTCCCGCGGCCCGATCGGGATACAGCAGACCAAATAACTGCGCGATGGCCCCACCCATGGAGTGCCCGGCGATGATCGCCCGCGGCGCCTGGATCGCCTCCAGAAAAACGGCCAGCCAGTCCGCATATTCCTTGACGGTGGCGCGCCCTTCGCCGCCGGATTTGCCATGCCCCGGCAGATCGAGAGCGATGACGGTGCAATCGGGCAAGCGCCGCAATTCAGCCGGCCACACCAGGTGATTCTCACCCGCGCCGTGAATCAGCACCACCGGGACGCCGCCGATTAATCGGCTCTGATAGAGCGCGTAGTAAATTCGTTCGTGATTGAGATCGAGATAAGGCATCGGGATCAAAAAGCCCGAAGGGCCGGTGGGGCCCTTCGGGCGGGCACTTACTCGAGGTTGGACAAATACTTCTCGGCTTCCATCGCCGCCATGCAGCCGAAGCCGGCTGAGACGATGGCCTGCCGGAAGTGTTTGTCATGCACTTCGCCGGCGGCAAATACGCCGGGGACGTTGGTGTGCAGATACTCGTCCACGATCAGATAGCCTTCGTGATCCATCGCCAGTTGGCCTTCGTACAAGGATGTGTTGGGCAAATGGCCGATGTAGATGAACAAACCGTCCACGGTGCGCTCGCTCTCTTCGCCGGTCACCGTGTCCCTCAGCGTCACCGCCTTCAACGCGCCGTTGCCGCTGATGCCGGTGACTACCTTGTTCCACAGAAAGTTCATCTTCTCGTTCTTCTGCGCCTTTTCGACCAGCGCCACGCCCGCGCGCAGCTGATCGCGCCGATGCACGATGGTGACGCGGCTGCCAAACTTGGTGAGGAACAGCCCCTCTTGCAGTGCGCTGTCACCGCCGCCCACCACCATGATCTCCTTGCCCTTGAAGAAGAAGCCGTCGCAGGTGGCGCAATAACTCACGCCGCGCCCGGTCAATTCCTTTTCGCCCGGAATGCCCAGCTTGCGCGGACTGGCCCCGCTGGCCACGATGAGCGCCTTGGTCTCATAGGTCGCGCCATACGTCTTGACGATGAACGGCCGCTGCTTCAGATCAACTTCCACCACCTGATCGTATTCCAGCCGCGCGCCGAAGCGCTCGGCCTGCTGCTTCATGCCCTCGGTCAGTTCCGGGCCTTGCAGGCCCGTGGGAAAGCCGGGGTAGTTTTCCACTTCGGTCGTGGTGGCGATCTGCCCGCCAAATTCCGGCCCGGTGATGACCAGCGGGCTTAAACTTGCCCGCGCAGCATAAATCGCCGCCGTCAGGCCCGCGCAGCCTGAGCCGATGATGATGACATTTTCCATGGTGAAATCCTTTCTGGTACCTCCGATAAATCCAGAATCGATTGTAACGCCAATCGGGTTATCTCACAACCGATGAGTCTTCACGCCCCGCCGAATCTTACCTTTTTCGTATTAGCGTGGCGTTAGAAGCCCGATAAAACAACACACCCCGATCGGTTGATCGGGGTGTGGGCTTGGACGCCGGGTTGGTGGTTTACAACGGTCGGACGTCGGCGGCTTGAAGGCCCTTGGGCCCTTGCTGCACGGTGAATTCCACCTGTTGACCCTCGTCGAGGTTGCGGAACCCCTCGCCCAGAATCGCCGAATAGTGGACAAACACATCCGGCCCGTCGGTCTGGGTGATGAACCCGTAGCCCTTGGTCCGGCTGAACCACTTCACCGTGCCAGTGATGCGCTCGCTCATGAAAATGGACTCCTTTCGTCCCCACGAAGTTTCTGTAGGGCAGAGCGTCCATCACGACGACTGCCGGTCTTGGCCGCACTTTCGCCGATCTGAAACCACTGCCTGCCAACTACGAGCGGGGATGTTACCACCGCGCCAGAGTCCTGTCAAATTTTTCCAAATTTCAATTGTGCTTTCTTTCACCGCATGGTGTCATTGAGCGCGTTCAGCAGTTGGGTCAGCGCGGCCGGCTGATCGGGCGCGGCGTCGATGGTGTGCACGGTCTTGGTTCGGCCGTCCAGCGTGATGGTTAGATCGTAGAAAAACCGATCGCAGCAGGTATTGGCCGGCACGTACGAGTCTTGCAGCTGGTCAAAGCGCGCGGCCCGCGCCGCCTCGATCAGCGCGGCGAGCCGATCGGGCGCCAGCTGGCCGTCCTGGCCGGTGCCGTTGCCGACGTAAGTCACCCGGCCGTCGCCATACACCTGCCAGGTCTCGTCGCGCCCGCTGAAGCCGCCGCTGCGATGAAACGTGATCACCACTTCGGTGGGTGCGGGCGTCATCACGGGCGACGCCACCGGGGATGTGGTCGGCCCCGGCTCAGTCAGCGTGGCGCAGCCGGCCAACAGCAGGGCGAGCACCAGCCAGCCCCGTAACACGTACTTTCTCATCTAAAGTCACTCCTCCCGATGTTTGGGTTGTTTCTGATCCAGCGCAATCTTGGCCAGCTTGACCGCGATGTTGGCGCCGGGCACGATCATGCCGATGGTGTCTGCGCCCACGTCAAACAACGCATCGCGCGACACGCTCAGTCGCAGCGTGGGCCGCAGCGCCCGGGCGTTGCGCATCTCGCCGGTCACCGCGTCGAACTCGGCCACCGCCGTGCGATCCTTGGTCTTCCAGCGAAACTCGTAAGCGTAGATCGGCCGATAGTACAGATCGATCGTTTCGATGGTGACGGTCTCTTCGTAAACGGCATCGGCCTGCAGCGGCTTCAGCATCGGCTGCAGCGCCTGCCGCACCACGAACGAGGCGCGGATTTCCGGCGGCACGACGATGACGCTCTCTCCCGGTGAGAGCGCAGCCAGATCGTGAACTTCCACCTTCGGGCCGGCGATCAGCGCGCTGAGCTCGACTTTGTCGCCCGACAGACCGTCCAGAAAGAGCTGCTGCTGATCCTCATCGCGGCAATGTTCCACCGCCTCCACCGTGAAGCTGCGATTGGTAATGGGATAATCGCTGCCGTGCAGCGTCACGGCCTGCACCTCGGGACCGCTGACCGGCACGCTGAACTTACGCGTTCGGTCGTATACCTGCCGCAGCGTGCAGACGGCGTGCCAAAACGGCTCCAGCCGCCGCTGGGTGGCCAGCAGTTCCACCTCTTCAGCCCGGGGGCGCTGCAGCAGCGTGGTCAGGCCGCTGACAAACACAGTGGTCCGCCGGTCCATGGCGCGCAGTCGCGCCTGCTCGGCCGTAAGTTTTTCGGTCAACGCAAAAATACGTTGATTGGCAATCTGCAGGTCCATCCGCCCTCCTCACCGCCGGGCCGCACGGCTTGATCGGGTTAAGGTTCCACCAGCTTCACGCCGCCCGCCACCGTGGGGATGAGCGCGGTGACGGTTTCAGGGTTGATGTCAAACAGGCTCTCGCGCGTGATTGAAGTGTCGCTGCGCGCATGCAGTGCCTTGCCGCCGGCGTTCAACGTGCCGGTCACCGCATCGAACTCGGCCACGCCGGTCTTGTTCTTGGCCTTCCACGCAAATTCAAACGCATAGATCGGCCGGAAGTACAGATCGAGCGTCTGAATGTCCGTCGTCTCTTCCAGCACCTTGTCGGCCTGAATCTGCTTGACCATGGCCGACAGCACGTTCTTGGCCACTTTGGAGGCGGAGATCTGCGGCGACACCACCAGCACTTCGCCGGACGCCAGCGGCGACAGGTCGGTCACCTCTGTCTTGTCGCGCGCCATGAAATCGGGCGGCAGCTGCACCGGCTGGCCGTTGGCGGCGTCGATGGTGCGCTCCTGCCGATTCTCGTCGATGCAGTGCTCCACGCCCGGCACTGAAAAAGTCCGAACCGCACTGCCCATGCCCAGCTGTTGACCCAGCTGCTGCAGCAGCCCGGGCTGCGCCGGCGCAGCGGCCTGCGCCGCCACTTCAAACTCCTGACCCAGCAGCGTCACCTTGCGAACTTCCACCCCGGCCACCGGCACGGTGAACTCCTTGTTACGTTCGTACACGTAGCGCACGGTGCAGACCACATGCCAGAACGACTCGTAGCGGACTTCCGCATAGACCAGCTCCACCTCTTCAGGTTTGGGTTTGGAGAACAGGCCGCTTAGCCCGCCCGCCACCAGGCTCACGCGTTTGTCGATGGCCTGTTGTTGGGCAGATTCAAAATCAAGCACGGGATTCAGCGAGTAAATATGCGTCGGCGCGAGATGGACGTCCATGGCTGATCTCCTGGAGAGAATGATGTGAACGAAGATAGTATAACAGAATCCGAGTGGAGTGCGAAATAAAACGGGGTTGGCGGCCGGCCCGATCGGCCCGGTGGCTGCCCGGCGGCCTACTTCACGCCCACGTGGATCGCCACCGTGTTCAGCATCAGCCGCCGGTAGGTCACTTCGCGCAGCCCGGCGCGCTCCATAATCGCCTTGAGCTCGTCGGGCGTGAGGAATTCGTTGACCGATTGCGGCAGATAGGTGTAGGCATCGCGCTGGCCGCTAATCAGGCCGCCCACGATGGGCACGAGGCGATTGAAGAACAGCAGGAAAAACGGGCGCAGCAGGTTCTTGGGAGGTTTACTGATCTCAAGACAGATCACGCGGCCGCCCGGCTTGACCACCCGCCGCTGCTCGCGGAAGGCGCGTTCCCGATCGATGAAGTTGCGCACGCCAAAGCCGCTCGTCACCGCCTCGAAGGTGTTGTCGGGATAGGGCAGGCGCAGTGCATCGGCCGAATTCCAGCGGATTTTCTCCGCGCCCGGTTTGCCGCGCCCCGCGCGCATCATCTCAAAGGTGAAGTCGCTGCCCACGGCCAGCGCGTCCGGGTGCTGCTTCAACGCCTCGATCAGGATGTCGCCCGTGCCCGTTGCCACGTCGAGGAGGCGGGCCGCCGGGCCGAGCTGCGCCGATCGGACGACCAGTCTGCGCCACGCGCCGTCGCGTCCGCCCGTCATCAAGCGATTCATTAAATCATAGCGGCCACTGATGCGGGCAAACATCCCTTGCACGTAGGCCGCGCGTTCCGGTCCTTGTAGATGCGTCATATCGTCATCCGTCTCAGGCAACAAACTTCCACGGGCACAGGCGTTTTTCCAGCCAGTCGATGAAGAAGTACAGCACCAGGCCCAACACCCCCATCGCCACGGCGCCGGCATACGTAGCCGCATAATCAAACAACGTGCTCGACGTATAGAAAATATAATAGCCCAGCCCCAACCGCGTGGCCGTCGTCTCCGTGATATACAACACGGCAATGGCCGTGCCGACGCTGAGCCGCAGCGACGTTAATACGGCCGGCAGCGACGCGGGCAGATACACAAAGCGAAACAGCGCGCGCCGCCCCGCCCCGAGCGATTTGACCGAGTTCAACAATTCCGGTCGCAGACCGGCGGCGTCATCGCGCACCGGCACCAGAATCTGAAAGAACAGAATCAGCACAATCGTCAGAATCTTGCTGACATCGGTGGCGCCGAAAAACAGCAGGATAATCGGGAGAAACACGATCTTGGGAATGGGGTACACGATGGCGACGATGGGCGAAAAAACCCGGTTGAGGAACGGAATCTGCCCCATGCCCAGCCCCGCCGGCACGGCCAGCGCCACCGCAATGATCACGCTGGCAATCACCCGCAGAGCGCTGGCCATGAAGTGCGCGGCGATCTCGCCGAAGTTGTCAATCAGCGCCTGCGCCACACGAAAGGGAGTCGGCAGGATGTCGCGCTGCACCAGCATGGCGATGATCTGCCAGGCCAGCAGTGCCAGGAGTGAGGCGGCCAGAATGTCACGTTTACGCATGATCCGTGCTGAGTAATGCGTAATGCGTAAGGGATTCACGGACGCGCGCGCACATTTCAAAGAAAGCGGCTTCGGATCGGTACGTCAGTGAGCCGGCAGACGGGTTCTCGATGACGAGCGGCGAGGTGTGCGGCGGCTGGCCCAACACCAGAATCTTGCGTCCCAGAAACACGGCGTCTTCGATGTTGTGCGTGACAAACACCAGGGTCAAATTTTGCTCGCGCTGCAGCTCCACGGTCAGGTTTTGCAGGTCTTCGCGCGTGGGCGCGTCGAGCGCGGCGAACGGTTCGTCCATCAACAGCAGATCGGGTTCCAGCACCAGCGTGCGGGCGATGGCCGCGCGCTGCCGCTGCCCGCCCGAAATCTGCGCGGGAAAGTTGTTGCGCTGCGCGTCGATGCCCAGCCGCTTCAGCCACGGATCCACGCGCTGCGCGATCGGGCCGATGACGTACTCGACGGGTGCGTGCCGTCCGTCGGGACCGTAGTAATCGCGCACGCGCAAGCCCAGCCCCGCATTCTGCGCCACTGTCGCCCACGGCAGCAGGCCATATTCCTGCAGCACCAGCCCCGTCTGCGGGCGCGGCCGATCCACGCGCTGGCCGTCGATCGTGATGGAGCCGCCGGTCGGCTGGCGCAGTCCGGCCAGCAGCATCAGCAGCGTGGTTTTGCCGCCGCCCGACGCGCCGATCACCGCCCAGGCCTCGCCCCGCGCGATCGACCAGTTGAAGCGATCGAACACGGGGCGGGCGTTGGGATAGGCAAAGGTGACGTTTCTAAACTCGATCATACAATAACGAGTAACGAGTAAATGAGTAACGAGGGTTCACTCGTTACTCATTACTCGTTAGGTTTACTTCGCCAGGTAACTCGCATCGACCAGTTTCGCGTAATCGACGGTCGCCTTGATCAGGCCCTTGTCCATCATCCACGCCTGCACGTCGGCGAGCTGGGCCTCGCTGGGCACGGCGGCCGGCGGGAATTTGGGCAGTTGATACTTGCCGATCAGCGGCGCGGCGATCAGCTTCTTGTCGGTTAATAAGGTGTTCCACTTATCAGGATTGCTGTTGACATCGGCGGTGGCCTTGTCGATGGCGGCCAGGAACTTCCGCACCGTCTCCGGCTTGGCTTTCAACGTTGCCACACTGAAGGAAATCTCGCTCGTGCCGATGTCGGGCAGGCTGCGATCGTCGATGACCAGCACCGCGCCGCTTTGCTCGGCCAGCGTCGCAAACGGCTCGGGCAGGTTGGCCGCCCTCATCTTGCCCTCGGACAACAGCTGCAGGCGATCGGGGATGCGGGGCACGTTCGTCGTCTTGATCTGGTCGTTCGTCAAGCCGGCATGCTGCAGCAGCCGATCGGTGGTGTAGGCGATGACGGTGCCTTCGGAAATGCCGATCTCCACGCCCTTCAGCTGGTCGGGCGAAGTGATGCCGCTGGCCTTCGACGCCACGATCGAGTACTGCGCCTGCTCGGACGAGGCGGTGCGCGCAAAGCGCACGATGGCAATCTTCGGCGTGTCCTTGTTATACAGCACGGTCGAGATCAAGTCGTTGATCATGCCGTCGGCCTGGCCGGCCTGGATCAGCTGATCGCGCTCGGCGGCGGACGCGACGGGGACGAACTCAACGTTGATCCCGGCGTCTTTAAAGTAACCCTGCGCCTCGGCCACATACATCGGCAGCGCGTCCAGAATGGGCAGGACGGCCATCTTCAAGGTGGGATCTTCCGGTGCGGCGGCGGGCGCGCACGCGCTCAGCGCGAGGGCCGTCAACACAACAAGTAGCACAACTTTGCGAAACATGGTTCTCCTTTGATGTTGGCTAGACATACAAGGCGACGAGCGTTGCCACGAAGATAGTGATACTGATGTAACCGTTCACATTGAAAAACGCGAGATTCACCTTCGAGAGATCGTTCGGCTTGACCAGCGAGTGTTCATAGATCAACAGCGCGGCGACGATTACCAACCCGATCCAGTATACACCTCCCAACTGCATCACAATCCCGACCGCCCCCAGCAGCCCGATGGTGATGACGTGGCTGATCTGCGCCAGCCGCAGCGCCACGGCGTTGCCGTAACGCGCCGGAATGCTGTGCAATTTCTCCGCCCGATCGAAGTCGGCGTCCTGACAGGCGTAGATCAGATCGAAGCCGCCGATCCAGAACGTCACCGCGAACAGCAGCAGCCACGCCGGCAGATCGGCCGCCGTAAACACCGACGCGCGCACGGCCGCCCACGCCCCGATCGGCGCGAGACCGTCGGTGAAGCCCAGGATGAAGTGCGACGCCAGGGTGAAGCGCTTCGTGTACGCATAGCCCAACAAGAACACGATCGCGCCCGGCAGCAGTTGCAGCGTCAAGGCGTTCAACATCGCGGCGGCGAACGTCAACACCAGCGCCGACACGATGATCCCGACCACGACGGTGCGCACGCTGATTTTGCCCGTCTGGATCGGTCGGCTCGCCGTGCGCGGATTGCGCGCGTCGATGTGGCGATCGGCCAGGCGATTGAAGCTCATCGCCAGCGTGCGCGCCGACGCCATCGCCACCGTAATCCAGAAGAACTGATGGAACGTCGGCAGCCCCCTCGCGGCCAGCACCATGCCCAGATACGCAAAGGGCAGCGCAAAAATGGTATGCTCAAATTTGATGAGATCGAGAAAAGCGCGGACTTGTTTCATGGATCGTAAAACGTAAGGCGCAAAACGTAAGGGGCGATGTTACGTTTTACGCTTTATTCATGCCCTTCCACTTCGTATACAGCTCATTATCGACGCCCAGCCGCAGCAAAATGCGCCCGATTGTACCATCGATGACTTCGTCCAGGGTGGCGGGATTGCCATAGAAGGCGGGCACGGGCGGCATGATGACAGCCCCGTTTTCGGCGGCCTGTGTCATCTGGCGCAGGTGGCCCACGTGCAGCGGCGTTTCACGCACGCACAGGATCAACGGGCGGCCTTCCTTCAAACACACGTCCGCCGCGCGCGACATTAAGTCAGCTGAGTATGAATTTGCCACGGCCGATAACGTCTTGATCGAACACGGCACAATGACCATGCCCAGCGTTACGAACGACCCCGACGCGATGCTCGCGCCGACATCGTTGGGATTATGCACGACGCCGGCGAGTTTCTCAACGTCGCTAATCTTCCAATCGGTCTCCTGGGCAATCGTCGCTTTGGCGGCGGCGCTCATGACGAGATGCGTCTCTATCTCGCCGCCCTGCTGCAAGACTTGCAACAGGCGTATGCCGTAGATGACGCCAGATGCCCCTGAAATGCCTACAATCAAGCGTTTCATACAACCTCTACCAACCACGGAGAACACGGAGTCGCTTTCACTTTTTTTCTCCGTGCCCTCTGTGTTCTCCGTGGTTATTTAATCCCATACTCCGCCCAGCGCCGATCGACCAGCGCCTTGATGGTCGGGGCCATTTCGATCTCCGTGGGCCAGCCGCGCGGATGGCCGTCCATCGGCCCCTTCGCCGTCGCGTCGATGCCGATCTTGCCGCCGAACGAATCGCGCAGCGCCGAATGATCGAGTTGATCGACTGCGCCTTCCACGATCGTTACATCGCGCTTCCAATCGACGTTGCCCAACACGCGCCACGCCACTTCCTGCAAATCGTGGACGTTCACGTTTTCATCCACGACGACGATGGCTTTGGTCAGCATCATCAGACCCAGGCCCCAGATACCGAACATCACTTTTTGCGGATGGCCGGGGAAGCGTTTCTTGATCGAGACGATCACGAGATTGTGAAACACCCCTTCGGCGGGCATATTGTAATCGACCACTTCACCGAGGAACAACTTGAGCAGCGGCAAAAACAGACGCTCCGTGGCTTTGCCCATCCAGTAATCTTCCATCGGCGGCTTGCCCACAATGGTTGTCGGATAGATCGCGTCGGCGCGATGGGTGATGGCCGTGACGTGAAAGATGGGAAACCGATCGGCGGGGGTGTAGAAGCCGGTGTGATCGCCGAACGGCCCTTCGAGGTCGTGCTCGTTCGGATCGACATAGCCTTCGATCACGATCTCGGCATTCGCTGGCGCTTCGATGGGCTGTGTCACGCACTTCACGAATTCAACCGGCTTGCCGCGCAAATACCCCGCTAATAAGTATTCATCAATATTGGGCGGCAGCGGTGCGGAGGCGCTCCACATCGAGGCCGGATCGCCGCCGAGAGCAATCGCGCACGGAATTTGCGGCTTGCGGTTCTCTTGCGCCACGCGTTCGTGTTCCGCGCCGCCTTTGTGCCGCTGCCAGTGCATCATCAACGTTTGATCGTCTTTGACTTGCAAACGATACATGCCGACGTTGCGGACATTAGTCACGGGATCGCGCGTGATGACCTGCATGAGCGTGATGTACTTGCCGCCGTCGAGCGGCCAGCATTTGAGGATGGGCAATTTCGAGAGCGAAGGCCGATCGGTAATGACGACGTCCTGCACGGGCGCGGACTTGACGATCTTCGGCCCCAACCCGATTGATTGCAGCACGCCGAAGAGATCGCGTCCGCGATTCAGCGCCGCGCCGAAACCTTGCGGCAATTTGAGATCGATCGTTTTGGCGAGATCATGATGGAGTTGTTCGAGGTCGTCCACACCCAGCGCCAATGCCATGCGCGCCGCGCTGCCAAAGGCGTTGATCAGCACCGGCATGTTGCTGCCTTTGACGCTCTCAAACAGGATGGCTTTGTTTTGAGCCGCCGGGGCTTTGGAGATACGATCGGTGATCTCCGTGATCTCCAGTTCGGGATCAACGGGCACACGCACGCGCACCAGCTCGCCGCGCTTTTCCAGTTCACGGATAAAGTCACGCAGATCGCGGAAGGCCATGTCTCCTCCAGACACAACAAACGCGCCCATTATACAACCGGGCGCGCTGGCGAAGGCTATAACAAATGTTACCACACACTGGGGAGACGGCAAGGGTCAGCGCCCGCCGGCTGATCGACCGGCGGGCGCCACGTAAAACCAAACCTTGTCACTGCTCGTCGCAGTGAGCGGCCTGGCAATCACTCTCGGATTGCCACCACTTCCAGATATTCCGACTCGACCCGCGTCACGCCATTCCGGGATTGATTGTGAGTCGACCACAGCTGCTCCAACTCCTGGCGCAAGGCGGCCTGGCCCTGCTCATCCAGCGCGCCGAAAGCCTTGTACGTCGGCCCGTAGTAGCGGCGGAAACACTCCACCACCTCCGGCGCCGTAAACGGAAAGCTCAGGGCGATGGTGCGCCGCGTGAGTTGCAGATCGGACACAGTACCGTTGAAGCGCTCGCGCACGATGGCCTCGTTGCCCCACTGCAACGGCGATGGGATGCCCGGTGCCGGCGGAACGTATTTGCCCACGATCTTGAACATCTGGCCGATAAAGCCTTCCGGCGTCCAGTTCGCCATGACAATGCGGCCACCGGGCCGGCAGGTCCGCGTCAATTCGGCGGCGGTGACGTCGGGCCGGGGCGTAAACATCGCGCCGAACATGGTGATGACGGTGTCAAACGCAGCGTCTTCGTAAGGCAGCGCTTCGGCGTCATTCTCGTCAAACTGGATGGTCAGGCCCTCCGCTTTGGCTTTGGCGCGGCCCTGTTCCAGCAGATTGGGCGCGATGTCCTGGCCGACAACATAGGCGCCACGTTTGGCCGCCGGGATGGCCAGGTTGCCGGTACCGCAGGCCACGTCGAGCACGCGTTCGGCCGGCTGCAGGTTCAGGCGGCTGACAAAGTCCGCCGCGCCCGGGGCATAGGACTTGGCGATCTGCCCGAAATCGCCGGAGGTCCAGGTCGCTTTGAGCTTGGCCTTGAGGGCTTCCATCTCAGGTGTCAGGGTGTTCATGGTAAGGGTGTTCATGATAGTCTCCTTTGGCTGATTAACTGACTTGGCAGGCGTGATCGGTGGTGGGGTGTGAAGCCGCCCAACGCCTGACGCAGCTTCAACCTTACAGCTAAAACACGAATGTGTTATACGGCCATACTTGGTCCCCCGCTTCATTAACCCTTGCATCAGTTGTTGCCGAACAGATATTTTCGATTACGAGTGACACTATATCGTAATCGGCGAGGCCAGACGACGGGAATATTCCCTATGTTGGCTACCGCGATTCCCTATTTTTGGCTGTGGAATTTACGACAGGAGATTCCGTGTGCGGGCCAGCGCGACCGCTTCCATGCGCGAGCGGGCGTTGAGTTTGGAGAGGACAGAGGAGATGTGATGATCGACCGTCTTGGCTGAGATCGACAGGCGCTCTGCAATATCGCTATTGCTCAAGCCTTCCGCCAACAGGCCGAGGATTTGCACTTCGCGGGCGGTCAGCCCGTGTGGATTGGCGCGCGTCGAAGGTCGTGGGCCGCGCGGAATTTTCTTCTCACCGGCGCGGCGCAGTTTGGCGCGCAGGGCTTGCGCTGCCGGTTTGGCGCCCAGCGCATCGAAGATGTCCAACGCGGCCAGCTGCGCCTCACGATCGCCGTCGGCCAGAGCCAGCGCGCGCTCGAAGGGACAACCGATGCGCTTCCACTCCTGCGCCGCCGACGCCCAGTCGCCGCTCAGTGCCATACGATAAACCGCCGGGATGCGTTCTGTGATCGGGACGGCTTGTCCGGCGCGCCACAACCAATACGCGAGTGCGCCTAATGACCAGTCATCGCCGCCGCGCAGCGCCAGATCATAGCCGGGCTGCGCTTCGGCAATCGTTCGCGCCGAGTCGCCCGCCCACCACGCCGCTTCAGCACGCGCCAGCGACACCGGGCCGATTCGCTGAATTTCGCCGGTCGGCAGCGCCAGCGCGCGCGCCCGATCCAGATACTCCACGGCCGACACATCACCTAATCGAACGCGAAGGTGTCCCAGCACGATGATGGCGGGCAGCGCGATCACGACCGAGCCGGGGTGCAAAGCCAACGCATTATCGGCCTCAGTGGCGGCTTCGTGCCAATGTCCCTGTTCAAATAACCAGCGCGCGCGCCAACCCCGAAAGTAGACACTGTACGAATCCATATCGCGCTCGACCGTGAACGCGAGGCCCTCATTCAGCACGCTCTCGGCCGCGTGGTATTCGCGGTTCACGATAGCCATGGACATGAGGTTGGCGTAACAGCGCGCAGCGTGATCGTGCATCTCGTGCGCGCGGGCGATGGCCAGTGAGCGCTCCACTTTGGCTTTACCGGCTTGATCGCCGGCCATCAACTCGGCCGTGCCGATATTCGTCAAGGCGTGCACGATGATCTCGGTGGCCTGGAGTTCCTCCGCCAGCGCCAATGCTTTTTCACCCCAGTAGATGGCCGCGGCTGATTCACCGGCGAGCATAAACAACTGCGAGCGATTGCTGAAAGCCATCGCCAGTTCCAGGCCGGGGCCGCGCGGTTCCAACTGTTGAATGGCCTGTGTCGCGTACTCAAACGCCAGCTGCTTGTTTCCCTGAAACCAATACAGGCGCGAGAGCCACCGCAGCCCAGCGCCGATCCTTTCGCTCCGATCACTCTGACGCCAGAGCGCCAGCGCGTCCTGTCGCGCCTGAATTGCCAGATCGATGCCGCCTGTCAGATAATATTCGAAGGCCAGCTGATCGAATAGATCGGCGCGATCCTCGATCGAGAGCAAATCCGATTGATCCAGCGCCGCCCGATAGTACCGGCTGGCTTCACGATGCGCACCCTGCTGACTCGCCTGTCGGGCCGCCAGCGGCGCATACTCCACCACGGCCCGATCGTTCGCGGCGTGGATTGCATGGTGAACCAACAACGCGTGCGATGTCGGGCGGTGGAGCATGGCCTGCAGCACTTGCTCGTGCAGTCTCCGGGCGTGCGTATGGGCGAGGGCTTCTTCGATCGCCCGCCGCGCCAACTCATGACGAAAGACCAGCCGCTGGTCGGCGAGCAGCAGGAAGCCACTCGCGTAACACGCATCAAGGGCGGATGGCTCCGGTTGGAGAATGTTTTCCACGAGCGTGAGATCAACCGCACTGGGGCTGACCGCGACCAATTCCAGAATCGCGCGGGCGGCGGCTGAGAGCCGCGCGGCGCGCGTCAGCACCGCGTCGCGCACTGTGGCCGGCACACGCTCAGCGTCGCTCTTCAGAATTTCCGAAAGGAAAAAAGGATTGCCTTTGGTGGCGGCATAGAGGCCGTCGGCCGCATGATTCGCGCGGCGTGCCAGTGTTTCAACAGCGCGCTCGGACAAAGGCGCCAGCGGCAGACGGAGGGTGTGCGCAGGCGGAAAATCGCCGAGAACGGAACGCAGCAGCTGCTGCCGATCGACTTCATCGTCGCGGTAGGTGAGGATCAGCAGCGTGTGGGTCTGTGCTATGCGCCGACCGAGAAACTTGAGCAGATCGAGCGTCGCTTCATCGGCCCAGTGAATGTCCTCGATCACCAGGATGCCGGACGCAGCGTTCTTGAGTGCCTCGAGCAGCGCCGAAGAAACGGCCAGCCAGTTTGCGCCGGATTCCAGTTTGTCGGCCAGCTCAGGCAGCGCACGCGCAATATCATAGAGCGGGCCTAGCGGTCGCGGCGTAAACAACGGATCGCACGCGCCCCAGAGCACCTCATACTCGCGCCGCTGTTTTTGAACGAAAGTCGAGATCAGCGACGTTTTGCCGATGCCGGCTTCGCCGCCGACGAGCACAATTTGTCCGGCCCCGTTGCGGGTCTGAACCAGCGTCTCGTCGAGCCGTTGCTGCTGGGCTTCGCGCTCGAAAAGTTCCATCAGGAGTGGCCCTAACCGGGGAACCCAACGGCCACGAAGATACAACTCCGCAAACTTGAGCGCAGCTGCATGGACATCGTCTCCTCCCGGACAATGACTGACGGCAACCGGTTGACGTCGTGGATCAGCCGGGCTGTTTCACCAACACATACCAGTTGTAGCGCGCCCGTTCTTCCCCCCATACTTCCCCGGCGCGCACAAAATCAACCGCTTCATAACCGCGCGCAAAATAAGCTTCAAACAGTTCGCGGGTTTTGGTGCGCCAGTCCATGGCCAGCGCGAGGTTGGTCTGCTTGATCGCCTGCAAATCGTTCGGGATTTCCACCCGCACGATCGGAGATTTGAGTTCGAGATCAAGCGCTTCGATCTGTCGATCACCGCTGCCGCCCACGCATCGGTTCACGATGGGGCTGCCCAGGCCGATCGGGGCCGGCCGCTGCCCCTGCGCCCGCTGTTGCACTTCGTCGCTGTTCAGCCACCATTCCACCAGAAAACGATCGCTGGGCAGCCCTGTGCCCAGTGCGCCGAAGTTCTCGCCGTAGATGTTGCGCTTGTAAAAGCGCGCTACGCCGCCCAGGGCGTGCAGGTTCAAGCGCGCGTTGGGCGCCTCCAGCGGATCGTACGTCCACGTGATCAGATCGATGCCGTTCTCCAGCACGCGCTGCCGCTGCGCCCATTTCAAGGTGGCGGCCACCCCTTTGTTGCGATACTCCGGCAGCACGCCCATCGTCTGCGAGCACAGTTTGAGGCGGCGATCGAAGTGAATGCCCACAAAGCCGAAGATGAAGCCAATCATCTTCAGACCATCGAACGCCCCGATGACCACCCCGCCATTTTCGCGCGCCGTATTGAGCAGGGGGGGATACAATCCCTCGCCCTGCGTGAAGCCCCAGATCTGCTGCTGCAGATCGCGCACCTGCAGGAATTCAGCGTAGGTCGTCAAATCGCGCACGGCAAAATACATGGTTACCCTCGCAGCTGCCGGTTACGGATGGAGATGGATCATATCACACTCTGCCGGCGAAGAGGCCGGCGCCGCCGACTTGTCGCCCGCGCGAATTAACGCTAGAATTCTTTCACCATGTCCAGCCGGCCGCTGCGTCCCACGACCGATCGGTTTATGCCGCGCCTCGCGGTCACCTCCGGTCCCAACACTGGCCGCGAGTATCTCATCAAGGCCAGCCGCCTCATCATCGGGCGCAGCGAGGACTGTGACATCGTTCTCGCGGATCCGCTGGTTTCGCGCCGGCACAGCCAGCTCAACTTCGACGGCAGTTACTGCACCATCGAGGATCTGGGCAGCACCAACGGCACCTACGTCAACGAGCAGCTCCTCACCGCCCCCCAGGTGCTGCGCAGCGACGATCGTATCCGCATCGCCGACGCGCTGCTCGTCTTCAGCGATCCGCTGACGGCGGCGACCGCTCCGACGTTGCCCGCGTTGATCCTGGAGTCCAATCGGGTGTATGTCAACCGCCGCCCGATCGATCTGTCTGCCCGAGAGTTTGCGTTGATGGCTTATCTATGCGAGCACGCCGATCGGGTGTGCAGCAAGCGCGAACTGGCGCGCGCCGTCTGGCCGGAATGGCGAGGCGAAGTCTTCGATTACCAGATCGAGAGTCTGGTGCGGCGTGTGCGCCAGAAGATCGAAACCGCGCCCGACGAGCCGCGCTTTATCGTGACGGTGCGCGGCAAAGGCTACCAGCTGATGAAGGTCTGACCGCTCACTGCCGGACGAGGGCGACAGCCAGCCAGCCATCGCCGCGCGGATCCGGCTTGGCGACCACCGTCACGGTATCACCCACCTGCGGACGGCGCGAGGCATCGGGCAGCACCTGCATCATCTCATCCACGCGAAATGTGGTCGTTTCGCCCTGTTGGCCCACCACGTCGATCCGATCGCCGCTGATGTTGGCAATCAAGCCCACATAGTGCATGCGCTCCGGCTTTGGCGGCACCACCACCACTTTGGTCACGATGGTCTGACCGTTGACCTGCTGCGCCCAGACCGCCACCCGATCGCCAACCTTCAACTGATCGATCGCCGACAGACCCTGATCGGCGCCGGCCTGACCGTCAATCGTCAGCAGCTGCAGGCCGCTGTCGGTCTGCACCGCCAGGCTTTGGCTGCCCACGGCCTGCAGCTGGCCCACCACCCCCACGCGCACCGGGGCGACTTCCGGCGCCACCGCCGGCGCCGACTCCGGCGCACTGTTCGCCGATTCCGCCTTCGCCGCGAATTGCGGCGCCACCGCCTGCCAGCCGCTGCTGTTGCCGATGCTCAAGCCAAACACTCCACCCAACGCAAACACAATCCCCAATGCGACCATCAACTTGACGAGTTTCATGTCACTTCCTCCTGTTGTTAAGATCGATTCGATCTTACAACACTCGGCGCGCCAAGTCGATAGCACCGGGGATTACTCCAGCGGGCAAGCCGTCGGTGGCTTTTCGCGTTATTTGTTGCTCGTTACGTCAGGGTTGATACAAAACGGTGAGGATGGCAAACACCTGCTCGCCGGTGGCCTTGCTGGCGATGATCTCCAGCACGTTTGGCCCGGGCTCAAGTGGTACCGATAAGTTGAAGCGCCCATCCGGCCCGGCCATGGCCACGGTGTCGTTCACACTGACCACCGCGTTCGGCGCAGTCTGGCCGGTCACGTTCAGCGGCGAGGTGCGCACGGTTTCGCCTTCGCGCGGCGCATCGATCGTGATGACAAACACGCCGGCCGGGGTGGGCGTCGTAGCCACGGCCAGCGTCGGCGGCACTTCGGGGATGATGATGGTGGGCGGCGGCGGCGTCAGCGTGGCGGGCGGCTCGATCGACGGGACGGGCTGCGCAGGCAGCGGCGTCATCGACGGGTTCAGCGGCGCAACCACCGGCTGTGGATTGATCGGCGCGGGCGCAGTGGGGCGCACGATCACGCTGGTCGCCTGAGGCGCAGGCGCAACGCGCGTTTCACCACCCGTGCCATACGGCGAATAGACCGTCACATAGATGGCCGGCGTCGCATTGGGATCGGGCGTGCCAACCACCATGTCCTGCACCGAGCGCACCGCCCGCGACAGGATGCCGCTGGTGTACAGCAGGTAGGCGATGACGGCCAGCAAGATCAGAATGATCAGGTTTTTCATGGCAGCCTGCAGCAAACAGAATATGCCGGAGTCCAATTCATGATGCACATGCCGGTATTATACCCTGCCTGTGCAGGCTGCCAGGCCGTTCCCCGGCCCGCTCAATGCGCGGTTTCCAGCTCTGCCGGTTGTTTGCGAAAGTCAAACACCCGCGTGTGAAACTGCGGCTCGGCGGGGTGGCTGGTATCGGCCGATGGCCGCGGCCGCCGGTAGCCACGCGCGGCCGCCTGATCAAGCCGTTCCAGTGCCGCAATCCGCGCACGCAGCTTTTCAGCTGCCGCGGCTTGATCGGGCACAGCCGGATTGGACAACAGCCCTTGCAGGCACTCCCAGCAGCCCGCGCGCAGGTCGCTCAGGCAATCGCTCACCTCCAGCCCCGCTTTGATGGCCGCCGTCACAATGGGGGCCTCCAGCGGATGACCCAACAGGATCGCGCCGCTGAGCCGGCCATCAGTGATGACGAGTTTGCGGTAGCGCTGCCGCTGGACGTCCTGGATGACAATCTCGATGTCGCGTCCCGGCCGGGCCGCAATGCGCCCGATCGAAGTGAGATCGACCCCCACGACTTTGAGCAGGGTCACCGGCGTGATGGCCTCATACGTCGCGTCGCCGCCGACCACGTTGAGCGCCGCAACCTTGGCCTGTTCCACCGCCACCGGCCACAGGCCCGGCACCTGCTGATCGAATTCGCACACATCGCCGGCCGCGTAAATGTCCGGCGCACTGGTACGCATTTTTTCGTCGACGACGATGCCGCGGTTGACCTCCAGTCCGACGGCGCGAGCCAGCTCAACGTTGGGTTGAATGCCCACCGCCACCAGGAACACGTCGCAGGCCAGCCGGCGGCCGTTCTTCAAGGTGACGCCGGTCACGCGACCCTCACCCTCCAGGCACTCGGTTTCCACCCCGGTCACGATGGTCATGCCCAGCGCTTCCAGCTGCTGCTTCAGCAGGCGCGCCGCGGCGGCATCGAGCTGGCGGCGCAGCAGCCACTCGCCGCGTTCCAGCACCCACACCGTCAGTCCCATCTTGTGCAACGCATACGCGGCCTCCAACCCCAACAGGCCGCCGCCCGCCACCACCGCCGTGCGGCACTGATGCTGCTGCACATAGGCCCTAATCTCCATCGCCTCCTCGGCTTCGCGCAGCACAAACGTGCCGTCGAGGCCAAAGCCGGGAATGGGCGGCACGAAGCTGGAGCTGCCGCTGGCCAGGATCAACCGATCGTAGTTGAGTGTCTCGCCGGTGGCCAGCATCACCTGCCGGTGTCCGCGATTGATGTGTGTGACGTGCGTGTTCAGCCAGCACGTAATCCGTCGCTCGTCGTACCACGCCTCCGATTGGAGGTACAGGCCCGTCATGGCCGAGCGCCCGTAGATCAGGCGCGTGATCGCCATGCGATTGTACAGGTGATGACGCTCGCGCCCGATCAAGTGTATCTCGCAATCGGGATGATGCCGCCGCACATAGTCGGCGGCGGTGACGCCTGCGATGCCGTTGCCGATGATGACCACGCTCTTGAGGTTGGGATCATAGTCGATGGGCTGTCCGGCCGCCGGCGGCACGGCTGCTTCTTTGGTCTGCAGCGACACGGTCACCGGCCCTTTGGCGCGGCACATGCAGGCCAGCCGGCAGTTGCCGCCCAGCCCCAGCCGTTCCAGGGTGCTCTTCTCTTCGGCGCTCACCGGCGGCAGGTTCTCCATGCCTTCGACGATCACCACCGGATCGGCGCCGCACATGCCCATGCGGCAGCCCGCTTCGATGGGCTGCTGACAGTCTTCCGCAATTTCAAGTAAGGTGCGGCCCGCCGCCAGAGGCACGCGCACATTGCCCGGCATGAAGGTGATGGCGGGCTGGCCAGCCGGCGCAGGTGAGGGCGCAGCCACGACGACAGGCGCAGCCGCCGTCGGCTTCGGCGCGGAAACAGCGGCCATGGCGGGCACAGTAACCGTCGGGACAGCCGGGGCGATCGGGGTGGCGGCCGGCTCTGTCAGATTTGTCGAGACGACCACCGGCCCGCTCACTTTGCACATGCAGGCCAATCGGCAATTGCCGCCCAGCCCCAATCGATCCAGCGTGCTTTTTTCTTCGGCACTCACCGGCGGCAGATGTTCCATGCCGCTGATCACCCGCACCGGATCCGCACCGCACAGGCCCATGCGGCAGCCGGGTGTAAGCGGCTGCTTGTGACTTTCGGCCACTTCCAACAGCGTGGCGCCGGCCGTTACGGCGATCTGCGTATCGCCGGGCAAGAACGTGATCGACGGCGACGCTGCGCCGGCCGATGGCGACGCCGCCGTCAACACCGGAATGCTCTCGGCCGCGATGGCTTTGGCCGCGCGATCGGCGCGGTAGACGCGCTCGTTGCGATAAGTGCGCGCCACCCATGTCAGCGCCAGTATCACCACGCCTGCAAACGCCACAGCGTTCAACCATGCCGGCAGTTCCACGCCCGACAGCTGTTCCACCGTCTTGAGCCAGCCCGGCAGACCGAACCAGTAAAACAGGCTGAAAGCCGTTGCCCCGTACACGGCCGTGATCTTGTTGACCGATACGCGCAGGAACGTATGCAGCAGATAGAACACGCCCACGCTGATCACGATCGATCCGGCAAATTGCAGGTACATCGCCAGCAGCGAACCGACATCCACCGGCGAGATCGCCGTGAAATAGGCCACCACAAAACCGGGCATGGCGGCCGCGAAAAATTTGCGATAGCTGGCGTAATGCGGATCGTTGTCCTCCAGATCAGACAGGTAGCTGGGGCCGGGCATGAAATCGTAGCAGTTCTTGGTGCAGCCCACACACGGGGTGCAATGCGCGTTGGCGACCGTGACAAACGGCGTCTGGTTGTACAACCGCTGCACCGGGTACAGCGGGCAAATACTGGTGCACCAGCCGCTCTTGCCCTTGAACAGATAGCCGCCCAGCAGCGCCGAGGCCAGCGCAAAAATAACCAGCGCGCCGGTGGCCGGGCCATTGCCGTTGAACAACCACTTGCGGCTGGACGCAAACAGAAAAAAGAACCCCATGCCGATCACAAAACCATATTCGCGCAGCCAGGCCGGCGGTGTCAGCGCGCGCGAGAACTTTAGTACCCGCGGCAGTTGATTGGACGCGGCCAGCGGGCACACGTTGCGCCACAGCCCCGGCGCCAACAGGAACAGCGCCGGCAATACTGGAATCGTCAGGCGCCAGAACAGCACCAGGCCCATGTCCGGATCGAAGAACAGCAGGGCGATGCCGATCAATACGGCGATCACCGTACCCGCGCGCGCCCATGCCCAGAAGCGCGGCGACAAACGCGATTGCTCGCGCAGTTGCAGATAGTTGGGAAAGGCGGGCGGCCCCGATTGATCCCGGCTGCCCGATGGGATATTTCGGCCCGTGCGGACGCGTCGCAGCGGCAGCGATAACGCCAGCAGCGTCAACACGCCGGTCAGCAGGCTGCTGAATGTTTTCCAGGTGCCGGCGTCACTCAACGCGTCGGGGTGAGCCGCGGCGTGAAGCGAAGCGCTGAACGCCGGCGCGGACCGCGACAGCGTTGATGCGTCCGCCTGCGGCGTTTCAGACAACTCGGCCGACAGCAACACTCCAAACGCACTCAGCGCCAGTAACACCGCGCAAATCGTTAAGACTCGACTAAGGCTATGCAAAGCCCGATCGGACATGACCATCTCCTTTTCAGATCGACGGCATGTCAGCTGTCGTCGATCTGCCCCTGACCTGGCTGTTGCCTGCGCTTCGCGCTTGCTTCGACGCCCCCCGGCACCGAGAATCCCTTTCCGCGACGAACCGGCAATAGCCAACAGGTCATATCCTATCTTTTTAATTATTGTGCAGCAATAGGTAAAATCTACCAACCAGATTCAAACTTTCACCCGTGACTTTCGCAGGCGGAACTCGACTACGTTGGAATTTCACGCATGGCGAGTCTCAGTACGAATAGTGATTACCCGTTTGGGCAGGACGCGCCAATCAAAAAGCGCCGCCCCTCTGCTCTTCGGGGCAGCGCCAATCGCAATCGCGATTTGCAGATTATAAGGCTATTCGGTGACGGAGATCGTGACCGGCGCGCTTTCGATCAGCCGGCCCTGATCGTCCACAAGCTGCGCTGCGATGGTGTGTGCGCCGATCTGCAGCGTCCACCAGGCCCGCGCCGGACTGGCCGTGAATTCGCCGATCACGCGCTCGTCCACCAGAATCCTGAGCAATTTGAAGGATACGCCGTCGGCGACCAGCGCCTGCACCGGAATCTGCTGCGTCTCGATGGGGGTCTGCGGCGTGACGCGATAGATCGTGCCGCTGTCCGGCCGCGTAATGCGAATGGCTGATGGCTGATGACCGATGGCCGCTTGATCACCGACCATCGACCACTCAGCATCAGCCACTGTCAATTGTGGAATCCCATTGTCCCTCGCCCATTCGCGCGCCTCAGCAGGCAGCATCAAATACACCTTCGTCTCGATGCGGTCTTTGGGCGTCTCCGCCGTCGCCGGCAAGCCTGTCGCCACGTCGATCTTGATCGGCTGGTACAGATTATCGGGTTGAGTGGGCTGCGTGCCCGCGATGAACGTCTCGCGTTTCGTGTACGGACAATAGGGCGTCGGCAGCAGGCCCGAAGTCGCGCACACCTCCAGATCGATCAGGCCGTCGGGCCGCGCAAAAGAGCGCACGGGGCTGCCCTTCAAGGCCGCCTGCATAAAGTCGTGCCAGATCGGTCCCGCGCCGGTGATGCCGCTGACGCGCTCCATGGGTTGATTGTCGGCGTTGCCCACCCACACGCCGGTTACGAGTTCGGGCGTATAGCCGATGGTCCAGTTGTCGCGCCAGTCGGTGGTGGTGCCGGTCTTGGCGGCGGCGGGGCGCGTGAGCCGCAGCACGCTGTACTCGCCAAAGGCGGGCGCGCGCGCCTGATTGTCGCTGAGAATGTCGGTGATGAGATAGGCCACGCGGGCATCGAGGACGCGCTGGCCGGGCTGCGGCGTGGCCTTGTACAACACTTCGCCGGCGGTGGTGCTGACCTGCAGCACCGCCACCGGATCGATCTTGTTGCCGCCGTTGGCGAATACGCTGTAGGCGGCCACCATGTCCAGCAGCCGTACCTCGCCGCCGCCCAGCGTCAGGGCCAACCCATAGCGATCGGGCTGGCCGAAGGTGGTGATGCCCATACGCCGGGCCAGATCGATCATGCGCGGCAGACCCACGTGCTGCAGCACTTTCACCGCCGGGATGTTGTACGATGAGGCCAGCGCCACCCGCGCCGACACGGGGCCGTGAAATTGTTGATCGTAATTCTTGGGCACGTACGGATCGCCTTCTTTGGTGGGAAACGACGAGCGCACGTCCAGGATCATCGAAGCGGGCGAGAGCGGCGCGGGCGACGACGGATCGAAGGCAGCCGCATACGTGATCGGCTTGATGCTTGATCCGGGCTGGCGAAAGGCAATGGCCGCATTCACCGCGCCGTCGATCTTCTGGCTGAAATAATCGGGGCTGCCCACCATCACCAGGATTTCGCCCGTCTGCGGATCCAGCGTCACGACGGCGGCGTTGTTCACGTTCTTGCCCGGCTGATCAGGCTTGTCCTTGCTCAACTCGGCCACCTGCCGCGCCGCGATGGCCTGCGCGGTGTTCTGCCAGTCCAGATCGAGCGTGGTGGTGACGACGAGTCCCTGCGTATAGATCGCTTCCAGCCCGAAGCGGTCTTCCAGCCACTGGCGCACATAGGCCACAAAGTGCGGCGCCTGGATGGGGTAGGAGGCGGGCGCGAATTGCAGGTTTTCCGATCGGGCCAGCTGCGCCTGATCGGACGTGATGTAGCCCTGCTTCTCCATCAAATCGAGCACGACGGCCTGCCGTTCTTTGGCCGCGTCCAAATTCGTCAGCGGATCATAGCGCGCCGGCGACTGCGGCAGCCCGGCCAGCAGCGCGCATTCGGCCAGATCCAACCGGCCCGCGCTCTTGCCAAAATACGTCTGCGCCGCCGCTTCCAACCCGATGGCCAGATTGCCGTAATAGACTTCGTTCAGGTACAGCGTCAGAATCTCGTCTTTGCTGAAGGTCTGCGTGATGCGCCACGCCAGGATGCTTTCTCGGAGTTTGCGCGTCACCGTGCGCTGCGCGGCCTCTTCGGGCGACAACAGCAGATTCTTGGCCAGCTGCTGCGTAATGGTGCTGCCGCCCGATAGCACTTCGCCGCCCTGCAGGTTGATCCACACGGCGCGCAAAATGCCGGCCACATCCACGCCGGGGTGTGAATAGTAGTTGGCGTCTTCGGTGGCGATGGTGGCCTGCCGGCAATAGGTCGGGATGTCCTCAAGTTTGATCGGCGTGTGCTGGCCCTGATGCGGGTCGGATATGGTGTACAGCACGCGCCCGTAGCGATCGAGGATCTTGGTCGAAGGCGCAGACGCGCGTTGATACAGCTGGTCGGGCGACGGCAGATCGACAAACAGCCACACATAGATCGCCGCCGCTCCGACAGCCATCAATATCACCAGAATGAGTAGAACTTTTTGCCAACGGCGCATAGGGACAGGGCCTAGTGTCTGGTTCTCAAGGATTGTTTCATCACGCTTCACTACCAGACGCTATCGGCTCCCAATAAGTTTCCTCCATTTTATCGCCGCTTACCCTGCGGTCAACCACCGGGGAGTCGGCCGCCGGCTGCCGTTGCCCTGCGCCCTTCGCTGGTTTATAATCAGGCCATTCCACCTGTGAGCAAGCCGTGACTTCCGATTCGCCGGGCAACATTCCGCTGCGCCGCGCCGTGATGGCCGTGATCTTTGCCGTGACCGTCGGCGCATACCTCGTCGCGCCCGTGTTGGCGCTGAACTGGGCCCAGCAACCGTTCATGGGCGCCTTCGTCGAGCACACCGGCGTGGTCAGTCAGATCAACGGCTTGAACTGGCACGCCCGTCAGAGCGGACTGCCCGGCGGCGCCAAGATCATCGCCATCGACAACCAGCCCGTCGCCGATGCCGCCGCCATCCGCGCTTATTTGAGCACGCGCCTCGTGGGCGAATCGATCTCGATCGATTACACTCTGGCCGACGGCGCGCGCGGCCGCCTGAATTACATCTCACTGCAAGCCTTTCCCGTTCAAGACCTGGTCGCCAACTTCTGGCTGCCCTATCTGCTGGGGCTGGGCTATCTGGCGCTGGGCGCATGGGCCTATCGCAATCGCGGCGCACTGCGCGCCACGCAGGCCTTTGGCGTCTTCTGCTGTTTCACCGCCCTGACGCTGGGTTTGTTCTTCGACATGAACACCACGCAGGTCTTCGTGCGCGTGTGGACGGCGGCGCTGCCGCTGGCCGGCGCCGCGCTGATCTCGCTGGCCCTGCTCTTCCCAGAAACTCTGCCGCGCCTTGAGCGGCGTCCGAGACTGCGCCTCATTCCGTACGCGCCCGCCATCCTCGTCGCGCTGTACGCCAACTTCGTCCTGTATGATGCAGCCGACCCGCGCGCCTACTTTATCGGTTGGCGTCTCGACTACGCCTGCGTTGCTCTGGGCCTCGCCGTCATGGTTGCCACGGCCATCGTCCGCCAGCGGCACAGCCACACGGCCATTGCCCGGCAGCAGGCGCGCATCATCGTGCTGGGCAGCCTGGTCGCGTTTGGCCCCATCTTGTTGTGGGCGCTGCAGGCCGCTGCTTCGCTGAGCGTGCCCTTCATGCCCGCCGTCTTCTTTACGCCGCTCATCGCTTTTCCGGCCGCCATCGCCTACGCCATCGTGCGTTATCGCCTGCTCGACGTGGATCGTCTCGTCAGCCAGGGCCTGGGCTATGCCGTGCTGACCCTGGTTGTGGTGGGCGGCTACTTCGTGCTGATCCAGATCGCCGGGCTGGTGCTGCGCGCGCAGGTGAGCGCCGACGAGCCGGGACTGCTCATCCTGCTGGTGCTGTTGCTTGTCCTGGGCCTCAACCCGTTGCGCGATCGCATCCAGCGCGCCGTCGATCGCGTCTTCTATCGCGACCGCGTCGATTATCGCAAGGCGCTGGAGGACTTTTCGCACGATCTCACCGGCACGCTCGATCTGGATACGATCCTGGCGGCGGTGCGTCGGCGCATCGATCGGATCCTCCATCCCGATCGGCAGTTCGTGCACCTGTACGACGAAGAATCGCGCACCTACTTTGAAGTGGGCGACGACGAATTTGAGGCCCCGCCCGTCGGCGCAGAGTCGGCGCTGGCGCGCTATCTGGCGCGTGAGAATCAGGTGACCTACTTATTGCCGCACGCCGCCTGGCCGACCGGGCTGGAGGCCGGGGCCGAGCTGATTGAGCGACTGGGCACGCCGGTCTTTGTGCCGCTGCGCAGCCGCGATCAGTTGACGGGCTGGTTGTCGCTGGGACCCAAGCGCTCGGGCCAGCTATACCGATCGGATGATCTATCGTTCCTGGCCGCCTTCGCCAATCAGACCGCTGTCGCCATCGAAAACGCCCGCCTGTTCGACAACGTGCGCCGCAACCTCATCGCCATCACCACCATGAAGAACCTGATGGACAATGTGCTGGCCTCCATCCCGTCGGGCGTCATCACCACCGACATCAACGAGCGCATCACGCTGTTCAACCGCGCCGCCGAGGAGATCCTGGGCGTGCCCGCGCACGAGATCATGGGCCGGCCGTTTACGCTGGTGGAACCGCTGAGCCGCCCGCTGCAAACGCTGATTCGCGCCGTGGCCGAACAGCAGACCATGCAGTCGCAAGAGGTGGCTTCGGTGCTGCCGCGGCGCGGGGCCGTGGCGCTGCAAATGCGGGCCACGCCGCTGCGCGACAACCGCGCCGAAACGCTGGGCGTGGCGATTGTGGTGGACGATCTGACCGAGCAGAAACGGCTGGAAGCAGTGCGCGAGATGTTCCGGCGTTACGTGTCGCCGGCCGTGGTGGACAACCTGCCCGACGATCCGGCCCAGCTCAAGCTGGGCGGCCAGCGCCGCGTCATCAGCGTGTTGTTCGCCGACATCCGCGGCTTCACCGCCTACAGCCAGCAGCTGGCCCCGGAAGAATTAGTGGATATCCTAAATCAATACATCAGCCTGGCGGCCGGCGAAATCCTGACCGAAGAAGGCACGCTGGACAAGTTCGTCGGCGACGCGATCATGGGCATCTTCAATGCGCCGCTGGAGCAGCCCGATCACGCGCTGCGGGCCGCGCGGGCCGCGCTGGGCATTCAGGCGGCGCTGGCGGCGTACCGGCAGCGGATGCCGGAGCAGCAGCAGCTGCAATACGGCATCGGCCTCAACCTCGGCGAGGCGGTGGTGGGCAATATCGGCATCGCCCAGCGACTGGACTACACCGCCATCGGCGACTGTGTGAACTACGCCAAACGCCTGCAGGAAAACGCGCGCGGCGGGCAGATTCTGCTGAGCCGCAGCGCGTACGAAGCGATCAGTGATCACGTGGTGGCCAACGCCCTGCCGCCGCTTGAAGTCAAGGGCCGGCGCGGATCCGAGCCGGTGTACGAGCTGCTGCGGCTGAAGGATTAGGAGTACTGCTAACTGAAGACCTCGCCGGTCTTGCCGACCGGCGAGGTCCTGGTTGGCCCCGACCATCGCCCGGCGCTACAGCGTGGGCGGTTGCGGGCCGCGATTTTGCAGACCGCCCTGTGGCGTCCGGTTCGGCTGCGGCAGTGGCCGACGGTTGGCATTTGCCCCCTGCCCCACCAGGATCGCCCGCGGTTCCATCGATGCACCGTCACTGCTGCGCAGGCCGATCACCATCACCCGATCACCGCTGGTCAGATCGGACAGTGTTATCTGCTCCGGGCCGTTTTCACCGCGCCGCACGATGAGGGTATTACCCGTCGTGTTCACTGTCAGCGTTTCGCCAAAGCCCACGTTCAGGATGAACCCGGTGTCGCTCACAGATTCGACCGCGCCCAGCGCAATCGGGCCGGTCTGCAGGCGCGGCGTGCGAAAGTTCACCTGAACGGCGGTTAACGTATCGCCGGTCAACTCGCCCACGGCCTCAACCCCATCGCCCACTTTCACGTCGGCCAGGGTCGCATTGGGCTTGTCGGGCGATCGGAATTGCGTCTGCGCGTTGGTCGTCACGCTGGCAGCTGTGCCGTCGATCTTCACCAGCGCGATCGTCGTGCCGTTGATGGCCGTGACGCGCCCGCCAAGCCGATCGGGCAGCAACAGCACATCGCGGGCCAGCAGCTGGCCGTTCTGCCAGCGGCCGCGCGCCGTCACGTGATCGCCCGTGTTGATGTCGCTCAGCGTCAGCGCGCCGTTGATCCTTGAATGAAAGCGCGTCTGGGCATCAGTCAACACGGTCACAGCCGGTCGCTGGCCCTGTTGAATCGTAATGACTGCGCCGTCGATGGCCGTCACTTCGCCGGTGACCAGCGCCGCGGCGCGCTCGGCCGTGGCCGGCGCGGCCCAGACCGTGCCAACACCGGCCACCATCAGCATCAACGCCACCATCACTGCCAGCCATTTGGTTTTCATCTCAACCCTCCAGATTGAATTTTTCTTCCTCACTCTGAAGGCATTATCGGCGCGGGGCGTTGCGCCGCCATGTGCGGTGTGTAAAATGGCTGTAAAACAAAGCGACTCCAGCCAGGTGACTGGCCGGAGTCGCTCGGGGCAGCGGACGCGATCGGTTAGGCGGCGACTGTCTCCGCCACCGAGGTGTAAATGCTGAAGTGCGGCGGCCGCTCCAGATGCTTCTTGACGGCGCACTGCTCGGCCGATCGGATGACGGCAGCCTTATATTTCTCCGGGAAATCCGGCGGCAGCTGAATATCCAGATCGATCTGACTAATCAGGCCGGTAAACGGATCGGACTGCATGCGCTGCATGATCTTGATGCCGTCGGTGGGAATGCCGCGCTGACGACAAAAACCCAGCACGTAGATGCCAGCGCATGTGCCGATTGAGGCCAGGAACGTGGCAAAGGGTGTGGCCGCCGTCGCCGCGGGAGGCTGATCGGTGCGCACCGTCATCCCGCCGAAGTTCGCATCCACCCGGGCGCCGCCCGGGAAAGTAATTTCCATTTCCATCGTTTTGCTCCAGACGTGAGCCGAAGGGCAGCCCGGCCGCCCCTCGGCTGATTTTAAGAATTTTCAAACGTTGCGGATTACTTGGCCCGGGCACGGACCTCGGCGCCTTTCAGCGGCGCGCCGAACAGCGGCGCGAGCAGGCAGATGTCCAGCACGCCTGCCAGCAGCGGTACCAGGCCGATGACAGCCGGCACCACTCCGCCGCCCAGCAACAGGCCCCACGCAATCAACAGCACACCGGCCACGATTCGCACGCCCCGTCCCAATCCGCTCGCCATAAACGCTGCAAAAGCCATCGTCAGCCTCCTGTGGACATTTGATTTTGGTCTTTCACAGCGTTAGATGCGCGGCCCGCGCGGAGGTGACACGGCAATTGTGGGCGGTTCAGGGTCGCAGCCAATCACGCTCGATAAGGTCAACCAGGGCGGCGGCATCGTCCAGCGGCACGCAGGGCACACCCAGATCGATCGGGTAATCGGCGGCAATCGCGTAGAGTTCGTGCGGGGTGCAAATCAATTCCGTGCTGTTGGCCTGCCGCGACACTTCCACGCGCACTCGAGCTTCGCGTTTGTAGCCCTCGGTCAAAATCACATCCACGCCGGTCAGCTCTGCAGCGATTTCGTCCAAGGTTAGTTCGCGGTCCAGGCGGCGCACGGCAGCCAGCTTGGACGGCGAGCCGATTACTGTCCAGTCGGCGCCGGCGTGAAAGTGCCGGTAGGAGTCCTTGCCCGGATGATCGATCTCAAACTGGTGGGCGTCGCGCTTGATGGTGCCCACGCGATAACCGCGACGCTTCAACTCGGGGATCAGCTTTTCGATCAGGGTGGTTTTGCCGGCGTCCGATTTGCCGACGATGGAGATGACAGGAACGCTCATCGCATGCCTCACACGGCCGGTTTCAACCACACGGTAAAGACCGCGCCCTGGCCCGGTTGGCTGTCAACCGTGATTTGTCCACCCAGACGATCGACGATTTGCCGGGAGATGGCCAGCCCCAGCCCGGTGCCGGCCGCGCCCGATTTGCGGCCGGCCTCACCCCGATAGAACCGTTCGAACAAATGCGGCCGATCGGCCTCAGAAATGCCCGGCCCGCTGTTCTTCACTGAAAAGGTGGCCCACCGCTGATCTTCGCTTTGCTGCCAGCCGATGATTACCGACACTGTCCCGCCGGCGGGCGTGTAGTTGATGGCGTTGGTCAGCAGGTTGGAGGCCACCTGCACAAGCAGCGTGGAATCGGCCACGGCCATCACGCGTCCCGGCTCGGCCTGATAGTCCACCGTCAACTGCCGGGCAGAGGCCAGCGCCGATCGATCAGCGACCAGCGGGGCCAGCAGGGTCGCCAGATCGATCGGGACCAATTCGGTCTTGGTCGTGCCCAGATCGAGCCGCGACAGATCCAGCAGGTCCTCGATCAGCTGCTCCAGCCGGGCCGTTTCGCGCCGCAAAGTCTGCAGGTATTCGGGTTGTTTTTCGGGTTTGCCGCGCGTGAGCAGGCTGAGGTACAGCTTGACGTTGGCGATGGGCGTGCGCAATTCGTGACTGACGTTGGATACGAATTCGTCTTTGAGCCGATCCAGCTCTTTTTGATGGGTGATGTCGCGCTGCACACCCACAAACCCCGTGATCTGGCCGGCCGCGTCGGTGAGCGGCGCGATGGTCAGGGCCGCATCGTACAAGGTGCCGTCTTTGCGTCGATTGACCAGCTCGCCCTGCCAGATGTGGCCGCGCTTGATGCGCGTCCACATCTCGTGATACAGGGCAGGCGATGTGTGGCCGCTCTGCCACAGGCGCGAGTTCTGCCCCACAACCTCGTCGTTCTGGAAGCCGGTCAGACGTTCCATGGCCGGGTTGATGTACTGGATTTGACCGTCCAGATCGGTCAGGATGATGCCCTCGCCGGCCGTATCCAGCACGGCCGCCGTGCGCTTGCGCTCCAGTTCCAATTCCATGGTTCGATCGATCACGCGCGCTTCCAGTTCCTCGGCATGGCGGCGGACGGCTTCGTTGAGCTGGGCGTTCTCAATGGCGATGGCGGCTTGATTGGCGAAAGCGGCCGCTGTCTCGCCGATGGTGTCGTCATAGGCATTGACGGTGGCGCTGTCCAGATTCAAGATGCCCAACAGCCGGCCCTTGACCCGCAGCGCCGCGCCGATCCAGGATCGGATGTATTCATTGCCGTAGTCCAACACCCAATGCGGATCGCGGTGGGTATCCGGAATGACGATGTAGCGTCGGTGCGGCTGCCCCCAGCGTTCCTGCAGCGTCGAGGTCATCACCATGCTGGCGATGCGCTGGCTGAGTGCCACGTCCGGGAAGCCGCGCCCGGCCACCAGCGAGGTGTGCTCGCCGTCGATCAGCTGGATCGATACACTGTCAAAGTTGACGACGCGCGCCAGCAGATCGAACAGGTATTCAAAGACCTCATCCAGGCTCATCTCCGCCGTCAACAGCGCGCCCACGGCTTGCAGGGTTTGTGCCAGTTTCAGCTGCTTGCGCTCGGCCTCAAACAGGCGAACGTTATCAAGCGCCACCGCCGATTGATTGGCCAGCGTCTGCGCCAGGCGGATTTCCGTTTCGGTCCACAACCGCTCTATCCGGCTGTCCCACAGCACCACATAGCCGTGCATCTGGCCGGCCACCATCAGCGGCACGCACAGCGCGCTCTTGCCACCGTAGCGCCGCAAATCTTCCAGCATGGCCGGATCAGCATCAACCTGGCTGACCAGGGTGACGCTGGGCCGGCCATTTTTAAGCGCTTCCACCGTCTGCGGAAATTCGCTAAGCGCGTGCGTCGTGCCCACATCGGAGATTCGCTCCAGATCATTGGCCGTCGGGGCGAGATAATCGGAAATGACGGTCGCCGTTTCAGCCTGCCAGTCAATTTCCAGGACATACGTGCTGGTCGCGTCGATAATCGCGGCCAGGCGTGAGCTCACGCTCCGCAGCACCGTGGCGCGATCAAGCGTGGCCGTAATCTCGACACTGCTATCGAAGAGAGCGGCCAGTTCGCGCACTCGCCGCTGCGACTGATCGAACAGCTGCGCATTGCCGATGGCGACGGCCGCCTGCGCGGCCAGGATTTGCAGTCGCTCGGCGTGCAGCGGTGTAAAGAAGCCGCGCAGACCGCTATACAGCACCAGCACATTGGTCACCCGTCCGCCAATCTGAATGGGCGCGGCTACAAACGAGCGAATCCAGTTGAACGGCGCTGATTCCACCCAGCCGGGATCATCGCGCACATCGCCTATGGCCAGCGCCTGACGCTCCACGACCAGCTGGTGCAGGTTGGGCGTGCCGCTCACTGCGAACCGCATGGCGCGGAAGATCTCTTCCTCGGCGGGCGGCAACTGGCCAAAGATGCGCGCCACGCGCGCCGTGTCGCCCTCGATCTCCAGAATCGACGCCAGATCATTGGGCACGATCTGCCCCACCGCCGACAGCAGGCGCATCAGCACCACGTCGATGTCCAGCGAACTGGTCAACACTCCCGCCGTGTCATGCAGCGCCTCGGACAGCGCACGCTGCTCACGCTCAAACTCAAACAGCCGCGCGTTCTCAATGGCAATGGCTGCCTGGTTGGCAAAAGCCTGCAGCCGCTCGGCCTGAGCCGCCGTAAAGAAGTCGGGCTGATGGCTGTCCAGATGGATGAAGCCCACCACCGCATCACGCAGACAGATGGGCGCACTCAGCGCGCTGCGCTGCCAGCCGGTCTCAGGCAGCCTGACCCAGCCTTCATAAACCTCCGTGTCCGGCACGATAAACGGCTGGCGGGTGCGCAGCATGTGCGCCAGGTTTGCCACTTCATCCACCTGAAAACTCAGCGCCGCTACGGCCGCGTCCAGCTCCGGCGAAATGCGATCGTAGCCGTGCCGCCGCGCGATCCGCGCCTGGCGCGTCGCCGGATCGATCAACATGATGTTGGCGGCATCGTGCGGCACCACCCGACCGATGTTCGCCAGCATCCGATCGAGCACCTCGTCGAAATTGAGCGTGCTGTTGATAATGGCCGAGGTGTCGCGCAGGGCCTCCGCCAGCCCGCGCTGTTGTCGCTCGGCTTCAAACAACCGCGCGTTTTGAATCGCCGCGGCGGCGGTATTGGCAATGAGCGTCAACAGCGCGGCGTCGGCCTGATCGTACCGGTCGCGCGCATAGCTCTGCACCTGCAGTACGCCAATCGCCTCATCTTCGGCCAACAGCGGTGCCGACAACGCCGACTGCGTGTGTGGCGCCTCGCCAATGGCAACGGTACGCGGCGTCAGCCTGACACGCGCCTGAAAATCATTGGTAATCACCGTCCGGCGCGTGCGGATCGCCTCGCTCTGTGGGCCGCTGCCCAGCGGCAGCGCCGGCAGTTCGCTCACGTCCAGCGGCGCGCCTTCGTGCACGCCATATACGCAGCGGATCTGCTGCGCAGCCGCATCATACTCGGATAGCAGCAACAACGACACATCACCCAGCAGCTGCTGCACGGTGGCCGCAATCTGCCGGTAGATGTGCGGCAGATCGTGCGTCTGAATCAGGGCGCGCCCCAGCGCGTTGATGGTGGCCAGATCTTCGGCCTGTCGTTGGGCCAGATCATAGGCCGCCGCGCGATGCAGCGCCGTGGCCGCAATATCGGCCAGCGCCGTCAGCAGGCGCACTTCGTCATGGCCGATGGGCAGCTGCCGGCCGATCGCCAGCAACCCGATCGGTTTCTGCTCGATCAATAACGGCACTATCGCCACGGAATCGGCGTCGAAGACCGGATCGGTGCGCGGTGCGTCGTGCGTCCGATCAGCCACCAGATAAGGCTGGCCGGTGCGTAAGACTTCGCCGGCCGGCATGACGGCGGTTGAAAAGTGCCGACCCTGCAGCGACTGCCAGACGCCGTAAGCCTGGTTGATCTCCACCTCGTCTGCCGGGGGACGATACAGGCCAATCGCCGCGCCGTCCACCGCCAGACTGCCCGTGACCTGCGTCAGGATGCGCGGCAGCATGTCGGCCTGAGTGAGTGTGGCCCGCAGGGCCGATGCCATCCCGACAATCGCTTCCAATTCGGCCGCCGTCTGCTGGCGGGCCGTGATGTCGCGCGCCACACCGTGAACGCCGATCAGTTTTTCGCCGGCGTCGTACAACAGCTTGCGGTTAATCTCCAGCACGATGGGCCGACCGCTGCGATGCAGCAGTGTCAGTTCGTACACGGTGTTGGGCTCACCGTTGGTGTCAGCCAACAATTGCCCGGTGGGGAAAGAAGACCGATCGGGGGTGAGTGAAGCCAGATCGCGTCCGAGAAGTTCGTCGGGCCGATAGCCCAGGATAGGTTCGACCGACGCACTGATCGAGGTAAAGCGCCCGGCCACATCCAGCGTAAACACGATGTCGCTGGCATTGTCCACCAGGTTGCGGTATCGGGCTTCGGCGTTTTCGAGCGCGGTGATACTGCGGTGGATCAGACCATACAGAATCAGGCCGGACACTACCACAAACACGCCATATTTGATGATGTCCAGCACCATGCCCGTCCGGGTGTCACTGACCAGCTGAGCCACCACCATCTCGCCCACGGCCAGGACGCCCAGCGTGACAATGGCATAGGCCAATGTGAGGCGCAGCGAGCGGCGGCGCAACGTCTGGGAAGAAAGCCGTTGTGACGACTTGGTCATGAATCGCTCCCTGTCGGCGGCGCACCGCCTCGAGCCGGTGCCGTGGCTGGCATACGAACAAGCTGATTAGCGGTGACCGGCCGCCGCCGGTGATCAGCAGAACATGGTGAATCGGACAGCCGCGCCGGCTGTCTTAGCTGGCCGGTCGCAGCCAGATGGTAAAGGTGGCACCGCGCCCCGGTTGGCTGTCCACCGTGATGCGGCCGCCCAACCGCTGCATGATCTCGGCGCAGATGGCCAGGCCCAGCCCCGTGCCCGGCATGCCAGACCGGCGCCCCACTTCGCCGCGATAGAACCGCTCGAACAAGTGAGGCAAATCCTTATCGGCAATACCCGGGCCGGTGTCTGTCACTGAAGCTGTCACCCAGGCGACGCCGTCGTGCTGGCGCAGAGCGGTGCTCAAGGTGATGGCGCCGCCGGGCGCGGTGTAGTGCATGGCGTTGGTGATGAGGTTGGACAGGACCTGGGCCGTCAACGCGGCGTTGGCCTGGGCCTGCGGCAGATGCGGATCGGGGCGGGCTTCCAGCATCAGGCCCCGGCCGGCAATCAACGCCGATCGATCAAACATCATCTGTGTCAGCAGCTGGTTCAGATCGACGGGCATCAGATCGATCGCCGCCTGCCCCAGATCCAGCTGCGAAATGTTCAGTAGATTTTCGATCAGGTTTTCCAGACGGGTCGCTTCGCGCTGCAGCGTCTGCAGGTATTGATCGCGTTTTTCAGGCAGGCCGCGCTCGAGCAGGTTCAAATACAGCTTGACGTTGGAGAGGGGCGTGCGCAGCTCATGGCTGACGTTGGCGACAAATTGATCTTTGAGCCGATCCAGCTCTTTCTGCCGGGTGATGTCCCGCTGCAGGCTCACAAAACCCATGATGCCGCCGCCCGCGTCGAAGAGCGGCGACACGATGAGCGCCGCGTCGTACAACTGGCCGTCCTTGCGCCGGTTGACCACTTCGCCGCGCCAGACTTCGCCGTTCAGGATGGTGGCCCACATGTGCTCGTGCGTGGCGCGCGGCGTGCGATCGCTGCCCCACAGACGGGGATTCTGGCCCAGCACCTCGGCCGAGGTGTACCCGGTCAGCTGTTCCAGCGCCGGGTTGACGTACTCAATGGTGCCGTCCAGATCGGTGAAGATGATCGACTCGCCGGCTGTGTCCAGGATGGCTTGCAGGCGCAGGCGCTCCTGTTCCAGCTCGGCCGTCCGCCGGGCGACTCGATCTTCCAGCTCACTGGTGTACCGCTGCACCTGTTCATAGAGCTGCGCGTTTTCAATCGCCACCGCGGCCTGATCGGCAAAGGCCTGCAGATGAGCCGCCTGCGTCAGATCGAAGAAGTCGGGGGCGGCGCTGTACAAGTTCAGGAAGCCGACCACCTGACCATGCACTTTGATCGGCGCGCCGACATTGGATTGCACCCAGGCCAGGCCGGGCAGCCAGAGCCAGTCAGGGTCGGCGTGCGTGTTGGGAATGACCTGCGGCTGGCCGGTCAGATACATGCGCCGAACGTTGGGCGCGCGCTTCATGGGCAATTCATAGCCGTGAAGGGGCGCGGGCAAATCGGGGCGGCCGCGCAGCCGCACGCTGTAGGCAACATCGCGCCGCATGTCGGCCAGCAGCACGGCGGCCAGATCGTTGGGCACAATGTGGCCGACGGTATCGAGAATACGATCGAGCACTTCGTTGAAGTCAAGTGTGCCGCTCAATGCGGCGGCCGTGTCGCGCAGGGCCTCGGCCAGCGCGCGCTGCTGACGCTCGGCGAGTTCGGCCTGCTTGCGCACCGTCACATCGTCCAGTGTGCAGTCAAAATAAGCGGGCGCGCCGTCGGCGCCGTCCACGACGCGCGCGGTGATGGCGGCCCAGATGTGGACGCCATCCCGTCGCCGCAGTTGCAGCTCATAGTTGCTTACGCTGCCGGCCCGGAGCAGCAGGTTGGAAAAACTCTCTCGCTCGGTGGGGTTGACGTAGAGTTCGGCCACGTCGATGCGGCGCAGCTCGTCAAACGATTCATAGCCCAGGATTCTGAGGAGAGCGGGATTGGCGACGAGGAATTGACCACGCGGACCCGGCGTGGTGCGGTAGACCCCGATCGGCAGGTTATCGACCAGCGCGCGATACTGGGCCAATTGATCGATGAGCTGAGAGACTTGTTCGGTCATGGGCAGAGTGGACGCCGATGCGATGAGCGAACGATGACGCAGGTTGGTCGGCGCGGGCCGCGCCGGTCACCGGACAGTGGTGGAATTATACTGCAATCACCGGGGGGAGAATAGACAACAAATCGACGGAACCAATCTCTTCCGATTGGTTCCGTCGAGGCGGCGCGGGCCATTCAATTCACAGAAAACACCGGCTGCTGTTTCGCCAGCCGATTCTTAAGCGTCACCGCGAGGCGGCGCGTGCCCTCCACGATCATCTCGTCGGTGGCATTGCTGAAGTTGAGGCGCATGGTGTTATAGCCGCCGCCGTTGGGATGGAAAGAATGACCGGGCACAAAGGCCACCTTCTGCTCGATGGCTTCCTTCAGCAGCTCGGCGGTGTTGATGGACTCCGGCGTGGTGACCCACAGGAACAGGCCGCCCTGCGGCCGCGTCCAGCGCACCTCGGCCGGGAAACACTCCTCCATCGTTTGCAGCATCAGGTCGCGCCGCCGCCGATAGACTGCGCGGATGGCGCGGATGTGTTTATCGAGGAAGCCACCGTGCGCCACTTCGTAGGCCACCATCTGATCGAAGGTGCTGGTGTGCAGATCGGTGCCCTGCTTCATCTGCACCAGCTTGAAGACCACGTCGCGCGGCGCGACGATCCAGCCCAGGCGCAGGCCGGGGGCCAGCGTCTTGCTGAAGGTGCTGGTGTAGATGACGTTGCCGGTGTAGCCGCCATCGCCTTCGCAGCCCAGGTATTCCGAATCGAGCACGACCAGCGGCTTGAGGTGCTCGCCCTCGTAGCGCAGCTGCCCGTAGGGGTCGTCTTCCACGATCGGCACGCCGTAATCTTCGGCCAGTGAGATCAGATCGTAACGGCGCGCCAGCGAGAGTGTAACGCCGGTCGGGTTCTGGAAGTTGGGCAGGATGTACATGAACTTGGGGCCGGAACGCAAGGCCGCTTCCAAATGCGCCACCTGCAGGCCATCGTCGTCGATGGGCACGGTGACGTATTGCGACTGGTAAGCGGTGAAGGCCTGCAACGCGCCAAGATAGGTGGGGTTCTCAGTCAGGATGCGGTCGCCCGGATTGATGAGCAGCTTGCCGATCAGATCGAGCGCCTGCTGCGAGCCGGACGTGATCACCACGTTGTCGATGCCGACTTTGATGCCGTAGCGGGCCATGTGCCGCACGATGAGTTCGCGCAGCGGCGGATAGCCCTCGGTGGTGCTGTACTGCAGGGCCTGCGCGCCCATCTCGGTGAGCACCACATCACAGGCGGCCTGCACCTCTTTGGTCGGAAACATTTCGGGAGCGGGCAGCCCGCCCGCAAATGAGATGAGGTCGGGCTGCTGCGTCAGCTTGAGCAGTTCGCGGATGGCGGAGCTGCTCATGCCGTGCGTGCGGAGGGCGTAGCGGTGGGTCCAGGGTGTGGTCATTCGTGATTTTTCCGTCCTTGGGTGAGGTGGGTGAAAGACCAAAAGACACGATCGCCGGTACAGAAAGGATCGTGTCTTTTCAGAATTTTGTCCACTCGATTCTCACGCGGGGATCAAAGCGGCCTGCGCCAGTTCAATCCCCTTGCGTAAGGCCAGTTTGTTGGCCTCCAGCAAGGCCCGCCGGTGGGCGGGCATGTGCGCCTCCAGCGCGCGATCGATCGCCTCCAGGGGCAGCACCGGCACGCAGGCCAGCGTGGCGCCCAGCATCACCATATTCAACAGTTTGGCGTGGCCCAGCTCGGCGGCGGCTTCACTGCCGGGGATGGGCACGGCGTGGATGTTGCGCCGCGTGATGGTGTGCGACACCAGTGAGGAGTTATAGATCAGGTAGCCTTGCTGCGCCAGCAGCGCCTCGTACTTCTCCGCCGACGGGTTGTTCAGCGCGATCACGGTGCTGGGATTGCGCACCAGCGGCGAGCCGATCTCCTCGTCGCTGACGATGACGACACAGTGCGCCGTGCCGCCGCGCATCTCCGGCCCGTAGGACGGAATCCACGTCACGTGCCGGCCTTCGTCCATCGCCGCGTAGGCCAGCAGCTGGCCCGCGAAGAGCGCGCCCTGTCCGCCGAAACCACTGAATACAAGATCGTACTGCATGGACATCTCCGGGTGATGAGTGATGAGTGACAAGTAACGAGTAATGCGTAAACGGTGCTTTTTACGCATTACGCATTACGCATTACTCACTAGTGCTTCGTCGCCTTGAAATCGCCCAGCGGATAGACCGGCACCATGTGCTCTTCGATCCACTTGAGCGCGTTGACGGGTGTGACGTCCCAGTTGGTAGGGCAGCTGGACAGCAGTTCCACCATGCTGAAACCGTTGCCGGCCAGCTGGTTCTCAAACGCCTGCCGGATGGCCTTCTTGGCCTTGCGAATCTCAGCCGGATTGTGCAGGCTGCGCCGCGCCACAAACGTCGCGCCGTCCAGCGTGGACAGCAGTTCGCACATCTTCATGGGGAAGCCGGTCAGTTCCACATCGCGGCCGGTGGGCGTGGTGGTGGTCTTCATGCCGGGCAGTGTGGTGGGCGCCATCTGCCCGCTGGTCATGCCGTAGATGGCGTTGTTGATGAAGATCACGGTGATGTTCTCGCCGCGCGCCGCCGCGTGCACGATCTCGCCCATGCCGATCGACGCCAGGTCGCCGTCGCCCTGATAGGTGAACACCACGCGATCGGGCAGCACGCGCTTGACGCCGGTTGCCATGGCCGGGGCGCGCCCGTGCGCAGCTTCCACAAAATCGACTTCAAAATAATTGTAGGCAAACACTGAGCAGCCCACCGGCGCAACGCCGATGGTCTTCTCGCGGATGCCCAGCTCGTCGATCACCTCGGCGATGAGGCGGTGCGCCACGCCGTGCGTGCAGCCCGGGCAATAGTG
>CAZKBQ010000021.1:0-51585 GCA_964550855.1 uncultured Anaerolineae bacterium
ACTTCTACTGGAGCAAGGAAGAAGTCCTGCAGAAACTCGATCAGAAGATGACCAAAGCCTTCCACGACGTGCTCACCATGTCGCTCGATCGCCAGGCCTACATGCGCGACGCGGCCTATCTGGTCGCCATCGACAAGGTCGTCAAGTCGATGCATCTGCGCGGCTGGGTTTAGCCCCCGATCGGTTTTCCAGCCCGAGGCGGCCCCGGTGGCCGCCTCGTTTGTTTGGCCGCGCGGCGGGCCGCCGGGCCGGCAAGACCAATCGGCCTGCCGCGAAACCCAAAGTTACTGTCACCGGCTCGCCTGCCCGCTCTATCGTTTTAGCGCACTCCCCGGTATAATTCCCGCATCCCAGTGCGCCGGACTGCCCTATGTTTGCACCGACTTCCGACGAATCCAGCATCCTGTCCATTTACCTGCAAATCTCGCAGTATCCCATCCTCGCGCCGCAAATCCGCGAGCACATGCGCGAAGAGCTGTTCCGGCGCGGCATCATCACGCCCGACCGGCTGGAAGCGGAAGTGAAAGAGAAAGCCATCCTGTCGCAGACGCGCGAGGGCCTGACCGATCCCTACGGGCAGGAAGACGAAAACGTGTGGCTGCAGCGCAAGCGCACCGTGCGCGACTATCTGACGGATTTTTACTTTGCGTACAACCTGCCGCTCGATCATCTGGAGCAGATCATCAGTCAACTGCTGGCCCAGCGCACCGGCCGGGCCACCGTCACGGATTTGCACTTTAACCCGGAGCTCGCGCCGCTGGATTTGCTGCTGACCAAGGCGCAGCAATACGACGCCATGCCGCCCGACATGCGCGAGCAGGTGCGGCACCATCGCGAAGAGATCATCGTGGTGCTCACCAAAACCATGATCAGCGACCAGCTCAGCTTCATTCGCATCGCCAAGAACTATTTCGCCGCCGACGATTTTGCCTTCATCCGCGCCCGCCGCATCGGCAACGGCAAGATCGGCGGCAAAGCCGCCGGCATGCTGCTGGCCCACAAGATTCTGCAGGCCGACACGCCCGACCTGGCCCGACGCGTCAGTCTGCCCGATTCGTACTTCATCGGCGCCGACGTCTTCTACGATTTCATCTCGTTGAACGATCTGGAATACAACCAGAAGTACCGTTCGGCCGAGCAGATCCGCGCCGAGTATCCGGCGATCCAGGCCGAATACGAGAAAGGACGTTTCCCGGAGGACGTGGCCGACCGGCTGCGCGCCATTCTCGATCGGGCGGGCCGCACCCCGCTGATCGTGCGCTCGTCCAGCCTGCTGGAAGACAACTTCGGCACCTCGTTCGCGGGCAAGTATGACAGCTACTTCTGCCCCAATCAAAGCAACCCCAAAGAGAACCTGCGCGCCCTGACCACCGCCATCCGCCGCATCTATGCCAGCGTGTACAGCCCAGACGCGCTGTTCTATCGCAAACGCATGGGCCTGCTGGACTACGACGAACGCATGGCGATCTTGCTGCAAGAGGTGCAGGGCGAGCCGTTCCAGCACTACTTTTTCCCAACGCTGGCCGGCGTGGCGCTGAGCCGGGTGCCGGTCATGTGGCATCCGCGCTTGAAGCGCGACGAAGGTTTTGTGCGGCTGGTCACCGGGCTGGGCACGCGCGCCGTCAACCGCGTGGCCGACGACTATCCGCGCCTGGTCACGCTGAGCCATCCCACGCTGCGCCCGGAGACCTCGCCCGACGCCATCAAGCGCTACTCGCAGCACTTCATCGATCTGATCGATCTGGCGCGCAACGAGCCGGCCACCGTGCCGCTGCGCGACATCATCGGCATGGACTATCAGCCGCTGCGCTGGATCTATTCGGTGGACGAGGACGACACGCTGATGCCGATCATGTCCATCGGGCGCAAAGTGCCGCCCGAGCGGTTGATCGTCACGTTTGACAACCTGCTGCAGCGCACGGACTTTGTGCCCATCATGCGCGAAGCGTTGACGACGCTGGCCCGGCGCTATGAAGCGCCGGTGGAGATGGAATTCGCCGCCAGCCTCAACGCGCCAACCGGCAGCGCGCGCACCGAGGTCACACTACACCTGCTGCAGTGCCGGCCCCAAAGCCACCTGCGCGAGGAATCGGTGCGGCCCGTGCCACTCGATCTGCAGCCGGACGACCGCCTGTTTGTCGCCTCGCGCATGGTGCCGCAGGGACACGTCGACGGCATCGAGTACGTGATCTACGTGGATCCGGCCGCCTACAGTCAGCTGGCGGTCGAGCTGCGCTACGCTGTCGCCCGCGCCATCGGCCGCCTCAACAAACTGCTGGAGCAACACCGCTTCATCATGCTGGGGCCGGGCCGCTGGGGGTCATCCAACCTCGATCTGGGCGTGCCGGTGTCCTACGCCGACATCTACAACGCCCGCGCTCTCGTCGAACTGGCCTACCGCCAGAAAGGCGTCACGCCCGAGCCGTCGTATGGCACGCACTTCTTTCAAGACCTGGTGGAATCGCAGATTTATCCGCTGGCCGTGTATCCCGACGAGCCGGGCGATCTGCTCAACATGGCCTGGCTTGAGCGGGCCGCCAATCAGCTGCGCCGGCTACTGCCGGAATCGGCCATGCTGGGCGGCTGCCTCAAAGTCATCGACGTGGCGCACGAGCGCCCCAATTCCACGCTGGAAATTTCGATGGACGGCGAACGCGCGCTGGCTTACCTGATCAACACCCCGCGCGAAGACAAACGACCCGAAGCTTCGCTCACCCCGCCCGACGCGGCGGCGCGCTACAGCGAATGAGCCAGCCCCCACTGCGCATGCTCGGCGATGATCGGATCGGCATCCGCGGCCAGCTGGCGCAGCGCCGCCCGGGCCTCGGTTGAGCCCCAGTTGCCCAGCGCCACCGCCACATTTCTCAACAGGCCGCGCCGTTTCGATCGCACAATCGGCGTGCCCGCAAATCTCTGCTTGAACGCTTCGTCCGATAAGTTCGCCAGATCGATCAATCTCGGCGCGGCCCGATCGATCTCGGCGGCAAACAAGGCCCGCTCGGTTGTCGGGCGCGCGAAGCGCGTCGGCCAGGGGCAGACCTCCTGACAGATATCGCAGCCGAAGATGCGGTTGCCCAGGAGCGGCCGCAGCTCGAGCGGGATCGATCCCTTCAACTCAATCGTGAGGTATGAAATACATCGGCGCGCATCCAGCACATACGGCCGCGGAAACGCCTGCGTCGGACAGGCCGTCAGGCAGCGCGTACACGTGCCGCATGAGGGATATGCCTGCGACGCGGCCGTCATCGAATGAATTCGATGGTTGTCAGGAGAAGTCGGCTTAAGCCGACTTGGGCCGGCCGACGCCGAATTCATTCGGCGGAGATCCGCCGCCGTCTCCAACTTCGCCGTTGTGATGATCACCCCCAGAAACAACCACGACCCCAGGCGCGGCTGGATCAGGCACGTGTTCTTGCCAATGAAGCCCAGCCCCGCCGACAGCGCCCAATCGCGTTCCAGCACCGGGCCGGTGTCCACGTAGACTTTAGTCTCAACCGGCATAGGGATGCCGGTTCTGCGGGATTCTTCGCGCACAAATTGCGACAGTTCTTCGAGGCGCGGCGTCATCAGTTCGTGATAGTCCACGCCCCACGCATACCGCGCGATCAACCCGCGCGATGGATCGCGCCTGATCGCGTCCGGCAGCTCCATCGTGTAGTAGTTCAGCCCCACCACGATCACGCTCTGCGCGCCGGGCAGCACGCGCCGGGGATCAGACCGCCGATCGGGTTGGCGCGTCATATACGCCAGCTCGCCCGCGTAACCGGCCGCGATCCAATCGGCATAGGCTTGTGCGTGCGGCGCGAGATCGGCGGGCGCGATGCCGACCAGATCGAAGCCCAGTTCATGGGCGCGGGTCTCAATGCGCTCAGCGAGTGTCATGCGGGGAATTCTAGCACCGTTGGCGTGTCATGCCGAGGCCGCAAGACGAGGCACCTCTCCCCATGCCGGCAACAGCCCGGCATTCGGGCATGACGCACAGACGCCTCGCCGCGTGGGCGAGGCGTCTGAAGAAACATGCGCTACGCTGTCACTGCAGAGCCACCGGCAGATACAGGCCGCGGGCATAAATGGTCTCGTACGCGCCCATGTCGTAGCGCGCGCCGATGGGCCGCGCCCGGTTATCCAGATCGGTGGGCAGGCCCGTGTTACAAGCGTCGCGCGCCGGCGAGGGCGCCAGCAAGCGGTAATTCTCGCCCGCACCCGCATCGACAAACTGCGGATTGAGCGCCGGGCCGGCCGTGCCGCCCTGATCGATGTTGCACACCGCCGCCGTCAGCGCGCCGAAGGCGGCTGAATCATTGCCCCAGATGAGGGTGTCGTACACATAGCTCTGCGCTGCACCCGGCGAGAAGCCCGCGCCGCCCACATTGTTGGCCGCCGTCACGTGCGTCAACGTCATGGCACCGCCCGCGTTACGGATGCCCGCGCCAAACGCCGCCAGGCTGGTGTTGCTGTAGATCAGCGTATTGCTCAGCCAGCCGCGCGCCGTGGCGTTCTCCTGATAGATCGCGCCGCCGCGCACCGCCGTGTTGCGGTGCAGATAGGTGTTGTTTACCGCCAGAGCGCTGCCGTTGTTGTAGATGGCGCCGCCATTGCCATTGCCGGTCGTGCTGCTGATGGCGCGATTGGCGGTGAACAGGCTGCACTGCGTCGTCAGCGGATTGCAGCCGGTCGCTTGCGGCGCACTCAACCCCGATCGATCCACCGGCCCGATCGGGTTCTGAGAACCGGCCGCGAGCGCCCCTGCGTAGTCGGTGTCGATGAAGACCGTCGACGTGTACGCGGCGATGGCGCCGCCGTCGCCCGCCTGCGCCTGATTGTTGCGGAAGACGCAGTTATCGGCGGTAAAGGTGCTGCCGCTCAGATAGATCGCGCCGCCGCTGCCCGCCGTCGCTTTGTTGCCGTCATTGCTGAAGCCGAAGTCGGCCCCGTCGCACTCCACGCGCGGACTGTTGACGGCATACACCGCGCCGCCGTTCGCGGCCTGATTCACCAGGATTTGCGGCCGGACGTTGACGTAGTCGTCGAACCAGATGCGCGAGCCGTTGCCCAGGTAGAACACACCGCCGTTGCCGCCTGCGAGGTTGGAACCGGCCCGTACATCGCCGTACACGTCGAAGAGCGCGCCTGCGTCGGCATAGACTGCGCCGCCGTGTCCGCCCGCCTGGTTGGTGTTGAGGTTGAGCGTTTGGCCGCTGACGGCGTACAGCTGGACAGTATCGGCGTTGCCCACGTAGAGCGCACCTCCCTGGCCGATTGCGGCATTCACGGCCAGGAAACTGGCCCGATTGCCCGCCGCGCTGAAATCGGCATCGCCCGTGCCTTCCACCGCCACCGCGCCGCCGTTGCCGCCGGCCACGTTATAGCGAAAATCCCACCAGCCCGCGCCGTCCAGCGTGCCCGCATCCAGATAGATGGCGCCGCCGTGCGAACTGGCCAGGTTGTTCTGGAACGTCGCGTTGGTGACGTTGATGTCGGGCGTGCTCGTGGCCGCGATGGCGCCGCCCACGCCGCCCGTGGCCCGGTTGCCGAGGAACGCCGACCCGCCCAGCACGTTGAGCACGCTCGTGCCGAACAACCGCGCCCCCGCGCCCAGGTTGGGGGTGGTGTTGGTCTGCACCTGCGTGTTGCTCAACGTGACGGTGGCGTCGTAGATGTACAGGCCTGCGCCGCGCCCGTCAAACGCCGAAGGCAGCGCGTGCCGCTCGATGCGGCTGTTGGTGGCCGTGAGGAAACTGCCCGCGCGCACGTAAGCGCCGCCGCCGTAGCCGGTGCTGCTATTCGTCAGTGTGTTGCTGGACACTACGGTGTTGCTCAATGTCGCGTGCGTGTTGTTGATCAGAAACAGCCCGCCGCCGTTGAGGCCGCTGGCCCCAATCCGGTTGGGGCGATTGGCGGCAACGTCGCCGATGCTGGAATTGGTCAACGTGATGACGCTGTTATCGGCGTACAGCCCGCCACCAGAGGTGACAGCGATGTTGTTGTACAGCCGCACGCTGCCGCTGACGGTGCTGGTGATGGCGTAGATGCCTGCGCCCAGCACGGCATCATTGCCGGTGGCCGCGGTGAAGTCAGAGCCGATGCGGCTGTTGTTCACCGTCAAGCGGCTGCCGTTGGTCAGATACACGCCGCCGCCGAAATTGGTCGCGGCATTGTTGGACAACGTCCCCGTCGAGCTGGCCAGATCGATCGTCGAACTGTTGGCGTAGATGCCGCCGCCGTCATAGGCGGTGTTGGCCAGCGAACCGACATCGCCCACAAACACCGCATTCGTCAAGGTGATGGCGCTGCCCGCTGCATAGATGGCCCCGCCCCGGCCAGTGGCCCCGGCCGCCTGATTGCCCAGCAAGTCGGCGTCGTCCAGATACAGCGTGCCGCCGTTCACATACACGCCGCCGCCGTCGGAGGTGGCACAGTTGCCATCAAAGTCACTGTTGGTGTCCAGCGCGTTCAAGCGCCCGAAGACGATAGCGCCGCCGCCCGCCGAGCCGGTGTTGTACTGCACCAACGAGCCGTTGGTCAGCGTGACCACGCTGCCGCCGCCGATGTAGATGCCGCCGCCCGACGAGCCGTTGTTGTGCACGATGTCGGTGTTGTCCAGCGTGGCGTGGCTGTTGCCCAGCAGGTCCAGCCCCGCGCCAAAGGATGAGCCCCAGCCCAGCTTCAGGTTGCGCAGCGTCACCCTGGCGCCGCTAGTCAGATCGACCACGCTGCCGGTCTCCACGCTGTCGATGCGCGAGAGCGTGCCTGTGACGATGGCTGTGCAGGTGGCGTTGTAACCGCCCTCGATGGTGATGGTCTTGCCGCTGATGTCGATGTTCTCACCGAAGAAATCGCCCACCACGCGCACGGTCTGGCCGTTGGTCGCCGCGTTGATGCCCTCTTGCACCGTGTTGTAGGCGCACGCGCCGTTGACGCCCACCCGGAAAGCGTTGGGGGCCGTCGGGGCAGAAGGCGCAATCGGGTTGGCGCGGGCCGCCAACTCGTTCTTCGCTTCGACGACGGCACTGTCGATCACTTCGCGGATTTCGTCATCGGCCTGTTCGGCAAACGCGATCACGGCTTCCGGCCCGGCGTTGCGCGCCGTATCGAAGTCGCGCAGCGCCGCGTTGAGCCGATCGGCCCGGGCGCGATCGACCTCATCGGGGCGCAGCTGATCGATCGGGCGGTAGGCCGGATCCTCCTGCGAAGTAACGTTGACTAAGGGTTTTTCCGTATCCGATCGACCCTGTTCCAGATCGCGCTGCCATTGTTCGCCGGCGCTGATCGCGGCCGCTGGCGGCGCGTCAACCGGCCCGGCCGCGCTTTCGCTGTTAAGCGTCGGCCCGACGGTAGTGAAGTTCGAATCGAGCCGCAGCGGTGTCCGGGTGATGGTGGCCTGGCACACGCCCGCATTAACCGCGCGGCAGCCTTCGCAGGCCAGCGAGTAGTCCTGGGGGCCTTGCGGCACCGTCGTGCCGACGACGCGCACCAGCCAGGTGCCCTTTTCCGGGGTGGGCACCGTCACCTGTTCCTGATTGTCGCGGTTGTTGACGCCGCGGGTGGCGAGGTTGGCCGGGTTCGCCGGATCGAGAATCCACGGCCGCCAGATGGTGCCGCTGGGCGCGACCAGCTCTAGATTGAGGTTGTTGATCAGCGCCGTGGCGGCGTTGAAGGTGGCCTGATAATCGTCCCACGCCAGTGAGACTTGCGCGGGCGCGGCCGTGTCGGTGACGACGAAGGTGTACAGATCGGTCTCGCCCTGCGCCAGGCTGGCCTGCACGAAGCCGCGCCGCATGATCAGATCGACCGCTTGCTGAATGCGCACCTGCCCGAAGCCCCACTGATAATCCGGGCCGGCGTTGCCGCGATCCTCGGCGGTCTGCATCAAGATCGCTTTGGCGGTGGACGGCCAGAAGTTGCCGGAGGTCGCGTACGTGGCGCGGTACTGCTGCAGCATCAGCGCGATGCTGCCGCCGACAGCGGGCGTCGCCATCGACGTGCCGCACATCACGGTGTAGGTGTTGACCGGATTGTTGTCGGTGGAGGTGATGCCCAGATCGCCCGTGGTCTGGCAGCCGCCCGCCACTACGATGGGCTTGATGCGGCCGTCGTCGGTGGGCCCCCACGAGCTGAAGCTGGTCATGGTGTTGTTGTTGGTGTTGGAGGCGCCCACGTGGATGGGATTCTTGGCGGCGGCGGGCGGCGCGGTGGTATTGTAGCCGGTGACGCTGCAGGTGCTGGGCCGTTCGTTGCCCTGCGCCCAGGTGGTGATGTACTTGTCGCCAAGGCCCACCACCGGATTGCCGCCGCGAATGATCTGATCGATCAGCACATCGCTGGCGCCGTAATTGCCCATGATGTCGCACGAGTAGCCGTTGAGGTAGATGTTGCTGCCCAGACTGGCCGTGCCCAGGTCGGCGCCATAGGTGTTCTGCGCCTGCGCCCAGTCCTGCTCGATGTCGGGCACGTTCTGATAGAAGATCGCCCCGGTGCCGGTGTAGTTGGTGCCGTAGGAGATCAGATCGACGGCGGGCGCCATGCCGCGCCACTGATTAGTGGTGCCGCCCTGCGCCACGCTGTTGGCGCCGCTGCCGCCCACCGTGCCGGCCACGTGCGTGGAATGCTCGCTCACGGTGTCGGCATCGCCGTGGATCAGGCGCGCGCCAAAGTCAAGGTGATCGCCGGCCTGCCCGCTGTCGTACACCAGCACGTCGATGTTGGTGCCGTCCAAGTTGTAGGGCGCGGCATTGACGACGGCCACGCCGATCTGATTGCGGATGCCGTCGTTGGTTTCGCCCAGCGGCGACTCGGCGCCTTCGATCCACTGAACGGCATCTTCGGCGGCCAGCGCGGCGATGCGGTCGCGCGGCAGTTCCACCTGCAGCAGGCCGATGCCAATCACTTCGCCCATAATGCGGCCGCCGTGTTTCTCGATGAGGGCGTGGCCCGTTTCCAGCTTCTCGTCCTGGTGCATCACCACCGAGACGGCGGCCGTGCCATCGGGCGCCAGGTTATATCTGTCCCATTTGTCGGCGCGGATCAGCGGATGGAGTTTATCGGCCACGGTCAGTTCGCCCGCCCAGGTTACGCCGGGCAGATTGAGCACCGCAGCCGGATCACGGGCCGGCGCAGAAGCGATCCAGGCGTAGTCGGGCACGTAAGCGAGCAGCTGCAAACCCGATCGTTCGTACGCGGCCTTGGCGGCCTCGCGCGGGATGAAGTCGAGCTGCACCAGCAAGTGGACGCGATCGCGATCGGTGCGCGCCAGCGCGGCCAGCGCGGCTCGATCGGGTGAGGGTGGTTGAAATTCGCGCGATTTCAAATGGATGACGGGAGAGGTTGGTGAGACTGGCAAAGCGAGGTCAGCGGCAGGCGGGGAAACAACCGGGGCCGGCGGGGCCGTATCCAGCCGATCGGGCACCACCACGGGCCGGATGGAACCGCCCGTCAGACCGCTCACCAGTGATACGATCAGCATCAGGCGGAGCGCAAGTGACGTAAACATGGGTGAACTTCCTCCTAAGTGGCTTTCAGGATTCGATCGAGCAAATGTGTGGAAAATCAATCAGGCTAATCTCAGTATACTCAGAACCGATCGACAGTGGGTCAGATTTCGGTCAAAACACGCCTGTGGTACAATTCGCTCAGCCAAGGTTGCAATAACCTCGTCGAACGTCAGTCTCGTCACGTTGTCAGGAGATGGCATGAAGTATCATCTGCACGTCTTCGGCTGCCAGATGAACGAAGCCGATGCGCAGCGCGTGGGGTCCGAACTGGAGAAAATCGGCCTCACCTATACCGATCACGCGCGCGACGCCGATGTGATCGTGCTGGACACCTGCGTCGTGCGGCAGAGCGCCGAAGACAAAGCGTACAGTTACATCACCACGCTCAAGCCCATCAAGCAAAAGCGGCCCGAGACCATTGTGACCGTCATGGGCTGCATGGTCGGCGTCAAGGGCAATGCCGCGCTGAAACAACAGTTTCCGTGGGTGGATGTGTTCATGGCCCCGTCGGAGACCGCGCCGCTGCTCAACTTTATGCGCCAGCGCGAAGCCTTTGCCTTGATGGAGCAGGAGACGCGCCAGCGTTTTGCGATTCAAGACGGCGATTTGATTTTGCCCGCGCACGAGCGCGGCACGCTGGTGGCCGCCCACGTCCCGATTGTGTATGGCTGCTCCCACGCCTGCACGTTTTGCATCATCCCATTCCGGCGCGGCGTCGAACGCAGCCGCCCCCTCGGCGACATCGCGCACGAGGTGCGGTCACTCGCCGAACAGGGCGTGAAAGAAGTCACGCTGCTCGGCCAGATCGTCGATCGCTACGGCAAAGACTTTGAGGACGGACCCGATCTATCGGACTTGCTGCGCGTGATCAACGGCATCGACGGCATCGAGCGCATTCGTTTCCTGACCTCACATCCCAACTGGATGAACGACAAGCTGCTCGATACGGTGGCCGAGCTGCCCAAGGTGTGCGAGCACATCGAAGTGCCGGTGCAGGCCGGCGACGATGAAGTGCTGCGGCGCATGAAGCGCGGCTACACCGCCGACGATTATCGCCGCCTGATCGAGAAGATCCGCACCAGGCTGCCCAACACCTCGATCGCCACCGACATCATCGTGGGCTTTCCCGGCGAGACCGAAGCGCAGTTCCAGGCGACGTATGATCTGCTGGAGGAACTCCAACTGGACGTGGCGCATCTGGCCAAGTATTCCACGCGCCCCGGCACCGTGGCCGCGCGCCACCTCGGCGATGATGTGCCCGAAGAAGAGAAAGAGCGCCGCTGGCGCGTGCTCAATGATCAGCACGAACGGATTTCAGGCGCCATCAATCGTCGCTATCAAGATCAGCTGGTGGAGGTGCTGGTCGAGGATCGCCATAAGGGCAAATGGCGAGGCCGCACCCGCACCAACAAACTGGTGTTCTTTGAGGACCCGCGCGACTGGCGCGGGCAGCTGGTCAAGGTCAAGATCGACAAGACCGGCCCGTGGAGCATGACCGGGCAATTGGCAATGAACCACGGGCAATGAAAAACTCCCGATCGAGCCGCCGGCCGATCGGGAGTTTGTTTTCCCCTGTCTGGTTGTTGCCTGCGCCGCAACCTATTCTTCGGTCAGATACGCCCGGATGTTGTGCTGCACAGCATAGGCCGCCGCTTCGGCGCGATTGGTCAGCGACAGTTTGCTGAGGATGCTGCTGACGTAGTTGCGCACTGTACCTTCACCCAGGAACAACGCCTGCGCGATCTCGCGGTTGGTCTTGCCTTCGGCCACCAGCCCCAGCACGCGCATTTCCTGATCGGTCAGCTGGTTAAACGCCGACTGTTCGTCCTTGCGCTGCGCCTCGCGCACGCGCGCGAACACCCGCTGCGTCAGCACCGGGTCCAGCAGCGCCTCACCCCGCCCCACCGATTCGATGGCGCGCACCAGATCGTCGCCGCCGATCTGCTTGAGGACGTAGCCGGCCGCTCCGGCCGCGATGGCCTCGAACAGCATGTCGTCCTCGGCAAACGAGGTCAGCATGATGACCTTGGTGTCCGGGGCCTGCGCCACGATCTCGCGGCAGGCCTCGATGCCGTTGCCGCCCGGCAGCCGGATGTCCATGACGACGACTTCGGGGCGGTGCTGCAGAACCTTCTGAACGGCTTCTTTGGCCGTGCCGGCCTCGTCGACCACGCTGAAACTGGGGTGGCGTTCCAGCAGCGACCGCAGCCCCAGACGCACGACTTCATGATCATCCACAATGATGATGCGCAAGTGCTTCTTCACCTTTCGGTCCTCATGGGAGGGTGTGTGGCTGATTCAAGTATAACACACGGCACTTCTTCGTGCACAATACGCCGCCCCCCGTGAGTGCGCGTCGTTGTCATGCCGACCGGCTTCTCTGGCGAGTGAATTCATGTCTGGCGGGCGGGCGGGCGCCGACGCGACCCCGTCCACGTCGGTGGACGTTCAGCCCACGGCTTCACACGCGCGATTTCAATCGCCAGCACGCCGCCGCCAAACTCTGACGCGCATTCGTCCCCCATCACCGGGGTGTGAAACTGCGTCGTCACTCTTTCGGTTCCACCAGCAGATCCCACGCCACACTCACCCCCAGCATCACCACCAGCGTCAGCAGCCAGCCTTCGATCTGCAGCGCCGTCAACTTGGGGTCGATCTGCTGGGCCAGTTCGGGCGCAAAAGCCACCACGGCGATGATCGCGTAGGCGCCGACGGTCAGCCAGCGCCCGTTGCGCAGGAACCAGCCGCGATACGGTGACAGCGGGCGGGCCCGCGCCAGAAACACCAGACCCAGAATCGCCAGCGCGCACGACGCCACAAAAACCAACCGCCAGATGATCTTGATTTCGCCGGCAGTCTGCGCCCCAAGGCTCATGACGCCCGGCACCAGAAAGGACAGGTGCACGCTGTAGGCCATGCGCCGCCAGGTGGCATCGCCTGTCCAATCGCTGTGACGGAGCTGCACCACCGCCCACCACAACCCCAACAACGTAAAACAGAACGTGGACACGGTTTGATAGAAGGCTTCCATGGCTTCCCCCCGGCCGAAATGGATTTGCGCCTCGAGTCAAGGCTGGCGCGCCCTAAGGCGCAACGACAGCCAGCGTCACAGTCTGAGTCTGCAGCACCTCATTGTCATGGATGAGATCGATCTGGATGCGATACGGACCAGGCACGGGCTGGCGCACATGCAGCGTCAAGTTCAACCGGCGGTCCATGGTGCCGATGATGGACATGCTGCGCTCTTCCGCGCCGTCCGGGCGAAAGAGCACGATTTCCAGGTTGGGGTATTCGAGAAACGGCGTCAACGTGAGGTCGAGGGTGATGCGGCGACCATCGGGCGAAGGCTGCGCCTCGGCAGCGGTAATGCGGACTTCCCTAGGTGGCAGCGGCACCTCGTCTTCATCGGCGAAAAACATCATAGCCATGGCGTTATCTCCCGGGGTGATTATACACCGCCAGAGACAGCGCCAGCGTGTGCGGCGCGCGCACGCGTCGATTAGCCGGCCCGGGGGGCCGGCTGGAGCATCGCCAGCACCACGCCTGACGGCTCGCTGAATAAGCAAACCTCGAGATTCACAAATCACACATGGCCCATCGGAATTGCCGGGTAAATTTCACACGGGAGGGATTCTGCGGTACACTACCGATGAGAGCCGCCTGTTACCACTCGCTGCGACACGCTGAAAGCGGCGTGCGATGAGCACTGTTCTGCTGAAAACCAAGCTGTACGTGCCACCCGCTCGCCCGGAGATGGTGCCTCGCCCACACTTGATCGCGCGGCTGAATGACGGCCTGAACCGCCAGTTGATCCTCGTCGCGGCTCCGCCCGGTTACGGCAAGACCACGCTGGTGAGCGGGTGGGCGAGAGGCTGCGGGCAGTCCGTGGGCTGGTTGTCGCTGGATGAGCGCGACAACGAGCCAACGCGGTTCTTCACGTATCTGATTGCGGCGCTCCAAACCATTGAAGCCAATCTGGGCCAGGATATTCTATCGGCGGTGCAATCATCCCAGTCTGCGTCAATCGCCGATTGGCTGCCTGTCCTGGTGAATCAACTCGATAACATTGCCACCCCGTTCGTGCTGGTGCTCGACGATTATCACTTGATCACGACACCGGCCATTCAGCAAGCCCTCGCATTTCTGCTGGAACATCAACCGGCGCAGCTGCACCTTGCGATCGCCACGCGCAAAGATCCGCCGCTGCCCTTGCCTCGTCTGCGGTCACGCGGACAGTTGCTCGAGCTGCGCCAGGCGGATCTGCGCTTCACGCCTGAGGAGACATCGTCCTTCTTGCAGCGCGTAACGGGGAAGGAACTGCGTGCAGAAGAGGTCAGCGCGCTGGTCACCCGCACGGAAGGTTGGATCGCCGGCTTGCAAATGGCGGCGCTGTCGATTCGCGAGCGAGCAGACGTGGCGCGTTTGATCTCGACCTTCGGCGGCAGCCACGAATACATCGTGGATTACTTTGCCGCCGAAGTGCTGGCGCAGCAGCCCGAACCGATCAAAAACTTCTTGCTGCAAACCTCCGTGCTCGATCGGTTGTGCGGCTCCCTGTGCGACGCCGTAACCGGCCAAACCGACGGCCAACACACGCTCGAGCAATTGCAGCGGGCTAATCTGTTTGTGGTGCCGCTCGACAGCGAGCATGCCTGGTATCGCTATCACCACCTCTTCCGCGATCTGTTGCGCAAACAATTGCAACACGAACAGCCGGACAGCGAGCCTGAGCTTCAGCGTCGCGCCAGTCAGTGGTGCGAAGATCACCAGTTGTTCGACGAAGCCATCGAACAGGCGCTGGCCGCTCACGACGAACAGCGCCTGGCTCGCCTGCTGGACGATCACGCCGAGGAATTCTTTTCACGCGGCGAATCCGTGACTGTGCTGCGCTGGATCGCCGCCTTGCCCGACGAGCTGCGCCGGGCAAGGCCGGCGCTGGGGATTTTGCAGGCCATCATGTTGAGCGCCGTTGGCAAGCTGCGCGAGGCGGAGCGCGTCTTGCGGGAAGTCGATGAAGCCCTGGCCGACCTGGACGAAACCATCCCTCACCAGCGCGAGCGACTGAGCCAGGCGGCCGCCGCCCATGCGCTGGTAGCGACCTATCAAGATGACCCGCACATCACTTTGCTTCATGCGCGCCGCGCATTGGACTTCGCGCCGGGCGACACCAGCTGGCGCAGCAGTGTGTTGCTGGCCAGAAGCAACGCCCATTTCTTGATAGGCGATGTGCCGGCCTGCCTCGCCGATTTGGAGGCGGCGCTGGCCATCGCCACCGCGCAGCACGATCACATGTTGGCGTTGTTTGAAATGGCAAAACTCGCGCAGACGAGCTGGACGCACGGTCAGTTGATGCGGGCCGTGCAGGTGTGCCAGGCGGCGCTGCACTACATCGATCAGCACGACCTGGCGCGCACCACCATGATCAATCAAGTCCTCATCACGTGGGGCGCGATCTTGTGTGAGCGCAACGAACTGGATCGCGCGGGGGAGTACATCTTGCGGGGACTGGAGTTAAGCCGATCGAGCCAGGATGTTCTCGATCAACTCTTGGCCTATCGCACCCTGGCCCGCCTGCGCCTCGCCCGGCGTGATTTATCGGCGGCAGCAGAGCATCTTCAGCAAGCCGAAGCACTAAGTCAGAGCTATCCCATTCCTCTGCAACATCTCAGCACGTTGATCGGGGTGAAAGCTCAACTCCTGATTCGGCAAGGCCAATTGGCCAAAGCAAACACCGAGCTGCACCGGCTGGATGTTGAAGCCGAGCCGAAAATCCCTTTTGCCTATTATGGCCGGGTGTACGTTTCGCTGGCGCAGCTGCGCCTCATGCAGGGCGACCTGCCGGCCGCCGAACAGGCGCTCGATCGCGTGTCAGGATTTGCGCAGACGAGCGGACAGCGGCGCTGGGTGATCTCGGCGCACATCCTGCGCGCCCTCCTCTACCAGACTCGACGCGATTTGCCGCAGGCCCTCAGCGCGCTTGAAGAGGCCATGAATTTGTGTGAACCGGCGGGCTTCATTCAGGAATTTTTGGATGAAGGCGAGCCGATGAGGGCGCTGCTGCACGAAGCTGTGCGCCGCCATGTGAAGCCGGAGTTTGCACAACGGATGTTGCAGCGATTTTCAACCGATCGGGCCGCAGAAAAACCGATCGGTCTGGTGGAGCCCCTCAGCGATCGTGAGATCGAAGTGCTCCAGCTGGTGGCCGAGGGACGATCCAATCAGGAGATCGCCGCGCAGCTGTATCTGTCGCTCCGCACGATCAAATTCCACACCAGTAACATCTACGGAAAACTGGGCGTCAAGAATCGCACCGAAGCAGTCGCCAAGGCTCGTGATTTAGGCTTACTCTCCTCATAAATTCACTTCATCTTCTTTAGCGCGATCACCGCCGCGTTTTTGTTTGCCCGCCGGCTGAACTGTACCCGCGCTGTACTTTCGACCGTTCCAACCTGTACCCGTTTTCTGGCACAATGGTGTCGCATCAATTGAAAGATTTCTTACAGGAGAAAGTACATGCCAACTGACGCTGCGGCGATCTATCACATCCGCGTTCAGGGACAGCTTGACGAGAGTTGGGCGGACTGGTTGGGCGGATTGACGATCCTCCCGCGGCCCGATGGCACGACGCTGCTCAGCGGCTCGATCGTCGATCAGGCTGCGCTGCACGGACTGCTGGATCGGCTTTACGGCATGAATCTATCGATCCTGTCGGTGGTACAGGTCGGTAACGACCCCACGCAGTGATGACTTGAAGAACCAACCACGAAAGGAAACAGCCATGAAAACCGAACAGACACCAACGACCGAAAAAACCTTCGCCTGCGAGACCTGCCCGATGCGGAAGAAGGCGGAGGCCAATCCCAAATCGTTTATGGCGCGGCTGTGGCGCTGGCACACGGGCTGGTGCCCCGGCTGGAAGGCGTATCAGGCGCATCTGGCTGAACAGGCGAAACAATGACAGACAGTCGTCGCTCGAAAATTATGGGGAAAAGCATGAAAACGCTAGGCGCCAGTTCAAACGGAATGACCAGTGTCGTGCCTGCTCGTGGCGGAAGAGTTCGGGATTGGCAGCGCTGGGCGCCCTATGCGGCGGTGATATGGTCGCTCCTTTACACCATGCTGGGAGTTTACTGGGTGGCGACCGGGAGCGGGTTCCCTTACACCGCAGAAATCATGTCTGACGGCTTTGGGCCGCTGCTTGGAAGGTTCGACCCAAGTGTGGCCTGGATCGTCGTGATGATGGCCGGAATTCCTGCAGCGGTGTTGGGAGTGGCGATGCTGCGCGGGATGCGCGGCAGGACGCTCCGGCCTCTCTTCATCGCTGCTGGAATACTGCTTGCCGGGATTCTCCTGCTGCTCATGACTGGCCTTAACCTGCTGGTCAAGTTTGGTTATCTACCCGCTGTCATCTTCGGCCTCGTCACTTCCGAGAAGAGCCTGGCCTATCTGGCGGCTTGGACTCAAGGAGCGACTATCCACCAATTGCTGTGCCTGATCGGTGGATTCCTCTGGCTGGCCGCTACCATGTGCTATGCGCGCCAGAGCGGCGATGCCTGCGCATATTGTGGCCGCCAAGACGACCAAGAGGGGTGGACAAGCCCAATCAAAGCTGCGCGCTGGGGCCGGATCGCCGTGTATGTGGCGATGGCGGCACCCATCTTCTACGCCATCACCCGTTATGCCTGGGCGCTGGGGTTTCCGCTGGGATTGATCGGGGATCAATTTCGTCTTGGTCAGGAGACTGGGACGTGGGTCGGGGGACTCTCTCTGGCGACTTTCGGCCTGGTGGGAGCCGTCCTCATGCTCGGCTTGGTGCAGCGCTGGGGTGAAGTATTTCCGCGTTGGATGATCGGCCTGGCGGGACGCCGGGTTCCGATCGGGCTGGCGGTAGTCCCCGCCTCGATCATATCGGTGCTGCTGATCGTGGGCGGCATTGGAATTTGGTCCGGCTTAGCTCAGATGGTCGCTAACTTGGCTGCCACCGGGGTAGAGGATATCGAGATCATCGGGGCATTGATCTTCCAACTCGGCCCCACCTTGCTGTTCCCAGTTTGGGGCATAGCGCTGGCGGTGGCGACGTTGGGCTACTATTACCGGCGGCGTGGTCCGTGTAAGGTGTGCGGTCGTGGCGTTAGCACGCCGGTTGATGCCTCGGCTGGAGCTTACCAAGCACAGCTGGCTGAACAAGTGAAATCGTAAGAAAGAGGCTGAAATGTCCGAAGTACCCACTGTTCCTCCCATCGTCAATCGCACCATGAAGTTCGTGCTGCGCTCGCCGCTGCACGGCATGCTCGACAAGCAGATTCTGTTGATCACCTTCACCGGACGCAAGAGCGGCAAGACCTACACGACCCCGGTCAGCTATTCGCAATCCGGCGATCAGGTCGTTATCTTCACTCACGCGAACTGGTGGAAAAACCTGCGCGGCGGCGCGCCGGTCAGCCTGCGCATCCGAGGTCGAGAGCTGCAAGGGACAGCAGCACCAATCGCTGAGGACAAGCAGACCGTCGCGGCCGGGCTGGCCGGACATCTGCGCAAGGTGCGGAGTGATGCCAAGTATTACGGCGTAACCTTCGACGATCACGAAAATCCGAGAGCGGACGAAGTCGAACGAGCGGCGCAGTCCGTGGCAATGATCCGCATCCAGCTGTGTTGAATTTGACCGAAGTTGAGAAGCCAGTCGGTCATTCTTGATGGAAAGGAGTCATCTATCGTGTCCAAAGTCGCGCTTTCTTTTATCGCCGTGTTGATTGGCGTCGCCATCTTCGTCGGTTTGCCGCTGATCGGTTGGGGTGTGGCCGATCTTCAGGGTTTCATCGGCCACCCGGCACGGTCGGGCTATGTCATCCTGGTGATCCTGTTGCAAGTTTTTGTCGTGATCAAATTCCCGGGGGCGGGAAGTCAACGCGGCGAGGGAACGCAGACGGTTCGCCGCCAGCGCTGGACCGTGTTTCTGATGCAGATCCTCTCCCTGGCGATCGCAATCACCGCCGGTTACAGCGACCGTCACGCGGTCATGGTGATGGATACATCCGAGCTGGTTCGGTATCTTGGTCTTGGTCTGTTTGCCGGCGGTTTTGTCATGATGAATTGGGCGGCTGCGTCGCTGGGTAGACAATTCAGCGTGCAGGTCACCCTGCAAGCAGATCATCAACTCGTGACCGGCGGGCCGTATCGACACTTGCGGCATCCCCGGTATCTGGGCATCATCGTGTTCAATGCGGGGCTTGCCCTGATCTTTCATTCGTGGCTGGCGCTGATCCTGACTGGAGCGTTGACAGTGGTGCTGCTCTGGCGCATCCATGACGAAGAAGCGTTCATGCGGCAGGCGTTTGGAGCAAGATGGGAAACTTATGCCAGCCAATCATGGCGGCTGGTTCCGTTTGTCTATTGAGTGAAGCATGGTTCAGTCTGCCAACCGCAGGAGAGCAGTCGTGTCTCACATCTCAATTCGTGATGTGTCGCTTCACGTGAAGGTCAGGGGCCAGGGCTATCCGCTGGTGCTCATGCATGGTGGCCCTGGTGCCGATCTCTATACCTTGCTGTCATTCCGGCCTCTGGCGGATCAATTCACGCTGGTCTTCTATGATCACCGCTGCAATGGCCGCTCCACGGGAGCGCCGGTTGAGTCCATGAATTTCGAGAATCTGACCGCCGATGCCGATGCACTGCGACACACGTTGGGCTTCGATAAGTGGGCGGTGCTGGGGCATTCCTTCGGCGGCTATGTGGCGCTGGAATATGCCCTGCGCTATCCGTACAACCTGTCTCATTTGCTGTTGCTCGATACGGGTGGTGACCATCGTTGGTCTCTGGAGAAGGCGCCTGCAGAGCTGGCTAAGCGCGGGTTCAGCCTGGAGACTGTGGCCCTGGCCCGTCGTTTCTTCAATGGACAGATCGAATCCAGGGAAATGCTGCCGGCCCTGATGAAGATGGGAAATGCATACAACCCTTACACCGGGTTACGGCAGATGCCGCATCTGCTGCTTACGGGTTTACAAACGAAACTACGGCCCGAAGCGTTGATCTATAGTGCCACCCACTTTCTCAAGGATTGGACAGTCATGGATCGCCTCAGCGAGATCAACGTGCCCACGCTGGTGATGGCCGGCCGCGACGACTTTATCTATCCGCCCGAACATCAGGCAGAGCTGGCCGCCAGGATTCCGAACGCGCGCCTCGTGCTGATCGATCGTGCCGGGCACAATCCGCACGATGAACAGCCCGCGCTGACCATCCGCGCAGTCAGAGACTTCATGGCTACGACCACAGAGGATGACGATGAATAGGCAGGAACTTAATCTCAATTTGTTTGCCGAAGTGGATGCCTATGTCGAAGAGCAAATGCGCCGTTTCAGCATTCCCGGTGCATCTCTGGCGATTGTTGAAGGCGCTCAGATCGTCCATCTGCGCGGCATTGGCCGCGCCCGCCCGAATGGTGAAGCGCCCACTTCGCAGACGCCTTTCTTCATCGGCTCGCTCACCAAATCGTTCACGGCACTGGCGGTGATGCAGCTGGTCGAAGCCGGAAAGATTGAGCTGGACGCGCCGGTTCAGCGCTATCTGCCGTGGTTCCGCGTCGCCGATCCACAGGCGTCTGCACAAGTTACAGTGCGACATCTGCTGAATCAAACCAGCGGGCTGCCCATGCTGCTCGGCATGACCAACCTTGCTGACGTCGACGATCGACCTGACGCAGCAGAGCGCCAAGTGCGCGCTTTGTCTACACTCAAGATCACCCGCCCGGTTGGATCGAAGTTCGAGTACAGCAATCTGAATTACAACGTGCTGGGGCTGATCATCGAGGCTGTCAGCGGTGAATCCTATTCCGACTATATTCAGCAGCATATCTTTGATCCGCTGGATATGCGCCACAGCTATACTTCAAAAGCCGAGGCGCACCAGGACGGCCTGGCGATGGGCTATCGCTTCTGGTTCGGCATTCCCGTTGCAGCGCGCAATCTGCCCGTCCCGCGCGGCTCATTGTCGTCGGGTCAACTCATCTCCAGCGCAGAGGACATGGGCCACTATCTGATCGCTCAACTGAACGACGGTCGCTATGGCAGCGCCCAAATTCTTTCGAGCGCCGGCATTACTGAGATGCATCGGCCTGCCGCAGAGATCAATGAGATGGGGATGTCGCTGGGACACTATGGCATGGGCTGGATCAGCGAGGGAACAGGCGAAGCAAGGATCGTTTCGCACAGCGGCATCGTCCCGGATTTCGGCGGGTTTATGGCTCTGGTGCCGGAACAGAAGAAGGGCCTGGTGCTGCTCTTCAATGTCAATCACGCGATGATGAAGATGACCTATGATGAAGTAGGGGCAGGTGCGGCACAACTGCTTGCCGGACAACCTCTTGCGCCACACCGCTTTGGCGCGGCCCCCTGGTTGATGCGCGGCCTGCTGCTCATCCCGCTTCTTCAAATCGCCGGCGTCGTCGCGACGCTGCTGTTGCTACGTCAGTGGCGTCATCATCCAGAGCAGCGTCCAAGCGGTGTGCGCAAGTGGGGGCTGCACATCCTGCTGCCATTGATCCCGAATCTATCACTTGTGGCACTTCCGCTCCTGTTGCGTGTCAAGGGTACGTTCGGGTTCACGAGGTTCTTCATGCCCGATGTGGCCTGGCTCGCCTTGATCAGCGGCGGCTTTGCCGGAGTATGGAGCATTCTTCGTACTGGACTGATCCTGAAAGCATCCGGAAAGCAATGAGCATGAGGACCTTCGCTGGAGGTTATTGGTTGTGAATGGGAAAACTGGCCCTTATCATGTCGTCGATCTCACTCCGGGACGCCGGGTGTGGCTGAACACGCTCGATCTGTCCTGGACGCCCCATACCATCTACGGCCTGCTGGAAGTGGATGTGACGGCTGCCCGGCGGTTCATCGCGGAGCACAAAGCGCGTACTGGCGAGACGTTGTCCTTCACAGGTTATCTGGCCTTCTGCCTGGCGCGCGCGGTGGATGAAGACAACTCGGTGCAGGCTTACCTGAAAGGCCGCAAACAGCTCATCGTGTTTGACGAGGTCAACGTGGGCATTATGATCGAAGGAAAGGTAGGCGACAAACGCGCCCTGATGGGGCACGTGATCCGCAGCGCCAATCGCAAGACCTTCCGGGAAATCCATGACGAGATTCGATCGGTACAGTCTGCGCCGGCACCATCGAACAGAGGCATGCCCAACTGGTTCCGTTTCGTCATGTTGCTGCCGTGGCCGCTATCGACGCCGATCAAGGTTCTGCTGGGTATGATCATGCGGCGTAATCCGACAATCCCCGTGGCAATGGCCGGCACGGTCGGCATCACCTCGGTCGGCATGTTCGGTGGCAGCCACAGCGGCTGGGGGCTGACGCCTACGGGCAATTCGCTCGGCCTGGTGGTGGGTGGCATCGCCTGGAAGCCGGCCGTGGTCGATGGGCGGATCGAACCGCGCGAGATTCTTAATCTAACGGTACTGTTCGATCACAACGTGATCGATGGGGCGCCGGCCACGCGCTTTACACGGAGACTGATGGAACTAATCGAGAGCGGGTATGGACTTGAAAAAGATCCAGACTACAGGTGAAGGTTCCCCGGCCCTCACCATCGATGTTTCCGCGGAAAAATAACACGCCAGCGATTTACCGGAATTTCCCGGCAAATCGCTGGCTGTCAGAGGCGACGAGGGGAATCGAACCCCTGGTGAGGGTTTTGCAGACCCTTGCCTTGCCACTTGGCCACGTCGCCATCACTGCGTTAAGGCGTCGATAATGATACGTGAATCAGCTTGATTTGTCAATGCAGCGCCCGGCTTGTATGCGATCGACTCCGGTCAAGCCGCGCGGGCAGCCGCCCCCACTTCGGCGTAAACCTGCCGCGTCTCTTCAGCCATCGTCTGCCACGAGAAGCGCGCCGCCTGCGCTCGGCCTCTCTCACGCAAGGTCGATCTCAATTCGTCATCAGCCCACACCCGATCGATCAGCTGTGCCCAGCTGGCCGCGTCGTCGGGCCGGGCGTAGAGCGCGGCGCTGCCGCCCACTTCCGGCAGGCTCGACGTGTTGGAGGCAATGACGGGCGTGCCGCAGGCCATCGCTTCCAGCACCGGCAGGCCGAAGCCCTCATACTTCGACGGCATAGCCAGCAGCCGCGCCGCCGAAATCAACGCGGGCAGATCGTCATCGGCGACGTAGCCGGTGAACGTTACCCGATCTTCCACACCCCATGCTTTCACCTTCGCCAGGATCGGATCGGTCAGCCAGCCCAACTGGCCCGCGACGACGAGAGGCTTATTCGATTGCGCGATCGCCTCGAACAACAGCGGCAGGTTCTTGCGCGGTTCGATGGTGCCGACGTGCAAGATGAAGCGCTCGGGCAGGTGATACTTCGATCGGACGGCCGCCAACTGATCGGGCGCGGTGACCGGCGCGAAGTGCGCATCGACGCCTTCGTAGATGACGTGAATCTTGCCGGGATCGACGCCGTACAGGTTCACCGCATCGCGCTTGCTGCACTCCGACACGGCGATGACGGCGTCGGCGCGGCGCAGGAAGCGCGGCATCATGGTCTTGAGGAAGGCGATGTTGAGCGGCTTGTGCGAATCAGGATCGAACTGGAAGATCAGATCGTGCAGCGTGAAGACCGATCGGATGCGGCGCAGCCGCGGCAAAAGGTGTTCGGTCGCATGGAAGATGTCGGCATCGCCAAACCAGCAATCCTGCGAAACGCCTGAAAAATGGGCCAGCGCCGTCAGCAGCCGCCACGGCCGCACAGAGAGGCGCGTCGTCCGTCGGGGCAGTTGATCGATCGGTGGATCAAGATGTGCCTCACCACGTTGATGGTAAAACGCCGTCAACCGTAGGGGCGAGGTCGCCTCGCCCCGAGCCGAGGAAACCGCGCGTAGGGGCGAGGTCGCCTCGCCCCGGGCCGAGGAAACCTCGCCCCTACGCGGGGTCATCAACCCTTTGGCGAGTTCATGGGCGTAACGGCCCAGCCCCGCACGTCGATGGACGGCGGCGGACACGTCGATGCAGACCCGCAGCGGAACCTCAGTCATCAGGATTCATTAACAACAATGTGAGTGACGTGCGCGGGCAGCGCCCTAAGCCCTTCGCGCAGAAAAGTCGGATATATGCGTACGTCCGACAGCGTCTCCAGCGGGAACCAGCGAAAGACGAGCCCCAGACTGCCCTCGTAGCCCTCAAAATCGCTCACGCCGCGCCACAACGAATCCGCTGGTAGATGCATCACATGATACAGGCCCAGTTCGTGTACCTGGCGGTCGGCATAATGAAAGAAGTTCTCCACCACATACACCAGCCGCTCCACCGTAACATCAACCTGGATCTCTTCGCGCATCTCGCGGCGCAGCGTCTCGGCCGACGGCTCCATGAGTTCGGCGCGGCCGCCGGGCAGTGCCCAAAAGTCATCGGTTACGGCGCGCTGCAACAGCACCCGCCCCCAGTCGATGGCGATGCCCGCGACGCGATTGACAAAGCGAGTCTGCTTTTCGTTAAACGTGATCATGCGGGCCACAGGGTCGCCTCCAATACACTCGGGATAATCGGTATTATAATCAATTTGGAACTTCCAAGCCCCTTACAGCGTCATCTAATCGGTCTGCCTGGATTGTCGCTGTTGTCATCGCCGCTGCCCTGGAGGAAGAGATGAAACCTTACCGCCCGCTGTTGACCCTCGCCGCGTTCGTGGCAGTCGCCGTCGCCGTTGTCAGCTGTGCCTCGCCGACGCCGGCGCCGCCCACGCCGCGCCCGATCGACTCCGGCACGCCCTTTGCGGTCACACCCGAACCATCGCTGCCGGACCTGACCCTGCCGACTTTGACGCCGACGCCGCCGCCCACGCCCCTGCCCACCAAGCCGCGCCCCGGCTACACCCCCGTGCCCGATAATGTGATCTCGCCCGTCGTGATCGATCGCTCGCCGCTGCCGGGCGAGGCCGCCAGCCCCGACGGGGCGATCCAGCTGGTGTTCGATCGCGCGATGGATCGATCGGCGGTGGAGAGTGCGTTCCAGATCTATCCCGCCACCCAGGGCAAAATCGAATGGAAGAATGATCGCACGCTGGTCTTCACCCCCGCGCAGAAATTGCAGCGCGCCGGCATCTACGACGTGGTGCTCGATCAGCGCGCGCGCGACGCGCAGGGCGCGCCGCTGAATCAGGCTTACCAGTTCCGCTTTGCCACCGCCGGCTATCTGGAAGTGGCGCAGGTCATCCCGGCGCCCGCCACCGCCGACGCCGAACCGGGCAGCACCATCACCGTGATCTTCAACCGGCCGATTGTGCCGCTGACGAACCTGGACGCGCAGCAGAATTTTCCGCAGCCGGTGAAGTTGACGGCCAACAACAACCCGATCGAGGGTACGGGCGAATGGCTCAACACCTCGATCTACGTCTTCCGCCCCGCGCAGGCCCTGCCCGGCGGCACGATCATCAACGGCACGGTGTCCGGCGATCTGACCGACACGGACGGCAACCCGATGGCGGCTGCCTACAACTGGCAGTTTGCCGTCGCGCCGCCCAAAGTGGTATTCATCACGCCCAGCAACGGTTCCAACCTTGTGCCGATCGAAACAGGCATGACGGTGCAGTTCAATCAGCCCATCAGCCTGGATTCGGCGCGGCAGTTCGTCACGCTCACTTCGTCCGACGGACGCGGCGTGGCGCTGGACATGACCGTGCTGAGCGAGACGTTGACCCTCACGCCCACGACGCGCCTCGACTTTGAGACGGCCTATGTGCTCAAGGTTGCGGCGGGCCTCACCGGCCGATCGGGCGGCACGGGCATGCGCGAAACCGCCACATCGTTGTTCACCACCGTGCCGCTGCCGCGCGTGCTCAGCACCGATCCGGCCGACGGGCAGCGCGACGCCTGGTCGTACACCGGCTTCACCATCCGCTTCAACACCATCATGGATCATTCGACGGTGATGGATCACCTGACCTTCAATCCGCCGCTCTCGCCGACGCAGGTGTATACGTATGGTTACGGCGACACCTTCGGCGTCAACTTTGGCGCGCAGCCCAGCACCGATTACGAAGTCCGCATCGCGCCCGGCATCAAGGACCCATACGGCAACGAGACCAAGGACGACCTGACGGTGCGTTTCCGCACCGCCGATCTGCAGCCCGAACTGCGCTGGCACATCCCTGATCTGGTGGGCACGTATAACGCCTATGATCCGGCGCGCGTGTATTTGATCCATACCAATATCAAATCCGCCGAGTTCGCGCTGTACCGACTTCCGACCGGCGACTTTGCGGCCATTCAGTCGCGCGGCTACGATTACCAGCCGCCGGCCACGGCACTGCTGCGTCAGTGGAACCAGGCCATCGATTCGCCGCTGAACAAGACCGACGCCACACCGGTCGATCTGCTGCCCGACGGCGGGCCGCTGCCGCCCGGCCTGTATCTGCTGGACGCGAATTCGCCGCAGCTGCCCGCCAACTATGGCCCCTACGCGCGACGGCATATCCTGGTCGTGAGCAACATCAACCTCACGTTGAAGACCACCGCCAGCGAAGCGCTCGTCTGGGCCACCGATTACCGATCGGGGCAGCCGGTGCCCAACGTGCCGCTCAAGTTCTACTCGTGGGACGATCGGCAGATCGGCGCGGCCACGACCGACGCCAACGGTGTGGCGCGCCTGAGCGGCAGCAATATCAACAGCGCGTGGAGCGACGAGCCGTTCACCGCCATTGCGGCCAACTGGGCGCGCGGTATCGCGCCGTATGACTTCGGCTTGAGCGGCTACTATGGCAACCCGGAGGCGCGTTACAACACCTACATTTACACCGATCGGCCCATCTACCGACCGGGACAGACGGTGGACTTCAAGGGCATCGTCCGCGCCGAGCGCGACGTGAAGTACGCCCTGCCCGATGTCACGCGCGCGCACGTGACCATCTACAGTCCCAACGGCGAAACCGTGTTCGATAAGGACTTGCCCGTAAGTCCGCTGGGCACATTCTTCGGCGATGTGGCGCTGGCCGACGGCGCGGCGCTGGGCGATTACTCCATCAGCGCGCAGATCAACAACGAAGCATTCAATGCTTCGTTCACGGTGGCCGCCTATCGCGCGCCGGAATTCGAAGTGATCGTCACGCCCAAGGACGGCGACATCGTGCGCGGACAGAGCACCTCGGCGCAGGTCAACGTCAACTACTTCTTCGGCGGCGGCGTGGCCAATCGTCCGGTACAGTGGAATGTGCTGGCCGAAGACTACTTCTTCACCCCGCCGTGGGGCGGCAACTACAGCTGGCACGATGTGGACGATCCGTGGATCTGCTTCGATTGCTGGTGGTTCAGCCGCTACGCGCCGCCGCCGCAGCCCATCCTCAGCGGCAGCGGCGTCACCGATCGGAATGGCGCGCTCTCGATCGAGCTGCCCGGCGATCTGAAGAACGCCGACGGGCAGCCGATCACACAATCGGTGCGGTTGATCGTGGAAGCCACCGTCACCGGTGCGGACAATCAGGTGATCAGCGGGCGCGGCTCGATCACGCGGCACACCGGCGAGTTCTACGTGGGCGTGCAGACGCGCGACTACGTGGGCGAGGAGAACAAACCCGTCGCCGCCGATGTGATCGCCGTCGATTGGCAGGGCAATCGCCTGGCCAACAAAGCGATCGAAGTCAGTGTCGTCCGCCGCGAGTGGCAGAACCGCTTCATCGAAAATGAATTCGGGGGCGGCACGTGGCAATCGGACGTGAAAGACACGCCCGTCGCCACGCTCAACGTCACTACCAACGAGCGCGGCGAAGCGTCGATCACGTTCACGCCGCCGCAGGCCGGCTCGTACAAGATCACAGCGAAGTCGGTGGACAACGGCGGACGCCAGATCCGCGCCAGCGTGTTCATGTGGGTCACCGGCCGCGAGTTCGTGTCGTGGCGGCGCGACAACAATGACCGCATCTCGCTCATCGGCGACAAGTCGTCGTACACGCCCGGCGAGACCGCGCGTATCCTCATCCCCTCGCCGTTCCAGGGCGAGCACTGGGCGCTGGTCACCATCGAGCGCGGCAGCATTCTGCGGCACGAACTGCTGCGCATCACCGGCAACAGCCAGATTTACGAACTGCCCATCACGCCCGATCTGGCTCCGAATATCTACGTATCGGTCGTGCTGATCAAAGGTCAGGACGCCACCAACAAATTGAGCGACTACAAAGTGGGGCTGCTGCCGATCGAGGTCAAACCGATCGCGCAGACGCTCAACCTCACGCTCACGCCCGATCGAACCACCGCGCTGCCCGGCGAGGTGGTGACCTACACCATCCGCGCCACCAACGCGGCGGGCGTGCCCGTGCAGGCCGATTTCTCGCTCGATCTGGTGGACAAAGCCGTGCTGTCGCTGAAGCCGCGCACGCCCGATGCCATCGTGCAGGGCTTCTACGGCAAGCGTGGCCTCAACGTCAACACCGCCAGCGCGCTGTCCGTCAGCGTCAACAAATACACCGAAGAGCTGCAGCAACAGCTGGATGAAGAGAAGCGGCAGCGCGCTGCCAATAGCGCAAGCGGCGCAGCGCCCGCCGCGCAGCCGACACAAGCGCCTGTCGCCGCCCCCGCCGCACCCGAAGCGATGATGGCCTTCGACTTGGCCGCCACCGGCGGCGGCGCGGCGCCGCCCGTCGTGGAAGTGCGGCAGGAGTTCGCCGACACGGCGTACTGGAATCCGCAGATCAGCACCAACGCCAACGGCGAAGCTGCCGTAAGCGTGAAGCTGCCCGACAATCTGACCACGTGGGTGTTCCGCGGCGTGGGCGCCACCGCCAACACCCAGGTGGGCGAAGCGACGGTGGACGTGGTCGCCACCAAGCCAGTGCTCATCCGGCCGGTGACGCCGCGCTTCTTCACGGTGGGCGACCGGGCCGAACTGGGCGCGAACATCAGTAACAATACTGATGCGCCCGTCACCGCCACCGTCACGCTGTCGGCCACGGGCGTGACGCTCAACTCGCCCGATCGGCAGACGATCACGATCGCGGCGAAGGGCGAAGCGAACGTGACGTGGAACGTGACCGTGCAGGACGTGGCTTCGGCCGATCTCGTATTCATCGTGCAGGCGGGCGACTTCACGGATGCCAGCAAACCCCGACTGGCGACCGGGCCCGACGGCTCACTGCGCGTGTTGAACTACGTCGCGCCCGACATCGTGGGCACGGCCGGCCAGTTGAAAGACGCCGGCGCGCGCACGGAGATCATCGCGCTGCCGCCGCGCTACGACGTGACGCAGGGCGGCCTGAGCATCCAGGTCGATCCGTCGCTGGCGGCGGGCATGGTCAGCGGTCTGGACTACTTGGAATACTATCCGTACGAGTGCGCCGAGCAGACCGTGAGCCGCTTCCTGCCCAACGTGCTGACCTATCGCGCCCTGAAAGACCTGGGCATCGACGATCCGGCGCTGGCCGACAAACTGCCCGATCTCGTCAACCAGGGGCTGGACAAGTTGTATGCGCGCCAGAAAGACGACGGCGGCTGGGGCTGGTGGATCGACGACGCGAGCAACCCCAATCTCACCGCGTACGTGGTGTACGGCCTGCAGCAGGCGCGCAACGCGGGCTTTGCGGTGCGCGGCGACGTGCTGGACCGCGGCGAGCAGTTCCTGCTGCAGTCGCTCAGCAACAACGTGCGCGACCTCAATCACTGGCAGGCCAATCAGCAGGCGTGGCTGCTGTTCGTGTTGAGCGAAGACGGCAAAGCCTCCGCCGACAAACTCAATGCGCTGTTTGAAGAGCGCGCCAAGCTCAGCCACTTTGCCAAAGCCTATCTGGCGATGGCGTTGGGCAAGGGCAACGATCTGGTGCAGTCGCTGCTGTCCGACCTGAACAACGCCGCCATCCTCAGCGCCACCGGCGCGCACTGGGAAGAGGACAACTACGACTGGTGGTCGATGAACACCGACACGCGCAGCACGGCCATCATCCTGTCGGCGTACGCGCGGCTCGATCCCAACAACGCGCTGGCGCCCAACATCGTGCGCTGGTTGATGATCGCGCGCAAGGTCGGTCACTGGGAGACGACGCAGGAGACGGCCTGGGCGTTGATCGGCCTGACCGATTGGATGCGCGTGACGGGCGAGCTGAAACCCAACTTCGATTACGCCGTGTTCCTGAACGACGGCTCGATTAGCGAAGGACAGTTCACTCCGGCCAATGTGCAGCAGCCGATCAAGCTGTCGACGGCGATCAAGGACCTCGTCGCCGCCGAGGCCAATCGGTTGACGTTCTCGCGCGGGCCGGGCGAGGGCGTGATGTACTACACTGCGCACCTCACGGTCTATCAGCCGGTGGAGGATCTGAAACCGGTCGATCGGGGCGTGATCGTTTCGCGGCGCTACACGCTGGCGTCATGCACCGAGGCCGATCGGCGCAAGTGCCCCGAAGTGACGCAAGTGAAGTTGGGCGACGTGATCCGCGTCGATCTGACCATCGTCGCGCCGAACGATCTGTACTACGTCGTGGTGGAAGATCCGCTGCCGGCCGGCGCGGAGGCCATCGACACCGGCCTGGCCACGACCAGCCTGCTGGATCAGAACCCGACGCTGCTGCGTCAGCCGCAGTATGATCAGGCCGGCCAGCCGATCTATCGCCCGTTCTACTGGTGGTGGAACTGGTACAGCCGCACCGAACTGCGCGACGAGAAGGTGGTGCTGTTTGCCGATTATCTGGGCAAGGGCACGTACGAGTATTCGTACACCATGAGGGCCACCCTGCCCGGCGAATACAAGGTGATCCCGACGGTGGCGCAGGAGTTCTACTTCCCGGAGGTGTTCGGCCGCAGCGACGGGCGGTTGTTGACGATTGGGAAGTGACTTGCCAATGACACAGCAGCCCGGCGAAAACGCCGGGCTGCTGTGTTTGACGGCGTTGACTCGCTCTGACAGATTGCGTGAGGCCCTCAGCGTTGAGTGCGCGTCAAAGTTTGGCGGCGTGCAAGCGATTGAAATCGCGCCTGTGGACGGAGTCTCGTCGGCGCAGGCCGACGATCGGCGGCACGCCCGCCAGCCGCGAATTCATTCGTCGGAGAAGTCGGTCGGCAAAACAATGACGCGTACGCCTCAGTGTTTTCAGCGGAGTGCGCGTCTTCCATCGGGCCGGAAAACCAATCGGGGGCTGAGACTGCCGGTTGCGCCCATTGGACAATTTTTTAACCACGCTTGGACATCGTTTTGGCAAAATCCATCGCGCATTCGAGCAAAAATAGTGCTATACTAATTTCAAGCAGCCATGCCGTGAGGGGACAATCGAATAATCGTCCGCGTTCTTGAAGCAGGAGGGCGCATGGCGAAGCACTGAGCCGATCTGTCGCCGGAGCGATCCGGAGATGATCGGCTTGTTGTTTGTGCCCTCTCAACGGAGGTGACGGATGACCGCAATTCCCTTTGAACTGGCCCGGCAGCTGTGCGCCGAGATCAGCGCCGCCAACCAGGGCAAGTGGTACACCTTCAACGGTTTATGGTGCCGGGGCTGCGCCCATTTCAGCGGCGACGCAGCCCGGCGCTGTTTCGCCCGCCGCCCGGACAATCGCGGCTGCGCGCAGGTGAACGCGCGCTATGACCGGCTGCTGCAGATCAGGCACGAGTTGCAGCCCAATGAGTTCTAGCGAGAAGGAGGCCAATCGTATGGACACCTGCCTGGAACGGCTCGAACACTACTTCACCGAAAATCGCGTGTACTACGAGGTTCAGGAACATCGCACCGCTTATACCATCCAGGAAGTGGCCGCGGCCCTGCACGAAAAAGGCCAGCACGTGGCCAAGGTCTTCATCGCGTGGGCGGACGAACGGCCGCTCATGCTGGTTTTGCCCGCGCCCACGCGGGTGGACCTGGAACGGGTCAAGGGCCTGCTCCACACGCCGCACGTCCGGCGCGCGCGGGAAGTGGAGTTCGCCGGCATCTTCGGCGACTGCGATGTGGGTGCGATGCCGCCATTCGGCAACCTGTATGACGTGCCGGTCTATCTGGACCGCACGCTGGCCGATCAACCTTATCTGGTCTTTCAGGCCGGGTCGCATCGCTACACCATGAAGATTGCCATGTCTGATTACTGGCGGCTGGTCAAGCCCGTCATCGGCGACTTCACGGTGCAGCCCGCGCCACAGCCTGAAGCGGCCTGAGACCGGCTTATGAAAGGAGGCTGCCATGCAAGTCTTTGAATTCCAGGACACCGAAGAACAGATCCTGCTCTGCCTCGATTACAATTTCGATCAGGACTGCGAATCCGATCGGGAAGTGGCTTTCAAGCAGCTGGGTCGCGCCAGAGACGCCAAGCGCTTCTGGAATTACAACACACTCTTTCGCGGCGTGCGCATCCTCATCGCGTACGAAGGCGCCAGCCCGGTGGGCCAGCTGGAATACATCCCCATCGAGCACGCGCCGAGACCGGTAACGGGCGCCCGGCTCACCTTCATCAACTGCCTGTTCGTCGCACCGAAGCAGCGCTGGCACGGCGCAGGCAGCGAACTGCTGAAAGCGTGCGAGGAGAAGACGCGCGATCAGGCGGCCGGCCTGGCGGTGATTGCGTATCCCGATTCGCTGTTCATGCCCGCCGGCTTCTTTGCCGAGCACGGCTTTGTGACGGTGGCCCAGGCCGATTGCGCGCATTTGATGATGAAGGCCTGGGGGGCGGTTGAGCCGCCGCAGTTCCTGCCGCGCCACTACCAACCGATTAAGCTGTTCGGCAAAACGACGGTGGACATCTTCTGGAACAATCAGTGCCCGTTGTGGGTGCGGGCGCGTGACTGCGTGCAGCGCGCAGCCAAAGCCTATGGCGATCGGGTGGTGGTGAACGACATCAACACTGACGATCGCAGCGTCATCCAACAGTACGGCCTCGCCACCGGCGTGTTCATCAACGGGCAGTGCGCGTTCCTGTATCCACCCACGCCCCAGGAATTTCAGCGCGCGCTGCAAGCGGCCTTGAATTGACAGCGGCCGCCGACGCATCGTGGCGCGTTCGGCCGTAGCCTGAGAGACCGCGCGGTTATTCCATCGGGCCGCAGCGTTAAGCCGCCCTGGTGACAGCGGGCGTGGCACAATTCTGATCATCGGGTACAATCACCTCACGGAGCGCCGACGCCGGGCCAACCCGCGCCGGCGTTTCGATTTCCCCTCAGGCAGCCAGGCATGTTCAAAGATAAGCGTGAAGTCCAGGATTGTCTTGGCGAACAGCAATACATCGCCACCGACGAAATCGCCACCGTGTTGTTTCTGGCCGAGCGACTCAACAAGCCCGTGCTGGCCGAAGGCCCGGCCGGCGTGGGCAAGACCGAATTGGCCAAGGCCTGGGCCGGCGCCACGGGCCGCGAGTTGATCCGCCTGCAGTGCTACGAAGGCCTCGACGAAACCAAAGCCCTGTACGAGTGGGAATACGCCAAGCAGATGCTCTACACGCAGCTGCTGCGCGATAAACTCTCGCAGCTGCTCAGCGAAGCCGAGACGTTGAGCGCCGCGGCCGATCGGCTGGCGGCCGAAGAGGACGTCTTCTTCTCCGAGCGGTTTCTGCTCCCCCGACCGCTCCTCCGCGCCCTGACGAGCGACAAACCCGTCGTGCTGCTGATCGACGAGATCGATCGCGCCGACACTGAGTTTGAAGCGTTTTTGCTGGAGATTCTCAGCGACTTTCAGGTCAGCGTGCCCGAACTGGGCACCATCAAGGCCCGGCACCAGCCGCTGGTTCTGCTGACCAGCAACAACACCCGTGAACTCAGCGAAGCGCTCAAGCGCCGCTGCCTCTACCTCTTCGTCGATTATCCGTCGATGGAGCAGGAACTCAACATCGTGCGGCTGAAAGTGCCCGATCTCAACCTGAAGCTGGCGCAGCAGGCCGTGCAGATCGTGCAGCGCCTGCGCGGCATGGACTTGAAGAAAAGCCCCAGCGTCAGCGAAACGCTCGATTGGGCCAAAGCCCTGGTCGCCCTCAACGCCGATCACATGGACGAGGCCACGCTGAACAACACGATCACCGTGCTGCTCAAACACGAAGCCGATGTGCAGCGCGCGCGCGGCAGCCTGGAGAATCCGCGTTCGGTCGGCCCGACCGATCTCGACCGCTACACGGCCTATAACGAAGCCCGTCGGAAACGGGGCAGATAAACAACCGCTCGGCGATTGGTTAATGGATCAACCAGCGCCCTATCGCACTGACCCACCATGGACGCCCGCATCGTTCACTTCATCACCGCCCTGCGCGCCGCCGGCGTGCGCATCTCGCTGGCTGAAAGCCAGGACGCGATGTACGCCATCGACGCGCTGGGCATCGAAGACCGCGATGTCTTCCGCGTGTCACTCAAGGCCACGCTCGTCAAAGAGGCCAATGACGGCCCCACCTTCGAGCGGCTCTTCCCGCTCTTCTTCGGTTCCGGTCAACCGCAGATGATGAACGGCCTGGACGGGTTGTCGGCCGACGAGCAGGATCTGCTGCGCGAGGCGCTGAAGCAGCTCCTGCGCGACCTGCAGGCCGAGTTGATGCGCCGCCTGATGGAAGGCCGCCCCCTCACGCCAGAGGAACTGCAGCAGCTGGGGCAGCAGGCCGGCCTGCAGAACGCGAATCAGCCCTATCAGCAGCAGTGGATTGCACGGCGGATGCTGCAGCAGCTCGGCCTGCAAGACCTCGAACAGGCCATCGGCGAGCTGATGCAGCTGCTCGCCGCGTTAGGCCTGGATAACGAGGCGCGCCAGCAGCTGCGCGACGCGATCGAGGGCAACGCCGAAGCGCTGCAGGAGCAGGTGGAAGACTACGTCGGCCAGCAGATCGCCGAGAACATGGCGAAGGAGTATGAGAAGCGCGAGCCGCTGGATGATTTGATGCACCGCCCGTTCGAGTCGTTGACTGAGCGCGAGGCCGACGAACTGCGCCATCAGGTGACGCGCCTCGCGGCGCAGCTGCGCAGCCGCGCCGCCCTGCGCCAGAAACGCGGCAAGGAAGGCACGCTCGATCCCAAGGCCACGCTGCGCGCCAATTTGCAGTACGGCAGCGTGCCCATCAAAATGAAGTTCAGGCACAAGCAGCTGAAGCCCAAACTCGTCCTGATCGCCGATGTGTCCACTTCCATGCGGCCGGTGGCCGAGTTCATGGTGCGGTTGATGTATGAGTTGAGCGATCAGATCGCGCGGGCGCGGTCCTTCGCCTTCATCAACCACCTCCACGATCTGACGCACGAGTTTGAGCACGGCCGCGCCGCCGAAGTCGTGCAAGAGGTGCTGGAACGCATTCCCCCCGGCTACTACAACACCGATCTGGGCGCAGCGCTGGCCGAGTTCTGCCACGACAACTTTGACTGCGTCGATCGGCGCACCACGATCATCTTCCTCGGCGACGGGCGCAACAACTACAACGACCCGCGCCTTGATCTGATCGATCAGATCAAGCGCCGCGCCAAACGCGTGCTGTGGTTCAATCCCGAACATCCCGCGCAGTGGCGCACCGGCGACAGCGACATGCTGCAATACGCGCCCCTGTGCGACGCCGTACACCGCGTGAGCAACCTGGCCGAACTGGCCGCCGCGGTCGATCGGTTGTTTGACTAAACGCCGTCGACGGTGATAAAGTACCTCACCGCCCGGAAGCCGGGACACGTGCCGCCGACGATTGTGTCCTCCGCCTCCCGGCGGTGAATTTGTTTTGTCGGGGGCAAGATGCAACTCGATCACGCCTTGGCGCGCACCAGCCGTCGCCTGATCGTCACATTGTTTATCGGCCAGGGATTGGCGCTGGTGGCCTTGTTCACCACCGTCGCCATCAGCAGCATCGCGGGCGTGCAGCTGGCCGGCAGCGAACGTGCGGCGGGCTGGCCGTCCACCGCCACGCTCATCGGCGGTTCGCTGGCCGCATATCCCATCGGCCGGCTGATGGGTCGCTTTGGCCGCCGCATCGGCCTGTCCATCGGCTACATCGTCGGCATCGGCGGCGGACTGCTGGCGGGCGCGGCCATGCTGCTGCGCTCCTTCCCGCTGTTCCTCGCGGCCATGGCCCTGTTGGGCGCATCGCGCGCCGCCGCCGATCAGACCCGTTACGCCGCTGCCGATGTCTCACCCGCGCACCTGCGCGCCCGCGCCGTCAGTCTCGTCGTCTCAGCCGGCACCATCGGCGCCATCATCGGCCCGGCATTGACACCCGTTGCCGGACGACTCTCAGAAACGCTGGGTGCCGACAAACTGGTCGGGCCGTGGTTTGCCAATGCCGCGCTGTTCGTGATCACACTGTTGTTCGTGTCGATTTCCCTCAAGCCCGATCCGCGCGAGGTCGCACGGGAGATCAGCGTGCGCGAACAGGCGGCCTCAACGCAGCCCGATCGATCGGCCGCGCCCGACGCGCCTGCGCGCACGTTCGGGCAGATCGTGCGCGGCGATGTATCGGTGCGCGTGGCGCTGATTGCCCTGGCGCTGGCGCAGGTTACGATGGTGATGTTAATGAACATCACGCCGGTGCACATGACGCACTTTGAGCACGGGCTGGAAGACATCAGCTTCGTCATCTCCATGCACATCCTGGGCATGTACGCCCTGTCCATCGTCACCGGCTGGATCAGCGACCGCTGGGGCCGCCGCTTGACGATCGGGCTGGGGGCGCTGCTGCTGATCGGCTCATGCCTGCTCGCGCCGACCAATCCCGATACCCTTCCGCTGGCGGCTTCGTTGTTTCTGCTGGGCCTGGGCTGGAACTTCTGCTTCGTGGCCGGCTCGTCGCTGCTGACTGATCGGCTGCGCATCAGCGAGCGCGCGCCGATTCAGGGCGCGGCCGATCTCGTGGTGAGTGTGTCGTCGGCCATCGGCAGTCTGAGCAGCGGCGAGTTGATGGCCGGCGTCGGTTATCAGTCGTCGGCCGCCATCGGCATCGGGCTGGCGATCATCGTGCTGGCGGCGGCGCTGGCTTCGTCGCGGCGGTCGCTGCAGACGGCTGAAGCTTGAAGTGAGCTGCTATAATAATCATATCGAGCCGCCTGTTTCTTGGAGGAGACTGGCCGTGACTGCCGACTGGTTGTCTGCGCTCACCCGGTTGTACCCCCGCGATCGATTGTTGACGGACGCCGCGGAACTCACGCCGTATGAGTCCGATGCGCTGACGGCGTATCGTCGCCGCCCGGCGGCAGCCGTCATTCCCGAAACGCAAGCCGAAGTCATCGAGACGATTAGGGTTTGTCATGAGTACGGCCTGCCCTTCGTGGCCCGCGGCAGCGGCACCAGCCTGTCGGGCGGGTCGCTGCCCATCAAGGACGGCCTGCTCATCGCGCTCAATCGCCTGAACCACATCCTCAAGATCGATCCGCAGGAACGAATCGCCGTCGTCGAGCCGGGCGTGATCAATCTGGATGTGAGCAAAGCCGCAGCGAAGTACGGTCTGTACTACGCCCCCGATCCGGCCAGCCAATCGATCTGCACCATCGGCGGCAACATCGCCTTCAACAGCGGTGGCGTACACTGCCTGAAGTACGGCATGACCAGCAATCACGTGCTGGGCCTCAAGGCCGTGCTGCCCGACGGCGAGGTGATCCAGCTGGGTGGCGAATCGCTGGAAAACGTCGGGCCCGATCTCGTGGGCCTGTACGTCGGCGCCGAAGGTTTATTCGGCGTGGGGCTGGAGATCACGCTGCGGCTGCTGCCCAAACCCGAGCGCTTTCGCACCGTCCTCGCGGCCTATCGTTCACTCGAAGCGGCAGGCGATGCGGTGGGCGCGGTGGTGGCGTCGGGGCTGCTGCCGGGCGCGATCGAGATCATGGATCATCTCATCATCGAAGCGGCTGAAGCAGCCGTGCATGCGGGCTATCCCATGGACGCCGCCGCGCTGCTGCTGGTCGAGCTCGACGGCGAAGCCGAACAAGTCGAGGAAGAATTCAAGCGCCTCAAAGACATCATCGATCGCACCGGCGCGTACGAGATCCGCATCGCGCAAGACGAAACCGATCGGCTGCGCATCTGGAAAGGGCGCAAGAGCGCGTTTTCGGCCGTGGGGCGGTTAAGTCCCGATTACATCGTCAACGACGGCGTGGTGCCGCGCAGCCGGTTGGGCGCGGCGCTGGCCGAGATCGAGCGGCTCAGCGCCAAATACAACCTGCGCGTCGCCAACGTCTTTCACGCCGGCGACGGCAACCTGCATCCATTGGTGTTGTACGACGGTCGCGAAGCCGGTTCGCTGGAGCGCGCCGAAGAACTGGCCGGCGAGATCGTGCGCCTGTGCATCCGCTACGGCGGATCGATCACGGGCGAGCACGGCATCGGCCTGGAGAAGCGCGACTACCTGCCGCAGATGTTCGGCGAACTGGACGTGGACGTGATGCACCACATTCGATCGGCGATCGATCCCAAAGAACTCTCCAATCGCGGCAAGATGTTCCCCGGCGGCGATGCGCCTGTGATGAAGCTGCGCGGACTGCATCCGCTGGAGAAGGCGGGCGTGATTTCGAGAGAATAATGCGTGATGTGTGAAACGTGATGCACAAAGCAGCGGGTCAGATGCGGCCATCTTCTGTCGTGGAACTACAAGCGCTGGTGCGTGAGCGTCCTCACGTGCGCGTGCGCGGCGGCGGCACCAAATCGGCGCTGTCCACCGCCCGCGACGGCGACACCTCGATCGATCTCTCCGCCCTCGCCGGCCTGCTCGAATACGAGCCGGGCGAATTCGTGTTCACCGCGCTGGCCGGCACGCGCGTGATCGACATCCAAACGCAGTTGGCCGCGCACGGTCAGTATTTGCCCTTTGACCCGCTGTTCGCCGAGGGGGGCGCGACGCTGGGCGGCACCGTCGCCGCCGGCGCCAACGGGCCGGGCCGTTATCGCTATGGCGGCGTCCGCGATTTTCTGCTGGGCGTGAAGTTCGTCAACGGTCACGGCGAGATCGTGCGCGCGGGCGGCAAAGTCGTCAAGAACTCGGCAGGCTTCGACATTCCCAAACTCATGGTTGGCAGTCTGGGTCAATATGGCGCGCTGATCGAACTGAGCTTCAAGGTCTTTCCGAAGCCCGAAGCGCATGCCACGCTGCGCCGGCCGTGTGAGACGCTGGACGCGGCGATTGAGGTGATTCAACGCCTCTACACTTCGCCGCTTGAAATCGACTCGTTCGATGTGGAAATCGCCGATCGCCCGATCGTATGGCTGCGACTGGCCGGCCTGCGCTCGGCGCTGCCGGGGCGGCTCGATCGGGTGCGTGGCCTGATCGGTGGCGGCGAGGTGATCGACGACGACGCATCGATCTGGCGCAACGCCCGCGAAGTGACCTGGCGGCCTGAAGGCTGGGCCTTGATCAAAGTGCCGCTCATGCCCAAACGCCTTGCCGCTTTTGATGCAGCCCTGCCTCAGAACATCATCCGCCGTTACAGCAGCGGCGGACAGGCGGCCTGGCTGGCCGCGCCCGATCAGCTCAGCCAGATTGATCGGCTCTTGTGCGATCAGGGTTTATCAGGATTGGTCATGATCGGCCCGATCGATCAGTCGCGCCTCGGCGTGCGTGTGGGCGACTCGTTTGCGCGGCGAGTGAAGGGCGCACTCGATCCGGTTCAGCGCTTCGTGGAGGTGTGATGCGGCACGCCATCCCGATCGATCAACTCGGCCCGCGCGGTCCGCTGATGGCGAAGGCTGTGGAGAAGTGCGTGCATTGCGGCTTCTGTCTGGCGACCTGCCCCACCTACCAGACGCTGGGCGAAGAGATGGATTCGCCGCGCGGCCGCATCTTCCTGATGAAGTCTGCGCTGGAGGGCGAACTTTCGATCGAAACGACGCTGCCCTTCATCGATCGCTGCCTGGGCTGTCTGTCGTGCGTGACGACGTGCCCATCGGGCGTGCAATACCAGGAATTGCTCATGCCGTTTCGCGCCAGGGCAGAAGAAAATCGATCGCGATCTTTGATAAAGCGCGTGCAACGCGCCGTGGTGCGCGAGACGCTGCCCTATCCCAAGCGCTTTCGGCTGGCGGCACGCGCGGGCCGGCTGGCGCGATCGGTAAACGGTTTAATCCCACGGGAGCTGCGCGGCATGTTATCGCTGCTGCCCGACCGGCTGCCCGCGCCCCTCGCCCCGCTCCCGGCCGTCCATCCCGCCGAAGGTCAACGCCGCGCGCGGGTCGCGCTGCTCATCGGTTGCGTGCAGAACGTATTGTCGCCGGAGATCAATTGGGCCACGCTGCGGGTGCTGGCGAAGAACGGCGTGGAAGTGATTGTGCCCGAAAATCAAGGCTGCTGCGGGGCATTGATGCTGCACACCGGCGACGACGCGCGCGCCAAACAACTCGCCCGCCGCAACTTGCGGAGCTTTCCGCGCGACGTGGATGCCATCCTCACCAACGCGGCGGGCTGCGGGTCCGGCATGCACGAGTACGGCCTGCTGTTCAAGGGCGACTCCGAAGAAGGTGAAGCCGTCGAGTTTGCGAAGCGCGTCCAGGATGTGAGTGTGTTTCTCGACAAGTTGGGACTCATCGCGCCGCCGCCGTGGCCGCAGCCGCTGAGACTGGCTTACCATGATGCCTGCCATCTGGCGCACGCGCAGGGTGTCACCGCCGCGCCGCGCCGCTTGCTGCGCGGCATCGAGAATGTGACGCTGCTGGAGATTCCGAGCAGCGAAATCTGCTGTGGTTCAGCGGGAACCTACAACCTGGAACAACCCGAAGTCGCGGAGCAGCTCGGTCGGCGCAAAGCCGAAGCGATCTTGAGCACCGGCTGCGAGGCCATCGCGGCCGGCAACATCGGCTGCCTGGTGCAGATCGACGTGCACCTGCGGCAGCTCAATCAGCCGCGACCGATCTATCACACGCTGGAAATCCTCGATCGCGCGTATCAATCACTCGCTTGAGCTCCGGCACGCTTTCAATCCCTCGTCGACCGGCTGCTGTTTTCCCGCAGCCGGGCAAAGTTGGGGATTATCGATAATTCAAACGGGCACACGTCGGCTTGACGTGTGCCCGTTTGTACGTTCACTCAACGTGCCATGGATCACACGCCATTGATTAGCTCCGCCGCACCAGCGGCAGCATCACACGATAGTTCTGTACGGTGATCGCGTGGGCGGTCGTCACCGCATCCCTGCCGCCCGGGCCATTGATCGTTAGCGTGACCGTGTACGTACCCACCGCCGAGTACACGTGCGTTGGATCAGGCAACGTGCTCGTCCCGCCATCACCGAAGGCCCACAGGCTGCTGGTGAAGTCGCCGGTCGATGTGTTGGTAAAGACCACTGTTAACGGCGGCGTCCCCGTTGTCGGTGCAGCCGTGAACGCAGCGTGAACAGGTGTGTAAACGATCACCGCGTTGCTTACCACTGCCATCTGCGCGAAGCCGCAGCCATCCGTCGCCGTCAACGTCGCCGTGTACGTGCCCGGCTGCGTGTACGTATGCGAGGCAGTGAGACCTGTGCTAGTCGTGCCATCGCCAAAACTCCACTCGTACGCTAACGGCGTGCCATTGGTGCTGGCCGTGCCGGTGAAAGTCACTGCGCCACCGCCGATGAGTGTGGCCGGTGAATTCGAGAAGGCTGCATTGATCGTCGGGGTGATCGTCGTGAAACTGACGGCTGCACCATTGGTCGAAGTGATCGCCTGATCGCTGGCGGTGACGCGATACTGCTGATTGTTGATCGTCGTGTTGGCCGCGCACGTCAGCGTGCCGGTGAACCACCCGATCGGCACATTCAGCCCTGGCGCGATGCTCGCCAGCGTCCACGAGACTTGCCCGCCACCGAAGACACCGCCGCCGCCATACGTCACGCCGCTTGGCACGACATCGATCGCGCTGACGTTCGTGCCAGTCAGGTTACCCGTATTACTCACGCTGACCGTGTACGTGATCGTCGTGCCGGCCACACCGTTACCCGATCGGACTTTGCTCACTTCAAAGCGCGGATTCGTCAGCACCACTTGCGCTGATGCCGAGTTGTTGCCGGCGACGGGATCGACATCGGCCGCGTTATTGCTGTTAATACTGGCGGTATTGACAAACACATCGCCGCCCTGCGCCGTCGTCGTGACCTGCGCCGTGACGTCGAGCCGGTTCCACCAGCCGCTGCCCTGCGGATCAAAATCGAAGATCACTTGCTGTCCGTTGACCAGCAGCGGTTCCACCGTGCAGATCGGGCAATCGTGCCAGGTGGCCCCGACGAACGTCAAGCCGTTGGGCAGCGTGTCATACAATCGCACACGTCCCACCATGCTGTCTGCGCCGCGTTGAGCCTGATTGCCAAAGGTCAGCGTAAACGTGATCAGATCGTTCGGTTTCACCGTCGCACGCTCGGCCGATTTGCTGACATACAGATCGGGTCCGGTGGTCACCACCGCGTAAGCGTGATTGTCGGCGGGCATGATCTCGCCGATCGGTTGGCGGATGTCCAACGTGTTGGTCAGCCACCGCCCCTTCGCCATCGCCGGATCGACGGTGACCTCAAGCCAGTTGCCGCCGCTGTCGCCCGGATTGATTTGATCGGGCATCGTCCACACGACCTGCCGCGCGCCGGCGTTGTGCGTCGAGGTGCTACTCCAGAACTCGCCGTAGCCGCTTAACGTGGTGGACACCGGATACGTGTCCGTTAACGTCGCGCCGGTGAGCATGGTCGTGCCCACGTTGAAGAATTGCAGATCGTAGCGGATGCGATCGTCGCCCTGCCAATGGCCGCTCTTGCGCACCATCACGTTAGGGCCGGCGCCGCGCACGACGATCGAGTCTGAGGCTTGATCGTTACGATCGTCGTTGTCCACGCCGTCTGATCCGATGCGGGCCGTATAGGTCAGCACCGTACCGATCGGGGTGGCGGGATCGATCTGCAGAGTCACGCGCAGGTTCCCGTCCGTACCGGTCGGCAGCGTGGACAAATCCCAGACCAGTTGCTGCCCATTCGTCAAGAGTGGCGCAAACGGCTCGTTCTGCCATTGATTGTAAGCAAACACTTGTCGCGTCGAAGTGACGAACGTTGTGTTGGCGGGCAGTGTGCCGGTGATGCGCGTGCTCTGCCCGGCCACATTGCCCCAGTTGTGATACGTCATGCGGAACGTCACTTTGTGGTCGGGCACGGTGATGCCGGACTCAAACTGATTGTCCAGCGCCACGTCCAGCCGCGGATCTTGTACGAACATCGTGAAAGACGTCGAGTTGTTGTCGAGCGGACCGGTTTCATTGGAAGTGCCGATGTCCACGTGCGTGTTCAACTGCGTCCCGTTGGTCGCCGTTGCGTCAAGGTGCAGTCGCACAAACAACTGCCAGCCGGTTTGACCATTAATCACCGGTCGTGTGAAGACGACCTGATTACCGGCGTTGCTCGCCAACGACCACAGCGGATCTTCAGACCAGAAACTCACGTAGGTGGACGAGACGGGCAGCGTTTGCGTCAACACCACCGGGCCGCTGCCAGTGCTCGCCTGATTGCCATAGTCGATGCGATAGACGTAGTCATTGCCGGGAGCCGGCTGATCGCCTTGATTCCCCAGGCCTACGTAGAGATCGACATTGAGCGCGGCCACGGCGTCATCACGGCCTTGCGAGTCGTTGCCGGGGTTGCGATCGTTGGGATCAGTAACGACCACTTCGTTGTGCAGCAGTGTGCCGTCAGCTGTTCCGCCTGCTACGTCGACGACCACCGGGATGCGGCGCCAGCTGTGCGGCGGCAACGCGCCCAACGACCAGCTGACCTGCTGACCATTGATCGTTGGCGCGACAGCGGCACCATCGCTGACGTAAGTGACTTCCGCGGGCAGCGTGTCCGTGAGGATTACGTCGGTCGCCGCCAGATCGCCGTCGTTGCGATACTCTAGCCAGTACTCGAAGCGACTGCCTGCTGCGGGCTGGCCCTGCGTCCAGTGGTTAATCCCGACATCCGGGCCAGGCAAGCGGAAGGTATAGCGCACCCGATCGCGTGAGAGGTCTTCATATTCCACCTCGATCGAATCGCCCGGATGGAGAACTTGCGGCGAGAAATTACACGTGTACGCCCCGCCGTTCGACGCGGCCGTAAAGTCGATGCGCCCATCCACGCCGTCAATCCAGCAGCCGCCATTCAGCGTTGCGTTGAGCCACGGAATGTCGAATGTCCCCGCAACCGTCGCACTCGGTTGATCAATCGAGCCTGTGATGGTCCCGATCCGCACCGCGCTGGTAAAGCCGTTATCGAGCGCGCCGTACACCCAATCGCCCGCCTGGATGTCGGGGCGGCCGGGCAGCCACGTGGCTGAATTCAGATTGGTGGAGTAACCGGTGTTATTAGGACCGCCCCACCACGGCACGACTTGCGTGACATCGGTCAGTGTCGCTTTGACGTTGCCCACCGCATCGGTCACCGTGAACCACAGTGTATGTCCGACTTCATAGTTGATCTCGATCCAATCGTCTGAGGCGTTGACGATGAGTAACAGATCGGGCGAAGTGAAGTTCGCATGGTAACTCACAGTCAGCGCGTCATCGGTCACCCGATCGATTACCTCGCCTTGTTGGCCGCGCTCCATCATCGGCAGCGTGCGCGTGAAGTGGCCGGTGTTGTCGGTCAGCGCCGTGGTATCGAGATAACCGTAGACGCTTATACCAATCACCGCTTCATCCAACGCATCGATCTGCCCGTAAACCCGTCGCGTTGACGAGTTGGCCGCCACATTGAAGGGCGTGGGGATGTGCAGCACGATCGGGTCGGCGAGGCTGCCCACCACTTCCACCGTCACGGTGTCCCCAGCATTGATCGCGCCGGGCTGATAGAAGTCCCACGCCGTCGCATCCCATGGCCGTCCCACGGTTGTGGTTAGTACTGTGTTAGCCGCGGTCACACGTACATCAACACCGGGCGAAGCATTGCCCCACATATCGATGTTACTGCTGTCAAGGCGGAGCTCGATATTGGTAAAGTCACCTAGCGTGGCCTCGTGTGTGCTGGTGGCCGGGCCGCCGATCGCTTCATAATCGACCGTGTTGGTGTAGGTGTGCGGTCGATCGAACGGTGCGTCGAGGTTCAAGTTGACCCAGATGCGCGCGGTCTCACCGGGCTGCAACTGCTCGATCCAGAAAATGCGTTGTTGACTGGGCGCATCCCATGTGTCGGTGACCCACGAGAGCGCGGAAACATCGTAGCCGCCTTCCATCGTCGTAGAGAGCGGATAGGTATCGGTGAGCCACACATTCGTCAACACTTGATCGCCGGCGTTGATGGCGATCAGTTCGTAACGCACCTGATTGTAGTTGTTGCGCCATTCGTGCTGCTGTGCCACATACAGAATCGGACCGGGGCTGAGGAACGAGGTTGTCGCGCAGGCCATGTTGTCCCACGGCGTGTCGTCTGGAACGTTGGCCGCGATTGTGCCGCAGTTTTCCAGTGGGCCGCTGGCGCCCGGCGCAACATCCAGATTGTAGTGCAACTGACCGTTGAAGCCGACTGGCAGCGTGCCCAGATTCCACACGATCGTGTGCGCGTCGATCACGGTGGGGGTGACGAACGTTCTGGAGTTAATGCCGCCCCAAACCGTCAATTCGCCGCTGCCCGATCGGTAAGTGGCGCTTAGCGGCAGCGTATCGGTCAGCAGGGCGGGCACCGCGGTATTGCCACTGTTGGCCAGATCCACCTCAAAACCAAAGGTGCCCCAACTCACCCGGCGGTGTGTGCTCAGATCGACGCGCGTCACGCGGACATGCACCGCATCGTTGCGGGCGTCGTTGTTGTTGGGATCGGTGTCGCCGGGAGTGTAGCCGTGCAGCTGATTGAGCAGCGGCATACCTTGCGGCGCGGCTGCATTAACCAGTGCGAACAACTGCACGTTATCACAGACATTGGCGGGCAGGCCCGGCGCTTCCAGCACCACTTGATTGCCAACCACGCTTATCTGTCTCCAGAGCGGCGGCCAGAAACCAGTGGTTTGCCAGCGGGAAAACGTCGTGGAGAGCGGCAGCGTGTCGGTGATGCGCACCGGTCCGGCGGACGTGCCGTTGAAGTTGCAGACTTGCAGGGTAAACGGCGCTTCCTGGCCTGGCGCCGCATCGAACAATCCGCCCGGCCACGTCTGCACGGCAATCTCAACGCTGTCACTGACAAGGTTAACACCCCCCGCGCAGCCCTGGTCGTTACCAAGATCGCCGCCGCTGGTCGTCGTGCTGATGTACGCACAGTTATCAGCCAAAGTCGATCCAGTCGAGGCGCCAGGATCGACATTGAGGCTGAGGTTAAAGGCGCCGTAACTGCGAGCGGGTAGTGCACCGACCGTCCACGTAATGACGCCGCCGCCAGTGGTCAACGGCAGACCGCTGGTGTCGCCCGCGTAAGTCGTCTGCGCGGGCAGTACATCGGTGATAATCACGTTAGCGGCGTCGGCATCGCCAAAGTTGGCGTAATAGAAGCTGTAAACCACTACACCGCCCGGATGAGCCTGATTGCCCGGCGTCCATTTGTATAAGCCGACATCCGGTACGGCCTGCGGTGAATGAGGGACGTCCCTGGCCGCATCAATCGCGGCGCGTACCTGGGGCGGAAGTTGATCAGGGAGATCAGCAGTTAATGCAGCAAAACGCGGGGCGGGCGGATCGATAACGGGTAGCGGGTGAGGACGAGCGCTGGCCGGCATGGTAATGGAGAGGATTAGCGCAGCCATACCGAGCACACAAAACAGGACTGCTGCAACGGCGAGGACAGATCGACGACTCATCGTATGCTCCTTAATGAGATCATAAATGGAACAGTCAGATGATGCGCGCCCTCCTCCCGGTGGCTCGACTAAAGAGCTAACTTTATCGCGGTATAGACAGGACCTCCTGGAGGGAGTGAAGTGAGTTACAGACAAAGTTGATTATAGTCTTGTAATGGGCGGGCGGCAATAGGTTGGCAATCCAGCATGTGGAACCTACTTTAGAAGGCAGATATTTTAGACTACCAATTGATCTGGCGATTACCGGCGCCGAGCGGCGAACCGTGACCAATCGGCGTCATCGGCAAAAGCGTCGGCCCGGTTTCAATCCTCCTCCGCCCCCCATGACGATGTCTGGGAATGATCTGTCGCACTCATCCGTTGCGGTATAAATCTCCACAAGATGTTGATCGTCTCACTTGAATTGGCTGTATAATCGGGCTGACGATACTGGTAACGCTGCTTTCTGCTTCTAACAAAGGCTGGTCCAGCGGGGCCTCTGGCATGAATCCCGAATTGCAGGAACGCATCCACACCTTATGGGATGAACTGGCCGATATGGACGCGACGCGCTTCGACGCCGTGGCCGATCGCTTGATGGTGGGCCTGTGCGAGTTAGTGGACGCGCAAAACGCCGTCTGGATCGGCAGCGTGCGCGTAAGCGACGCCTTTCCCGCTGATCCGGCGAAGGGCTGGCGGGCGCCCGTGGTCCGCTATCTGTATCCGAAGCAGCCGTTGGATGAGAGTGCCAGGGAACAGTCGAAAAGCCTCGATCGCGGTGTGGCGGACGAAACCACAGTGGCCAACGTCGCTGAAGCCGGCCGGTTTCGCGCCAATCGCTTGCGTGATTTGGTGTCGCCTGACTGGTTCAACTCGTATTACTACCAGCGTTATTATCGCGGCGTCGGGTTGGATGATTCCATCTTTGTGGCGTTTCCAGTCAACGCGGACGCCGAATCCTGGTTTGGCGTCCACCGCGAAATTGGCAAACCCGGTTTCACCATCGAAGAGCGCGATACGCTGGCTTACGCGCTGCGGGGCCTCAAATGGTTCCATCGGCAGTTGATGTTGAGCCACGGGCTGCTGATCGCCAGCAAGCCCCTCACCCCGGCCGAGCGGCGTGTACTGCAACTCCTACTCTCGCGCGCCTCCGAGAAAGAGATTGCCTGCGGCCTTGGGCTGACTGTCAACAGCGTTCACCAGTACGTCGTCTCTGTTTTTCGCAAGTTCGGCGTCAACAGCCGCGCTTCCCTTATGAGTCTCTGGCTAGGGGCAACCTGAGCGAACGTCTCCCCACTCAACCTACTGTTTAGTAGGATTGATCTCCTGTGATTTCCCCAGCATAATCGCGGCAAAGGCTGAAAGCAGGTTACTGCTTGGCCTTTGCCGCGCTGTCATTCTCGCGCGCCAAGTTGAAGCACTGGGTCATACTGCATGCAGTACGCTGTGACGGTCGCCGCGCGGTTTTCATGGTTCGTGGTGAATGCCGTTGGCTGACAGCTGAGTGGCAACGTAACACCCTGATCGGAAATTGAACCGGGCTGGCCTGTTTCGAATTAACCGGGGTTCCTGGCATGAATCCAGAACTACAGGAACGCATCTACGCCTTGTGGGATGAACTGACCGAGATCGATGCGACGCGCTTCAACGCCGTCACCGATCGCTTGATGGTCAGTCTGTGCGAGTTGGTGGGAGCGCAGAACGCCGTCTGGATCGGCAGCGTGCGTCTGAGCGACGACAGGCTCGATGATCCCGTGAAAGGCTGGCGGACGCCCGTGGTCCGTTGGCTGTACCCGATGCGGCCGTCGGATGATAGCGTCAAGGAACAATTGAAGGAACTGGATCGCGGTGTGGTGGACGCGGCCACGATTGCCATCGTCGCCAACGCCGGTCGTTTTCGCGCCAACCGCTTGCGTGATTGGGTACCGGATGACTGGTCCGAGTCTGATTTCTATCAGCGCTACTATCGCGGCGTGGACGACGCTATCTTCGTAGCGTTTCCGATCAACGCGGATGCCGAATCCTGGTTCGGCGTTTTTCGCGCACAGGGCCAGCCCCGATTTACCTGCGAAGAGCGCGACACGCTGGCCTACGCGCTGCGGGGCGTCAAGTGGTTCCATCGCCGGTTGATGTTGAGCCACGGACTGCTGATCGCCGGCCAGCCGCTCATGCCCGCCGAGCGGCACGTGCTGCACCTCCTGCTCGCGCGCGCTTCCGAGAAGGACATCGGCAACAATCTCGGACTTACCGCCAACAGTGTCCACCAGTACGTGGTGTCCGTGTTTCGTAAATATGGCGTTAACAACCGTGCCGCGCTGCTGAGTCTCTGGAGTGGGGCGACTTGAGCGAGCGCCCGCGAGTGTCCGGCAGCATTGCGGCCAATACTGAAAAAATCGATCTCATTGCATCATCAATCATTGAAGGGGAACAACCATGCCATCACATTTCAAGTTTATCGCGACGTTTTTCGTCATCGTAAGCTGGGTCTTAACCGCGCTTGGCCCGGTCGGTGTCACGCCCGTCTATGCGGCGGGCCTGGTAGTCAATGGCAATGCCGATACAGTTGCCAACGACGGCGTCTGCACGTTGCGCGAGGCGATAGTCAACGCCAATAACGACAACCAATCGGGTTCAACCGATTGCGCCGCCGGATCGGGCACGGATACGATTACCTTTGCCGGCAACTACTCCATCACCCTGACCTCGGCTCTGCCTCAACTCACCGGTAACCTGACCCTTGACGGCTCAGGGCACAATGTCTCTGTGAGCGGCAATCATGCGGTGGGGGTATTCGTCGTCCAATCCGGAGCGGTGGTGACGATGAGCCAATTGAGTATTGTCAACGGAACGACTGGTGTCGGCGGCGGTATCTATAACCATGGTACCGTGTTAGTTACCCACAGTACTCTTAGCGGTAACTCGTCAACTGGCGCTGGCGGCGGCATCGGTAACACCGGCGCGTTGACCGTTATCAACAGCACTTTCAGCGGCAATTCTTCCGGCAATGCTGGCGGCGGCATTTACAACACCGCCGGCACATTGACGGTCATCAACAGCACCTTTAGCGGTAATTCGGCCGCCACCTACGGCGGCGGCATTCGCAACAACTTCGGCACGTTGACGGTCACCCACAGCACGATCAGCGGTAATTCGGCTGCCAGCTTCGGCGGTGGTATTGCCAGCGCCGCCGGTGCGCTCTATCTCCGGAACAGCCTGATTGCCAACAGTTCGAGCGGGGGCGATTGTCTAAACCAGGATACGTTTGCCGCTAACGTCAACAACTTAATTGAAGACGGTAGTTGCGGTCCAGCCCTATCGGGTGATCCACACCTGAGTCCTCTGGGCAGCTATGGCGGCTCCACCCCAACCTTCGCCCTATTGCCCGGCAGCCCGGCGATCGATGCGGCGGGCGACTGCACCCCTTACCTCAATCCCGATGAAGACCAGCGCGGCGTGGCGCGTCCGCAGGGCAGCGCTTGCGACATCGGCGCTTATGAGGCGAAAGAACAGCTCGGGCCGAACTTTGTGGTCAACCTCGGCGATGATTCAGACGATGGCTCGTGTGACTGGGTGGGCGCATTGGACTGCACCTTGCGCGAAGCCATTAATGCGGCGAACAATCAGTCTGGAGCCAATGCAATTACTTTCGCGGCGAACTACACCATCACTCTGGCCTCGGCCCTACCTAATCTCGCCGGTACCCTGACCATCGACGGCTCAGGCCGCAGCATCACCGTGAGCGGCAATAGTGCAGTAGGAGTCTTTGTCATCCAGCCAACGGCGGTGGTGACGATGCGGCAGTTAAGTATTATCAATGGGCTGGAGGTTAACTTCGGCGGTATCTACAACTTCGGCACATTGGTAGTCGAAAACAGCATTTTTAGCGGCAATCAGGCATCCGCCGGCGGCGGCGGCATCCGCAACGCCGGCACGCTGACGATCAGCAACAGCACCTTCAGCGGCAATACGGCCTTCAACGGCGGCGGCGGCATCCGCAACGCCGGCGCGCTGACCATCACCAACAGCACCTTCAGCGACAACTCAGCGCCCAACAACAACGGCGGCGGCATTGACAACCCCCAGGGCACGCTGACGATCGCCAACAGCACCTTTAGCGGCAATTCGGCTGGCGGCTACGGCGGCGGCATTGCCAACAGCGGCACGCTGACGGTCACCAACAGCACCTTTAGCGGCAATTCAGTCAATGGCGGCAGCGGCGGTGGCATCGCCAGCGACGGCACGCTGCATTTGCAGAATAGTCTGATTGCCAACAGCCCGAACGGTGGAGATTGCCAGAACTTTGGCACAATCGCCACCAACGCCAACAACCTGATCGAAGACGGCAGTTGCAGCCCGGCCCTGTCGGGCGATCCAAATCTCGGCCCCCTGGCGAACAATGGCGGCTCCACTCAAACCTTTGCCCTTCTGCCCGGTTCTCCGGCCATCGATGCCGGCGACGATGCCACCTGCGCCGCCGCCCCCGTGAATAACCTCGATCAGCGTGGCATCGCGCGCCCGCAAGGCGCACACTGCGACATCGGCGCGTTTGAGTCGCGGGGCTTCACGCTGACGAAAATCGGCGGCGACAATCAATCCACACTTGTTCAGACCACCTTCCCCAATCCATTGGCGATCAGCGTGACAAGCGCGGCTGGCGAGCCGGTGAACGGCGGGCAAGTGATCTTGATCGCTCCTGCGTCTGGTGCGGGCCTCATGACGACGCCGATCACATTGACGATTGCCAACGGTGCGGTCTCGACGACGGTCACGGCTAACGGCACAGCCGGCTCATACAACGTGGTTGCCAGCGCGGCTGGCGCGGCGAATGTGGCTTTCAACCTGACGAACAATTTGGCCAGCACGACGACGAGCCTCACCTCGACGCCGAATCCGTCCGTTTACGGGCAGGCGATAACGGTCACGGCGGCAGTGACGACCAGCGCCGTCGGCCTCGGTACGCCGATCGGATCCATCACCTTCACGATCGATTCACTCAGCGTCAACGTCCCGCTCGATGCCAACGGGCAAGTGGTGTACGTCACCACTACGCTGTCGGCGGGCCATCATCCGATCACGGCGACGTACAGCGGCGATGCGGATCACAGCGGCAGCACTTCAAACACGATCGATCAAGTGGTGAACCCGGCGGACACGACGACGACGATCGCATCAGCGTTGAATCCCTCGATCGTCGGGCAAGCGGTCACGTTCACGGCCACTGTTGCTTCGACAGTGGATACGCCATTGGGTACGGTGCAGTTCTACGCCGATGGCGCGGCATTAGGTTCATCAGTCGCGTTGTCCTATGGTCAGGCCAGCCTGAGCACTTCGACGTTGACGGTCGGCACCCATTCGATCACAGCGACGTACAGCGGCGATGCCAATCACAACGGCAGCACTTCAAACACGATCGATCAAGTGGTGAATCCGGCGGACACGACGACGGCGATCGCATCAGCGTTGAATCCCTCGATCGTCGGTCAAGCGGTCACGTTCACGGCCACTGTTACTTCGACGGTGGATACACCTTCGGGGA
>CAZKBQ010000021.1:51685-65416 GCA_964550855.1 uncultured Anaerolineae bacterium
CAAGCGGTCACGTTCACGGCCACTGTTACTTCGACGGTGGATACACCTTCGGGGAGCGTGCAGTTCTACGCCGATGGTTCAGCGTTGGGTTCACCGGTCACGTTATCCAATAGTCAAGCTAGCCTGAGCACTTCGGTGTTAGCAGTCGGCACGCACCCGATCACGGCGACGTACAGCGGTGATGCCAATCACCACGGCGGCACTTCGAATCAAGTCGATCAGGTCGTCAACCAGGCCAAGATGTATCTGCCGTTGATCAGTCACAACTTTGTCAACGCACCCGATTTGATCGTGCAGTCCCTCACGGCCAATGCGAACACCGTTCAAGTCGTGATCAAGAATCAGGGCACTGCGCCAGTCGTCGACGAGTTCTGGGTGGATGTGTACGTCAATCCGATCTCGACTCCAACGGCGGTCAATCAGACATGGCAGATGTTGGGCCATCAGGGTTTGGTCTGGGGTGTGACGGCGAATGCACTGCCTGCCTTGACGCCGGGCGGCGTGTTGACGCTGACGGTGAACGACGCGCATTTCTTCGCGGATTTGAGCGCGGTCGCGTGGCCGCTGGCGGCAGGCACAGCGCTCTATGCTCAGGTCGATGCGGCCAACACGGCGACGACGTATGGCGCGGTGTTGGAAACGCACGAAGTGCGGGGCGAACCATACAACAACATCTTCGGCCCGGTGTCGAGTAGCGCGCTGGCCTTGAACTTCACATCACTACCCGCATCGCCAGCCAGTGCGGCTCTGCCACAGCGACCACACTAAATTCTAAGCCGCTGAGCAACAGTCTTCGCTCAGCGGCCTCTGCTAAGGAGAAATCATCATGGCTTATCGAGGAATGATTGTACTGTTGGTTAGTCTCATCGGGCTGGCGATGTTCGGCGCATCGACCGTCACCGCACTGCCTCCACGGCCCACGCCCATCCCAACGGCCACGGCAGCCGCCACACCGGGGCCGTCATCGCCCGCCGGTGGCGCGATCCGCCTGCGAGTTGAAGGCGCAACCGCCGACATGTGGACAATGATAGAGTGGCAGGATGCAGCAGGCGGCTGGCATCTGGTCGAGGGTTGGCAGGGGACACTGGAGGTCGATCACACCAAGAGTTGGTGGGTGGCGGCATCCGATTTCGGGCGCGGGCCGTTTCGGTGGGTGGTGGCCGATCGGCGCGGAGGTGAACCGCGAGGCTTTAGTTCAGCGTTTAACTTGCCGATCAGTAATCGGCAAATCGTTGAGGTCACACTAACGATCGGGCGTTGATCGACTGCAAAGCGCCGTGATGGCGCAACCACTGTACCTATCATCTCGTCGAATCGTTCGAGAAAAATCATTGTCAGGAGAATTTGGATGTTATCTCTACTTCGTTCTCGTCTAGTCTGGATCGTGCTCGCGGTCATCGGTCTGGCGTTGCTCGCCCCCCGATCGGGTCGGGCCGCCACCCTCCGCCTCTACGTCGATGTCAATGCGACCGGCGCTAATAATGGCTCAACCTGGACCGATGCCTATACCTCGTTGCAGGATGCCCTGGCCGTGGCTAACAGCCTGGTGCCAACCGACACGGTCGAAGTCTGGGTGGCCGCCGGCGTGTATTATCCCGATGTCGGCGCTGGCCTCACGGATAACGACACGAATCTGTCCTTCACGCTGAACGGCAGCGTTGCCGTTTACGGCGGTTTCCTCAGCGGTCAGGCCGCACTGACCGACCGTGACTGGCAGACCAACCTCACCGTGTTGAGCGGCGACATTCAGCAGAACGATACCGTCGACGCGAATCACATCACGCTGCAGGTCGCCGACCAGGCTGGCGCCAACTCCTCGGCCGTCGTCGCGATCCCACAAGATCAAGCCACCGCGGCCACGCTGGATGGTGTTGTGGTAACCGGCGGCAACGGCTTTACGGGCGGCGGTATTCGAGTTCCCAATCACCTCACCAGCCCCAATCACATTCACTATCTTTCTAACCTGCGCCTCCAGGGTAACCGGGCGACGTATGGTGGCGGCCTGTTCACCGGTCTCGACGTGGCGGTGATCGCCCGCAATGTCCAGTTTATCAACAATTCAGCGGCGCTACAGGGCGGCGGTTATTTCAGTTACGGCGGCGTGGCCCCTCATGTGAATGGGGCCGTTTTTCAGGGCAACGTCGCAAGCGATGATGGGGGCGCCTACTACTGCGTCAACTGCAACAGTCTTAGGTTTTATAACATGCTGGTGCAGGGCAACAGCGCCGGCGACGAGGGCGGCGGCTTCTACGTGGATAATGATGTCCCGTCGATCGTCAATGTGGTCTTCAGTGGCAATCGGGCTGGCAACGTCGGCGGCGCAATAAGTCTCCGCATTGCCTGGCCCTGGATCGTCAATAGCACGCTGGTCGGCAACCACGCCGTTAATTCTGGCGGCGGGGTGTATTTGAGCCCAAATTCGGGCGATGTCAACATCGGTAATTCCGTCATTTGGGGCAACAGCGACAGCACAGGCACCGGCACCGCGGGCGCTTCAATTACTCGGAGTGCTGGATATCAGTTCAATCTCACCAACAACCTGGTGCAAGGCTACAACCCAGGCGGCGCTAACCTGGATGGCACGGATTCAGCCAATACGCCGGTCTTTGTCGCCAATCCTGGCACGCCGCCCTCCGCTGTCGGCGACCTGCATGTAACCAATACCAGCCTGATCATCGACAGGGGTTATTCCGACATGCGCCTGACTTGGGACAATGCCTATGAGACCATGCGTCTCATCGCAACCGATGCGGATGGGAATAGCCGCTTTGTGTCCCCGGATAACGGCTGCACCGCGACAATCGATCTGGGAGCGTATGAAGTGCAGACCCAATCGGGCGAAATTGCGCCGTGCGGCAACACCGGCACCGGTCCGGGCGGCGTCGGCACGACCGATGGTTCCAGCGATCTGCGCCTGTGGCTCAAGCCCGATCGAGTCTTCGGCGCGATCGATGGCAGCAACAAATGCAGCGGTCCCGCGCTGAGCGCCGATGGCGCGGCGGTGGTGTGCTGGCAAGACGCCAGTGGTTATCACAACGATGCCTACCAGCCGACTGGCGGTCCAACCTGGGAAACCGATGCGCCGTCTCTGCGCAACGGCCAGCCGGTCCTGCGCTTCAATGGCGCCCAGTCCTTGAATGTTGGCGAAACCAGTCCGGTGTTCAACTCCGCCGGTCTGACAGTCTTCTTCCCCTTCAGCGCCAGCGCCGATTTCGGCGACGGCGCCTTTATCGATCGCCGCAGTATCAGCTCAGGCACCTACGGCTACGCAATCTACAGTCGACTGTCTTTCTGGAGCACGATGTCCTTTCCGGCCACGGCCAACGTCGACACCATCGGCTGGACGGTGGGCGAATGGAATGTAGCCAGAGCCGCGTATACAAATAATAGTCTGCGCGTGTATCGCAATGGCGTCTCGCTTGGCTCGACACTCGCTAATCAAATGACCCAGGGCGGCTCTAACAACTTCCTCGTCATCGGCCGCAACCAGGTCAGCAACAACTACATCAACGCCGACTTGCCGGAAGTGATTGCGTTCACTCAGCAACTGGCAGACGTGGACGCGATCCTGGTCGAAAACTATCTCTCGGCTAAATACAACACGCCCGCCGCCCTCGATGTCTACAACGGCGATACCCCGGCCAACGGCGACTTCGATCTGGACGTGGCCGGTATCGGCCAATACGGCGGCGCACAGCATCCGCAGTCACATGCGGCCGGCCTGATCGTGCGTAACCGCACCTTCTTGCGCGCCGACCGCGATTGGCTGCTCTTTGGTCACAACACCCCGGTCAACCAGAACACGACGGCCGATCTACCCACGACCGGCGATTGGGCAACGGCTCCCAACCCGGCCCGCTGGCTGCGCGCCTTCGACATCCATGTGACTGACGTCACCTCCGACGGCGGCACAGTTGACCTGGTGTTCGATCTAAGCGAAGGCGGCCTGGGCGCGCCCCTGCCGGGCGGACCGCTTAGCAACTACCGTCTGCTCAAACGCAGCACCGCAACCGGCCCCTTCACCGATGTTACGGCCGCCTCCGGCGCTACCGTCGCGGTCTCCGGCGACCAGATTCAATTCCTTAACGTGGATGTCAGTGTGCTAGGCAGCAACTTCACCGTTGGCACACTTAACCGCACCGACAGCCCGACCGCCGTCCAGCTCGATCGGCTCACCGCCCGATCGGATAGTTCAGCCAGCGGGTGGCGGGTCGGGATCGTTGCGCTGGCGCTCGTCGGAGTGATTTTGATGCGAAAAATCAAAGCCAGTTCGGCGCCATAGAGAGTTAAGGCTCTTCCGACCCAGACGGGATTATGCGAGCGTAGACGCGCAACACTGAGGTGACCGGAGCGCACCTGCTCACTGTGAGTTTGCATGCGGTGGCGGAGCGTCAGCTCCGCTACAGGTCACGGGAGCGCCAGCTCCCGTGGGAGCATTGGGGTAGATCAAATCGGAAATCGGTATGGAAACAGCGATGCTGAACAGGTAGAAATTTGAAAACAGACTACAGGGATCATGGAGGACACGGAGACTTCTTGAGTTTGCCCCGTGTCCTCCGTGGTTTTGATTAAGCTGCTGGTTCAGTCCGGGGCTTGGGGGTGTCATCGGGCAAAGTGCCGAACACGATGTCCCACGACGGCGAACTGACACCGAAGCGCTCGTTGGGCGTCTTGTAGTGATGGAGCATGTGATAGCGCTTCCACGCTTTCAGGATGCCCCAGCGCATGGGCAGGTGATGCGTGGCGTAGTGGATCATGTCGTAGCACACGTAACCCACGATGAAGCCGCCGAACAGGGCATCCACCCAGTGCGGCGACGCGAGCAGCTGGCCGACGATCAGCGAATACAGCTGATAGAACGCCAGCGCCAGCGGAATCGTGACGATGGGCGGCATGACCAATCGGGTCTTGATCTGCGGCTGCACGTGGTGGATGCCGTGAAACAGGAAGATCAGCCGTTCCACCGTGGGATGGTTCTGCTTCGGCTCGAAGTGGAAGACGAAGCGGTGCATGGTGTATTCGGTGAACGACCAGACGATGACGCCGATCACGAACGCCAACACCAACTGCGCGATCGACAGGCTGCCGGCCACGATCGGGCGTGAGAGATGCCACAGCGCGATCGGCAGCCAGATCAACAGCACCACCGCCGGATGGATGTGCGTGAAGAACTCCAGAAAATCGGACTTGAACAGGCGAATCGGCACGTCGCTGTGATTCGTCGGCATGTACGGCATGGTTAGTCTCCTGCGAGGAATTTCCGCAGATTCGCTGGCTGGGCGAATCGCGGACGGATAACACTATTTTACCTCATCTTTTTTATTTGGTTTATTCGAGAAGGCATCGGCTTTAGCGGAGGCGAAGGATATGGGCCGCGACCACGCCGACAATGACCACCCCCAGGAAAGGCATAACCATGCAGCCGACCTGCAGCGTGTCGGTGACGTAGGGCACATCCGCCTCGTCGAAGGCCAGGCTGACGGGAGCGCCTGTGCGGCGATCGACGAACTGGCAAATGTGACCGTGAAAGCGATTGGTGGCGATGGTGACATCCACAAAGTCCAGCTCGGCCAGATCGGGCACGGCCTTGCGCTGAGCGTAATCGAAGCAGCCGCCGGCCTGCACCAACCCGACGAAGAGGCGCTGGCCCAACGTCGCTGCGCCCAGCGCGACGATCACGAGGATGACGCTGGTCAGGAGTTTGGCGCGGCCATCTTCAAGCAACTCGGCGATGGCTGATACGGCTGGTTTCTTGCCAAACAGTTTCATGCTGATCTCCTGCAGCGCTGGCCTGGTGTTCGCCGCTTAAGCTCTGATTCAGATGTGCCTCAATACTGCCCTGCCGCGCACGTCGCTCTATGGCAGCTTCGCCAGCCAGATCATGTCCGTCGATTGATCGGTCAAGGCGTGATGGAAGAAATCGCCGTAGAGAGCGTGAATTTCAAAGCCCGCCCGCGCCAGCAGATGCTGCATCTCAAAGCGAAAGACGCAGTGCAAGGGCATGGGCGCGCGCTGCACCCGATCGATCACCGCCCCTGCCTCGTTCAGTTCCTCCCAGACGGATGTCACCGTGGCCGTCTGGGTGGCAGGCTCATACGTCCAGGCGTGTGAAGGCCGGTAGCGTCGCCCGGTTATCGGATGCAGGCGCGTTGTGCCCGCCTTAAACACACCGCCCTGACCCGTCAACAAACTCCCCAACCAATCCACGCTCTGATGATCGAGGTGGACGACGAGCGTGCCGCCGGGCGTCAGGTGGCGCTTGAGATTGATCAGGCACGCCAGTTGATCGTCGGGGGTGAGCATGAACTGAAACGAGTGGCCGGGGATGATGATCAGTTCAAAGGCCTCGCCCAGATCGAAGGTGCGCATGTCGCCTTGAATGAAGCGCACGTTGTCCCGTTCCCGGCTTTTCCGGCGGGCAATATCCAGCATCGGCGCGGACAGATCGACGCCGACGAGGCGCAGGCCGGGCCGCCCCAGTTGCAGCGTCACGCGGCCCGTGCCGCAGGCGACTTCGAGGACGGCGCCGATCGCCGCGGCGCCTCCCGCCGCCGCGATCGGCTCGATCAACGCCCGGTAGAAGTCGATCTCGCCGGGCCAATCGGGTACAGCGACATCGTAGAGTTCGGCATTGAGTGCTTCAGCAGCGAGTGTCATTGCGCGGGATTGGTCGCCTTCACATGCCTTACCGATTGCTTCACCAGTTCCTTCAGCGTCGGCAGATCGACATCGGCCAACTTGTTGATGTAGAGGCAGCCTTTGCCGGTCTTGTGCTTGCCCAGTTTCTTCAGCAGGCCGGAGTAATCAGCCGCACCCAGCATAAGGTAGAGCGTGAGGTTTTGCTTGCGCGGCGAGAAGCCTACCAGCATCGAGTCGCCCTCGTGGCCACTGGCGTACTTGTAGTGGTAGCGCCCAAAGCCGACGATACTGCTGCCCCACATCGTCGGTGCCAGGCGTGTGACCTGCCTGATCAACTTCACCAGGGCAAAGGCATCGGCGCGTTTCTGCGCATCGGGGATGGCGTTGAGAAAAGCCTCAACACTCTGGTCGGTGGGTTTCGTTTTCAACTCGGCCATACTCATCCTCCCTTGAGCCATGACTAAAGATCGTTGGACTGGAAGAACTCGATCACGCGCTGCTCGTAGTCCGCCGGATAGCGGCTAAACGCCTCGGTGTGCGCCACATCCGGCGCCACCCACAGCCCGGCCCGCGCTCCGATGGTGTCTCCGTAGAATTCGTTATACGCCACTTCGCGTTCGTTCGCCCCGGCGGCGATCAGCAGGAAGCGCGTGTCAGTCGCTTCACGCATGGAAGTCAGCAGCGGCTTCGGCGGCGTCTCGCCTGTCAGCACTTGCACGGCGGCGTACATCACGCGCGCAGTGAAGTTGCGGTACAACGGCTGTTCTGAAGGCAGCGCGATGAGTTCCGCGACGCAGCGCTGCGTTGCGCCGTCGGCGATGATGGCGCGGATCACCGGATAGGCCGAAGCCGCGCCCAGCAGCACTTCGCCGCCCAGCGATATCCCCAACCCGCCGATCGATTTGACGTCGCTTTGAGATTGAAGATAGGCTACGGCCGCGCCGACATCGCGCGTGCCCTGCCAGCCAAAGCGGTTGCTGACGCCGGTACTCTCGCCGTGCCCGCGCAGATCGATCGCCAGCACGCCATAGCCGTGGCGCGCCAGCATCTCCGCGTGACCGCGCACCGCCTCACGCGAGCCGCCCGCGCCGTGAATGACGATGATGGCGGAGCCGTTCGTCGGCGGCGCGTACCACGCGGCCAGCGATACGCCGTCCTCGGTGTTGAGCGTGATCGCCTGAAACCCGATCGGGGGTGCGCCAACCGCCGCTTTAAGTGGCGCGACCGAGGCCGCCCCCAGCCCGATGGGCAGGGCAAGGTACAGCACGACGATCACAGCCGCGATCAGGAAGATGATCCAGCGCAGCAATCGTCGCGGCCGGAGGCGCGCGCTCATCCTTCAACCCGAACGGGTGAACTGGCCTGCTCGCCCACCACGGTGAGCCACGGGCGCACGTGCCAGCGCACCACCACGCCGTTCAACACGTACGGATCGACCCGGGCGAACTTGGCAGCTACTTCGGGCGAATCGCCCTGAAACAGCAGAATCGAGCCGTCGATGGGATCGCCCAGCGCGCCGCCCAAGATCAGCTCGCCGCGGTCGTGGGCCTCCCACGCCAGCTTCAAGTGTGCGTTGCGGTATTGGCCGCGCCGTTCCAGGTAGTCGGGGGCGGTGTCGTAAAACAAAAAGTAATGCTGCATGACGACCTCCTGATGGTGATTGAGAATGATTATAGCGGGCACGCATATGCTCGATGAGATAGCCTACGGCCCCGGCGGAAACTGCCCCGCTCCATTCACTGTAGTATTTGGTGCAAACGGAATGCCGCTATCGGTGAGCGTGTTGCCATACATATCGGTCACGCGGAAAGTGTATGGGCCAAGTCCTAAACCGGGGTCTTGCACGAAGTAATTCCAGTCTTCGCGCGACACGGCGATCCACGCGTTGCCGTGCCAGTACTCCAACTTCGCAATCGGGTTGCGGTGATTGCGAATCTGCACCGCCGTCCACCACTGATTGCTGCCGTCTTTGAAGTGATAGGCAATCGGGCCGGAGATGGCCGGGCTGATGATGCGCCACGTGATGGGCACACGGCCCAACGGCACATCGTCGATCAACGCGAAAGCCTGCAAACTCAGATCGAGGTGGCCCGCCAGACACTCCGGACACAAATCCACAATCCGAACGGTGATCGTGCCCTTGCGGCCCGTCACTTGCACGTATGCGCCGCAGTACGCGGCGTGGTTGTATTCTTCGGCGTTCAGCGCGGCGACCATGAGATCGTTGGGCGATGGATCGAAGCCGCACGCGCCTGAGCCATCGGCATAGTAGTACGTGGCGATGCCGGTGTGCAGCGGGTTCTGCCGGTTGACGCTGACGAGCGGTAGATGGACGAAGAAATCAGTCTGCGGCTCAGCCCGGCCGATTGTCGGCGCAGAGACTGAGACGAACGCGACTGCCACGAACAGAAGAAATAATCGGCGCGTCATACGCCGATTATACCGCCAGACCCGATCGGTCCACATAGCCCGATCGGCCTATCGCAGTCGCAGGGGACTCCCTCGATTTGTGCATTTCACGCGGCTTAGTCGTAAAATCGTCCCCAGCCAATTGCCCCGCATCCACGACGCCGCACCTGACAAGTGAATACGAATTCTTGGCAAGCCCGGGGAGGTTTCAATGAAGCGCTTGACCGATACCGTCGTACTCGCCGTGGCCTTGATCGCCGTGTTGGCGATCGGGCTGAGTGTCCCCACGTATGCCGCGCCGCAGGTCACTGCCGTCTGCGGCCCCCTCACCGCCGACACAACGTGGACGGTAATCAGTAGTCCTTATGAGGTCTGTTTCAACGGCGCCACCGTCGGCCCGACCACGACGTTGACCATTCAGCCGGGCGTTACGGTGCAATTTCAACAGGGCGTCAATTCCCGGCTCAACGTGCAGGGGACGTTGAGCGCAATCGGGACGGCGACCCAGCCCATTACGTTTACGGGCGTGATCGCCGCGCCCGGCTCGTGGAGCGGCCTCTTCGCCGACAATACCGTCATCACGCCGGCGCTCGTCAACCTGAAATACGTCACCATCGAAGACGGCGGCGCGGGATCAAATCATGCGCAGCTCTTTGCCGATCGAGCCGTGGTGACGATGACGCACAGCCTCGTGCGCGACGGCAGTGGCAGCGGCCTGCACTTCGCCTATCGTGAAGCGGGGTTCGACGTTGAATCGAGCAGTTTCATCAGCAACAGCCAGTACGCCCTGCAGTTGGATACACCGGCCACAGACCTGACCCTGAGCGATCTCAACGCGAGCAGCAACGGCGCCGACGCGGTGTATCTCTATGCTCAGGGCATGAACATCGCCGGTCGGCGGCACTGGGCCAATCCCGGCATCCCGTATCTCGTCAACTATATTCCAACCAACCATCCGGGCGATGAATTGACGATCGATCCAGGCACCGAGCTGCAGTTCATGCCGAACAGCGGACTGAACATCGGCGGGCAGCTCAAAGCAATCGGCCTGCCCGATCGACCCATCACCTTCACCGCGCAGACGCCGACACCCGGCGGCTGGCGCGGCCTCATCGTCGACGGCGGCAGCACTCTGGCCGTGGCGCAGCTGGACTACGTCACCGTGGAATATGGCGGCGGCAATTTGAATGCGAATGTCGTGGTCAGTGACGGCGGCGCCGGCCAGTTGATCGCGCGCCATAGCACCGTTCGCTTCGGCGCCAGAGACGGCGTGCAGTTCAACGCCAACGGCCTCGGCTCGATCGCGAACAGCCGCATCATCAGCAACGCTCAGGTCATCACCACTGCGTACGGCATCTACAATGCCACGCCCGCGCATCCGGTCATGGCCGCCGATAATTGGTGGGGCGACCCCGCCGGCCCGGCTTCCGATCTGATCGCGTGCAGCAGCGGCCACGGCGACAAAGTTTCGGTCGGCGTCCTGTTCCGGCCGGTCTTGACCAACACGAATCTCACGGCCGAGTTCCCGCTGGTGGATGCGCCGCAGTTGACGCTGACGCCGCGCCGCTGGTTCGCGCCGGCCGACAGCATCAGCAAGATCTATTTCGACGTCACGCTGCGGGACGGCAACGGCACACCGCTTCCCGGCCGCACGGTGCGCCTCCACACCACCCTCGGCAGCGTGGTCGATGGCGGCGTCACCGATCTCGACGGTCACACGCTGGCCTACCTCACTTCAAACACTGTCGGCGATGCCGGCGTGTACGCGACGTTGGATGGGCTGACCAGCTGTGAAGGCGCGCTGTCGCCCACTTCCAAAGTCACGTTTACCGCGCCCGTTAACGTCACCGATCTGCTGCCCAACTCGCCTGCGCCGTACTTCGACAACGATCTGAGTCTGACGCCGCTGCCGGTGGTGACCGGCGTGACCGAAACGATCCACGCCCGATTGACCAACCCGCTGACAGAGCCGATCACGGTCGATGTGGAATTTGCTTTTGCGCAGGCCGGGGTGGGCCTGGCCTTCGGCCCCATCAAGGACATCAGTCAGACCATTCCCGCCAGCAGCACCGTCAACCTGTCGGCCGACTTCATGCCGTTGATCGCCGGTCATTACTGCGTGCAGGTGTCCTATGCCATCACCGCCATCGGCGCGGCGCGGCTGTCGCGTCCACAGGCCGGTCGGCAGCTCAAGCAGTTCAACTTCAATCCCAACCAGGGGCCGACGATGTCGCCCAATCAAAAGGACAGCCTCGACAAAGCCGACAAGTCCTTCAAGCTGGTTGAAAAGCTGTCGCCCCGGGGAACCAACATTCAGGTGGGCATCATCAATCACTGGTGGGGGTGGGTCAAAGACACCGCCAAGAAAATATCACAGAACCTGGGCGGCGATCCACCGCGTCCCGATTATAACGTGTCAACCCTGCCGGTCTGGCATCGTTGGCCGCACATTCAGCCCGACGCCAACGTCTCGCCCGCGCGCGCGGCCGCCCAGAATGCCGTCAGCGATGCGCTGGCCGATGTGGTGGCCTACGGCAACGCGGCCGATACCGCGCTCGATCGGTACGGTGGCGCCGTCGAGGCCGGCGATTTGACCTGGTCGGCTCAACAGGCCAACGCGCAGCTGGCATATGAGAAACAAATGGGCACGGCCTTGCAGACGTATGCCGACGCGCTGGATGCCTTTGTGCAGACGCTCACCGACGAGCACGAAACGAATATCACCGTCACTGTCGCCGATGTGGTGAGCTATCAACAAAGCCTGGCGGCAACGGGCTTCACGCCGCAAGAGATCGCCGATGCCAAGCTGGTGGGCCTGACCGATGACGACATCGAAGCCTATCGGCAGGAGATCATCGCCAGTGATCCGAATAGTCTTGCCGGGAACATCCTGGACATGTATTCCAACGAAGCGTTCGTCAGCCGGAATCTGGGCGACGCGCTGCTGCATCCCAACGCGTTTGCGCCCGGCTTCAGCGTGAGCGGCAGCGCGGGCCTGTTGCGGGCGACGGCTGTGACAACGGTCACGGGCAATACGCTGGCGCAGATCGGCGACACGTCGGCTGTGATTCAGGTCGGCAATCCGTTGTCAACCACCAGCGTCATCGATCTAAGTGTTCGCCGGATCGATCTGCCGGCCGATTGGGGTGTGACGGTGTCTCCGGCGCAGGTCACGCTGGCGCCCGGCGAAGTAGCCACCGTCACGGTCAATCTGTTGACCGGTTCGCCTGCCCCGCAGGGGAGCGCGCCGCGTGTGGCCGTGGAAGGGCGCGCGGGAACTCAGTTGCTGGGCGGGGTGGTGGTGGATGTGGTCGTGCCCGCTTACATGCCGGGCTTTCTGCACATTTCCCTGCCGCTCTTGCGACGGTAGATTGTGCCGGGCCGGTGCGGCACGGGGATGCCGCACCGGCTAGTGCACCTGGACGTAAATAGCCCGGTGGTTCTCATGCTCGTAAGGGAGCGTCACGGCGAAGCCGCTCGCCGTCCCACCGCGCGAAGCGTGACGCTCCGGTTTGAGCATCGCACCAGAGACTTACTTGCGTTGCGCCGTACTAGAGCAGTTTCCAGGTTGATTTACGGTTTTCCGTTGCGGCGTCATTCCCGCGTGCTTCTAGCGGGAATCCAGCTGCCCTATTTGCGTAGAGTGCCGATCAGTGGCCTGGATGCCCGAGTGCAAAACGGAGACTATGAGGTCAGCTGCTTCGTCATGTGGAGGTCGGTAACGACGTAGCCCATCTTCTCATACAAATGGATGGCTCTGGGATTATGCCCGAAGACATGCAGCGAGAGCGCTTCGACACCCAACTCGGCTGCTTTCTCGTCAAGCACCTTCAACGCCTCGCGGCCATAGCCTTTGCCCTGCTGCGCTTCGTCGACGTTGAAGTCGTAGATGAAGCCGGTGCGATGCGCGCCCTTAACGGTCACTGCCAACCACAACATGCCGATATGCCGGCCTGAGGCGGCGTCTTCGATTGAGAAGAGATACTGGTCTTTGGACGCCACTCCATCGGGCAGGAGTTGTCTGAATTCATTCGCCGATTTCTGATGCGCCTCTTCGGGTAGCCAGTTCCCGGCCCGCACATGTTCTTGCGCGTAATTATCGATTGCGCCGGCCAGATATGCTTGAAGCTCAGCCTCGGTCATCGGAACCAATCGCACCATCAGCCGCCTCCACCGCCGGCGCCGTGAATGCCGCCTTCGGTCAGTGAGCGCACATCGCCCAGAATTGCATCGATCTCCTCAAGCGTCACCGGCTGGCCGCTGTCCTTGTTGACCAACTCGCCCGCCGCGATCTTCTCGGCGCACACCTCGCGGATGGTGACGTTGCGCGCCATCGCTGCCTTGGCAATCTCCGCGCCCTTTGAATAGCCGATCAGCGGATTGAGCGCTGTGACGAGGATCGCGTTCTTTGCCAGCCAGCCCGTTGCCTTGTCGGGATTGGCCTTCAGCCCGATCACGCAGTCGTCCGTAAAGGCCCGCACCGCTCCAATCACGACTTGCATCATCTCAAACAAATCGTGCGCGATGATGGGCATCATCACGTTGAGTTCCAACTGCCCCGCCTGCGCGGCCAGCGTCACCGTCAGATCGTTGCCCAGCACGTGGAACATCGCCATGTCCAGCATCTCGGCCAGCACCGGATTGACCTTGCCCGGCATGATCGACGATCCCGGCTGCACGGCG
>CAZKBQ010000022.1:0-65260 GCA_964550855.1 uncultured Anaerolineae bacterium
GCCACGGCGGCCCCGCCCCAGGGGGCGACCAGCGCTCCGCCGACCACGGCGCCCACCCCGCTGCCGCCGACCGCTACGCCAACCGTCGAGCCGACCGCCGAACCGACGCAGCCTGCCGCGCAGTCCGGCACGACCATCGACATGAACAACCCGATCTTCAAAGCGTACTTCGCGGTGTACAACAAGTTCCCGCGCCGCGCCTCAGCAGAAGTCTACAATGCGGACACGCAAAAAACGACGACGGTCCTGATCGAAACCGACGCCAAAGATCGGTTGCACATCGAAACCGGCGGCGCCGCCGACGAAGCGTTTGTCATGACCATTATCAGCCCCACCATGTACATCAAACAGGGCAACACCTGGCAGAAATTGCCGGGCGCGCAGGCGAGCATGTTCTTGAGCATGTTGACCGATGTCGATTCGCTGCAGCAGCTGTTGAACGCCTTTGGCGAATTGACCAGCTACACCGTCACGCCGCTCGGCCCGGAGGCATTGGACGGTGTGCCGGCCATGGCTTATGCCAGCGAGTTCACCATGAAGGATGGCACCTCGTCCACGAGCAAAGCGTGGATTGGCGCCGATGGCTTGCTGATCCGCGATCGTATTGAGACTTCCGACGGGGCGGTGATCACGACGACTTACACCTTCGATCCGGGCATCAAAGTCGAAGCACCGATCCCGTGAGATCGTCGCGGACAAAGTCTGTACTCACGCGGCGCGATCGACCGATCGCGCCGTGTTGCTGTGCGCGGCCAGGCCAGCGCGTCGCGGCTCCGTCGGCACAGGCGTCACGTCCCGGGGCTGCCGGGGGTTCTTCGCCTTGATATTCATCCCCGTCACAAATGACATTCGCCACTCCCCCCTTCCCCGCCTCATGGTACACTGAAAACTGCGCTGAAATCAGATTTTCAACTCCAAATTTCAATCCCCACACGAGGAGTACAGAATGACTGCACAATTAATCGACGGTAAGGCAGTGGCGGCGGACATCCACGCCGAAGTGCGCGCCGCGGCGGCCGAGTTCAAGGCGGCGCACGGCTTCGCGCCCGGCCTGGCCACGGTGCTGGTGGGCGACCGCGAGGATTCGCGCTCGTACGTCCGGGCCAAGCGGCAGGCCTGCGCCGACGACGGCATCGAGTCGTTTCCGAACGAACTGCCCGCCACCGCCACCCAGGACGAAGTGCTGGCGCTGGTGCAGCAGCTGGCGGCCGATCCCAAAGTGCACGGCATCCTGGTGCAGCTGCCCATGCCCGGTCACATCAACGAAGAGGCCATCCTCAACGCCGTGCCGATCACCAAGGACGTGGACGGTTTTCACCCGGTCAACATCGGTAAGCTGGGCATGAAGAACCGCGAGCCGTCGTTTGCGCCCTGCACGCCTGCCGGGGTGATCGAATTGCTCGATCGGATCAACGTGAAGATCGAGGGGGCGAATGCCGTCGTGCTGGGCCGCAGCAACATCGTGGGGCTGCCCGTGTCGCTGCTGCTGCTGGGCCGCAACGCGACTGTGACCGTGTGCCATTCGCGCACCAAGGATATTGCCGGGGTGGTCAAACAGGCCGATATTCTGGTGGCAGCGATCGGCAAGGCGAAGTTCGTCAAGGGCGACTGGGTCAAGCCCGGCGCCGTCGTCATCGACGTTGGTGTGAACAGCGTCCCGGTGCTCAATCCCGATGGCACGCCGGCCATCAGCGAGAAGACCGGCAAGCCGCGCAATAAGCTGGTGGGCGACGTGGACTTCGACGCGGTGAAGGAAGTGGCGGCCGCCATCACGCCGGTGCCCGGCGGCGTCGGCCCGATGACGATCGCGATGCTGATGAAGAACACGCTGCTGGCCGCACAGCGCTCGGTGAAGTAACTTTAACTTCAGACAAAAACGCACTGACAAGGGATGGAGAGGTCGCCCCGCGATCTCTCCATCCCTTCGTTTCTCCATCCCCCGCTGATGCCCGCTCACTCGGCAAACGGCTGCAGAAACGCCGCCGCATTCCGCCCCAGCGACTCCAGGTGATAGCCGCCCTCTTGCACGATGACGGTGGGCACATTCAACTTCTTGATGCGCCGCGCGATGATCGGATAATCGGCGGTGGTCAGCGAGAACCGGCTGATGGGATCGCCGCCGTAGGTGTCAAACCCCACGGCAATCACCAGCGCCCACGGCTGAAACAGGTGAATGCGATCGAGCACCAGATCGATTGATTGCAGATACCAGTCGCCGGTGGTGTGCGGCGGCAGCGGCACATTGAGGTTGTTGCCTTCGCCTTCGTCCTCGCCCAGTTCATCGGCATAGCCCACAAAGTACGGATACTCGCCGGCCGGATCGGCGTGGATCGAGATGGTGAGCACGCGATCATCGGTGTAGAAGATGTCCTGGGTGCCGTTGCCGTGATGGTAGTCGATGTCGAGCACGGCCACCGGCCCGCGCATGCTCAAAATCTTGGCGGCGATGGCGGTGTTGTTGAAGTAGCAGTAGCCGCCGCTGAAATCGCGCCCGGCGTGATGGCCCGGCGGACGGCACAAGGCGTAGGCGGCGCGCTCGCCATAGAGCACCAGGTTGGCCGCCGTCATGGCGCAGCGCGCTGAACCAAGCGCTGCTTCATACGTGCCTTCGATCAACGGCGCGGTCAGATCGAAGGTGTAATAGCCGTACGCTTCGAGGGCCTTTTTGGGGTGCGCCGCCTTGCGCCGCCAGCGGGGCGGCGGCACCGTGGCTGGATAGTAGGTGGGTGGATAGCCTTCTGGCACGCGCGGCTTCGTCGCCAGCCAGTCGCGATAGCCGTCGCGCACGAAGCCCACGTAGTCGGCGTCGTGGACGATCAGCGGCAGGCTGTCGTGCTTGCCTTCGTCCGGCGGGCGGATCGCCGCCCATTCGGCTGCGCGCAGTGTCTCCAGGATGACGTCCACGCGCTGCGGCGACTCAAAGTACTGCGTTACCAACCCGCCCGGCGCGATTTCAAACGTGGGCGCGTGCAGCGTGTACGTCTCGGAGTGGATAACGGGCAGTGGCATGCCTCCCCTTTCGCGTGATGAATGGTGAATGATGAGTAACGAGTAATGAGTAACGAGTAATGAGTAAAACAGGACCAGCCACAACTTATCGCCCGGCCGCCTTGTCAGCCCTTCGCCTTGTCATTATAATCCAACTATGAACCTGTTGGATCAAATGCGCCGGGCAATTGCCCGGCACGATCTGATCGATCGCAGCTCGACGGTCGTCGTCGGCGTGTCGGGCGGCGCCGACTCCGTGTGTCTGCTGCACGCACTGATCACCCTCGCGCCCGAATACGATCTGCGCCTGCACGTGGCGCACCTCGACCATCAGCTGCGCGGCGAAGCGGCCCGCGCCGACGCCGACTTTGTGCGCGACCTGGCGCAGCACTGGGGCTTGCCCCATTCGATCGAGTCACGCGACGTGGCGGCCTTTGCCCGCGATTACAAATTGTCGCTCGAAGAGGCGGCGCGCCAGGTGCGGTACGGCTTCTTGATCGAAGTGGCGCTGGCCCAGGGCAGCGAAACCATCGCCGTGGCACACCATGCCGACGATCAAACCGAATCGGTGTTGATGCACTTCCTGCGCGGCAGCGGGCTGGCCGGCCTGCGCGGCATGCAGCCCAAACTGCGGCTGAATGATTTCCGGAGGCTGAGGCGCAGCGATCACTCGGCAATCAGCACCGGGCAATCGAAAATCCATTTGATTCGCCCGCTGCTCGACGTGCCGCGCGTCGCCATCGAGGCGTACTGTCAGGAGCACGCGCTGGCGTTTAAGACCGACGCCACCAACGCCGATACCACTTACTTTCGCAATCGCCTGCGGCACGAGCTGCTGCCGACGCTCGAAACGTATAATCCCAACATCCGATCGATCCTGCGGCGCACCGCGGAAGTGGTGCAGGCCGATTACGAATTGCTGGAGGCGCATCGCAACTTCGCCTGGGATATGACCATTCTCGACGAGACCGAGACCGCCATCACGTTCAGTCTGTCGGCGTGGCGCGAGCAGCCGCTCGGCACCCGGCGTGCGCTCTTGCGCCGCGCCATCCAACAGCTGCGATCGTCGCTGCGCGACATCGCCTTTGTTCACGTCGAAGACGCGGTCGATCTGCTGCAGCACGCCACTACCGGCGATCAGGCCACCCTGCCGCAGAACCTGGTGTTGGAAGTCAATTACGATTCGTTCACCATTGCCCCGCGCGATCAACTCGTCCTGCCCGATTGGCCGCAGCTGCCCGAAGAGTCATCGTCGCTGACCGCCAACGTACCCGGCCGCACCACGCTGCCCGGATCGGCGTGGGTGTTGGACGCGGAGATCACCGCCGTTCGGCCGGAAGAACTATCGGGCGGGTGGGCGGCCTGCCTGGACGCCGATCAGCTGATCGGGCCGTTGATCCTGCGCCCGCGCCAATCGAGTGATCGTTTTCATCCACACGGCATGCCATCGCCGGTCCGCTTGAAGGACTGGCTCATCGGCGTCAAAGTGCCGCGCATCGTGCGTCATCACCTGCCGCTGCTTGTGACGGGCGATCAAATCGCGTGGGTGCCGGGGGTGCGCGTGGGCCAGCGGTTTGTCGTCACCGATCAGACTCGGCGCTTTTTGAGATTGACTTTTTTCAAGGAGGAAGCGAACAACGGGTAGCTACGACCAGGGCCTTACTCATCGCACATCATGGATCTATCGCTGACTTCAACCAAGACTTCCTCGTTAAATCGTGGTTACGCCATCGGCCTGACCGGCATCTTCCTGTGGTCGTGGACGGGCATCTTCATCAGCTATCTGCTGCGCCATTTCCCTTTGCTGCCCATGACGCTGGCCTTCTGGCGGGACGTGTTTGTTGTCATTACCCTGGTGCTGGCTTTCATCGTGGTGCGGCGCAGTGCGCTGATCGCCGAGGCCGGCCAGCGCCGCTTTTTGCTGCTGTACGGCGTGTCGCTGACGCTGATGAACGTGCTATGGACGTGGTCGGTGGCATTGAACGGCGCGGCCGTGTCCACCGTGTTGGTGTACGCTTCGCCCGGCATTACCGCGCTGGCCGCGCGTTATTTCTTCAAGGAGCGGCTCAGCGCCGTGCGGTTAGGCGCGTTTGCAGCCAGTCTCATCGGCTGTGTGCTGGTGGCCCGCGCCACCGATCCGGCGCAGTGGAACTTGAACGCGGCCGGCATCCTCATCGGCGTGCTGTCGGCGTTTGGCTTCACGTTCTACAGCATGATGGGCAAAGCCACCGCGCATCGGCGCATCAACTCGTGGACGGCCACGTTATGGGCCTTTATCGTGGCCGCCGCCGCGCTGCTGCCTTTGGCCTTGCTTGCGGCGTCCACCAGTGTGCCGCCCTCGTCGCTGTTGTCGCTGGGCGCGCAGTGGGACGGCTGGCTGATCTTGATCGTGCTGGCGGTTATTCCCACCGTGGGCGGCTTTGGCCTGTACACGGCCAGCCTGACGCACCTGCCGGCCGGTACGGCCAATTTGCTGGCCACGCTGGAGCCGGTGCTCACGACGATCTGGGCCTATCTGCTGTTGGGCGAATCGTTGGACGGCGGACAACTGTTGGGCGCTGCGCTGATCTTTGCCAGCGTTATGGCCTTGCGGCTGGAAGACAAACGCTGAGGGGAGGCACCCATGGAACCCAAATTCAACCTGTGGATCGAGCACAACGGCGTGGTCGTGCTGAGCGAGTGGCGCGCGCGCCTGCTTGACGCGATCGATCAGACCGGGTCCATCAGCCGCGCCGCCGATCGCATGAAGATCACCTACCATCGCGCGTGGGAGAAGCTGCACGAGATGGAGGAGGGCCTGGGCGAGAAGCTGATCAACGCCCAGGTGGGCGGGGTCGGCGGCGGCGGGGCCGAGCTAACCGATCGGGGCCGCGAACTGCTGGGGCAGTTTCGGGCGTTCAGCGACGGCTTGAGCGATGAGATCGATCAGCGTTTTGCAGCCAATTTCAAATAGCTTTTAAGACCCGATCGGCTGGACGGGCCGATCGGGTTTTGTTTTGACAGCGGTGTTCTTATCTGGTATAACGCTGTTATCCCCGATTGGGATAGCGGTTGTTTCATGGAGGCCAGAATGATGAACCACTCGCTGCTGGTGCCGATGCTTGCTACCGTGATGATCGCGACTGCTTGCACACCAGTAGCGGCCCCGGTCCAGCCGACCTCAGCGCCCGCGCTGCCGGCCGCAACGCCTCAGGTTTTGAGGCTGGCGACGACGACCAGCACCGCCGACTCCGGCCTGCTGGACGCGATTCTGCCGGATTTTCAGGCCAAGTACAACGCCCGCGTCGATGTCGTCGCCGTCGGTACCGGACAGGCCATTGCCATCGGGCAGAAGGGCGACGCCGATGTGCTGCTGGTGCATGCCCGCAAAGCGGAAGATCAGTTTGTGGCCGACGGGCACGCTAAAGCGCGCTTCGACGTGATGTACAACGATTTCATCCTGCTTGGCCCCATGGCCGATCCGGCCAAAGTTGCCGGCCTGGCACAGACTAAGGATGCCTTCAAAGCGATCATGGACAGCAAATCGATCTTCGCCAGCCGGGGTGATGAATCGGGCACGCACAGCAAGGAGTTGAGCATCTGGTCGTCGTTGGGCGTGACACCGACGACCGACATGCAGTGGTATCAATCGCTGGGACAAGGCATGGGCGACACGCTGCTCTTTGCCAACGAGCGCAGCGCGTACACGTTGTCCGATCGTGGTACGTACCTATCGATGAAGGCCAAACTGCCCAACTTGATGATAATGGTGGGCGGGAACACCATCGATGAGAATAAAGACAAGGCGTTGTTGAATTCATACGGCGTCATGGCCGTCAACCCCGACAGGCATCCCGGCGTTAAATTCGATCTGGCGATGCAATTTATAAAGTGGCTGACCTCGGTCGAGACGGAGCGGCAGATCGGCGACTATGGTAGAGACAAGTTCGGCGCACCGCTGTTTTATCCGTCTTCGGCCGAGTGGCAAGCCGCGCAGTAATGGAAGAGATAGTTCGGTGGTTAAGACACTGCCGCGCTAGCCCACTACCGAGGTGGTCTCATCGAAGACCTGTTCCGCGCCTTCTCCAGCCCCGACCTGATCGAAATCGTCGCGTTGACCCTGCGCGTCACGGGTGTGGCGTTGATCGTCGCCACCCTGCTCGGTGTGCCGCTGGGCGCGCTCATCGGCCTGACCAAGTTTCGCGGCAAGGGCGTGGTCCGCGCCGTGCTGTACACCGGTATGGGGCTGCCGCCCGTCGTGGTGGGCCTGTTTGTATACTTGGCGCTGTCGCGCAGCGGACCGCTGGGATCGCTGGAATGGCTGTTCACACCCAGCGCTATGATCGTCGCGCAGACCATCATCGCGCTGCCGCTGACAATGGGGCTGACGATGACGAGCGTGGAAAGCGTCAATCCCGAATTGCGGCGGCAGATCGTCGCGTTGGGCGCGACGCCCGCCCAGACTGCTTGGACGACTTTGCACGAGGCGCGCATCGGCGTGACCGCTGCCATCGTGGCGGCGTTTGGCGGCATCATTTCCGAAGTAGGTGCGGTGATGCTGGTAGGCGGCAACATCGCCGGACAAACACGCGTGCTTACCACCGCCATCGTGCTTGAAACACGCCAAGGCGATTTCAGCCTGGCGCTGGCATTGGGCGTCATCTTGGTGGCCATTACGTTTATCGTGAATGCGGCCCTCATACGCCTGCAGAGCAGGGGCTGACACCCCCGGCTGTGCCGAGGCTGCCGCGCACTTGTTCTGAGTCGGTTTTCTTCGGTGCTCCAATCAGTGGTCATACTTATCATAAACGCCATGAGCCTCTATCAGCTACGCGACATCCAGCATTGCTATGGCAAGCGCGTGGTGCTCGATCTGCCCGCGCTCGACATCGAACGCGGCGAGGTGTTGGCGCTGGTCGGGCCTAGCGGCTCCGGTAAGAGCACGCTGCTGCGCCTGCTGCAATTCCTGGAAACGCCCAGCCGCGGCACGATCAGCTTTGACGATGTGCGCCTCGACGGGCAAGTGGATTTGGCCTTGCGGCGCAGCGTTGCCACAGTCTTTCAGACCCCCGCCCTGCTCGATCGATCCGTTTTCGACAACGTGGCTTATGGCTTGCGACTGCGCGGCATCGCCGCGCGCCAGACCCGTGAGGCGGTCTGGGACGCCCTCGATCAGGTGGGGCTGCGCCTGCTGGCGGAGGCCGCTGCGCGCACCTTGTCCGGCGGCGAGGCGCAACGCGCGGCCTTGGCGCGCGCCATCGCTCTTAAGCCGCGCGCCTTACTGCTGGATGAGCCCACGGCCAACCTCGATCCGTATAACGTTTCTTTGATCGAGCAGATCATTCGCGCGCACAACGGTTTCACGACCGTGGTGGTGACGCACAACGTCTTTCAGGCCCGACGCCTGGCCGATCGAGTCGGGCTGCTGTTGAACGGTCAGCTCATCGAGCTGGCTGAAGTCGATCGGTTTTTTGCCAACCCGAACGATCCCCGCACCCGGGCGTTTGTCAACGGCGAGATGGTGTACTGAACCCCTTACTTGCTTTTCGCTGCGCGCACGGGTAGAATCACCGTCGGTGTGCCTGCCCATGAGTCAGACTGAAATCGAATCCGAATTGGCGCATACTCGCAATCCGATCCCCGGCGTAGCGACGGCCTGGTTTCACCGCCTGCTGCTGTTGAGCGGGCGCATGGGGCGTCTGCCCGCCCCGCTCATGTTGGGGTTTGCCGCTGCGGCGGCGCTGCTGGTGGCAGTTACCTGGGGGGGCCGGCTTGAATCGGCCACCATCGGGTTAGCGGTTGGCGGGGCGTTTCTGGTGTTTGCGGCCGTTGACTGGCTGGCGCTGGCGCTGCTGCCGCGCTGGGGGCGCTCCTTTGGGCCGGTGCCGCCGCCCTTTATCGCCCTTACGTCGGTCCGCGCCACCCTCACCATCATCGCCGGCCTGCTGCCGCTGGGCCCGCTGTGGATCGGCACCCTGGTCGAGATCGGCAACTTCGCGTTGACGGGTTATGTGTTGGACAGCCTGTGGGGCGAGCCGTTCCGGCTGACGGTGAAGAAGCTCGCGCTCAAGTCGCCCAAGTTGCGCGGTGCGCCGCCGTTGCGCGTGCTGCACCTGACGGATTTTCACGTGGAGCGATTGACGCGGCGCGAGCACAAGCTGCTGAAGCTGGTGGATGAGCTGCGGCCCGATGTCATCGTTTATACCGGCGATGTCCTCAACTACAGCTATCTCGACGACGAGCGGGCCCGCGCCGAGGCGGTGCAGCTGTTTTCACAGCTGCGCGCCCCGCTGGGCGTGTATGCCGTCACCGGTACGCCGCTGATCGACACTCCGGCCGTGGTCAACGCCGTGTATTCACAGCTGCCGCACGTACGCCTCCTGCTCAACGAGACGTGCGAGATCGAGGGCTATCCGCAGGTGCAGTTGATCGGGCTGACCTGCACGCACGATCCGGCGCTGGATGCGCCCAAGCTCAGCCGTGCGCACGCCGCCGTGCCGCCGGGCAAATTCACTTTGCTGCTGTATCACTCGCCTGATCTGATGCCGGAAGCGTCGCGCGCCGGCATCGATCTGTATGTCTGCGGGCACACACACGGCGGACAAATCCGGCTGCCGCTTATCGGCGCGCTGGTCACCAGCTCGCGCTACGGGCGGCGTTATCAGATGGGGCGCTACCTCGAACAAAGTACGACTTTATACGTTAGTCGGGGATTGGGGATGGAAGGCCTGGGCGCGCCGCGCATGCGGTTCCTGTGCCCGCCCGAGATCGAGCTGTTCGAGCTGCGGGGTACCGACGAATGAGGAGCCTGCTCATGAAGCCGCGTTGGATGCTGATTCTGGGCGTGCCGCTGCTGGTGGCGGCCATGCTGGCCGTCACAGTCATGGCGGATGTGCCGTCGGGCGCGCCGACGGCGCCGGCCGCACCGCCTTACAAGGTTTACCTGCCCGCCGTCTCGCGTTGTTATCCCAGGCCGTCCACCGACCCGCTGTTTTATCTGCAGGGCGATATGAGCGCCATTCATGCCGACGAAGCCTGGACCAGCTGCTCGGGCGGCAGCAACAATGTGATGGTCGCTGTCATCGACACCGGCGGCGATCTGGACCACCCGGACCTGATGCCCAACGCGGTGTGGGGCTATGACTTTGTGGACGGCGACTGGACGCCGCAGGACGGCAACGGTCACGGCACCAATGTGGCCGGCATTGTGGGCGCGGCGCTCAATGGTAGCGGCGTATCGGGCGTGGCACCCTACACTCGCATTCTGATCGTGCGCGTGCTGGACGACAGCGGCGCCGGCTACACCAGCGACGTGGCCAACGGCATCATTTACGCCACGCAGGCGGGCGCCAAGGCCATCAACCTCAGCCTGGGCTCAGTGTATTACAGCTCCGCGCTGGCCAACGCCGTGAATTATGCCACCGCCAACAATCGCCTGGTGGTCGCCGCCGCCGGCAACTGCGGCGATGCCTACTATTACTACAACGGCTGCTCGTATCAGAATCAGACCGTTTATCCGGGCGCGTTGTCCAATGTGCTGGCCGTGGCCGCCACCAACAACAGCGACGCGCACGCCAGCTTTTCCAATGTGGGCAGCTACGTCGATGTGTCCGCGCCCGGCGTGTACATCTACAACCTGAGCCTGAACGGCTACGCTAATCCCAGCGGCACCTCGCAGGCCGCTCCGCACGTCACCGGACTGGCCGCGCTCATCTGGTCGTACAATCCCAACTACTCTTACACGCAGGTGTGGAACCGCATTATCTCCACGGCGGTTGATCTGGGCACGGCCGGCTGGGATGCAACTTTCGGCTACGGCCGGATCGATGTGAAAGCAGCGCTGGGCTTGACGACGCTCAACACGATGGAGCAGCCCAAAGCCGATCGGGTGACTGCGCCGACGCCGGTAACTGATCGCCGGGCAGAGATCGCGCCCGGCCGCGTGCTCGTGAAATTCAAAGCCGCCCGCGACGCGGCAGGGATCGATCGGGCGCTGGGTGATCTGAAAGACGTGACCGTTGCGCGCACCATCGAAGCCATCGATGCGCTGGTGTTAAGCGTGCCGGTGGGCGAGGAATGGACGGTGGCGGACAACCTGCGGGCGCAGGCCGAAGTTGAGTATGCCGAACCGGACTTTGTGGTGCGAGTGAGTCCGATCAAGTAGCAGATTGCTTCCGAAAAGAGCGAGGCTTCAATCGGCGGACGATTGAAGCCTCGTTGTTGATCACACCCGATCGGGCCTCGCCGGCCCGACGGTCAAGCCGACTCCAGCTGAGGCAGCAACAGCCGCGCCAGCTCCTTGATCTCGCGGGCGACTGGCTCATCGGCCTGATCCAGCACCAGCGGTCGGCCGTGTTCCATGGCCGTGTACATCGCTTCGGGCGCGGCGTCGATGAGCGCCGCCGGGTCGCTGCCCAGCATTGAGCGAATGGCGGGCTGGGCGATGTCAATCGGCGCGTTGTGCCGGTTGATCCAGATCAGGCGCACCGCTCCGGCCGACACGCCGCTGTCAGACAGGGCGTGCAGCAGCCGTGCCGCCTGTTGCAGCGTGGCGCGATCGGCATCGATGACCAGCAGCACCACCTGGCTGCGCGGCGCGATGACGCGCCCGGCCGCACTCAGGCCCGATCCTAGATCGAATACGCACACATCGCCCAGCGCTTGCGTGATGTTTAGAATCGCCGATGTCTGCGCCGCTGTCGCCGGTTTGTTGGCCGCGGTCAGCACCCGCAGCCCGCTGGAATGGGTGGCCAGCGCCTCCTCAACGGCGCTTGTTTCGACGACGGCCGTGTCATCGGACAGCAGCGCGTCAAGGCCACGGGTCTCAAGGCCCAGATGCAGCCCGGCGCTGCCGGCCGCGTCAAAATCCACCAGCAGCGTCGAGTGCCGGGCCGCAGCCGTCACCGCCAGATTCACCGCCAGCGTGGTTGCGCCCACCCCGCCCTTGGCGCCCAGCACGCTGATCACATGCGCGTTGGGCAGCGGCGAGATGCGCGCCGATTTCTCCAGCACCGCCTGGATGCGATTGACCAGGTCCTGGGGATGAACGGGCTTGGTGATGTAATCGACGGCGCCGGCGCGGAAACCTTCCAGCTGGCTGGCAGTCTGGGCCTTGGCCGTTAGCATGACTACCGGCAGGTGCGCCAGGGCCGGTCGGGCTTTCAGCTGGCGACACACTTCAAAGCCGTCCATCTGTGGCATCATCACGTCGAGGATGATCAGATCGGGCACATCGTGCGTCAGCATGTTTAATGCCTGCGCGCCGCTCTGAGCTTTAAGCACTTCAAACCCGCGCCGGTGCAGCGTCAGGCCGATCAGGGTCAGGGTGTCGGGATCGTCGTCCACCACCAGAATACGTTGCGCCATAACGCAGCTCCTGTGCAACCGGGCCGGCTCAATCAGTCCCGCCCGAACAGTTCCGCCAGGTGATCGTTGGCATGGCACTCGCCGCAGCCGATATGTGGTTCACTGACCGGCCGGTCGGTCTTGCGGCAGTGGGCCTCGATCAGCATTTTGCGGCCGAAACCCAGAAAGCCTTTGACGACACGGCCGGTGAGGATGAGATGTTCACAGGCATTGGCCCGCAAAATGCCGGGCACGGGGCAGTCGCGGCACAGATCAGGCTGCCAGGCTTCGCTGGCCGGGTTGGCTTCGACTAAACGGCAGGTCTGTTGATCGCGCCCGCGATGAAAATCCGCGTAATAATACTTGCACTCTTGTCCAAATGGCGTCCGCATAAAAGTGATTATACTCTGTTTGAAAAGCTGCGGCAATTATCCGGCCACCAGTTCCGGCGCGATCACGTGCGTAAGTGTAAGTGCGCGTCAGTGTTTTGCCGACCGGCTTCTCTGGCGAATGAATTCGCGTCTGGCGGGCCTGCGCCGACACGTCGGCGCAGGCCGACGCGGCCCTGTCCACGCAGAGCCTGCCCTGCGCCTGCGAAGGATGGACGTTCAGCCCACGGCTCCGCAGGCGCAACTTCAATCGCCAGTCCGTGGCCGCCGCCAAACTTGAACATGCGTGATCGTCGCCATCTTCCACCGGGCGGCAAAAGATGTTATACTTGCGCCATTGCGGTGCTGGCGCAAGCCAACATTCCCATCTGTGGCGCGGAGGTGTGGTGCATGAAGGTCACCGTCCTGCAGGAGAACCTGGCCAAAGGGCTTGGCATCGTCGGCCGCGCGGTCGCGGCACGCTCGACGCTGCCGGTGCTGGGCAATATCCTCGTCGCCACCGACGATAAGCGGTTGAAACTGGCGGCCACCAATCTGGAGTTGGGCATCGTGTGTTGGATCGGCGCGAAAGTGGACGAGGACGGCGCGACCACCGTGCCGGCGCGCACTTTTGTTGACCTGATCAACGCGCTGCCGGCCGGCCCAGTGGACATGGACCTGGCGGTGCGCACTCAGACGTTGACCGTGACCGGTGGTCGGTTCACCAATAACGTCAAAGGCGTGGACGCGCAGGAATTCCCGTTGATTCCCAAGCCCGATGACGCCAACGCCATCCACATCAAGCCCGATGTCCTGCGGCAGATGATTGAGCAGGTGGCCTTTGCCGCCGCCAGCGACGACAGCCGCCCCATCCTCACCGGCGTGCTGGCCCGCTTCAGCGGCAAGACGCTGACACTGGCCGCGGCCGACGGCTTTCGGCTGTCTGTGCGCGTGGGCCTGTTGGAAGACGGCGTGGACGAGCCGCTGGAAGTCTTGATCCCGGCGCGCGCGCTGGCCGAGCTGGGCCGCATCTCGGGTGAGGAGAAAGACCCCATCAGCATCACCGTCACGCCCCAGCGCAGCCAGATCCTGTTTCACTTGAGCAATATCGATCTGGTCACGCAGCTGTTGGACGGCAAATTCCCGCCATACGAGGCGCTCATTCCCAAAACGTCGTCCACGCGCGCCGTCGTGGACACCCTGCAGCTGCTCAAGGCCTGCAAGGCGGCCAGCGTGTTTGCGCGTGAATCATCCAACATCGCGCGGCTGACCTTTACGCCCGGCGATGATCTCACGCCCGGCCACATCACCATCGGCGCGCAGAGCGCCGAAACCGGCGACAACGCCGGCGACCTGGACGCGGCCATCACCGGCCCGGCGCTGGAGATCGCCTTTAACGTGAAGTACCTGATCGACGTGCTGTCCGTCGTCGGCGTCAACCAGGTCGCGCTGGAAACCAGCAACGCCTCGGCGCCCGGCGTCGTGCGTCCCGTCGGCGACGACGCCTACACCCACGTCATCATGCCGATGCACATTGGCGCGCGGTAAGCCGCAGCGTGTGATCGCGACTCAATCGACACGGCGTCCGGCCCCCGTCAGCCGTGATTTCAGAACCTGATTCAATCGCCCTTGGAGTAAGGCTCTGAGGGCATTTTTTATCGAGCTGCCATGCCTGCCAAACTATTGAACTACCAACAGCTGCAGCGCACCTGTGACCCGCGCCGCCTCAAATTCAAGACCACGGCCGATCTGCCACTGGCCGACGACATCATCGGCCAGCCGCGCGCGGTGCGCGCCATTGACTTCGGCATCGATGTGCGCGGCCCGGGATTCAACATCTTTGTCATGGGGCCGGGCGGCACCGGCCGCATGACCACCGTGGAGCGTTTCCTGACCGCGCACGCCGCCCAGCAACCCACGCCGCCCGACTGGGTGTACGTGCACAACTTCCGCGAACCGCTTCGCCCGCGCGCCATGCGCCTGCCGCCGGGCCGGGCGCGGTTGTTCAAGGCCGATCTGGCGGCGCTGGCCCGCTTCATCGAAACGGATCTACCGCGCGCCTTTGATACCGACGAATATCACCGCGCGCGCACCCAGATTACGCGCCAGTTTGAAGAAGCGCGCTCCGCCGCGTTACAGCAGCTGGACGACAAAGCGCGCCCGAAAAACTTTGTGCTGGCCCAGTCTGATCAAGGGTTGTTTCTGGCCCCGATGAATTCCGGCGGCGAACCGGCGACGCCGGAGCAGATCGCCGCCATGCCGGCCGAGCAGCGCGCCGCGCTGGACGCCGCCCAGCCGGAACTGGACGATCTCTTCAACGCCACCTTGCGCACCATGCGCGAGCTGGATCAGAAGGCGCGCGCCGGGCTGCTGGAGCTCGATCGGAAGATCGTGGCACAGGCCAGTGCGCCGCGCCTGAACGAGTTGATCGAGCACTATCGCGCGGACTGTCCGGAGGCGGCCGAATACCTGGAAGAAGTCCGCGCCGATCTGATTCAGCGCATCAATGAGCTGCGCGCCACCAACGGTGAAGCAAATGAAGCCGCGCCGGAAGGCGGCCCCGATCCGCTGCTGCGCTATCGCGTCAACGTGCTGATCGATCACGGCGAAACGCGCGGCGCGCCTGTCGTCGTGGAGACGAATCCCACCTTCATGAACCTGGTGGGCCGCATCGAGCGTGACGTGCGGCTGGGCGACAATGTGCTGGACTTCACCATGCTGCGGGCCGGCGCACTGCACCGCGCCAACGGCGGCTATCTGGTGCTGCGCGCGCAGGACGTACTGAAAGACCTTAACGTGTGGGAAGTGCTGAAGCGCGCGCTGAACACCGGCCAGGTGATCATCGAGGACCCCGGCACGCAGCTGCAGCTGTTTTCCACGCGCACACTGGAATCGGAACCGATTCCGCTGGACGTGAAGGTGATCCTGCTGGGCACGCCGTGGCTGTACTACGATCTGTATGATCACGACGAGGATTTTCGGAAGCTGTTCAAGGTGAAGGCCGACTTCGCCACCGAGATGGAGCGCACGCCGGAGAACGAGCGCGCTTATGCGTTGTTTGTGCGCGCGCGCTGTGAGGAGCATGGCCTGCCGCCGTTTGACGCAGCCGCGGTGGCGCGCGTCATTGAATACGGCTCGCGGCTGGTCGAAGATCAATTCAAGCTGTCCACGCAGTTTGGTGCCGTGCAAGACCTGATTATCGAGGCGGGGCATTGGGCCAGGATCAACGGTCGGGGCACAGTGCAGGCCGCCGATGTGGAGCGCGCGCTGACAGAAGCGCGGTATCGCGCCAACCTCGTCGAGCAGCAGATGCGGGCCGCCATCCTGGAAGGCACGGTCAGCGTGCAGGTGACGGGCGCGGTGGTGGGTCAGATCAACGGCCTGACGGTGTTGGATTACGGCGATTACTCCTTTGGGCATCCCACCCGCATTTCGGCGCGCGCGTACGTGGGCCGCAGTGGTGTGCTCGTCATCGAGCGCGAGGCGCACATGACGGGCCGCATTCACAACAAGGGCTTGCTGACGCTGGAAGGCTATCTGGGCGGCCAGTACGCGGTGAAAGAGCCGCTGACCCTGGCGGCCAGCCTGAGTTTCGATCAGACTTACAGCGAGATCGATGGGGACAGCGCAGCCAGTACGGAACTTTACGTATTGCTGTCCACGCTGGCCGGGCTGCCCATCAAGCAGGGCATCGCCGTCACCGGCTCGGTCGATCAACAGGGGCGCATCCAGCCGGTGGGCGGCCTGCAGGCCAAGATCGAGGGCTTCTTCGACGTGTGCGCGGCGCGCGGCCTCACCGGCGATCAGGGCGTCATGGTGCCTGCGGCCAACGTCCGCAACCTCAACCTGCGTGGCGATGTCGTGGAGGCGTGCCGCACCGGGCGCTTTCACATCTGGGCGGTCAAAACCATCGACGAGGGGCTGGAGCTGCTGACGGGCGTGAAGGCGGGCCGGCGGAACAAATCGGGCGCGTTCACGGCCAACTCGGTGCATGCCCGCGTCGAGGCGAAGATGAAGGCGATTGCCGACGGCCTGGACGGCAACAAGAAAGATCAAGATGAAGAATCGCCCGCCCGCGCCAAGAAAACCGATGAAGAAGCGCGCAGCCGGCGCCGCAAGAAGCGCCAATCCGCACGATAAGTATTGATTATGAGCACACCCGAGTCTGCCGATGTTCTGCTGCCGATTGAGCCGCCTGCCCCGCCGCGCTGGTCGGCGAGCGCGCGCCGCCGCCTGACCCTGGCCATGGCGGCCGGCGCGGCGATGATGGTGCTGGGCGTGGCGCTGTGGTGGCTGCGCACCTCCAACCAGCCGTTTGTAGCGGCGGCGCTGCTGAGCGAGGCCAGTCTGTACCTGGTGCCATTTGGCGCCATTGTACTGGCGCTGGCCTGGCGCACGCGCGCGCTGTCACCCGAACAAGACTATCAGCCTCAGCCTATCTTTAAGCCGCGCATCTGGTTCATCCTGATTTGGATCGTGGGTGTGGTGATTACGCTGGGAGCGGTTAACTCTGCGACGGACTTGCTGACGCCGGCGGAACGTTCGCCGCTTGATCAGGCGCTGCGGCTGGTGCTGGTTTCGGCGCTGTATATGGTGGGCGGGCTATGGGTGTTCCGCTGGGTGGCCGAGAAGCTGCGTCTGGCCTGGCCCGCAGCCGAGCAGGCATGGTTGCGCTGGCCGCGCACGTGGCTCATCGCGTGGGCGGCGGTCTGGGGCGCGGCCAGCATCGTGGTGTCTGATCTGGCGTTGGTCGTGGTCAATCTGGTGCTCAATCCGCGCTCGTTTGCAACGGCTACGCAATTTAAGGAGCCAGACGAAGTTTGGAACACCGTTTTTCAGCTGCTCGACGATCCGCGCCGGGCGGTGGCCGTGGCGATTGGCGCCGTGCTGCTGGTGGTGGTGTTGGCGCCCCTGCTCGAGGAGGCGCTTAAGGCGCTGGGGCTGCGCTTCATGCGGCGCTGGCTGCACCAGACCAGCGATGGCCTGCTGCTGGGTCTGGCGTGCGGGCTGGGCTTTGGCGTGTTGGAAAGCGGTCTGTATTTGTACGGGCTGGACAACTGGCTGGTGGGCGGCTGGATGCGCCTGGGTACGGCCATTATGCATGGTGTAGCCACCAGCCTGGTGGGCGTGGCTTACGTACGGAGCCTGCACTCGCACAGGCGCGGCGATGTGCTGCGCGGCTATTTGCGAGCGGTGGCCATGCACGCTACTTGGAATGGCTCGGTGGTGTTCGTCGTGGTGGCGCTGGGCTTCCTGGGCTTTTCGCCGTGTCTGGCGCTGCTGGTGGGCCTGGGCTCGATTGTGCTGCTGGGCCTGATGCTCGGGAGGGTGCTGCCGCGCACCACCACGGCCGGTGCGCAGACGGCGGTGCAAGAGGATTTCAGCCGGGCGGCGGTGCCGCTGCCGCCCGGCTGGGCGCCGATGCCGTACAACATCGGCTGGCGCTTCGTGGGCAGCCGGCCCGATGTCAGCTCGATCCTGACGATGCCGCCGCTGGCGGTTCAACCGGAGGAACCGTCCGCGACGGCTGAGCAGCCGATCGAGCACGCCGCCCCACCGGTCGAACCGGCCGGCACACCGCCCGATCAGTCCGACTTCACGATCTAAATCTCCCCGCCGAATAAGGAATTATCCTGAGCCAGCGGCGTCGTCAACAAAAACGTCCCGCCCTGATAAGTGGCGGGACGCGGGGTCGGTATCGGCCAGCTTACCAGCCGTAACGCTCTTCTTTCCAGACGTTGGCCGTCATCGAATAACCGGCCTGCTCCCAGAAGCCGGGCTTGTCGTTGGCCATGAACTCCAGACCGCGCAGCCATTTGCCGCCCTTCCACAGATAGCGATCGTTCTCGGTGTGCTCGCCCGGAATGGCGCCCGCCACTCCCCGCAGCGGATAGCCGTGCTCGGCGTCGAGCGGCTCACCGTTGAAGTGCGTGGCCAGGATGAACTGATCGCTCAGCGCCACTTCCAGCGGCGTGTTGACGGTGAAGCCGTATTCACAATGCTGCATCAAGAAGCGCGCTTCGGGCTTCGGCTTGATGAAGCCGCCGTCAATCAGATCCTTCAGATGCACGCCTTCCCACACAGTGTCGAACTTGCTCCAGCGTGTCACGCAGTGAATGTCCAATGTCACCGTGCGGCGCGGCAGCCGATTGAATTCATCCCACGTCCAGCGCTTTTCCTCTTCCACCAGCCCGAACACGCGCAGGTCCCACGTGGCAGGGTTGAAGGCGGGCACGGGGCCGTAGTGCAGTACCGGGAACTTCTGTGTCAACGACTGGCCGGGCGGCAGGCGGCCCATCTGCCTGACCTGGCTTTCCTGCTCTTTGCGACCGAATAGATTGGATAACATGATAATCGACCTCCGTTAGACTGAAAAAATTATACCAGCTGGATATTACGCGCCGCTTACTCGTCCGATCGGACACTCTTTAGTCCGGCGGCCTGCCCGATTGTTACACCCGACAAAAAAGAACACCGCACGGCGCGGGCCGGCGGTGTCTGGCTGGGGTGGCCGCACTTTCAATCGTGGCGCGAGCCGTCCGGCATGGTCGCGCCCTGCAGTTTGGCGGCGGTCAGGTCGGCGTCGGTCAGCACCGCGCCGTTGAGGCGGGCTTCGCGCAAATTGGCGCGGCTCAAGTCGGCCAGAGTGAAGGTGGCGCGGCGCGCATCGGCAAAGGTGAGGTTGGCCTCGCGCAAAATGGCGGCCGTGCAATCGGCCTGCGCCAGATGCGCAAAGGTCAGGTTGGCGCCGGACAAATTGGCGCCGGTGAGATTGGCCTGATACAGATCGGCCGTGCGCAGATCGGCCAGCGATAGATCGGCCTCCATCAAGTCTGCGCCGCTCAAATTCGCCTCATGCAGATCGGCGGTGCTCAAATTGGCGCGGCGCAGGCGGGCCTGATGGAGATCCAACCCCGACAAATCCAGCCCCGACAAATCTGCGTCCTTCAGATACAGTTCCAGTCCGCCGCGCGCCCGCCGTTCCTCGATGAGCTGCAGCAGTTCGTCACGCGTAAACTTGGTCATCGCTTACTCGGGAGAGAAGATGGGCAGGTGACCCAGTGCGATAATGTCCTTCCACTTGGCGCGCTCGCCCTCCGTGAAGACGGCCACGGTGGCCACAATCTGCGCGCCGGCCTTCTCGATGATCAGCCGCATGCCCTGCAGCGTGCTGCCCGTGCTGATCACGTCGTCTACGATGACGACGTTTTTGCCCGTGAGCAGCGCGTGATCCTTTTCGTCCAGGTACAGGGTTTGCGGCTGGCCAGTGGTGATGGACAGCGTCTCGGCGCTGAGCGCCTCGCCCATGTAGGGCTTGTAGCTCTTGCGAAGCACGACGTAGGGCAGACCGGTCTCCACGGCCAAGGCATGCGCCAGCGGGATGCTCTTGGCCTCGGCGGTCAGCAGCACCTGCGCATCTTTGGGCAGCCGCTTGGCCAGCGCCTTGGCCGACGCTTCCACCACCTCGGTGTCGCCCAGCATGTTGAACAACGCGATTTTGACGCCGGGCGCCACTTCGAACAACGGCAGATGCCGCGTCAGTCCGGCGATCTTGACGGTATAGGTTTCTCGCTGCGTCATGACGATCTCCTCAGGCGAAATGCAGCGGCTATTCTACCACGCCGGGCCGAGGCGGGCGGCGGGCGAGCGACTCTGTAGAACTACTGATCAGCCGGGCAGCCTCAGGCGGTGACCAGCTGCACCTGCAGGGCGTCCAGCACCAGCTGAATGGGATTCATGATGGTGGTGGTGTCCGAGCCGGCAAACAGCAGCCCCACCACCCGGCGCTGCATATCCAGCACTGCCGAGCCGGAATCGCCGCCGGCGCTCATGGCGCCCGCCATCAGCTGGCTGCGGTAGGTGGCAATCTTGCCGCCGTAGTCCACCGAGACGGTCACGTCGATCTGGATGACCTGACCGGTGGTGTAGCCGGTGGTGCGGCCCATCTTCTGGAGGGCGGTGCCCAGCGTGGCCGTGCCCACTCCGACGGGGATGCCGATGTTCAGGATGTCGGGCGTGACCAGATCGGGGGTGGTGGGCCGCGCAATGGCGCAGTCAACGGTGTTGTTGCCCGGTTCGTTGATCTGCGGTGCGGGCGGCGCGGCCGGCTTGAACAGGTTCAGCAGCGCAGCCAGCGGTGAGCAGCCCGGCGCGGGTGGGGGTGTCGTGCCGCCCGGAAAACCGATCGGGATAAAAGCTTCCAGCGTGCCGATCTGATCGGCGGCCGTGCCGCCATCATACACGCCCGGCTGATAGATCGCATCGCCGATCTGCGCGTCGTTGGAATTGGCCAGCACGTGATTGTTGCTCAGGATGAAGACCTGGCCGCCGCGCTGCACCAGACAGCCAAAGGTGCCCGCCGTTATGCGATAGTGGCCGATGCTGACGCCGGGCCGCGCGGGCCGCATGCGCTGCTGCTGCTCAAACGCCACGATTTTGCCGGTTTCGATCACGTCGGTCTTGACGCCGTTGAGCGTCCGGGGAACCAGCTGGCTTTCGGCCAGCTGGGCAGCCGGCAGCTTCTTGACGACTGAGACGACGATGGACGGCTCGGTGGTGGGTGTGTCACCTGCGATCTTGTAGCCCACGCCCGTGGCGACGACATTGTTCAAGCTCATCAACATCGCTTCGGTCTGGCGCTTCATGTCCAGCGCAGAACTGATGGCCTGCAGAACATCATTCATGGCTGATCTCCCTGTAGGTGGTGGCGCGGCGATTATTGGGCGCGGATGACGCCGGTCTCGACGACATCGACGGGCACGCCCTCAATGACGGCGGGTAATTGATCGCCGGGGTGGAGCTGGGCGGCGGCCACTTTGGCGCGCACCGATACGACGATGCAAACTTCGGAGGTGAGGTGGCCGCCGCGCGTACGAAAACCCACGCCCACGCCGACGACGTTGGCCCGGCGCAGCAGATCGCGTTCGTGGCGCTGTTTCACTTCGAGCGCGTGTTGAATGGCTTGCTCGGACATCGGCTGCCTCCCGGTGGCATCGGCCCTCAGACCGATCGGCGCAGCGCGTTCAGCGCGCGGCGGATGGTGCGGCGGCTGACCGACACGCCGGAGGTCTTTTGTACTTCTTCGGACAGCATCGGCACTGTCCATTCGACGGCGTCGTAACCATAGCGGCGCGGGCTGCGGCGCAGCAGTTTGCGAAGGATACGCATGGCCAGGCGTTGTTTTTCCGGCGGCCGACCGGTATGCTGCGCATCGGTGAGCCGATCTTGCACGCGCTGAGCCTGGCGCTCGGTGTAGCGCTTCTGCAGGTTGTACACTGCCTGCCGACTGAGGCCGGTCTCATCGGCCACTTGCTGCACGCTCTTGCCGTGATGCAGCCCCAGCAGGGCCTTGGCCCGGCGTGCGCGCCGTCGATCGGAACGCGAGCGCGCCACTTGCAGCAGTTTGTCTTTGGCTTGTCGGGTGAGGCGGATCAGCCCCATAGCGGTCACCGTTCCAATTTGACTACAGCATAAACCACCGCGCCTGAATTGTCAATAAAATTACGGCCACGACCCGCCGAGCATTGGGCGTGAATATCGATCGGGCCGGGGTTGGGCCGGGCTGTTTCCACCGCCTGAGAATCGAGCAGACATGAAAACTGGATGATCGAACGCTCGATCATCCAGTTGATAAGGTGCGTAATCCTTGGACTCAGGCGTAGCTGCCGGGGTCATCCTCGTCCTGGTCGGTGTCGTCGGTGGCCACTTCTTCAAAGACGCCGCCGGGCACGGCCACCCAGAGGTAAAGTAGATCGCCTTCTTCCACATGCCCCGGCCGCGCCGCCAGCACTTCCACTTGCTGGCGCAGGCCGTCGTATTGCGGAAAGTCCAGCTGGACCGGGCGGCCTTCGCCCCAGGCGCGATGGCAGCGCTCCATGAGCGACTGCGCGTTGAAGGTGCGCAGCTGGCACACGCCCACTGAGCGCGGGAAGGCGCCTTCCCACATGGAGCCCGACCAGACATCCTGTGACAGCATGAATTCAGGCGGCGGGCCTTCCACAATGGTAATCGTTTCAGGTTCGGAATAGGTCATACCGGTTCCCCTTCGTGATGATGCACTGGTGATTATACCTGATCTCGGCCGTTGTCAATAGTGACGTTTGCCCGATCAGTCGATTACGACTATCATACGCCGACAGCTACTCACAGCTAGGGTTTGGGAGGGACGGCTTGCCTTCACTTCAAGAGCTGCTGGCCGCGACGGCGGAGCGTCACGCGCATCTATGCCCGCGCCAGGTGCTGGGGGTGCGGATGGGGCTGCTGGCGGGGCAGTTGCTTCAGCTGGAATTGCCTCAGACGGACAAGCGCCTGCTGGCGATTGCCGAAACGGACGGCTGCTTTACCGATGGGCTGGCGGTGTCCATCGGCTGCGCAGTGGGCCGGCGCACGCTGCGGATCGAGGACTATGGCAAGATCGCGGTCACGTTGATCGATACACAGGCACAACGCGCCATCCGCCTGACCCCCTGCCCGCGCGCGCGTGAACAAGCCGCGCGTTACGCGCCAGAGGCGGGCAATGCGTGGGAAGCTTACCTGTTGGGGTATCAGCGTATGCCCGATGAGGAGCTGCTGCGCGTGGACGAAGTGCAGCTGACCAGGCCGATCGAGTGGATCATCAGTCGGCCGGACGCCCGCGCGATCTGCAGCCGATGCGGTGAAGAAATCTTTAATGAGCGGGAGATTGTGGACGCGGGGGTGACGTTGTGCCGGAGCTGCGCGGGGGAGAGTTATTACAGCGTGAAACGTAAAGTGTGAAGCGTAAAACGTAAAACGTAAAGTGTGGCGGGCGATCAACGTCTTGCTGCCGGTCGCTCCGCGATTATTCCCCGTTCCCTGAACCACGTCAGCGCGTCGCGGATCGTGTCTTCCATCGGGCGCGTGGTCAGTCCCAATTCGCGCACGGCTTTGGCGTTGTTCAACGGCTGCCACAGGCGCATGGTGCGCAGATGGCCCATCTGCCCCCCCGGCAGGAATCGTCCGGCCGCAATGATGAAGTTGAGCATTCCGCGGCCGAGCTTGAGGCGCGGCGGCCTTACGCCCGCTTCGCGCGCTACCGTGGTCAGGCCTGCCAGCAGCGTCAGATTGTGCGCGCTGAGGATGTAGCGCTCGCCCGGCCGTCCGCGTTCCACCGCGTTGAGGTGCGCTTCGGCCACATCGCGCACGTCGATGGTGCCGAAGGTTGCGTCAAAGTAGATTGGCATCTTGCCCCGCGCTGTGTCCACTACAATCTGACTGACGGACAGGTGTACATCGCCGGGGCCGAACACGGCCGAGGGACACAGCGCCACCGTCGGCACGTCGCTCTTTAGCGCTGCCACTTCCATCGCCCATTTGGCTTCGTAATAGGCGTCGCCCGCCGTGCCGGGAACGTATTGATCGAGTTCGTCTGCGCCCTGTGCGGGGTTGCGGGCCGGGCCGATGGTGGTGAACGAACTGGTGTAGATCAAGCGCTCGACTTGAGCTTCGCGCGCGGCGCTTAGCACGAGCTGCATCTGATCAACAGCGGCCTGCACCTGCCGATCGATCTGCTGCGTCCCGTGGGGATACGCGGCCGCGGCGTGAAAGACCACCTGGCAGCCGCGCATGGCGTTGACCAGCGCCGGCCGATCTTCGAGGCGGCCGCTGATCCAATCGGGCTGCAGATCGCCGATGGCGCCGACGGCGTTGGGAGCCCGTCGCAGTGCGCGTACCGTCCAGCCGCGCGCCAGCGCCGATCGCGTGATCTGCCCACCGATGAAGCCGGTTGCGCCGAGGACGAGACAGGTGGGCATGCGAAATCGATCTGCTCAGTAGGAACCCTAAGTTCGCGCGGGCGTTGGCCGGCCCCGCGTGAATTCAGGGGTTCAATCTTCAGGCCTCAAACTGCGCGATGGTGGTTTCGATGAGCTCGACGGCTTCGCGCAGTGTGTGCGCATCGAAGGCGAATTTGGCTCCGGCCGCCGCGTACAGCTCCGGCAGCGAGCGCGTGCCGCCCAGCGCCAGGGCGCGGCGATAGGCCGCCAGCGCGCTCGCCTGATCCTCGAGCGCGTTGCGCCAGACCTGCACCGCGCCCAGCTGCGCCAGCCCGTATTCGACGTAATAGAACGGGCTGCGGTGAATGTGCTGCTTGCGATGCCAGCCGGTGACCAGCGCGTCGTCGAGGCCGCTCCAATCGAGGCCGGGCATGAAGCGCCGCGCCAGTTCCGCCCACTTCGCGTCGCACGCCGCCGGATCGCCGCCTTCCTCATGCGTGTATGCCCAATGCTGAAAGGCGTCGACGATGGCCATGTACGGCCAGAAGCATAAGATGCGTTCCAGATGCTCGGCGCGATCGCGGGCGTAGTCGTCGCCCGCGTAGAAGCCGCCGAACCGATCGGAGAGGTAGGGCGCCGCCAGCAGTTCCATGGCCATCGAGGCGACCTCGGCAAATTCCATGGTCACGTCCAGCTGTTGAATGTATGGCAAATGCGCCGTCTCGAAGACGTGAAAGGCATGACCGGATTCATGCAGCATGGTGCGCACGTCGTCGCGCACGCCCACCGAGTTCATGAAGATGAATGGACGCCTGGTGACGGGAAAGTCTGTACAGTAGCCGCCGGGGGCCTTGCCCTTGCGGTTGTCCAGATCGAGCAGACCCTCGCCGCGCATGATGGCGTAGTATTCACCCAACTGCGGATCGACGTGCCGGAAGATGGCGGCCGTCTTCTCCATCAGTTCCGCGCCGTTTTTGAAGGGATGCAGGGCGGGGAGATTAAGAGGATCGCGATCTTGATCGAGATCCCACGGGCGCAGCGTGTCGGCGCCCAGCTGGCGACGCGCCCGCTCGTAACGGCGCGTGGCCGCCGGCACGACCACTTCTTCGATGGCGGCATGGAATTCGAGGCAGTTGTCCGGGGTGTAATCAAACCGCAGCCGGTTCTGCCAGCTGTACGATCGAAAATCGGGATGGCCGGCGTTGTGCGCGATTTGCTGGCGCAGCGGCAGCATCTGCCGCCACAGCTCGTTGATGGCGGCCCGGTCGGCCAGCCAGCGATCGGATGCCAGGCGCCAAACCCGCTCGCGCACCGCTCGATCGGGATCGTGCAGGACGGAGCGCGCCTGCTGCAGGGTAATATCCTGCCCCTCCCACATGATGGACTGTGCGCCGACGATCTTGTTGTACTGCGTGCCCAGCTTGCGGTCTTCGGTGAGCAGCGGCAGGTTGGCTTCGCGGAAGAGCGCGGCCTCGGCGCGCAGATTGCGCAGTGGAATCTCCAGGCCGTCGACGGTCAGGCCGCTGTCCAGCAGCTTCTGTTTGAGCGCCTGTTCGGCTTCTTCGTATCTGGGCAGCACTTCGCCGAGGAAGGTGTGATAGGCTTTTTCGGCAGCTTCGTCGGCGGTGTTCAGCGTGGACGCGACGTGCAGCCGCGAGTAAATCTCCTGCACGGTCTTGCCGATGGCGGTCCAATCGCGCAGCCACGTCTCGATGTGATCGGCGTCGAGCGGCCGCGCGATCAGCTCGGCATAGTATGGTTCGATCTGCGGCCACGTCCAGTGCAAAAAGACGCGGTAGTCGGTGGGCAAGGTGGACACCATGGGCTCATCCTTGAATGGGATGAGGCAACCATATCATCGAGTATGCGGCTTGTCAATGCGGCCGGGCGCTATTCGCGCTCACCGATGGCGGTGTGACACGCCTGACAGACGGTGGTGGTGGTCACGCGGTTGAGGAAGCCCAGCTGCGCTTCGCCGTCGGTGGTGTGGCCGCCGTGACAGCTGATGCACTTGGCCGCGTTCTTGTCCACGGCCTGCCAGCGCGACAGGAAGACGTGAAAGTGGTTGTTGAAGGTCTGCTGCCGCGTCAGATCGGCGTGGCACTTCAGGCAGTTGGCGTCGTCCATGGGCCGCGTGCTGACGGCGGGCTGCGTGGCGTGGCCGCTGATCCATGCCAGCAGATCGGTGGCGCCCAGCATCAGCGCCGAGGCGCGGCCCGGCACCAGGCCCGGCCCGGAATGGCAGTCGATGCAGTTGACCTGCTTGCTGCTGTGGAAGCTGGCCAGATCAATCGGGGCGGCTGCTTCCCGCGAAAAATACGTCGTCTCCGGCTCAGAGTGGCACGACGCGCAGAAACTGTCGTGATTTTCCAGCGTCATCGCAGTGACGCCGGTGACGGCGCCCAGCACGATCAACGCGAGCGGGATGACTGCGATCAACCACCGTTTTTTCGATCGTCGCCGGGGCGCGGGGCGTTTGGTCATAAAGTTGATCCTGAGCGAGATGCGGGCGAGTATACGGCGCTGAACTGAAGCGCATCTGAATGGCGCATGAGAAGCCGATAAATCAGAAATACCGATCGAGCCACGCGACGACCCCGGCCAGATCGGCTTCATCGGCAATGGCCCTTAAGGCGGGCACTTCAGCCAGGTTGTCCAGCCTGATCGGGCGCGGCAGCACGGGATTCAGCCGATAGTAGCGGTCACCCAGCAATTGCTGACACTGATAATCGGGCAGGCCGTTGTTGCCGTCCATCACCAGCCCCAGGAAGTAGCGCGCCCACTGCGCCAGACCCCAATCGGCGTCTTTCTCCGGGATGTAGGTGGGCAGCAGGCCGGTGCCCACCGACAGCAGCGCGATGTCGTCCAGCCGCTGTCCGCCCGACACCGGGTTGATGGCCTTGGCCACGGCACACATGGCCGGATTGTTGGCCGAGATGCCGCCGTCGATGTAGCCCTGATAGATCGGAAAGAAACCGGGCGCCGCGCTGGAGCGGATCGCCACATCGACGACTTTTTCGTGGCCGTCCGACGACGGGCCGGGAAAGTTGTGGAAGAACTTGGCCTTCCACATGCGCGGCGGGATCACGCCTTCATTGTCCAGATCGAAGCTGGCGATCAGCACGCGCCGGTGCAGATCGGCCAGCGTCGTCTCGCCCATTTGCTCGGTCAACACCTGCTTGAGGTTGACGTTGGAATACTGGGCGCCGATCAGCATGCCCAGGTCTTTGAGGTTGTCGAGAAAGGAATCTTCAAATACGCGGGGGCCGGCTGATTCGTACAGCTGGCTGCAGTCCTCGGGCGCGCGGCCCGCGGCCAGCCCGAGCGCGAGCACACCGCCCGTCGAGGTCCCCGCAAACAGATCGATGCCGGCCAGGAAGCCGGGCCGCGCTGCTTCCAGACGCGCCAGCAGCCGCGCCGTCAACACGCCGCGCACGCCGCCGCCGTCGAGTGACAGGATATGATAGGTCATGGTGGGCTCCGCAGGGGTCGGCTGGATGAGGCGCTATTATAACGCTGATGAACCGGGGATGAAAATGGACGCGCGCTGCCGCCATGTGGAGGAATGCGCGTTAAAGTTTGGCTGCGTGCTGGCGATTGAAATCGCGCCTGTGGAGCCGTGGGCTGGCCGTCCACCGGCGTGGACGATCGGCGGCCCGCCCGCCAGATGCGAACTCATTCGCCGGAGAAGTCGATCGGCAAAACAATGGCGCGCGCCGCCGCGGCGCGCGCGGCGCTGCTCATGGCCGGGCCGACTTCCAGTATAATCAGCGCCGTGGCGATCGATTTCGACGCGATTCAGAACGTTTCTGAACAGCTGACAGCCGGCGAGGCGGCAGATTGATGCTCGCTGTGAAATCATCTGATCAACAGGCAAGGAACCATGACAGATAACATGTTTACGCAAGCCGTTCACGCGGCGCGGCAGGCGCCGCCGCCCGATGGGCTGCCGGTGGCCCCGACGATTTATCCGGCGGTGACGTATGCCTATGACGACATGCGTGATCTATCGGCGGCGCTGCATGAGAACGCGGGCTATTCGTATCAACGCTATGGCAGTCCCACCGTGTCGGCGCTGGAGGTCGCCGTGGCCGCGCTGGAAGGGGCCGAAGAGGCGGTCGCTTACGCGACCGGCATGGCGGCGCTGCACGCGGTCTTTGTGCAGCTCGGCGTCACGTCCGATCGGCCGCTGGTGGCGGCGCAGGATTTGTACGGCGCAACGTATGCGCTGCTGAAGCAGCTGTTTGTGCCGGGCGAGTCGGTTCATTTTGTCGAGATCGCCGATCGGGCCGCCGTACAGGCCGCCATCGCGCGCTTTAAGCCGCGCGCCGTTTTCCTTGAAGCCATCTCCAATCCTTTGCTGCGCATTCCCGATCTATCGGCCATCGCGCAGTGGGCGAAAGCGGCGGATGCCCAATTGATCATCGACGCGACGTTTGCCACACCTTATCTGTTGCAACCGCTGACGCGCGGCGCGGATGTGGTGGTGCACTCGGCCACCAAGTATCTGGGCGGTCATGGCGATGTGATGGGCGGTGTGGTGGCTGCGTCGCGTGAGCGCGCGCAGGCGCTGAGGATGCAGCAGCGTTTGTACGGCGGCAATCTGGGGCCGTTTGAGGCGTGGCTGATCTTGCGCGGCGTGCGGACGCTGGCGCTGCGTGTGCGCGAACAGTGCGCCAATGCGCTTCACGTGGCGCAGTGGCTGAGCGCGCAGCCGCAGATTTCGCAGGTGATCTATCCGGGTTTGCCCTCGCATCCCAATCACGCGCTGGCGCAGCAGTTGTTTGGCGAGCGGGGCTTCGGCGGGGTGGTGGCGTTTGAGCTGTGTGACGCCGACGAGGCGAAGGTCTTTCGCTTCATGGAAGCGCTGAAGCTCATTCAAACGGGCACCAGCCTGGGCGACGTGTATTCGCTGCTGTTGTATCCGGCGCAGTCCAGCCATCACGCGCTGGGGCGCGCGGAGCGTTTGCGACAGGGCATCGGTGACGGGTTGGTGCGGCTGTCGTGCGGCATCGAGGATTGGCACGATATTGCGGCGGATCTGGAACAGGCGTTGAAGGTGGCGAGTGATGAGTGACGAGTGATGAGTGATGAGTGATGAGTAACGAGTAACGAGTAATGAGTGAACCGTGAGTGTGCATGTGGGACGTGTGACACGTTTCTGGCCGCCGATCGTGGCGACGTTGATCGTGGCGGCGGGGCTGCGGCTGTGGCAGGTGGGCGACTGGCCGCCCGGCCTGCACTATGACGAGGCAGCCGATACCATCATCGCGGCGCAGATCGCGCGCGGCGAAAGTGCGCCGATCTTCGTGGAGGCGTACACCGGCAAGGAGGTGCTGTTCTTCTACTGGGCCGCCGCGTGGATGAAGCTCGTCGGCCCGACGGCGTTTGCCATGCGGTTGGCGGCCGCCATGGCCGGAGTGTTGACGGTGGCCGCGACGTATCGGGCCGTGCGCGAGATGTTCCATCCCCGCTCCCTTTCTTCCGACAGCGGCGGGGAAGGTGTGGCGCTGCTGGCGGCGATGTTCATGGCCGCGTCCTTCTGGCACGTGCTGATGAGCCGCCTGGGCTTTCGTTCGATCAGCGAGCCGCTGCTGCAGGCGCTGGCGCTGGCGGCGCTGTTTCGCGGGCTGCGGCTGAATCGTCTGCGCTGGTGCGCGATCGCCGGGCTGTTGATCGGTCTGAACCTGTACACGTATCTGGCCGCCCGATTGTTTCCCGTGGCGATTGCCATCATCTTCGCGTTTTTCATCCTCTTCGATCGAGGCCGGCGGCTCGATCGGTTGACGCAGTTCGTCGTCACCGTCGCTGCGGCGGTGATGGCGTTCTTGCCGCTGGGTGTGTACTTCGCCGGGCATCCGCAGGCGTTCCTCACGCGCATCCAGCAGGTGGCGCCGCAGGCCGATCAACTGAGCGCGCTGATCGAAAACATCGGCCGCGCTTTGGGTATGTTCTTCATTAGTGGCGATCCTTATATTCGCTTCAATCTGCCGGATCGTCCATTGTTCCCGGCGGTGTGGGGGGCGCTGTTTGCGCTGGGCGCGATCGTCGCGTTGATCGGCGTGTGGCGCGGGCGCACGCTCCAGCGGCGCGGCGCGTACTTCAGCGCGATCGTGATTGGGCTGATCATGCTGCTGCCCACGGCGCTGGCGGTGAATGAGATCTCGCCCAGCAATTTGCGCGCCATCGGTCTGATGCCGGGCGTGTTTGTGTTTCCGGCGCTGGGCGCGTGGTGGCTGCTCAGGCAGCTGCGGGCGCGCTGGCCGGCGACACCGCGCCCATTGATGTGGCTGATCCTGTTGACGGCGGCGGTTGAAACGGGCTGGACGTACTTTGGCGTGTACGTGAAGGAGCCGCAGCTATACGTGCAGAGCGACGGCGATCTGGCCGACATCGCGCGCTGGCTGAACACGACCGACCTCGGCGGCGAGCAGGTTTACGTCGCCGCGCTGCACTATCGCCATCCGACGGTGGCGGCGTTGTCCGATCGCTACGGCGCGATCAAGTGGCTGACCGGCGATCAGACAATTGTGCTGCCGGCGAAACCCGCCTATCTGATCTTCTCGCGGCTGGCGCTGCCCGACGAAGCGTGGCTGAGGCGCGTTCTGCCGCAGGCCGATCTGATCGCGTCGCCGACTGCGCCGGACGGACAGACCAATTACCTGATCTATCACATCGCCGCTGCGCCAAACCTGACGCCTCAGGTTGAAACCGATGTGAACTTTGGCAACATCATCCGGCTGATCGGTTACGACCTGGAGCCGATGATCGATCGCTCGGCGCGTGTGACGCTATACTGGCGCGTGTTGAATCCGCCCGATCGCGGCGACTATTCGACGTTTGCCCAGCTGCGCGATGCGCGCGGCTTTGAATGGGGGCAGACCGGTTCGTTTGCTTATCCGTCTGAAGAGTGGACGCCGGGCGAGGTGATCATGCAGCGGCTGGCGGTGCCGGCCGCGGCGGGCGCGCCGCCGAACGATTATGAACTGCGCGTGGGCTGGTTGTCGCAGAGCGCGGATGCGCGCCTGAACGTAGTGGCCGCCGACGGCGGCTTCGGCGGGACGGTGGCGCGCGTGACGCCGATCCGTCTGGGGCCGGACACGCTCAGCGATCCGGCGGCGCTGGCGATGGGCACGCGGCTCGATCGCGAGGTGCGGCCGGGGCTGAGGCTGCTGGGCGATTCACTGGAGACGCGCACCGTCAAGCAGGGCGCGCCGATCTACTTCACGCTGTTCTGGCAGAACAGTTCGCTGCTGCAAGATGTGCCGTTGACGTTTGAGCTGGCCTCGTGCGGCTGCGCTGGCGAGGAAGTGATCACGCGCACACTGGCGATCACGTCGACGACTGTTGCGCCCGGCAGCGTGCTGGCCGATCGCTACAGACTGCGCGTGCCGGCCGATCTGCCGGCGGGCGACTATACGCTGGATGTGACGGTGGAGGGCCGGGCGCCGGTGCCCGTGGGCAACCTGTCGGTTGAGAAGATCGATCGGGTGTGGGCAGAGCCGCCCGTGGCCGTCCGTCTGATGACGAGCGTTTCAAATGACATCGAGTTGGTCGGCTATACGATCGAACCTGATTCGGGATCGATCCGGTTGACGCTGGTGTGGCACGCGCGGCGCGCGATCGATCGCGACTGGACGGTGTTTACGCACGCGCTGAATGCGGCCGGGCAGGTGACGGCCGGACAGGACAATCAGCCGGCCGGCGGCGCATATCCCACGTCGTGGTGGCAGCCGGGCGAGTATGTGATTGATACGTACACGCTGAAGGCTGCGCCCGATCAACCGATTGAAGTCGGCCTGTACGATCCGGAAACGAGTGAGCGCGCGGGGCCGACGCTGCGTTTGAAGTGACCGCGCAAATCGACTATACTTGGGGCAACCTCAGCCGGCCGATGGAGAAATCATGAGCACTGATCCCGCGACTTCGACGCCAACTCCGGAACCGACCCTCGCTGCTTCACAAACGTACACGTGCCCCAAATGCGCGGGCAAGATGAATTTTGACGCGGCCAAGGGCATGCTGAGCTGCCCGTTTTGCGGGCACGTCATGCCCGTGCCCGGCTCGGTGGAAACCGTCAAGGAGCACGATCTGCTGGCGACTCTGCAGGATGACTCCAACAAGGCGCACGGTTACGGCACCGAGGTCAAGGCCATCAACTGCCAAAGCTGCGGCGCTACGGTAAACGTTCCGCCCAACGTCACGTCCACGCAGTGCCCGTTTTGCGGCTCCAATCAGGTCATCGAACAGAAGCCCGATCCCAATCTGATCCAGCCGGAATCAGTGGTGCCGTTCGCCATCGACGAAGCGGCCGCGCATCGGCGCTTCCGCGACTGGCTGGGCCAGGGTTGGTTTCATCCCAACGATCTGAAGGCGTTGGGCGGCGGGCAGAAGCTGCGCGGCGTGTATCTGCCGTTCTGGACCTTCGACGCACACGCCGAGAGCGACTGGCGCGCCGAATCGGGCGACTACTACTACGAGACCGAATGGGTGACGGTGGTGCGCGACGGCAAGACGGTGCAAGAGCAGCGCCAGGTGCAGAAAGTGCGCTGGTATCCCACCAGCGGCCATCACACCGGCGACTACGACGACGTGCTGGTGTATGCCACCAAGAGCATCGACGTGCGCATCCTGCAGAAGATCTATCCCTTCGACACCAAGAAACTGATCGGTTACAAGCCCGACTTTCTGGCGGGCTGGGGGGCGGAGTCGTACCAGATTCCGCTGGCCGAAGCGTGGCCGCTGGGGCGCGACATCATCTACAGCGACGAATATCGTGCGTGCGGTTCGCTGGTGCCCGGCGACACCTATCGCAACCTGCGCGTGGGCACCAATCTATCGCAGCTCACGTACAAGCACGTATTGCTGCCGGTCTGGGTGGCTTCGTACCGCTACCACGACAAGACGTATCAATTCATGATCAACGGCCAGACCGGCCGCGTACAGGGTCAAAAGCCGCTCTCGGCCATCAAGGTCGCCATCGCCGTCGTCGTCGCGTTGATCATCATCGGCGCGCTGATCTACTTGATCTCGCAGGCGCAGTCCGGTCGAAGCAGCGGCGAGCTGCTGATGTATCAGCAATGGACGATGCTCAACATGCCGATAATCTAACCGTGTGATGGGATCGATGTCGAATCGGGCAGCCGTCTCGCTCAAGTCCGCGCGAGGCGGCTGTCTGTTTGCCCGATCGGCCTGCCGCACCCAACGTTCTTACTCGCCGCCAGCCACTCATCACTCTTCGCGCTTCATGTTACAATTCGGCCCGTGAAACCCCGTGCCCTTCACGCCGTTGTCCGCCTGCTGATCGCCGCCCTGCTGCTCGTCGTGGCCTCGCGGGCCGCGCTGGCCCAATCTGATCCGGCGGCGGTGCTGCTGGCGCGCATCAACGCGCTGCGCGTGCAAAGCGGTCTGCTGCCGCTGGCCGTCAGCCCGCTGCTCACCGCCGCCGCGCAGCGCCACGCCGCCGACATGGGGCGCACCGGCAACGTCAGTCACACCGGCTCAGACGGCTCCTCCATCGAATCGCGCATCCGCGACACCGGCTACGGGTTCTGGCGCACATTTGGCATCGTCGGCGAAAACATCTACGGCGGGCAGACGGCGGTGTTGGACGACGCCTGGAACTTCTGGACGACCTCGGCCGCGCACCGCTCCAACCTGTTGAGCACGCGCTATCGCGAGATGGGCGCGGCGGTTGTCACCACCGATCTGGGCAGCTACTACACCATCGATTTTGGCGCGCAGCCCAACGTGCTGCCGTTCTTCGTCTCGGGCACGCCGCAGGCACTGTCACTGCTGCTCACCAACGAAGACAACATCACCACCGGCGACGGCGTGGCCGTGATGGGTCGCGCCGTTGAGGCGCGCGCGGGTGAAGGCACCGATCTGCGCAGTGTGCCCTGGCAGCCGTGGGCCCAGACCATCACGCTGCCGCTGGCCGACGGCCCGACAGTGCGCACCATCTCAGTTGAGTATCGCGATGAACTGGGACGCGGCACCATCGTCACTCAACAAGTGAACCTGGCCAATCTCAGTCCGGCGGCGGGAACGCCCACGCCCACCGTCACCAGTGCGCCGACCAGCACCGCCATCACACCCACGCCGCACGCCACCGACACGCCCACAGCTGTGCCGTCGCCTACGGCCATGCCATCGCCCACGGCGACGATCGCACCCACGGCCCTGCCCTCGGCCTCGCCGACCGCCGAAGCGACCAGCACCCCTCAGCCGACGGACACGCCGACCGCCACAGCCACCTCGACGCCGCCGGCCACGCTGATACCGGAGATCATCCAGCTGCCCACGGCGACGGCGCGGGCGATCGCTGCCGCGCTGCCCACCAGCGTGTCGGCCTCACGGCTGACGCCGCCCGCCCCGCGGCCCGCGCCCACCGATCGGCCGATCATTGCTTCGTACGTGTCCGCGCCCGTCGATGTGCTGCTGGGGCTGATGGGCTTGCAGGTGGTGGCGCTCGCCATCGGCGGAGTGATCGTGATCGTGAGAATGCGGCGCAAAACGTGATGCTAATGAGTGGGGTGGGTGCTATAATGAACGTATCGAGCTCATCTGTGGCCTCCGAGGCAACCATGACCCTCTCCTCGCTTCAAGATTTCTACCGGCAGCGCGCGCATCGACTTGCGAGGTTGTCCCTGGCAGAAGTCCTGGCAGACCTGGATGAGGCGTGGCTGATTGAAAACGGAAGCAGCTTGCTCACGGCAAAGTCGATAGCCGCCCTCACGACGCGCTGCCTGCAGCGAGAAGAACAACGTTCTTTAACCGGGGTCAGCTTCGAACTGCTGGAAGCGCTGCGCGATGAAAGCGTCGTCGCGCAGCGGATTCAATATGACACCGCCGTTGCTCGCACCAATAATCGCCTGACCGCCGAGTTTCTGAGTCGGTTTGCCAACGATGATGGTTCAATCGACTGGGCAAGGCTGCTGGAATTTATTGGCGGCGCCCGCCCGGTTGGCGATGAGATGCCCGCATGATCAAACTCATCGCCCTGTATTCACACCCGGCCGACGTCGAAGCGTTTGAATATCACTACGCTCACGTGCATGTGCCGCTGGTGGAGAAAATCCCCGGCCTGCGCAAGACCGAATGGACGCGCCTGCTGGCCGGCCCGGAGGGTGCGCCGCCGTATTACATGATGTTTGAGATGTACTTCGACAACATGGCCGCCTACGAAGCAGCGATGCAATCGCCCGAGAATAAGGCGGCCGGTGAGGATCTACAATCGTTCGCGGCCGGCCTGGTGACGCTGATGCTGGCGGACGCGTATGAGGATGAAGTGCGAAGAGTGACGAGTGAAAAGTGACGAGTGACGAGTGATGAGTGAATCACGACCCTACATGGGGCGCCCCGCCGAGAGTTTTGACTTCAAGTTTATCCGGTACCACAAAGCCGAGCGGGTGGCGACGGTGACGTTCAACCGGCCGGAGGTCCTGAACTGCGTCAATTACCCGATGCTGGTGGAACTGTCGTCGGCGTTCCGCGATGCTGCCTTTGACGACGGCGTGGCGGTGGTGGTGTTGACCGGCGCGGGCGAGCGGGCCTTTTGCACCGGCGCGGATATGAAGGAGCAGCAGCAATTCATCGAGCGGCCGCGCGACTATTACAAGTGGATGGGCGCGTTCATCGAAGCGCACGAAAAATTACGGAACATCGGCAAGCCCACCCTTGCGCGGCTGAACGGCATGGTGGTGGGCGGCGGCAATGAGTTCAACCTGTCGTGCGATCTGGCGGTGGCGGCCGACGATATTTACATCCGGCAGGTGGGCGCCAGCCATGGCTCGGTGGCGGCGGCCGGCGCCACCCAGTGGCTGCCGCTGGTGGTGGGCGAGCGCCGCGCGCGCGAGATCCTGATGTTGAACGAGGAAATCCCCGCGCAGAAAGCGCTGGATTGGGGGCTGGTCAACCAGGTCGTGCCGCGCGCGCAGCTCGACGCCGCCGTGGCCGCGCTGGCGCAGAAATTAATCGCCAAGTTCCCGGAGATCATGCGCTATACGCGCCAGCAAATGAACTTCTGGAAGGATTTTTCGTGGCACATGACGGTGGGTCATGCGCGCGATTGGCTGGCGATTCACAATACGTCCACCGAAGTCCTGGAAGGCGTGCAGGCTTTCGCGGACAAACGCCGCCCCGATTACGATACGCTGCACGATCGGGCGGAGACCGATCAGTCGCCGGAGTATCCACACGGCGCGCCGTTGCGATCGTGTCCGCAGTGCGGCGCGCAGCACCTGCCCGCGCAGTTTGAATTTTGCGGCAAGTGCGGGCGGCGCTTATGAAAGTGCGCGAGATCATCGAGCTGATCGAAGAAGATGGCTGGTATTTGGTTGCAACCAAAGGCAGCCACCGTCAGTACAAACATCCGACCAAATCGGGCCGCGTTACGATTGCCGGCCACCCCGGTCACGATCTGGCACCGGGCACACTGAACAGTATTTTGAAGCAGGCCCAGCTGAAGGAGAAAAAGTAACATGCATCGCTTCCTGATCGTTATTGAGAAGGCCAACAACAATTACTCGGCCTATTCGCCCGATCTGCCAGGCTGCGCGGCCACCGGCAGCACGCGCGAGGAAGTCGAACTTAACATGCACGCTGCGATTCAGCTGCACGTTGAAGGTCTGGTTGAGGACGGGCTGCCCGTGCCGGAATCCCGGTCGTTTGCTGAATACGTTGCCATTCCAGTGGTGGCCTGAGGTTAACCAGTGAATTTCACTGATCAAGTCGTCCTTGTCACTGGCGCGGGGCGCGGCATCGGCCGGGCCATTGCGCTGGCCTTTGCGCGCGAGGGCGCGCGCGTGGCCGTCAACGACATCAACCCGGATACGTGCGAAGCCGTGGCGCAGGAGATCCGATCGGGCGGGGGACAGGCGGCCGCCTTTCACGCCGACGTGGCCAACAAACTGGCCGTCCAGTCGATGCTGATCGATCTGGAGGATCGCTGGGGGCGCGTCGATGTCCTGATTAACAACGCGGGCGTGGAGCCGCACAAGTCGATCGTGCAGCTGGACGAATGGGATTGGAATCGTACCATCGACGTTAACTTGAAGGGCGCGTTTATCTGCTCGCAAAGCGTGGGCCGCATGATGATCTCGCAGGGCGGCGGCGTCATCGTCAACATCGCGTCCATCGCGGGGCGGGCGGCGGGGCTGCGTGACCGATCGGCGTACGTGGCCAGCAAAACGGGCCTGATCGGCTTCACCAAGGAATGCGCGCGCGAATTCGCCGCGCACCACATCCGCGTCAACGCGGTCTGCCCCGGCGTCATCATCACCGAAATGACGGCGCACCTGCGCGACAACGCCGCGCAGATGCAGAAGTGGCTGGAAGACATTCCGCTGGGGCGGCTGGGCGAGCCGGACGACGTGACCGGGCTGGTGCTGTTTCTGTGTTCGGACGCGGCGCGCTATATCACCGGCCAGGCCATCAACGTGGACGGCGGCAAAGTGATGCTTTAACCAAGGAGTCCTGTGCGTAATTTGCGTTCCCCGATCCTGGTGATGGTGCTGCTGGCCGGCGTGCTGCTGGTCATCGGCGTGCCGCTGCTGACGCGCGGCGATCTGGTGCCCCAGCCGGTGGTCACCGACAGCCCGCCCGTTGAGTATCGCAACGCGGAGCTGGGCTTCCGCCTGACGTATCCCGGCAACTGGCAGACGCTGGTCGATCCGCAGGAACTGCCGCGCGGCGACAACCTGCACACGGTCGTCTTCTTGCCCAGCACAGCCTCCAAATCGTTGGTCATCGTGTACGTGCAGACGCTGACACAGACCCAAACGCTGGATCAGTATGTGGCCGAGCAGATGACGGCGCTGCGCGCCAACGAAGCCGGCGTGCAGTTCTCGCAGCCGGCCGCGCTGGAGCTGGGCAGCGGCGTGGACGCGCGCGAGACCACGGCGATGATCATGACCGAAGACCCGCCGCGCTGGCAGCGCGTCATCATGGCGATCGACGGCCAGCGCGCCTATGCCCTGTATTACGCCGGCCCGCCGGAAGGCCGCTATCCCGATACCTTCAATGCCATGATTCAATCCTTCAGCTTCGTCCGATAACGGAGCAGACCGGCACGCGCGGCGCGTGATTCGTCACGCGGGATGAGGATGAGATGCGCATCAATCACAACCTGCTGCCGATGATCGATTACCACAAAGCCAAAACGCTGATGTGGGATCCGCGCACCATTGAGCTGGCGCAGGATCGCCGCGACTGGGCAGGCATGTCCGAGCGCGAGCGCGATCTGATCCTGCGGGTGGGCGCGCTCTTTCACGCCGGCGAGGAGGCCGTGGCGCACGATCTGGCCCCGCTGCTGGTGGCCGTGCGACGCGACGGCGGTCATCTTGAAGACGAATTCTTCCTGACGACGCAAATCTTCGAAGAAGCCAAGCACATGGAATTTTTTGATCGGTGGTTGGAGGATGTCCCCGGCCAGCCGATCGATCTACGCGCCTATCTGGGCCCCCATTACGGCCCGGTCTTTTTCGAGATCCTGCCCACCACCCTCAATCGGCTGCTGACCGATCCATCGGCGCGGGCGCAGGTGGAGGCCAGCGTGGTCTATCACCTGATCATCGAGGGTGTGCTGGCCGAGACCGGCTATCACGGCTTTTATCAGGCGCTCAAAGCGCGCGGCCTGCTGCCCGGCCTGGTGCAGGGTATCGAGCTGGTGCAGCGCGACGAAGCGCGTCACATCGCCTTTGGCGTGTATTTCCTGCAGCGCCACGTCACCGCCGACCCGGCGCTGTGGACTTTGATCGAGACGCGCATGGGCGAGCTGCTGCCCGCCGCGCTTGACATCGTGGGCGACACCTTCGCCCCGTACGGCGACGACATCCCGTTCGAACTGGACGTGGCCGAGCTGGTGATGTACGCCAGTGATCAGTTCAACCGGCGACTGGCCGCCGTCGAACGCGCCAGACCCGCCGCAGCGGACAGTTGATTCACTAAGGGTTGGCCCTAAAATCCAATGTCTGATCGAACCATTGGCGGCTATGTCATCCAGCAGGAAATCGGGCGCGGCGATGTGGCCACGGTCTATGTGGCGCGCCAGCAGCCGGTAGAGCGCTTCGTTGCGCTCAAACTATTCGATCGCGTCGATCGCGACGCCGCCGAACGACTGCAGCAGCTGGCGCGCTATCTGGCCCGGCTCGATCACACCAACCTGGTGCCTGTGTATGACGCCGGCCTGGCGGACGATCAAGTGTACTGGATCATGCGGTACATGCCGGCCGGCACCCTGCACGACCGGTTGAAAACGCAGTCGTTGTCGCCGGCCGAGATCGATCGGCTGGTGGCACAGATCGCGGCCGCGCTCGATCACGCGCATGGACACGACGTGTTTCACGGTGACTTGAAACCGGGCAACGTGCTGCTCGATCACGCCGGCAATGCGTTTGTGGCCGACTTCGGCATCGTGCAGGCGCTGCAGGCCACCCCTTCCAACTATCAGGCGCCCGAAGTCCGCACTGGCGAGATTCCCGATGCCCGATCGGATGTGTACAGCCTGGGGGCGATGATCTATGAGCTGTGGGCGGGGCAGCCGTTGCCGCCGTCGGACGCTTACACGCCCAAGGTGCCGGCTGCGCTGGAGCCGGTGATTTTGAAGGCGGTTGCGCCCGATCCGGCCCAGCGCTACCAGAGCGCGGGTGAGCTGGCCGAAGCCTACGCGCAGGCGCGCCAGCACGCCGCGGCTGATGCCGCGCTGGGGGTGCGCCGCATCAGCGCCCGCCGCGAACCGCCGCCGCGCCGCGTGCCTGTGTGGGCGCTCGCCCTGATTGGCTTGATCGTTGTGATCGGCGGGGCGGCATTGTTGTTGGCACAGCCTCCCGCGGCCGTGCCCGTGCCCACGAATACACCGGCCGCTACGGCACCGGTGATTGGGCCGACTGCCTCGTCACTGCCAGTCATGCCGCCGCTCGCGGCCAGTGCCACTGTTGCGGCCACGCGTTTGCCGGCGAACACGCCCGGCGGCGTGTCCACGGCAGCGCCGACGGCGATGCCCGGCCCGACGACCACCGTTGCCGCCGGCGTTACGTCGGCCGCGCCAACGGCGACGTTGACCGCGACGCCGCGCCCGACCGTGGGGGCTACGCGATTCGTCGTATCGCCTACGCCGACGATCTCGATCACGGCGTTTGAGCTGCTGATTCCGCGCGAGGATACGCAGACGACGTTGGGATTGACGTTCCGTACGTTGGTCCAACCGATGGATGCCGGCCCGATCGGCACGTTGTCGATGGCGGTGCCGGCCGTGGAGCCATATGTGATTGACCGGCAGCTGGCGCAGGTGGGATCGGGCGAGCAGGCGCTGCGCGTGAGCGTGCGCATTCGCTGCGCGGGCGCGCCCACGCCGTTGATCTCGCGCGAGGTGGTGCTGACGCTGCGGACGGCCGACGGGCAGCTCGTGCGTACCCAGACGGTCGGCTACGTCAAGCGCTGGTGCGAGTGACGGCCAGGAGGCGGCATGACTTACACTGCGATACGGGTATCTACTGAGGGTCACGCCGGGCTGATCCGGCTCGATCGGCCGCAGCAGCTCAACGCGCTGAACGCGACGCTGATGGAGGAGGTGGTCGGCGCGCTGGAAGACTTCGATCGAGACGCGGCAGTGGGCGGCATCGTCATCACCGGCAGTGAGCGCGCGTTTGCGGCGGGAGCCGACATCAAGGAGATGGCGGAGGCGAGCGCGGTGGAGATGCTGCTGCGCGACAACATCGCCCGCTGGGATCGCATCCGCAAGATCAAGAAGCCGATCATCGCGGCGGTGTCCGGTTTCTGCCTGGGCGGCGGCTGTGAATTGGCGATGACGTGCGATCTGATCATCGCTTCGGAGTCGGCGCAGTTCGGCCAGCCGGAGGTGAACATCGGCGTGATGCCGGGCGCGGGCGGCACGCAACGGCTGACGCGGGCGTTGGGCAAGAGCAAGGCCATGGAACTGGTGCTGACCGGGCGGTATTTGTCGGCGCGCGAGGCCGAGCAGCTGGGGCTGGTGGCGCGCGTGGTGCCGGTGGAGGTTTATCTGGCCGAGGCGTTGAAGTTGGCGAATGAGATTGCGGCGCGCCCGCCGGTGGCCGTGCGCCTGGCGAAGGAAGCGATCAACAAGGCGTTTGAAACGTCGCTGAGCGAAGGGTTGGAGTACGAGCGGCGTTTGTTCTACTTGCTGTTTGCCACGGAAGATCAGAAGGAAGGCATGCGGGCGTTTGTGGAAAAACGTCCGGCCCGGTGGCAGGGCCGATAGGGGCTGGATCGCCGATCGGGTTGTGGTTGAGATCGAAAAGAGCGGGGCCGTGCCAGCGGCTCCGCTCTTTTGATGGATTAGCGTTCGTCGGCCGTCAGTATCTCAGCATGGCCGCAATGCCGACCTCGTTCAATTTCATGTGCCCGCGCACCACTTCCACGCGACCTTTCTGTTCCACCACTTTGCTGATGGCGGCTTCGACCGCATCCGGGATCTGGGTGAACTGCCCGCCACAGAACGGGCAGCGCGCCATGGATTGCGCACTGAGGTAGCCGCACTGACCGCACTGGTAGCCGGGCGATTTGAAGCCCTCGGCCACCAGCAGAGTCTGCACCTGGCCGGCATGTGCGGCGCGCAGCACGTCGCCGAGGCGCGCGGCGCCACCGCTGCCTTTGGCCGCGGCGGTGATGGCGGCGTCGGCCAGTTCGGCTTCGCGCCGGGCTTCGTGCGCTTCCACCAGTTCCATGGCGCGATCGCGAATCAGCAGGTCGGGCTGGTCGATGTCGGCGTTGAAGGTGCCGATGATGCGCTCGGCGCAGGGCTGCGGCAGGTAGCTGCGGAGCTCGTTGAGTACCTCGGCGTTGCCGCCCAGCACGACGTAGCGCGGCGAGTGTTTTTCGCAGAAGGCGGCCAGCGCGGCCGCGGCGTCTTTGACGTTGCGCTTGACTTTCTCGATCTCCTTCCGGTCGGTTGCGACGTCGGCGTCGCGCCGGCGGCTGGTGGAGATGGCGTTGACGCCCGATTTGACGCGCCGCACTTCTTCGCCCAGCACGCCGGCGCTGTCGATGACTTCACCCATCTGCACGAAGATGAAGCGGGCACCCTGCCGATCGACCAGGGCGACGACAAAGCGGCCGTAGGCATCCCACAGGTTGGCCAGCGGTGTGAGATAGGGCCGCGGGCCGATCGAGATGGAATCGATAATCGGGACGGCCAGAGAATAGACCTTCCAGAAATTTTCGGTCTGATTGGAGAAGATGGCCAATCCGCGGCCGCTCCAATCGTATTCGTGATCGAAGAAGGCTTCGACTCGCGCCGCGTCGCCGTTGGCGCGGCCGGCCACGCTGTGCAGCAGGTGGCGCAGCGTCAAGCGGTATTCGTCGCGAGTGCGGCGGGTCGGATCAACGTTCAGGGTCAGGCTTAGGACGGGGTGCTGGCTGTGATATTCGGCGAGCTGCTGCAAATCTTCTTTGCTAAACACGACACGCCTCCTGTCAAAGAATGAAACGGCGGCCGCGTCTGCCGCGGTGCGGCGGCGACCAGCCGTTTGAACTAACGGGGTCGTTCAACCAGGGTGAGTGGCACCTCCAGCGTTTCGCCATCGCGCAGGATCGTCATGATGACGGTCTGGCCCACCGTCTTGCGGCTGGTGAGCAGCGCGATCATCTGATCGAAGCTGGTGACGGCTTCGCCGTCAAGGGCAATGATGATGTCGCCGCCGGCCGACACCGGCAGGCCGCGGACGGTCACCTGCCGCGAGCCGCCCCGCAGGCCGGCCAGATCGGCCGGGCCGCCGTCGACGACGGACGAGATGAGCACGCCTTTTTCCACGGGCAGATTGAGTGCGGCGGCCAGCTCGGCTGTGGTGAAATGATTGTCAACGCTGACACCCAGGTACGGGTATGACGTGCGCCCGTCGCGAATGAGCTGCTGGGCGACGCGCTTGACCGTGTTGGACGGCACGGCGAAGCCCACACCGGAGTTGGCGCGATTGGTGCCGCTGGTGCGGATGGCGGTGTTGACGCCGATGACCTGCCCGCGCGAGTTGAGCAGCGGGCCGCCGGAGTTGCCGGGATTGATGGCCGCGTCGGTCTGGATGATGTCGGGATTGGAGAAGCGCGAGCTGGCGTCCACGCTGTCGGCCGGCAGGGTGCGGCCCAGCCCGCTGACGATGCCCACCGTCATCGTGCCCACCAGCCCGAACGGGTTGCCGATGGCGATGACGCGGTGGCCGACACGCACGGTATCGGAGTCGCCGATTTCGAGAGGGAACAATTTGGCCCGATCGATATTGACTTTGATCACGGCCAGATCGCTATAGGGATCCGCGCCAACCAGTTTGGCCACGGCCACACTGCCGTCGGCGAAGGTCACGTCAATTTCATCGGCGCCCTCGATGACGTGGTTGTTGGTGACAATGTGCCCATCCTGATCGATGACGAACCCGGAGCCGGAGCCGAACTCGGTCAGGTCGGCGGTGCCCAGGCTGCCGGACACGTCGATGTTGACCACGCCGGGATTGGTTCGATCGTAGATGTTGGCCAGCAGGGCTTCTTCCGCGTCGGCGGAAATGGCGATCTGGGGCGGGAGCGGCGTGGGCGAAGCGGCCGGTGTGGGCGCGAACCTGCCCAGCGAGACCGGGGTGACCGGCGTGGGCGTTTCAAACACACTAAACTCGCGGCAGCCCGGCAGCAACAGCACCATCATAAAGGCCACAATCACAGACTTGATCAGCTTCATCTCCAGTCCATTCCTCGCATCAATCTACCTGCGCTGGTCGGCCAGCTGCCGAAACAGCTTCTTTTCGGTTTCCGTCAGATGAGTGGGCAAGGCGACCTGCACCTTGACCAGCAAATCGCCATGGTTGTGTGGATCGCGCAGCTGTGGCATGCCCTGGCCGCGCAGGCGGAAGACACGCCCCGGCTGAGTCTCGGGCGGGATTTTGAGTTTGGCTTCGCCCAGCATGGTGGGGACGGTGACTTCGCCGCCCAGCACCAGCGTATACAGGTCGGCGGTTACGGTGACTTTGAGATCGTCGCCGCTGCGCTCGAAGACGGCGTCCGGTTTGACATTGACGACGAGGTACAGATCGCCGGCAGCCCCGCCTGCCTGGCCTTCGCCACCCTGTCCGGCCACGCGCACGCGCGAACCGGTCTTGACGCCGGGTGGAATTTTGACTTCCAGCTTCTGGCCGTCTTTCTGCAGCGATAGCGTGACACCCGAGTAAGCTTCCCTCAGGTCGATGTCAACCGGATGATCGTAATCGCGGCCGCGGGCCGGCCCGCGCGTCGAAGCGCCGCGCCTGCCGCCGACTCCGCCCATGCCGCCGAAAATCTGCGTGAAGAAGTCAGAGAAGCCGCCGCTGCCGCCAAACAGATCGTTGAGATCGACCGACTGGCCGGTGGTCCATTGGCTCCAGTCGAAGCCGCCGGGCTGGCCGCCCATGCGCTCGTATTGCTGCCATTGCGAACCGAGCTGGTCGTACTTGCGGCGCTTGTCAGGATCGCTCAGCACTTCGTTGGCTTCGTTGATTTCTTTGAATTTGGCTTCGGCCTGTTTGTCGCCCGGATTGTTGTCGGGATGGTGCTGGCGGGCCAGTTTGCGATAGGCCTTCTTGATGTCGGCCGCCGTGGCTGTCCGCGGGACGCCGAGGATCTGGTAATAGTCCTTGTATTCCATGTTAACCTGCGTTGGTGCCCAATGAAAGCACGTTCATAAAATATTATACCCTGAATACCGCCGTCGGCGGATTCGAGTCTAAGGACAATGATACGGCGAGATCATTAGATGCGCATAAGCACCTTCCGGTGGGCGGCGCCATGGGCCGCCGCCGGGCCGTCGGGCAAGAAGGAACAATCGGGCTTGGCAGGCAGGGTAGGATCGGGCGCTGGCTCAGCGGCGCTTGTCAGAAATTTTATCATAAAGTCGGGCGCCGGCCACGTGTGATCCCGCGTTGGAATTGGCCTATGTTAAGACCATAGTGTCTAATCGACGTGAATGGAAGATGATCACGCAAAACCATGCCTTATGTCACTCGTCTTGCGCGGCGTCTGGTGGGATAGTTGTTAGCGTTGGAATACTATACTTTTCACCCACGCGCGTATGGCGGGGGTCGAGACCGAGCAGGAGATAAGCAATGGCCAGACAGATGGTTACTTTGGACGGCAACGAGGCGACCGCCTATGTTGCCTACCGCGCCAGCGAGGTGATCGCAATTTACCCGATCACGCCGTCGTCCACGATGGGCGAATGGGCCGATCAGTGGATGTCGGAGGGCAAGCCGAATATCTGGGGCACTGTTCCACTTGTCCAGGAGATGCAGAGCGAGGGCGGCGCGGCCGGGGCCGTGCACGGCGCGCTGCAAGCCGGTTCCTTGTGCACGACCTTTACGGCGTCGCAGGGGTTGCTGCTGATGATCCCCAACATGTACAAGATCGCGGGTGAGCTGACCAGCACGGTCTTCCACATCGCCGCGCGGGCGTTGGCGGCACAGGGTCTGTCGATCTTTGGCGATCATTCGGACGTGATGGCGGTGCGTCAGACCGGCTGGGCGATGCTGTGCAGCAACAGCGTGCAGGAGGCCATGGACAGCGCCCTCATCGCGCACGCGGCCACGCTGGAAGCACGCGTGCCGTTCATTCACTTCTTCGACGGGTTCCGCACGTCGGCCGAGGTGATGAAGATCGAGATGCTGGACGACGCCGACATCCGGGCGATGATCAACGACGAGCTGGTGCATGCCCACAAAGCCCGATCGCTCTCACCCGACCACCCGGTGATGCGCGGCACAGCCCAGAATCCCGATGTGTATTTCCAGGGCCGCGAAACGGTCAATCCGTTGTATTTGAAAGTGCCCGGCATCGTGCAGGCGGCCATGGACAAATTCGCCGCCCTCACCGGTCGCCAGTATCGCCTGTTTGACTACTACGGCGCACCGGACGCGGAGCGCGTCATCGTCATGATGGGGTCGGGCGCGGAGACGGCGCAAGAGACGATCGATTATCTGGCGAAGCAAGGCGAGAAGGTGGGCCTGATCAAAGTCCGATTGTATCGCCCATTCTCCATTGAGCATTTCATCGCCGCCCTGCCCGCGACGGTCAAAGCCATGGCCGTGCTCGACCGCTGCAAGGAACCCGGCAGCGCGGGCGAGCCGCTGTACCAGGATGTGATCACCGCGTTGACCGAGTCGTTGCTGAACGGCCAGATCAACTCGATTCCGAAGGTCATCGGCGGGCGCTATGGGCTGTCTTCCAAGGAATTCACGCCCGCCATGGTCAAGGCCGTGTATGACGAACTGACCAAGCCTCAGCCCAAGAATCACTTCACGGTCGGCATCATCGACGACGTGAGCTTTACCAGCCTTGAGGTCGATCCGACGTTCAGCACCGAATCGCCCGACATGGTGCGCGCCATGTTCTATGGTCTGGGCTCGGACGGCACGGTGGGCGCCAACAAGAACTCGATCAAGATCATCGGCGAAGAGACGCCGAACTACGCGCAGGGTTACTTCGTGTATGACTCGAAGAAATCCGGCTCGTTGACGACCTCGCACCTGCGCTTTGGGCCGCGCCCCATTCACTCGACGTACCTGATCACGTCGGCCAACTTCATCGGCTGTCACCAGTGGGTGTTCCTGGAGAAGTACGACATCCTGCAGAATGCGGCGCCTGGTGGCGTCTTCCTGCTGAACAGTGTGTACGGCCCCGACGAAGTGTGGGACAAACTGCCGCGCAACGTGCAGGCCCACATCATCAACAAGCAGCTGAAGTTCTACGTGATCGACGGTTACAAAGTGGCCGAGGCGACCGGCATGGGCGGCCGCGTCAACACCATCATGCAGACCTGCTTCTTCGCCATCAGCGGCGTGCTGCCCCGGGACGAAGCCATTGCGCAGATCAAGCACGCCATCGAGAAGACCTATGGCAAGCGCGGCGAAGCGGTGGTGCGCCAGAACTTTGCGGCGGTGGATGCCACGCTGGATAACCTGCACGAAGTGAAAGTCCCGTCGAGCGTGACCAGCACCATCGAGATGCGGCGGCCGGTGCCGGCGCAGGCGCCCGAGTTTGTGCAGGAAGTGACCGCCGCCATCATCGCCGGGCTGGGCGATCAGCTGCCGGTCAGCAAGATGCCGATGGATGGCACTTTCCCCACGGGGACCGCGCAGTGGGAAAAGCGCAATATCTCGCTGGAAATTCCCGTGTGGGATCCCAACACCTGCATCCAGTGCGGCAAATGCGTGCTGGTCTGCCCGCACGCCGTCATCCGCGCCAAGGTGTACGACGAGAAGTATCTGGCCGACGCGCCGGAAACCTTCAAGAGCACGGCCGCGCGCTGGAAGGAATTCAAAGACCTGAAGTATACGCTGCAAGTCGCGCCTGAAGATTGCACCGGCTGCACGCTGTGCGTGGAAGTCTGCCCCGCCAAGAACAAGAGCGAGACGCGCCTGAAGGCCATCAACATGGCCGATCAACTGCCGCTGCGCGAAAACGAAGCCAGAAACTGGGACTTCTTCCTGAGCTTGCCGGAAGCCGATCCGACCACGCTCAACCTGACCACCGTCAAGGACACGCAGCTGTTGCAGCCGCTGTTTGAGTTCTCCGGCGCGTGCTCGGGCTGCGGCGAGACGCCGTATCTGAAGCTGATTTCGCAGCTGTTCGGCGATCGATCGGTGGTTGCCAACGCCACCGGCTGTTCGTCGATCTACGGCGGCAACTTGCCCACCACGCCGTGGGCGCAGAACAAGCAGGGCCGCGGGCCGGCCTGGTCCAACTCGCTGTTTGAGGACAACGCGGAATTCGGCCTGGGCATGCGCCTGACCATCGACAAGCAGACCGAGTTCGCACGCGAGCTGGTGGGCAAGCTGCGCAGCGCGATCGGCGAGACGTTGGCCGATGATCTGTTGCGGGCCGATCAAAGCACCGAGCGCGCCATCCGCGCGCAGCGCGATCGCGTGGCGACCCTCAAGGCGCGGCTGGCCAACCTTGATTCGCTGGACGCCAGGAATTTGCTGGCCGTGGCCGACATGCTGGTCAAGAAGGACGTGTGGATCGTCGGCGGCGATGGCTGGGCCTACGACATCGGTTACGGCGGGCTGGATCACGCCATTGCTTCGGGCCGCAACATCAACATCCTCGTGCTCGACACCGAAGTGTATTCGAACACCGGTGGTCAGGCTTCGAAGTCCACGCCGCGCGCGGCCGTGGCCAAGTTTGCGGCGGGCGGCAAGCCGCTGGGCAAGAAGGACCTCGCTCGATTGGCGATGACGTACGGCAACGTGTATGTGGCGCAGATCGCCATGGGCGCCAACGACGCGCAGACCATCAAGGCCATCGTCGAAGCTGAGTCGTACAATGGGCCATCGTTGATCATCGCGTACTCGCACTGCATCAATCACGGCATCAACATGGCCAAGGGCATGGAACAGCAGAAGCTGGCCGTCCAGTCGGGCTACTGGCCGCTGTTCCGCTTCGATCCGCGCCGCGCCGCGCAGGGCGAAAATCCGCTGGTGCTGGACAGCAAGCCGCCCGCGCTGCCGCTGGACAAGTACATCTACAACGAGACGCGCTACAAGATGTTGACGCAGAGCAAGCCCGAGGTGGCCGCGCAGCTGCTGGAAGAAGCCCAGGGCGACGTGATTCAGAAGTGGCGCATCTACGAGCAGCTGGCCGCCATGAACTACAGCGGCGACGGCGAGGCGGCGACGCAAATCAAGGTGACGAAGTGATCCTTCACCCCACCCCCTCTCCCGTTATCGGGAGAGGGGCTAATGGAGCCAACCAATGATCGACCTAACCACCACCTACATGGGGCTTACTCTCAAGAATCCACTCGTGCCGTCGGCGTCGCCGCTGTCCAAGTCGCTGGATACGATGAAGCGGCTGGAGGATCACGGGGCGGCCGCGATTGTGATGTATTCACTCTTTGAAGAACAGATCGAGCACGAGAGCCAGGAGCTGAATCACTATCTGACTTATGGCGCGGAAAGCTATGCCGAGGCCACCTCGTACTTTCCCGATCTGGGCCACTACAACCTGGGGCCGGACCTGTATCTGGAGCACATCCGCAAAGCCAAGGCCGCGCTGGGCATCCCGGTGATTGCCAGCCTGAACGGCATCTCCAAGGGCGGCTGGACGCGCTATGCCCGGTTGATGGAAGAAGCGGGCGCGGATGGGCTGGAACTCAACGTCTATCACATCCCAACGGATGTGTTCGTCAGCAGCGGCGCGGTCGAGCAGATGTATCTGGACCTGGTGCGCGAAGTCAAGAACACCGTCAAGATTCCGATCGCCGTCAAGATGATGCACTTCTTCAGCAGCATCCCTTATATGGCCGCGCAGCTCGATCGGGCCGGCGCCAACGCGCTGGTGATGTTCAACCGCTTCTACCAGCCCGACATCGATCTGGAGGATCTGGAGGTGGTGGCCAACCTCACGCTGAGCAGCAGTTACGAGCTGCGCCTGCGCCTGCGCTGGGCGGCGATCCTGTTCGGCCAGATCGTCGCCGATATGGCGCTGACGGGCGGCGTCCACACCGCCGAAGATGTCGTCAAATCGATGATGGTCGGCGCCAAGGTGGCGCAGATGGCGTCGGTGCTGCTGCACAACGGCGTGCAGGCGCTGGGCGACATCCTGGTCGATCTGGAGCGCTGGCTGGAGACGCACGAGTACGAATCGATTCGGCAGATGCAAGGCAGCATGAGCCAGCGCCATGTGGCGAACACGGCGGCCTTCGAGCGCGCCAACTACATGAAGGTGCTGCAGTCGTTTGAGACCCGCATGGCGTAGCCCGACGACGACCGCGCGCCACTGTTGATTGATACCAGAGCCTCCGGCGATGTCATTGATTCTGCCGGAGGCTCTGGCTTGTTATAATCCACGCAGCACTCCGCCACGGAGGAAAAGCATGCACATTCCCGGACGATGGTTGAAGCAGGTGGTCATGATCACGTTGGGCTTGCTGATGCTGGCCGGGCCAGTCGGTGCGCGGTCGCCGCAACCGGCAGCACGGCCCGATCGGCTGCGCGATCCGATCGGGTTGGCCGAGGCCGCGTGGACTGATCCGGCGCGGACGCGCGTACCGGCGGTGACTGTGCGTCCCGATGGGCCTGATCCGCGCCCGTGGACAATGGCGGCGTTCACTTCGTATCGCGACAACAACTGGGAGATCTACACGGCGCCCGGCGATGGGTCAACCGCCGCGCGGCTGACGTACAACGTCAACGTCGATACCACGCCCGACCTCAACCGCGGCGGCACGCGCCTCGCCTTCATCTCCACGCGCGACGGCAACAGCGACGTTTACACGATGAACGCCGACGGCAGCGGCGTGCAGCGGTTGACGTACACGCCGCAAAACGAATACCGGCCGGCCTGGTCGCCGGACGGATCGAAGATCGCGTTCTACTCGTATCGCGACGGCAATGCCGAGCTGTATGTGATGAACGCAGACGGATCGAACCAGGCGCGGCTCACCGTTAATCCGGCCTGGGATGGGCATCCAGCCTGGTCGCCCGACGGCACGCAGCTGGTCTTCGCGTCCGATCGCACCGGCAGTTACGAACTGTACAAGATGAATGCAACCGGTGGTGCGGCCACGCAATTAACCAGCGGCGCAGTGCTGGCCGCCTATCCCGATTGGTCGCCGGATGGCTCGACGATCCTGTTCAACTACGACGCCAATCCCCCCGACGACTTCTACGATCTGGGCACGGTCAGCGCCGGCGGCGGCGCCATCAACTTCATGGGGTACACACCCTATGGCTACGACTACGTCGGCCCCAAGTATGATCCCACCGGCCAATACTTTGCGTTTGCGCGCGTGCACTGGGAATTGATCGGCAATCAATGGTACTGGAACGATTCGTACATCGTTGCGCGCGACTGGGCGGCCCATACCGAATGGTACATCGGGGCCACCGGCTATGACTGGTGGCCCGACTGGGCCAGCGCCGATGTGCTGCCGCCACGCAGCAGCGTCAACGCCCTGCCGCGCTGGAATTCCACCAACAACTTCAACGTCAGCTGGTCGGGCACGGATCCGGGCGGATCGGGGATCAAGTCATACGACGTGCAATATCGCGATGGCGCGGCCGGCGTGTGGACCGATTGGCAGCAGGGCACGCCCGGCCTCAGCGCGATCTTCCCGGGACAATACGGCCATACGTATTATTTCCGATCGCGCGCGCGCGACTACGCGGGCAATGTGGCCGCCTATGCCGGCGGCGACGGCGACGCCTTCACCACCCCCTACACCGACGTTTTGATTGGACACGTGCTGGGCAACCGCGATCAACCGATCGCCGCCGCCGCCGCGCAGAGCGATCCCGCCGCGCTCAACAGCGGACTGTCGCGGCACGACGGACAATATGAACTGTACTACGGCGACAGCAGCACGCTCGTCACGGTCACGATCACTCGCGCGGGCTTCGGCGAACTGCCACCTGCTCGACGAGTGGCTACCACGGTCTCTGATCCGGTTTACCTGCCCCCGATCGATGATCAGCTGCTGAACGGCCAATTCGAAAGCGGCGATCTCTCGCCGTGGACGCCGACGGGCGAAGTCTCGGCCACGCTGGCCGAGACCGGCTTCACCGGCGCGCACGCCGTGCAGCTGGGGCACACCACGCCCATTACCACTGCCACGCAGCCGTGGACCAGTAGTATCGAGCAGACCATCAGCGTGCCGCTTACGCTGACGCACGGCACGTTCTCGCTCGTGTACAAAGTCCTCGAAGCCGACGCGATCAGCGACACGCTGCAGCTCAGCCTCATCGGCCCGACGAGCACCATCACGTACTTGCTGCCCACAGATAACGCCAATCTGTACTGGACGCATCACTGGTGGGATGTCTCGGCCTGGGACGCGCCCACCGCCACCGTGCGGATCGATCTCATGCACAACAGTTTGCTGGGGCAGCCGCGCGTACTGCTCGACGACCTCAGCTGGGGGTCGGCCGCGCCCGGCGGCGTATCGATCTACCTGCCCATCCTGCGACGCTAGCCTCAGCAGAAACCATAAAGCCCGCACCGGATCAACCATCCGGTGCGGGCCGTCTGTTTCTGAGCCTCAGTTCACGGCGTGCATCTGGTCTGCACGCTCACCTCGTCAACGTACAGCCGGGTGGGCAGCGAACCATCCGTCATGCCTTTGAAACTCAGCCGCAGCCGCCGATTCTGCCACGCGGCCAGCTCCGAGAACGCGGCCTGTTCGGTCACCCAGATGCCCTTGCCCGGACTGAGATTGGTCAGCTGCAGCTGCGGCGTCAGTTCGTTGCCCGTCTGATTCTCAATTACGGCTTCAAAGTGATCGTACACCACCGCTTCGGTTTCGTCCGTCGTCAAAAAGCGCTTAAACGTCACCGTCAATCCCTGCGTGTAGTACGGCACGACGAACGACTGCAGCGCCTCGTCATCGGCGACGTTGCGCCCGCCCAGAAACAGGCCGTAGGCGCCGCTAAACGGCCGCGCCGTGCTGATGAGATCGGCCGTGCCGTTGCGCACCTGCACCCACGGCGCACTGCCCGGCCCGTCCTCGAAGCCCGCGTTGGCCAGCAAATTCTGTCCCTCCACGCAGGCCGGTTCCAGGCGCGGCGGGCTGCTGGCGACGAGCGGCAGCGCGACGGAATAGGGCACTGTCTGGGTGAAGGGCGAACCGGGCGCGTTGATCGAACGATCGGGCGCTGCGGTCTTCTCCAACCCGATCGGTGATCCCGGCCAGATCGGCGTCAATCCAGGGCTGATGGCCGTCAGCGAGAGCGGCGGCGTGTAGGGGTCGGGCAGGCCGATCGGGGTGAGCGGCGCGCCGCCGTGCGCCTGGATAAACGCATCGGGATTGACGTAGCCGCTGGCCGACGGAAACCGATCGGGATGGATCAGATACGTGTAGCCGCGCCCGTAGTAAAACGACGGCACGCTGTTGCAGCTGGTATTGGCCGGATAAATGTTGTGTCCGTCCAGGAACCAGCGCATTTCTAAGTGCAAATGCGAATCGCCCGGCTGGTACAGGATGGTGCCGATCGGCTGACCGCGCGCCACCAGCTGGCCCTGCGTCACCGACACCGTGCCCAGATGCGCGTACATCGAGTAGATCGTTTTGCCGTCGGCCAGCAGATGGCTTACGATCACCACGCGCCCCGGATACGAGGCGTAGGCCGGATCGTAAAACGCCACCTGCCCGTCGGCCACGGCGTAAACCGTCAGTCCCGTGGCATCGACGTTGTCCGCGCGATACAGGTCCAGGCCGCTGTGCAGCATGCGCGGCCACGTCACGTTGAAGCACTTGCGCGGCGTGCCGGGCAGCGCCAGATTGCGAATGCCGTAGCGTGTATCGCTGGTGATGATGTTCCATTGGGTGTCATACTGAGTGGTCGAGGGCAAATTGAACGGCGACTGAAACTGATCGGCCACGGCCGGCCCGATAGGTGCGGGCGCGGCCGATGTCGGTCGGGGCCGCGGCGAATGCGGAATCTCCCGGAATGAGTGACGGGCGTGATCGAACGCTGCCTGCGCCTCGGCCGCCAGATCGCCCGCCGACGCGAGCTCGATCACGATACCGTCGAGCTTGAGCCAGTACGTCGTGGCGGCGGCGTCCACGGCGGCTTCGAGATCGTTCAGGCGTGTGGGCTTGAACGCCGTTCCATCAGCTCGCGCGGCCAGGAAATCGGCCAGCGTGAGATTGGCCGGGTTATCCAGCGCAACGACGACATAGCCCTGATAGGGCGGCTGCTGATTGAGCGCCACAAACACCGCGTCGCCGGCCGTGTCGAGCCGCGCCGTGGCCGGATATTCAAAGGCGTAACCGGCCGCGGCGTTGGTATAGGTAAGCCAGCCGGCGGGCTGCGCTTCAACCGATCGGGCGGCCAGCCAGCCCGCTGCCAGGATCAGCCCGAGAAGAATTTTCCGCATCATCGTGCTCCGTGTCTGTAAAAAAATCGGAGGCGGATGGGCCGCCTCCAAACTTGCGCTCCGCTGTTCGGTCGTTGACGAATCAATACGTATAGAAGCCGCGGCCGCTCTTGCGGCCCAGCAGACCGGCCGTCACCATTCGGCGCAGCAGCGGCGGGGCGGCATAGCGCGCATCCTTGAATTCGTCGTACATCGCGTCGCCGATGAACAGGCAGGTATCCAGGCCCACAAAGTCCGCCAACGTGAACGGGCCCATCGGGTGGTTGAGCCCCAGCTTGATGCCCGTGTCGATGTCTTCTTTGGTGCCCACGCCGTTTTCCAGCGCGCGGATCGCGTCGAACAGATAAGGCACCAGCAGCAGGTTAACGATGAAGCCGGGATTGTCTTTGGCAAAGACCAGCTGCTTGTTGAGCAGCATGCCCAGCGTGCGTACCTCATCCAGCGTCTCGTCGCTGGTCAGCAGCCCGCGCACGATCTCGATCAGCGGCATGACGGGCACCGGGTTGAAGAAGTGCAGCCCCACCACTTTGTCCGGGCGCTGCGTGGCCGAGGCGATCTCGGTGATGGACAGCGATGAGGTGTTGGACGCGAGGATGGCGTGCGACTTGCAAATCACGTCCAGCTCGGTGAAGATCGTCTTCTTCAGCGCCATGTTTTCCGTCGCTGCTTCGATGACCAGATCGCAGCCGGCAAAGTCGGTCAGCTGCGTGGTGGTGGTGATGCGGCTCAACGCGGCGTCGGCGTCGGCCTGCGACAGCTTGCCGCGTTCCACGCCCTTGCCGAACGATCGTTTGAGATAATTCAGGCCGCGCGCCAGCAATTCATCGTTGATCTCGCGCGCAAACACGTTGACGCCCGCCCGCGCAAACACTTCGGCGATGCCGCTGCCCATCTGGCCCAGGCCCACGACGCCGATGGTTTGAATGGTCATGGTGCTCGCTCCTTTCGTCGCAAGATTATGGACTGGACTTTATCGGAATTATCGTGGCCGCCGCATCCCATGCGGCCTATCACGGGCGTGGGGATGCCCGTGCTGCTATTTCCGATAAGGTTTACTGATGTATCCTGTGAAGAATGAACCGCCCTTCGCGCATCACGCTTCATTCTTCACTTTCAATCGCCATCGCCACTGCTTCGCCGCCGCCCAGGCACAGCGTGGCCAGCCCGCGCTTGAGACCGCGATCTTTCAGCGCGTAGATTAGCGTGGTCAACACGCGCGCGCCGCTGCAGCCGATGGGATGCCCCAGCGCGATGGCGCCGCCGTTGACGTTGACTTTGTCCCAGTCCCAGTGATGCCCGGCCTGTTCCATGCCGCGCGCGTCGGCGATGACCTGCGCCGCGAACGCTTCGTTGATCTCGATCAGATCGACTTCGTCCAGCGACCACTGAACTTTGTCCAGCAGGCGGGGCATGGCTTTGGCGGGCGCAATGAACAGCCACAACGGCTGCACGGCGGCGTGCGTATAACCGACGATGCGCGCCAGCGGCCTGATCCCCAGCTCGATCGCTTTGGCGCGGCTCATCACCACGACGGCCGAGCCGGCGTCGTTGAGGCCCGGCGCATTGCCGGCCGTCACGCGCCCGTCGGGCTTGAAGGCGGGCTTGAGTCTGGCCAATACGTCCATTGACGTATCGCGGCGGGGGCCTTCGTCCGTGTCGATCAGCGTGACGCGGCCCTTGGCGTCTTTGATTTCCACCGGCGCGATCTCGGCCTTGAACTTGCCGGCGTCGATGGCGGCCACCGCCTTCTGGTGGCTGCGCAGCGCCAGCTCATCCATTTCCTCGCGCGTCACTTCGTACTTGTCGGCGATGAACTCGGCGGCGTTGCCCATGATCTGATCTTCGAACGGACACCACAGCCCGTCTTTCATGATGCTGTCCAGCACTTGCGTATGGCCGTACTTGTGGCCGGTGCGGCCTTCGGGCAGCAGGAACGGCGCGCTGCTCATGCTCTCCATGCCGCCCGCCACGTAAATGTCGCCTTCGCCGGCCTTGATGTGCGTGGCGGCCAGCATCGCGGCTTCCAGGCCGGAGCCGCACACTTTGTTGACGGTCACGGCGCCCACAGTGTCGGGCAGGCCCGCGCCGATGGCGGCCTGCCGCGCCGGCGCCTGGCCGGCGCCCGCCGTGACGACCTGGCCCATGAACACTTCTTCGATGAGGGCCGGATCGATGCCGGCGCGTTTGACTGCTTCACGGATGGCAACCGCACCCAGCTGTGGCGCGGTGAGCGAGGCCAGGCCGCCCAGAAATTTGCCGATGGGTGTGCGGGCGGCGCTGACGATGACGGGATCACGTTCGGCTGGCAGGTGCGCTTGAGGCATGGGTGAACTCCTCGGTGATGGGGATGTGGGACGAGAGTGATGAGTGATGAGTGATGAGTAACGAGTAATGAGCAGCGGCCGCTCGCTGGTCACTCGTGGTGGTGGGCGGCCTGGTCAAAAGCCGGTTTTAAGCGTGCGTAAAGATCGTCCAGGTTTTCCGGCAGCACGCGCGTCTCGGCGATGATGGGCATGAAGTTGGTGTCGCCCGCCCAGCGCGGCACGATGTGAAAGTGAAAGTGCTGATCAATGCCGCCGCCGCCGGCCTTGCCCAGATTGGCCCCCAGATTAAAACCGTGGGGCTGAGAGGCCGATCGGAGGGCGCGCAAACTCAAGTTTGTCAACTGCATGATCTCCAGCAGTTCGGCGTCGTCCAGCTTCTCGATCGAATCGACGTGGCGATACGGGTTCACCATGACGTGCCCGGTGTTGTAAGGGTAAATGTTCATGATGACGTAGGCCAGCCGTCCGCGCTGCAGGATGTAGGTGGTGGCGTCGTCATGGCGGGGCGCTTCACAAAATACGCAGACCCCGTCGGGCGGTTTGGCCGCGCCCAGAATGTAGGCCATGCGATCGCGCCAGATGTGATCCATACTGTTGTCCTTGGAGAGGGTGGCGCCGTGCGCCGTGTACTCTATTTTACACCAAATACCCCGGCCACTATGCCCGTTCGCGCCAAGTTCGAGTACAATTGCACCCATGCCCAACTTCCAAAACCTGCTGACCGAGCTGGCCCAATCGTTTGACGCCACCAATCTCGACGACATTCTCATCATCGCGCTGGGCGGCTGGCTGCTGGGCGCCGTGTTGGGCTGGCTGATGCCGCGCCTGATCGTCGGCCGGTCCAGCCGCAAGTTGAGCGCGGCGCGCCGCCAGACGCTGATGCATCTCATCGCGGGCACGGCCCGTGTGGTGGTGTACGTCATTGCCATCATCCTGATCTTGTCGCTGTTTTTCCCGGGCAGCAGCGTGCTCACCGCGCTGGGTCTGATCAGCGCGGGCGTGGCGTTTGCGGCCCGCCCGTATTTCAGCGACATCATCGGCGGCATCGCGCTGCTGTTCGACGATCACTACAGCGTGGGCGAGAAGGTGCAGCTGTTGGACGTGAGCGGCTACATCGAAGACGTGCAGCTGCGCTATACGTACATTCGTGCCGACAGCGGCGAGCTGCTCATCGTGCCCAACGGCGAGGTGCGCGTCATCCGCAACTTCAGCCGCAGTTCGTTCTCGCTGGCCTCGGTGCAGGTCAGCGTGCCGCGCGAGCAGGTGGCCGTGGCGCTGCGCGCGTTGCGCCGCGTGGCCACGCAGTTGTATGCCGAGCGCGATGACATCATCGAAGAGCCGATGGTGCTGAGCGAGAGCGGTCTGCTGAGTTCTGAAACCATGCTGACGGTGAAAGTCAAGGCCGCCTACGGGCAAGGCCCCCGGGTGCGCACGCACCTGATCACGCACATTCACCGCGCCCTGGGCGAGCAGGGCATCATCGCCGTGCCGCAGGCCGCACCCGAGCGCGCGACGGTGCCCATCAACACGGCCGAGGTGCAGGCCGCGCTGCGCAAGAAAAACGAGCTATGACGCCCCTGACCGCCGATTTAATCCGGGCGGCGCTGCGCGATCTGCCCGCCATCGTTCACGTTGAGCATCACCCCGCGATCGGGTCCACCAACGATCGGGCGCGCGAACTGGCGCAGGCCGATCAACCGGAGATCGCGCTGATTTCGGCCGACGAGCAGACCGCCGGGCGCGGTCGCCAGAACCGATCGTGGTACACGCCCGCCGGCACTGCGCTGGCGCTGTCGCTACTCGTCCGGCCGGCGCTCCCGGCGCAACACGCGATGCGGCTCACCATGCTGGCCGGTCTCGCCGTGGTGGAAGGCATCGAACGGGCCACGGGGCTGCGGCTGGACTTGAAGTGGCCCAACGATCTGGTGGCAACGCGCGATGAGCGACTTTATCCTTCAGCGTTCAACCTTCAACCTTTGAAAGTCGGCGGCATCCTGACCGAAGCGGCCTTCAGCGGCGACGTCATCGAGTACGCGGTGGTGGGGCTGGGTGTCAACGTCAACGTCGATTTCAGCGGGCACGACGAATTGCGGAACATCGCGACGAGTTTGAAGGAACTGAGCGGGAACTTAATCGATCGCGCCGTGGTATTGAAAGAGATCGTCGCCACTTTCGTCAAGCGCTATGCGTGGCTGCGCGACGACGATCGCTTGCGCGCGGCGTGGGCGGCGCGGTTGATCAATCTGAGACGCGACGTGCGCGTGCGGCTGGGCGATGAGATCGTCGCAGGGTACGCCGACGGCGTGGCCGACGACGGCGCGCTGCTGGTGCGCGCGAACGACGGCACCCTGCGACGCCTGTTATCCGGCGACGTGACGCTGCATAACACATGAGTCCCGATCTGGAATGGCACGTCGATGATGCCGGCGGCGAAGAGACCATCGTCAGCCGTCAATCGCCGCGCCCGCCGCGGCGCCGGGTGATCCTTGGCCTCGTCATCGCGTTGGGCGCGGGGCTGGGCGTGATCTACTCGTCGCTGCCGGCGCCGCCCCCCGTCGAACCGACACCTACACCGGCACCCACCGCCACGCCTTCCGCCATGCCGCTGGCGCTGTATCAGACCATCGAGCAGGAAGCAGACGCGCTGGCCCGCGGCAGTGGCGCGGCGCTCCAGCCCCTGTTGGACTTCAGCGATCGTGAGCAGGAGCGCCAACTGGTGGATCAACTCACGCCGTGGGGGCGCCCTGCCGATCAACCGCTGTTCACGTTGATCGATTTTGACTTGCCGGTCGCCGATCGCGCCTGGGTCGACATCAGCCAGTATCGCGAAGGTGATTGGTTCCGCCAGACGCGCTTCTATCGGCTGCGCAACGGGCAGTGGCGGCGCACCAATTTTGATCCGGCCTTCTGGAGCGGCGCGGCCGAAACCGCCGACACGCCGCATTTTCACATCGTGTATGCCCGTGAAGATCGCGATCTGATCGCGCCGGTTGCGGCTCAGTTCGAAGACGCGTACGAACAGGTCTGCCTCAGCCTCGATTGCGCCGTGGCCGCCGAAGCGTGCACCGACGCGCTGGAGCGCCGCTGGTGCAGCACTTTTCCGCGCTTTGTGCCGCTGACGCTGGATCTGCGCGGGTCGGAATTCAATCTGCAGAGTTCTCAGGACGCGAGCCTGGTGCTGAAGCTGCCCTCGCCGCGCTTCACCGGGATGTACCAGAAGGGCGCGCCTTACCGCGTCACCAATAACAGCAGCGTCATCAGCCTGGCGTGGCTCATGATCTGGCGGCTGTCCTACGGCACGCTCACCGCCATCAACCTCGCGCCCGACGGCGCACCGCTGGTAAGCGCCATGGCGCTGCGCGTGATCCGCGGGCTGCAGCAGCGGCAGGGCGATCCTGACCTGCTCAATCCCTATGAATATGATTCGCGCGGCGCAGGCGACGTAGTGGACCTGGAGAGCGTGTGGCAGGATCACGGCCAGGCCGACAGCCGGGCGCGCCATTACACTGCCGTACGGCTGCTCGACTTTGTCGGCGAAGAATACGGCAGCAAGGCCGTGGCCCGGCTGGTGACCTCGGTGCGCACGGCCGCCTCCATAGCCGACGTGATCAAGGCAGGCACGGGCGAGGAACTGGAGGACTTTCGCGCCCGGTGGCAGGCGTGGCTCGCCCGGCCGGCAGGGACTAAGGGTTCATTCTGAGGCGCCGTCGAGGGGGTGACTCATCACCGTCACCGGCCGGCCCACTTCGCGGTAGCCGTAACGGTGGTAGAGCGCCTGCGACGGCGCGTTGTCGCGCTGGGTGTTGAGCGTGTACGGGTACGCATCGGCGCGCAACTGATAGATCAACGACTCGATCAGCAGCTGTTCGCCGATGCCGTGCTGCTGGTACTGCGGATGCACCGCCAACCGGATGAGATGCCCCTGCCCGCCGTACACGTCGGTGAAAGCGTGGCCCACCACCTGCCGATCGATCTCGGCGACGACGAAATGCGGCACCGTGCGCAGAATGTGATCGATCGACGCGGCCGAATGCCACCACAGCGGCTGGAAGGCGGCGTGATCGTTGGCGGTGATGGCGGGCACGTCGTCAAAAGTCGCGTCGCGGATGACGGCCGCGCCCGCCCGGGCCGGGGCCGGCAGCGCCCGATCGCTCTTGCGAAACGTCACCACTTCGGCTTCTGCCGCAAAGCCCAGGCGCGGCATCGTCCGCCCCAGCCAGTCGGGATGAGCCAGCACCGCTAACTGCCGCGCGCCGCGCCGGCGCAGCGCCGCCTCGGCGGCGGTCAGCAGCGCCGTCACGATCGGCTCTGCCGGCCAGTTGTTGGCGACCGCCAGCGCGCGAAGCCAGGCCACGGGCGCGTCGTCATAGGGCGCCAGCAGCACGCCCACCGGCTGCCGCTGATAACGCGCCAGCCAGATCGCCTCGGAAGGCCGATCGGAATACAGCCAGTTGTCAAACGCCCACCAGTCGAGATTGAAGTGCGCGCGATAACTATGCTCGGTCAGATCGATCAGCACGGGCCGATCGGCGGCCAGGGCGGGCTGCACGTCGAGCGCGTTCGGATCAAGCGGCAGGCGATTCAACATCCACTGCATGGGCGCATCATAACACCCGCGCGCCCGACGGTCAACACCCTTGCATCGCGGCGGTGAATGTTGTAAACTGCCAGCGATCGGCTCTGGCCGCTCAACCCTCACAAGGAGAACAGCATGCCCGCAGCAGACGGCAAATCCAAGGCACTGGAAACGACGCTGGCGTCGATCTCGAAGAAGTTCGGCGACGGGGCGATCATGCGGCTGGGCGAGGCCGCGCACCTGCAGGTGGACGCCATCCCCACCGGCTCGCTGGCGCTTGATCTGGCGCTGGGCATCGGCGGCGTGCCGCGCGGCCGCATTACGGAAATTTACGGGCCGGAGTCGTCGGGCAAGACCACGTTGTGCCAGCACATCGTGGCCGAGGCGCAGCGGCGCAAGGGCGTGTGCGCCTACATCGACATGGAGCACGCGCTGGATCCCAATTACGCCGCGCGCTGCGGCGTAAACGTGGAAAACCTGTACATCTCGCAGCCGGACACCGGCGAGCAGGCGCTGGAGATCGCCGACATGCTGGTGCACTCCAACGCGGTGGATGTGGTGGTGGTGGATTCGGTGGCGGCGCTGGTGCCGCGCGCCGAGATCGAAGGCGAGATGGGCGACAGCCATATGGGTCTGCAGGCCCGATTGATGTCTCAGGCCCTGCGGAAGTTGTCGGGCGCGATCAAGGCCAGCAACACCGCCATGATCTTCACCAATCAACTGCGCATGAAGATCGGCGTGATGTTCGGCAATCCCGAAACGACCACGGGCGGCAACGCGCTCAAGTTCTACGCCTCCGTCCGATTGGACGTGCGCCGCATTCAGACCATCAAGGGCGGCGGCGAGGCAACCGGCAACCGGGTGCGGGTGCGCGTGACCAAGAACAAGGTGGCCCCGCCCTTCCGCGAAGCCGAGTTCGACATCATGTTCAACGAGGGCATCAGCAAGGCGGGCGACATCCTGGACATCGGCACGGAACTGGAGATCGTGACCAAGCGCGGGGCGTTCTTCACCTACAACGACACGCGGCTGGGCCAGGGGCGCGAAAACGCCAAAGAGTTTCTGAACCAGCACCGCGACATCGCGGACGCCATCGAGCAGGAGATCCGCGCCCACGCGGCCGAGGCGCAGCAGTTGACGCGGCTGGGCAAGAGCGGCACCGCGGTGGAGGTGGCCTCGGATACGAGCGAGGACGAAGAGTAGCGGCGATTCGGAGCGTATAGACGGCAGGGCGATCGAGTTGAGATCGCCCTGTTTCTTTGGCAGTGGTTCGGCGTGGGCGGGGCCGAAGGTCGGGCGCCGCGCCGCGATCTACGCGCAAACACATATTGAGGCGCACCGTTGCCGCGGCGGCCGGGTTGGCCGCCGCCGATTGGCATTTAGCCGCCCGGAATGGTATAATGCCGACATCAGTTTGCGGCACCGGTTTCATACGCCCGATTATCTGCGGGCGGCGCTGCGGGGCCTGTCCTTTCTTTTCATCGGCCGACGCAGCGCATGAAACGCACCGCCATGCTTGCAGGTTCGCCAACTGCCAGACCCTTCGGGGGGCGGTCCGCGTATTTTGAATGACTGAGGTACGGCCGGCCATCTCTAGCGCTGGATGGCACTTGATCGGGCCAGTGGTGGCGCTGACGCGAGTGGATAAGTTTGATGCGGGTAAGCAGGCTGGCAGCTTCGCCAGGTGATCGGGCCAACATCGACATGGCCCAACCTTATCCCGGGCAGGCGCCTCTGGCGTGTGCCGGTTCGCGCAGTGATCGTCTGATCTGATCGACCGGTCGTATTTTGAGTTAAGACAAATTTCATCGCGGGCTGGGCCGTTGCAGACGAGCTGTGGCTGGTGGGTCACAGCTCGTTTTGTTTTGGGCGTCGAGTGGGGCTATGCCGGGCACGATTACGGCACTGGTGGCTCAAAAGAAAAACCCGGAGCGCGTCAACGTCTATCTGGACGGCCAGTTTGCGTTTGGGCTGGCCGCCATCGAGGCGATCCGGCTCAAACGCGGCCAGGTTTTGAGCGACGCCGACATTGCGCGCTTGCGCAGCGCCGACGATGTGGAAAAGGCGCACGAGAAAGCGCTGCGCTTCCTGGCCAACCGGCCGCGCAGCGAGTGGGAAGTGCGCCAGAACCTGAAAAAAGCGGGCTTTGAGGCCGAGAGTATCGATCGGGCGGTGGACCGGCTGAAGGGCGTGGCATTGATCGACGACGCCGCCTTCGCCCGATACTGGATCGACAATCGGAACCAGTTCAGGCCCAGAGGGGCGGCCGCCCTGCGGCTGGAACTGCGGCGCAAGGGCGTGGAGCGGGCGGTGATTGACGCGGTGTTGCAAGACGTCGATTTGCCCGATGAAGCGACCGCGCTTCAGGCGGCTTTGGCCAGAGCCGACCGGTATCGCCAGGCCCCGCGGCCCGAGTTCGCGCAGAAGCTGGGCGCCTACCTGGTGCGGCGCGGCTTTGACTATGCCGCCGCGCGCGCGGCCGTAGACGAGGCCTGGCGGCGGCTTCACGAGAATGAAGCGGCGGGGAATTATCCTGCAGACGACATCGAGGAATGACTATGGATGGAGGAACGTTTTTAGTAGCGCTGCTCATCGACCTGGTGGTCGGCGTGGCGATCGGCGTCGGCATTGGCTACTGGGTGACGACCTCGCGCCTCAAGGCCACGCAGCGCGATCTGGAGATCGAGCGCAACCGCGTGATCGAGGAAGCCGAGATCAAGGCGCGCGAGGTGACGCTGGCGGCCAAAGACGAGGCGATTCGCATCCGCGACGACGCCGAAAATGAGTTGAAGCAGCGCCGCATCGAGTGGCAGCGCGAAGAGGAGCGGCTGGCCCGGCGGCGCGAGGAACTGGATCAGAAACTGGAGCGCGTGGATCAGCGCGAGCGCAAGAGCAACCAGCGGCAGAGCCAGCTGGACAAGCTGGCCAACGATCTGGAGAAACAGCGCGGGGCCATCGTGGCCGAGCTGGAACGCGTGGCGGCAATGAGCCAGGAGGACGCCAAGAAGGAACTGCTGGCGGCCGTGGAAGGTGATGCGCGCAACGACATGGCGCGCGTCATCCGGCAGGTGGAGGCCGAGGCGAAGGAAGAAGCCGATCGGCGCGCGCGTGAAATCGTGACGCTGGCCGTGCAGCGCATCGCCACCGAGGAGGCCGCCGAGGTGGCCACCACGGTGGTGCCGCTGCCCAACGACGAGATGAAGGGCCGCATCATCGGGCGCAACGGGCGCAACATCCGGGCCATCGAGCGGGCGACGGGCGTGGACATCGTGGTGGACGATACGCCGGAGGCGGTGACGCTGTCGTCGTTCGATTCGGTGCGGCGCGAGGTGGCGCGCATCGCGTTGACCAAGATGGTGCAGGACGGCCGCATCCATCCCACGCGGGTGGAGAAGCTGGTGGAGGACGCCGAGGCCGAAGTGGAGCGCGTGATCAAGGAAGAAGGCGAGCGCGCCGCCATCGAGGCGGGTGTGCCGGGTCTGCATCCCGAAATCCTGAAACTGCTGGGTCGCCTCAAATTCCGCACGTCGTACGGGCAAAACCAGCATCATCACGCCATCGAGTCATCGCGCATCGCGGCGATCCTGGCCGCCGAACTGGGTGCGGATGTGAAGGTGGCCAAGACGGCGGGCCTGCTGCACGACATCGGCAAGGCCATCGATCACGAGTTTGAGGGCACGCACACCCGGCTGGGCGTGGAGTTCATCAAGCGCTTCGGCATCAACAATCCCAAGGTGCTCAACGCCATCGCCTCGCACCATCACGAAGAAGAGCAGCAATGCCTGGAAGCGGTGATCGTGGAAGTGGCCGACGCCATCTCCGGCTCGCGGCCGGGCGCGCGACGCGAGAACGTGGAGACCTTCCTCAAGCGGGTGCGCGATCTGGAAGACATTGCCACCTCGCAAGCGGGCGTGGCCGAGGCCTACGCCATTCAGGCCGGGCGCGAGATCCGCGTGGTGGTCAAGCCCGAAGAGATCGACGATCTGGCCTCGATCCAGTTGAGCAAGAACATCGCCAAGAAGATTGAGGAGTCGATGCAGTATCCGGGGCAGATCAAGGTGACGGTCATCCGCGAGACGCGGGCCA